>NZ_JBDVLG010000017.1:0-64978 GCF_039970775.1 Roseobacter sp.
TGCTTGCGCCTAAGCCCACTGGTTAGCGCGATCCGCACCGCATCCTGGCGGAATTCGTCCGTCCGTTTCAGTCCCATAGTAAATCTCCTTTGGTGCAGTAAATGCTATCAAAAGAGCGGTATCAAACCGCGACAGGTCCAATTATCCACGACTACAACAACGTCCGACCGCACTCATCACTGGAGAACCAAATACCCGTTGAAGCGCCCTCCCACAGTTTGCTTTGCAAACCACTTCCGGCAAGGGTCTTGCGCTTGAACAATTTGAGGGTTCCGCGCCCGACGCGCTTGTCCAAACCGACGACGAAGACTATGAACTCCAAAACCGCAGATTCCCCTTATGAATGAGGGAACCTCGGACGGCGCGTCATCAGGAAATCTGTCGAAGAAACCCACGGACGTGCCACTGAAAGCGCGCAAGAAGCACGCGTGAACGTATGGCTGAGTGGTTGCGTCGGCCGCACTTTCGGCTACGGTAAAGTCTTTAGTGCTCTATCTCTGAGGCCCTTTTTTCATAGGCGACAATAGCTGCTTTGTCATCTGTCTCGATTAAACGCGCCGGCAGGGCATCGCCTCACTTATCACCGCCGTAGGCGCTACTCAAAGGCGTTTGTGAACTGCACTGATTCTCCTCACAAACGCCGTTAGATCACGGACCCGCTTGACCATCAGGGCTCTGATATGTCCGCGATAGGAGCCCCAAACCGGCATGATGGCGCCGCGGTATTGGTCACAGGTGGTTTGTGGGGATGGCTGTCGTGAATTTCAACTCTTCCATGGCGATCATCGAATTGACCTGACTGAACTCCAATCGGCGGATCATGGTCTTATAAACCGCGTCGTAGGATAGCATGTCTGGCACCACGACCTTGAGGATGTAGTCGACTGTACCGGTCAGCCTGTAGGCCTCAATTATTTCGGGGATTTCGTCGATCAGCGCGCGAAACTGGTCGAGCCAGTCGATACCATGGCGTGTGGTGCTGACACCGATAAACACCGTCAGGGGCACGTTCACGCGGTCCTGATCGACCAAGGCCACGCGCTTTTTGATGACGCCGGCCTCTTCCATGCGTTTGATCCGGCGCCAGCAGGGGTTGGTCGACAGGCCAACAGTCTTGGAGATCACCTGCATGGGGGTGTCGCTGTCGTGCTGCAAGATCTCAAGGATCCGGCGGTCGGTTGCGTCAAATGTGATGCTCTCGATCGGCTTGGTGCCGGTTTTGCGGGGGCGTTGGTCTGTCATGTCGGGATGAACTCCATCAAAACGCCGGCGGCGTGTTCGGGGCTTATGGCAAGGCCCGCGGGTGTGGCGGTGGCGGTGATTTCTGCGCGGGTCAGACAGGCGGCCACAGCGCTGAGGTCGTGCACCTTGATCCGCAATGCGGTGAATGCGCCGCGGGTGGTGCCGGATAGATCTATCCCTGCGTAATATGCGCCAAGGTGATCTGCGTCTGCCAGCACCAAAGGCGCAGAACGCACGCCAGTGTGCACGGTGTAGGTGCCGTCTTGCGCGGTGACAGACCCATCGGCCCACAGCCGTGCAAACCCAGCCGCATCAGTGGCCGGGTCATCGGACAGGGCAACAACCGCACCCAACCCGGCGGCGGTGTTTTCATGCGATAGCAAATCGGGCACCCATACGGTTTCGGGGGTGTCATGCGCGCACATGAACACGATCCCCCGTGGGGTGTCATCGGGGGTGAACGCCACAGTGGAAAACGCAGCGACCCCGGTGCTGCCGTCGGACAAATCGACGGGCCGCGAGAAACTGCCCAGCCCTTGGGTTGCGATGCCCATCGCGCCCAATGCAGCAGCCGCATCTGGCGCGGATGCGATCCGGCAGGCGATGGCATGCAACCCCTGTTTCATAGTCTGCAATGTGGCACGGCGGGCAGCGTTGGCTGCGGTGGGCACCAAAACGCCCAGCAATTCGAAATAGTCGTCCGGGAACATAATGGTGTGGTTGGCGGTCCCTTTGGATGCAGAATGCAGGCCGCGCGGTGACACGGTGAACCCCAGCGCGCGATATTGCGCGGCGGCACTGTCGAGATCATCGACCAGCGCAAAACAATGATCAATACCTTTAACAGGATGCTGCATAGAGTGTTCCTTTGATAAGCGGTGGCATCTGTGGGGCAAAGACGGCGGGTTTTGTACCGGACTGTGATGGCGGTACGAGCCATTGGACGCGTGCGGTTTGGTGCCCTAGTTCGGCAAAACCGCGTGCCGCCGCACCGATTCCCCGTACGTTACCTGTGACACACGCCAACCTGCGCATACATTTTCCTTTGCGAAATGCCCATTTTTCAAATCGTAACACTAAATATTGATGGTATTGTAGATAATTTTCTCGTTTATGTGATAAAAAATGGAATTTCATGTTGACCAAGCGCAACGAACAACCGCACCTTAGAGACGGACTGGCAGGTGCGACACCGGCTGCGACAGGCTGGCCCAACACTTCAACCGGGAGACAACAACAATGAAAACCACATTAAAACAGGCGGGGTTGATGATTGCCGCTGCGGGGGCGTTTGGGGCCACTGCGGTGTCCGTCAGCGCCCAAGATGAGATCCAGCGCGGCGGAACCGCCATCGTGCACATGATTTCAGAACAGCGCACCCTGAACCCCGCGCTGCGGGCATCCACCGGGGTTTATAACATTTCGGGCAAGATCATGGAGCCCCTGATCGACAAAAGCTATGACGGCTATGAACCGGTGTTGGCCACCGATTGGTCCGGGTCTGCGGATGGCAGCCAGATCACAGTTACCCTGCGCGAGGGTGTGAATTGGCATGATGGCATGCCGTTTACCTGTGACGATGTGGCGTTTTCTGCGATGGAACTGTGGAAGGCCTACCTGAACTATTCATCCGCGCTTCAGGCCAATCTGGAAAGCGTTGAGTGTACGGATGCGCATACGGCTGTGTTTAACTATTCCAAACCGATGCCTTTGGGTCTGTTTGTCGCGGCGATGCCCGACCTCGGCCACCCGGTGCCCAAGCACCTGTATGAGGGTACTGATATCCTCAAGAACAAACACAACACGGCGCCAGTGGGCACGGGGCCCTTCAAGTTCGCGGAATATGAGCGCGGGCAATACGTGATGGCCGTCAAGAACGACGACTATTGGCGCGAGGGGTTCCCTTATCTGGACAGGGTTGTGTGGCGGTTCATCAAGGATAAATCGGCAGCGGCGGCCGCACTTGAGGCGGGCGAAATCCACGAATCCGGTTTTATCGGTGTATCGATGGCCGACGTCGAACGTCTGAGCCAAGACGACCGGTTTGATGTGGGCACCCAAGGGTACGAAAATAACGTCGCCCATTCGACCGTGGAATTCAACCACCGCAACCCGATCATGGCGGATCTGAAGGTCCGGCAGGCGATGTATCATGGGCTTGATATCGACTATGCGATTGATACCATCATGCGCGGGTTCGCCAAGCCCGGCCGCGGCCCGGTTCCGACGGCGGGTGGGGTCAACTACACCGATGACGTGCCCACCTATGCCTATGATCCCGAGCTGGCCAAACAGATGTTGGACGCGGCGGGCTACCCCGTCAAAGACGACGGGACCCGGTTTAAACTGCGGCACCGTCCGGCGCCATGGGGCGAATATACCCAACTTTGGGCGCTGTATTTCGCACAGGCGATGAAGGAGATCGATATTGATGTCGAGATCCTGACCAATGACGCACCGGGGTTCCTGACGGGCGTGTACCGCGACCATGATTTTGATACCGCCAATGGCTGGCACCAGTTCCGGTCAGACCCGGCTGTGTCGACGATGGTTTGGTTGCGTTCGGGTCAGCCCAACGGCACGCCGTGGACCAACCAATTTGGCTGGCAAAGCGATGAGATCGACCAGATGATCGACGATGCCGCATCCGAGCTTGATGTCGACGCCCGTGCGCAGATGTACCACACGCTGCAAACCCGCGCGATGGCCGAGCTGCCGGTGATATTCGCGATCGAACATCCGTTTATCTCGATCACGTCAAAGAAGCTGCGAAACCACCACAACACACCACGTTGGAATTCCTCCAGCTGGTATGACCTGTGGCTCGAACAGTAATCTAACGTTTCGGCGGGCGCGGACCCTTCGCGCCCGCCAATGTACAGATCCCGAAGGATCCGCGACCTATGGCACTGACTTTCCCCCCGATTGTGATCTACGCGCTGCGCCGGCTGTTACAGGCCGTGCCGGTGGTGGTGTTGATCATGGTCGCCACGTTTTTGCTGCTCAAACTGGCGCCGGGTGACACCGTCGATGCGTTGGTGGGTGACATGGGCGGGGCCGACGCCGCCTTTATCGAACGTTTGCGCATAGAATATGGCCTGGACCAGCCAGTTTTGGTGCAGCTGTGGCGCTATATGGTAAAACTGGCGTCCTTCGATTTTGGCTGGTCGTTCGTTTATGAACAGCCCGTTGCCGAGGTCCTGATGGACCGGCTGGGCACCACATTGCTGTTGATGGCCACATCGCTGAGCATCGCTTTTTGTCTGGGGATCGTGCTGGGGGCCATCGCCGCACGGCGGGCCTATTCGCTTACCGATAACCTGATATCGGTGCTGGGGCTGGTGTTTTATGCGACCCCATCCTTTTTCTTGTCACTGATGTTGATGTTGATCTTTTCGGTGCATCTTGGGTGGTTGCCGGTGGGGGGTATCAAAACGATCGCGGCCTTTCACACCGGCTGGGACCACGTCTGGGACCTGGCGCGGCATTTGGTGATGCCCACTGCGGCGCTGTCGCTGATCTATCTGGCGTTCTACCTGCGCCTGATGCGGGCCGCCGTGATCGAAGTCGCCGACCTTGATTATGTCCGCACCGCACGGGCCAAAGGCGCGCGCGAGACGCGGCTGATGGTGCACCACATTATGCGCAACGCTTTGTTGCCGGTGGTGACGTTGCTGGGCCTACAATTCTCGACCGTGTTGGGTGGGTCTATTGTGGTTGAAACCATCTTTACCCTGCCGGGGTTGGGGCAGCTTGCCTATCAATCCGTCGTGCAACGCGACATGAACACCTTGATGGGCATTATATTCCTATGCTCGATCATTGTTGTCGTGGTGAATTTCCTGACTGACCTGCTTTATGCACGTCTCGATAGCCGGATCGAATTGCTATGACCCTGTCTGATACACATATCGCACCGCCAGAACCGCCCCGTTATGTGGTGTTTTGGCGTCGCTACCGGCGCAACCGCGCTGCCGTTTTGGGGTTGGTGCTGTTTGCCATTGTAGTGATCATGGCGCTCACGGCCGGGTGGGTGGACCCCGACGACCCGTTGCGCCGGGCCGGGACGCCATTGACCCCACCGTTCACCGATTGGCAGACGCCACTGGGCACAGACCAATTGGGGCGCGATGTGCTGTCGGGGGTGTTTTACGGCGCGCGCATATCGTTGATGATCGGGGTGGTCGCTACGCTGGTCGCGATCAGCATTGGCGTGGTGATCGGTGCCGTTGCTGGGTATTTCGGCGGGTGGATCGATGACGTCCTGATGCGTATTACCGAAGCGTTCCAGACCATCCCTAATTTTGTGTTGCTGCTGGCGTTGGTGGCGATCATGGGCTCCAAGATCGAGTGGATCACCGTCGCCATTGGCATCGTCAGCTGGACAGCACCGGCGCGTATGGTGCGTGCCGAATTCATGTCGCTCAGACAGCGCGAATTTGTGGATGCGGCACGCAATCTGGGGGTGTCCAACCGCGCGATTATCTTTCGTGAAATCTTGCCCAATGCGATGCCGCCCATTGTGGTTTATGCCTCGGTGATCATGGCCTTGGCGATCCTGATGGAAAGCGCATTGGCCTTTTTGGCGCTCGGCGATCCCAATTACGCAAGCTGGGGCAATATGATCGGGCAGGGGCGGGCCGTGTTGCGCACGGCGCCGTCCTGCGCCGTCATCCCCGGCATTGCGATTATCCTGACCGTTTTGTCGTTTTCGCTGTTGGGCGAGGGGCTGAATGACGCGTTAAACCCAAGGCAGAAAAAGTCATGACACACCCTGATCCGGTTCTTGAACTGCGCGATTTGCAAATATCGCTTCCCAAAGGGGCGGACCGCCCGCTGGCCCTCGCGGGTTTGGATCTGACCGTAGCCCCCGGCGAGATCGTCTGCCTTGTGGGCGAAAGCGGGTCGGGCAAGTCGCTGTGTGCGGGGGCGGTCATGGGGCTGTTGCCGGAACCACATGTGCGGGTCACTGGCGGTACGATCCGGTTCATGGGGCAAGAGCTGCGCGGCGCCTCCGAAAGCACGATGCGCAAGCTGCGCGGCGTCGGCGTTGCGATGATTTTCCAAGAACCAATGACCGCGCTGAACCCGCAAAAAACAGTGGGTTGGCAACTGGATGAAGTGTTTCGTCTGCACACCAACCTGTCGCGTTCGGGCCGCAAAGCCCGCGCGCTCGAGATGTTGGAACGTGTGCATATCCCTGACCCAGCGTCGGCCTACCATGCCTACCCGCACCAGATTTCTGGGGGGCAACGGCAACGTGTGATGATCGCCATGGCGTTGGCGCTGTCGCCCAAATTGATTATCGCGGATGAGCCCACCACAGCGCTGGATGTGACCACGCAAATGCAGATCCTCAAGCTGATCCGCGAGTTGCAGCACCAAGAAGACGCGGGCATTTTGTTTATCACCCATGACTTTGGTGTCGTGGCCGAAATTGCGGATAAAGTCGCGGTGCTGTGCCGTGGTGAACTGGTCGAAAGTGGCAGCACAGACGCGGTGCTGAACCACCCGCAACACCCCTATACCCGCGCGCTGATCGCGGCCGTCCCATCGCTGACGCCGCCACCGTTCAAACCGGCCTCGACGGCGCCGGTTGTGTTGCGCGGGACGGGGCTGAAAAAGACCTTTGCCGCGCGCGGTGGGTTGCTGAGTGGCAAGCGCAACGCGGTCACGGCGGTCAAGGATCTGACGTTTCAGCTGCATCAGGGCGAAACGCTGGGTGTGGTCGGTGAAAGCGGGTCGGGCAAGACGACCGTATCGCGGATTGTGACGCGGTTGTTGGAATGCGACGCGGGCCGCGTGGACGTCGACGGCACAGATTTGCTGGCCTGTTCGCCCAAAGAACTACGTGCGATGCGCAAGAACATTCAGATGGTGTTTCAAGACCCGATGGCCTCGTTGAACCCGCGCAAACGCGTGATGGATCTGATTGCGCAGGGGCCGATTGTGCATGGCACAGACCCGGCATTGGCGCGCGAAAACGCCAAAAAACTGCTCGAACTGGTGGAACTGTCGCCAGCCGCCGCCAATCGGTTCCCGCATGAATTTTCGGGCGGTCAACGGCAACGCATCGGCATCGCGCGGGCGCTGGCGATGGAGCCCAAGATCATTGTCGCGGATGAACCTGTATCGGCGTTGGATGTGTCGGTGCAGGCGCAGGTGTTGAAACTACTGGCGCAGCTGCGCGACCGGCTGAACCTAGCGGTGCTGTTTGTCACCCATGACCTGCGGGTGGCGGCGCAGCTGTGCGACCGGATCATTGTCATGCAAACCGGCGAAATCGTCGAAACCGGCCCCACGTCCGAGGTCTTTGCCAACCCGCAACACCCCTACACGCAAAACCTTCTTGCGTCCATTCCGGGCCGCGATTGGACCCCACCACCGCTGCAAATTGATGCGGCTTGAGGACTAGATATGTTACTGGAATTCCAAGATATTCGTGGCGCCTTGATCGGAGAAGGGGCGGCTATTCCGGGCCCGTTTGGGCCGCGCGCGTTGATCTATGCCGACTATGTAGCCTCGGGGCGCGCGTTGGCCTTTATCGAAGACGCGATCCGCACGCATGTGCTGCCATATTACGGCAATACCCACACCGAAACGTCCTTTGTCGGGCGCCGCACCACCGAATTACGAGAGATGGCGCGCGAAGCTGTGCGCGCGGCGGTGGGGGCCGATGACGGTCATGCGGTGATCTTTGCCGGGGCCGGGGCGACAGGTGGCGTCGACAAATTGGTGCGCGCGTTGGCGGTGCAGGGGCTGGCGGATGGCGTTGTGTTTGTGGGCCCGTACGAGCACCATTCTAACGATCTACCTTGGCGTGAAAGCGGCGCGACCTTGGTGCGTATTCCGCTGAACGCGGCGGGGGCCATTTGTCTTGAAACCCTCAAGACCCAACTTGCGCATCACGCAGATGCCACGGTCAAGGTCGGTGCGTTTTCAGCGGCGTCCAATGTGACGGGGGTGCTTACGGATCTGCGCGGGATCGCGCAATTGATGCATGCGTATGGCGGCCTGTGTGTGGCCGATTTTGCCGCTGCCGCACCGTATATTCCGATCCGACTGGCCGAAACGCAACCGGGCGCGGGCGATAGGATAGATGCGGCTGTGTTGTCGCCACACAAATATGCGGGCGGGCCGGGGGCGTCGGGTGTTTTGGTCGTGGACCGTGGCGTGTTGGATATTGACCGCCCCACCGTGATTGGCGGCGGCACCGTCAGCTATGTCACCGAAGACAGCCATCGGTATATCCCGAACCCTGAAGACCGCGAAGAAGGTGGCACGCCTGCTATTGTCGACAACATACGTGCAGGTATGGTGATGCAGCTCAAGCGTGACATGGACGATGCCCGCGTGGAGGCCCGCGAAACCGTGCTAACGCGCCGCATGGAAGAGGCGTTGCGCGCGATTGATGGGGTTGAACTGCTAGGCCCCAGCAACGTGCCGCGTTTGGGTATCTTTTCGTTTAATCTGCGGGTTAAGGGCAAATTTCTGCACCATAACTATGTGGTGGCGTTGCTGAATGATCTCTTTGGGATACAGGCGCGGGGTGGGTGTTCCTGTGCGGGTCCGTATGGTCATAGCTTGCTTGGGATTGACGCACAAACCAGCGCGCGCCACGAGGCCGTCGTGCGGGCGGGGCATTCGGTGTTTCGCCCCGGTTGGGTGCGGTTTGGGGTGAATTGGTTTTTCGACGAAGACGACGTGGATAAGATCGCCCAAGCGATTGCGTTCATCGGTGTCTATGGGCTCGATCTGTTGCCGCTTTATGAATTGGACGCGGGGCACGGTGTTTGGCGCGCGACGCGCAGCTATCAGGCGGCGCGGCCCGCAAGCCTGTCTGACCTTTGGCACAACCGCACAGTTGCGGATGAAACAGCGCCCGATTTCGCGACCTGCCTGACAGAGGCACAACAATTGGCGCAGTCTGCGGCACGGCTCACACCCACGCCTTGCCCATCGTTATCGGCGGCAGAAGAAGACCTGCGTTGGTTCTGGTTACCTTCCGAAGTGGCGGCTGCCTGTGGGGGGCAACCGGGGTCATGAGCACGCAGTTTCCACCCTCTCTATGGGCGGAAACTGCGCCTGCGCGGCAGGCCACGGCACCGGTGTCTGGTGTGGTGGAAACCGACGTCGCGGTGATTGGCGCGGGGTTCACCGGCCTGTCTGCGGCCATCGAAACACGCCGCCGGGGTCATGCCGTCACGGTGATCGAGGCAAAAGCCGCAGGGTGGGGCGCGTCCGGGCGCAACAACGGCCAGGTTATCCCTGTTTTGACATCGGCAGAACCAGACGCTTGGGTCGCGCGCCACGGTGATGCGGGCCGCCGGATGGTTGATCTGATCGGCAATTCGGCGCAGGTGTTGTTTGATTTGGTCCGCAGCTACAACATGCAGGCCGAGGCCGAACAAGCCGGCTGGTTCCAACCTGCGCATAGTCCGGGGCGCGTTGCGCTGTCGCAAAAACGCGTCGCGGCGTGGCAGCGGTTTGGGTTCCCGGCGGAGTTGAAAACCGCCGCACAGGCCGCTGACCTTCTGGGCACCCAGTTTTGGCATGGCGGTATGTTCAACCCCACTGGGGGGCATATCAACCCGCTGGCGTTGGCCCGCGAAATGGCGCGGGTGGCCCAAGATCTGGGCGCGCAGATCTACGAAGACAGCCCGGTGCTATCTTATGATCGGGTCGGCAGCACATGGGTGATCAAGACACGCGGCGGCACGGTAAAAGCGCGCGCGCTGATCTTGGCGACAAACGCCTACACTGGTGAATTGACGCGGCACCTCGCTCGGCGCATCGCCCGATCTGTTGTGCCCGTGCTCAGCTGGCAAATGGCGACCCCGCCCATTGATGACGCGCTGCGCGCCCAGACCGTACCGGGCCGTCAGGCGGTGTCTGACACGCGCGGCGATCTTCGGTTTTTCC
This sequence comes from Roseobacter sp., assembly GCF_039970775.1. Lineage (GTDB taxonomy): Bacteria > Pseudomonadota > Alphaproteobacteria > Rhodobacterales > Rhodobacteraceae > Roseobacter. Next base: position 10,165 of record NZ_JBDVLG010000017.1, read on the forward strand.
GGTATGACGCGCGCAACCGGCTGATCACGGGCGGCGCGGTGATGGGGTCGTATGACATGCAAAACCGGGTGCGCAAAAAGGCGGCCCGGACCCTCGCAGAGGCATTTCCCGCGCTTGGCGTGCCCCAGATGACGCATGTCTGGTCGGGGTATGTCGGCATGAACTGGGACCGGTTTCCCCGTGTGCACAAGATCGGCCCGGATGGCTGGGCGTGGGTGGCGTGCAACGGGCGCGGCGTGGCGCTTGGCACGTCGCTTGGGCGCGAATTGGCGCGCGCGGCGACAGGCCAACCAGAGGCAGAGCTTGCCCTGCCGATCAGTGACCCGCAGCCCTTTGTGGCGCATGGTCTCGTACAACGGGTCGCGCCGACGTATCTGGCGTGGTTAAAACGACAAGACAAAAAGGAGTACACCCCGTGACGCAGCCCCCAAAGGACGACACCCCAGCCAGCATGGAGATCAACGATATTCCGATCCTGTTGCGGCGGCGGATCGAGGCGATGTTGCTTAAGCATGTGTTGGATGTCATCACCGAACGATCTGGCCGCGAAGAGGCCGAAGCCGTGATCGGGACGACCTGTTCAAAATCCGCGATTGAACAGGGCCAGATGTTGGCGCAAGACCTTGGCCGCCCGCCCGATCTGACGGATTTCGCCGCGATCCAACCCAACTGGACCCGCGAAGACGCGCTGCGGATCGAACCGGTAGAGATGTCCGAGGAAAAGATGGATTTCAACGTCGTCAAATGCCGCTATGCGGAAATGTACCGGGACATGGGGCTGGGCGATATTGGGCATTTGTTGTCGTGTAACCGGGACGGTGATTTTTGCATCGGCTATAACCCAAACATCGAAATGACCCGCACACAGACGATCATGAAAGGCGCGAGCCATTGTGATTTTCGCTACCGTATGAAGAAGGACGTCTGAATGGCCGTTGAAAACTGGGTCGCCAAACTGGTTGATGATCTCACCGCGTTTCGCCGTGATCTGCACATGAACCCCGAACTTTTATATGACGTGCAGCGTACGGCGCAAAACGTGGCGGACGCGCTGCGTGCCGCTGGCGTTGATGAGGTGCACGAGGGCATCGGGCGCACAGGTGTGGTGGGCGTGATCCGGGGCCAAAGCACCGCGTCTGGTCGGATGATCGGGTTGCGGTCTGACATGGATGCCTTGCCGATTGAAGAAGAAACCGGCAAGCCGTGGGCCTCGCAGGTGCCGGGTAAAATGCACGCATGTGGGCACGACGGGCATACGGCGATGTTGCTGGGGGCCGCGCGGCATTTGGCCGACAGTCGGGCGTTTGACGGGACGGTGATCGTGATTTTCCAACCCGCCGAAGAGGGCGGTGCGGGCGCGCGCGCGATGATCCAAGACGGTCTGTTTCAACGCTGGCCCTGCGATGAAGTTTACGGCATGCACAACCGGCCCAACCTGCCTGTCGGGCAATTCACCATCAATTCTGGCCCAATCATGGGGTCGGTCGATGAGATCAAGATCACCATCACCGGCCGTGGCGGGCACGCGGCGCGCCCCGATCAGACGATCGACCCGCTGCCTGTGGCAGGTGCATTGTTGCAGGCCGTGCAGTCGATCACGTCGCGCAACTTGGATCCGATAGATGCCGCGGTGGTATCGTTGTGCACCATCGAAGCGGGCAATGCGTTTAACGTTATTCCGCAGGACGTTCGGATGACGGGCACGGTGCGCACCCTGAACGAAGATGCGCGCAATATGATCGAAGACCGGTTGACCGGGATGGTGTCGCACATCGCAGCGGCATTTGGTGGGACGGGTCAGTTAGAGTACATTCGCCACTACCCGGTTACCGTCAATCACGAGATCGAAACCGGCCTGGCGGCCAAAGCCGCACAAGAGGTCGCGGGCGTTGAAAACGTGCATCTGGATATGCCTCAGACCTTGGGTGGTGAGGATTTTTCGTTTATGCTCAACGAAGTGCCCGGTGCGATGATCAACGTCGGCAACGGCCCCTCTGCGGCGCTGCATCACCCGGAATATGATTTCAACGATGATGTCATCGCATGGGGCGGGTCATATTGGACGACCTTGGTGCGCCAACGCCTGCCTCTTTGAGGCGCACAGACCGGGCTGGCGCGAGCGGGGCACCCCCGATCTTGCCAGCCTCGGGACGGTTGGGTCAGGTGGCTTTGTAAACCCGGCCCTCAGCGATCAATTCGCCCGATTTTTTCAAAGCAGCCAGCGCGTTGGCCGTCGCTTGTTTTTCGGATTTTTCAGTGACGTTGAGCGCGGTGAAAATTTCCTTGCGCACCATGCCAGCGTCCGAGGCCGCAACCGCCTTGAGAACGAGATCGCGCATGCCGCCGCGCCGTGTCTTGGGGCCTTTTTTCGGGGCTGCAGCGGCCTTGGCTTTGGGCTTTGGGCCTTCGGCGAGGTGGTATTCAAACCCAAGGGTTTTCAGGTCAGCCACGGCTTTGGTTGCGCTGGCCATCGCTTCGGATTTTGCTTGGCTGAGCAGCTTTTGTTTTTGAGCTTCGAGTTGTTTGATTTCTTCGATCACGGACATGCAGTCCCCCTTTTTTTCCCTAGATGACGTGGCAATTAAGGCGATCTGCCTGAAATGACAATAAAAAGTGGTTAACGGTTTATGCGCAGGCCAAGATTATAACGCAATAGTTGCAAAGAGATCGCGTTATGGTTGTTTGAACCTTTCGCCGGGCGCGCAACTATCGTGCGGGCACCCGGTCTTGGTGGTGCCTGCGCGGGCTAAAGGGGATGATCGCCGATCGCATCCGGGGCCACAGACACTGCCTTGAGGATCGCATAGACAGGCGCGCCTGCCGCCAACCCAAGCGCCTGCGCGGACCGGCGCGTGATACGGGCCAGCAACACCGCATCGCCAAAGGCAAGCTGAACCAACACACCGGGCCCCGCCCCAAACCGCAGATCTTTGACCGTGACCTTCAACACATTCAACGCTGAAATAGCGTGGGGACGTTGGGTCGCGAGCATCACATCCTGCGCTTCGATCCAGACCCGCAGCGGGCTGCCGGGTGTTTGGGTGACGCGGGGCAATACCAATGGAACACCTTGCGATATCAACGTGCTAAGGCCGTCATCATGGTGCGCGTGCACGCGGGCCTCTAGCAATGCGCCCGCCGCGCGTGCGCCCAACGGGGTCACGGCAGGGTCGCTCAGGACATCGCGGGCTGCGCCTTGCCGCACCACGCGCCCTGCCTCCAGGGCGACGACGGTCGTGGCAATGCGCGCTACTTCGGCGGTGGCGTGGCTGACGTACAACATCGGCACCGCAAGGTCATCGCGCAGCCGTTCGAAATAGGGCAGGATGTCGGCTTTACGTTGTGCGTCCAAGGCGGCCAGCGGTTCGTCGGCTAAAATAATCTGCGGCCGTGACAGCAACGCCCGACCGATGGCCACGCGTTGCTTTTCCCCGCCCGAAAGCCCATCGGGGCGCCGCCCCAACAATGGCCCGATGCCCAACATTTCGACGATCTTGCCCATATCGGCAGGATGCGCGGATTTCGGCGCAAACCAACGGCCATAGGCCAGATTTTGCCGTACGGTCATATGTGGAAACAGCCGCGCGTCTTGGAAAATATACCCAACGCGGCGGGCGTGTGGGGGCAGGTTGGTCCCGGTTTGGGTGTCCAATAGCACGGTGTCGTCGCTGGAAATACGGCCCGCGTCCGGGCGCAGCAGCCCCGCCACCGCATTGATCAGCGTTGATTTTCCGGCCCCCGACCGACCAAACAGCACCGTCACCCCGGCGGGGGCGTCGAACGCGACGTCTAGGTCAAACCCGCGAAACCGGTGCTGCACAGAAACCGACAGCATCACGCGCCACGCACTTTATCTGCGGCCCGCCGTGCGACCCATTCCGACAGCAGCAGCGCGCTCATGGCGACGACGATAGAGACAATGACCAACCGCCATGCCGCCGTTTCGCCTCCCGGCACTTGCAAGAACGCGTAGATCGCTGATGGCACGGTTTGCGTTCGACCGGGGATGTTGGACACAAACGTGATGGTCGCGCCGAATTCGCCCATGGCCTTGGCAAACGCCAAGATCGCGCCCGCAATCACGCCCGGCAAGATCAGCGGCAGGGTGATGGTCGCAAACACCCATATCCGGGATGCGCCCAGCGTCGCGGCGGCCTGTTCCAGCTTGGGGTCGACCGCCTCGATGGACAACCGGATTGCGCGCACCATCAACGGAAACGCCATGACACCGGCCGCCAATGCCGCCCCCGTCCAGCGAAATGCCACGTCTAAGCCTATGCTGTGCAGCGCGCTGCCCACTGCGGTTTGCGGGCCAAAGCTGGCCAACAGCAAATACCCCGTCACGACCGGTGGCAAGATCAGCGGCAGATGCACCAGCCCGTTCAGCAGGTGTTTGCCGGGGAATTCTGCGCGGGCCAAGGCGTAGGCCACGCCCACCCCCAATGGCAGGCTGATCAACGTGGCCCAAAGCGACACCTTGAGCGACAGTGCGACGGCGCGCCATTCGTCTGGGCCCAACCAATCGGTCATGGGGTGTCGGCGGGGTGGCGAAACCCGTGGCGGTGCAGGGTGGCTTGGGTGGCGTTGGTCTGAAGGTGGTGCAGAAAGGCGCGTGCGGGCGGGGTGTCGTGGCCTGTCACGCGCGCGGCGGGGTAGGTGATGGCTGCGTGACTATTTGCAGGAAACTGGGCCAGCACCGTGACGCGTGGGTCTGCTTCGGCATCGGTGGCATAGACGACCCCAAAGGGCGCCGCACCCACTGCCACCAACGCAAGTGCTGCGCGCACATTGTCGGTTTGTGCCACCTGCGGGGCGATCTGCGCCCAGATGCCAAAGTGTTCAAACGCGTGTTTGCCGTAGATGCCGGCGGGGACGGCCTCGACCAAGGCCATCGCGATACGGTCTTGCCCCAACCGTTCCGCAAGCGCCGTGGCGGTGGGCGCCACGGGTGCGCCAGCGGCTCCGTGGCCGATGAGCACCATGCGATTGCCCGCAATGTTGATGCGGCTGTCGGCAACGATCGCGTTTTGCGCGGCCAACCAATCCATCCAGTCGGTGCTGGCGGAAATCACCACATCTGCCGGTGCCCCCTGCGCGATTTGCCGCGCCAAGACAGAGGTGCCTGCGTATGAAATAACCACCTCGTGGTCTGTGCTGGCAGAAAATGCAGCGGCGATATCGTCGAGCGCGGTGCGCAGGCTGGCAGCGGCGAATACCGTCACCGTGTCGGCCTGAGCGGTGGTCGCAACAAACGTCATGCCAATCACGACCCATCGGTACAGGCGGGTTGAAAAACGGTGGGTTTTGGCGGGCGATTTCATAGCCGCACATTCTGCTACCCGGGGCCCGGTTGCAAGGGGGGCGCAGGCCGTCAGCTGCGTAATCGCGACGCGCCAAAAGCGCTCAGCGCGATCAAACCTGCCGCCGTGCCCAGACAAAGCGGCAGGCCGCCCAGTTGGTAGGTCACCCCCGACAAGACCGTGCCCACCAACCGCCCGGCGGCGTTGGCCATATAGTAAAATCCCACATCCATGGTGACTCGGTCTTTGGTCGAAAAGGCGAGGATCAAATATGAATGCAACGCTGAATTGATCGCAAATAATGCGCCAAACGCCAACAACCCGCCTACCAGACAGACCGTCAGCCACGGGGCTGGACCCATGGGCAGGGCGCTGGCAACGGCGAGGGCTGCGGGCACGGTGCATAGGGCCACCGCCCCGCGCCGCGCATCCCGCACCAGCGCACCCAAGGGGCGGTGTTTGGCGCGCAGCAGGGCGGGGGCCGCAGCCTGAACACCGCCGTAAAGGATGATCCACAGGGCCATAAAACTGCCAATGGTGAAAAACGCGGCACGGTTGCCGGCGTCTGTGCCATCTGACAGCACCGCGTAGAAATAGACCGGGATGCCCACAACAAACCACACATCGCGCGCGGCAAACAAAAACACCCGCGCAAAGCTGAGCCAGTTGATGTTGCGGTCTTTGGACAATACCTCGCGGAATTTGGCATCTTTGCGGCCCTGCGGCAGGCCCGGTGGCATGGTTCGGGCGATCACCACCAAGATCACCGCCAAAACCGCCGCCATGCCCAAAACCGCCGGTTTTAACCCAACGGAACCCAGCAACACCGCCCCCAGCAAAAAGCCCAAGCCCTTTACCGCGTTCTTGGACCCGGTCAGCACCGCGACCCACCGAAACAACCCCCCGTCCTGCGCAGGGGCCAGCACCTTGACGGCTGATTTCGCGCTCATCTTTGACAGGTCTTTGGCCACGCCCGATGCACCTTGCACCGCCATCACAAAAATGACCGATGTGGTGACGGCCCAACTGGGGTTTAACTGCGCCAGCGCGACCAACGCGGCCACTTGTAGCGCCAAGCCCGCATATAACGTCGTGGTCAGGCCAAAGCGTGCGGCGATCCACCCGGCGCTGAGGTTGGTGACCACGCCCGCGATCTCATAGAGGACAAACAGGTAGGCCAGTTGCACCGGCGAAAACCCAAGCGTGTGAAAGTGCAGCAACACCAACATGCGCAACGCGCCATCGGTCAGCATGAACGCCCAATAGGCCGCAGTGACCGCCGCATAGGCCGCCCCGGCGCGAGGGGGTGTCATAACGCAGCGCCCACCATCCGGGCCACATCCACCAGTCGGTTGGCATAGCCCCATTCATTGTCGTACCACACATAGACCTTTAGCTGCGTGCCATTGACCACCATCGTTGATGGCCCATCCACGATGCCTGATCGCGGGTCGTTGGTGTAATCGGCGCTGACCAACGGCCGGGTTTCATACCCCAAAATCCCCTTTAACGGGCCCTCGGCGGCGGCGGCAAACAGGGCGTTCACCTCTTGGGCGGTGGTGGGGCGTTCCAGCTCAAACACACAATCGGTCAGCGACGCGTTCAGCAACGGCACCCGCACCGCATGGCCGTTCAACCGGCCCGCCAGTTCGGGGTAAATCAACGTGATCGCCGTGGCGCTGCCGGTGGTGGTGGGGATCAGCGAATTTAACGCCGACCGCGCGCGCCGCAGGTCTTTGGCGGGGCGGTCCACGATGGTTTGGGTGTTGGTCACGTCGTGGATCGTGGTGATGGACCCGTGTTTGATGCCAAGGTTTTCGTGCACCACCTTGACCACCGGGGCGATGCAGTTGGTGGTGCAACTGGCGGCGGTGATAATGTCGTGTTGGTTGGGGTCGTAGGTGTCTGAATTCACACCATAGACGATATTCGCGGTGGGCCCGTCCTTTACCGGGGCCGAAACCACCACCTTTTTGACGCCCGCGGCAAAATACGGGGCAAGGGCGGCTTGGGTTTTGAAGACGCCGGTGCAGTCTATCACCACATCGACGCCATCCAACGGCAGGTTGGCCAAATCGGTTTCACGGTGTACCGGCAGGCGCGTGCCGTCTATTGCGATGCTGTCATCATCGGCGGTGAAGGTCGCGGGCCAACGCCCATGCACGGTGTCAAATTCCAGCAAATGCGCGTGCATGGCGGGGTCGCCCACGGCGTCGTTGATCCAGGCGATACGCGCGCCATGTTCCAGCAAGGGGCGCAGGGCCAGTTTGCCAATGCGGCCTAATCCGTTAAGGGCGTAGGTTGTCATGCGGAGTGTCCTTTTGGGGGGGCGATGCCAATGGCATCAATGGCGTTTTGCAACGATGTGGCATCCAGCGTGGCCAGCGGAAGGGCGGCAAACGCCGCGATCCGGGCGTGCAACGCGGTGTAGGTGTGTTCAAAGGCGCGGCGGCGCTCTGCGAGGGGGCCTTTGGCGCTGGCGGGGTCGGGCAGGCCCCAATGGCCGCTGATCGGCTGGCCTTCCCAGGTTGGGCAATCCTCATTTGCGGCGCTGTTGCACACCGTAAAGACGAAATCCATGCGCGGGCTGTCGGGGGTTTGAAAGTCCGACATGGGTTGGGGTCGTAGGCGCGCGGTATCGTGGCCTTTACATGTGAGGATATCGACCGCCAGCGGGTTGATTTGATCGTTGGGCTGCGTCCCCGCAGAATAGACGGCGAACCGGGTTGGGTCGAGATCGCGCAAGATGGTTTGGGCGCAGATCGATCTGGCTGAATTGCCGGTGCACAGAAACAACACGTTGTATTGTGAGCGCAGCGTGGCGGTGGCGACGGGTGCGCATAATTCGGGCCGCCCTCGGCAACAATCAACGACCAGAAAATTGATCAGCGCGCCTGCGGCCTGCGTGTTGGCGCTGTAGCGCAGCGACGTGCCTTGTCTGCGTTGCCGGATCAATCCTGCGTCCGTCAATGCGGCCAGATACACCGAAGTCGTCGAGGCCTTGAGCGTCAAGGCCGATGCGATTTCCCCTGCGGGAACCTGATCTGGGTAGCGCCGCATGAGCAGACGAAAAATGCCCAACCGTTGCGGGTGGCTAAGGGTCGACAGGCGTAAGAGTGCTTCTTTTTCCATATTTCATGAATATATGAAATATTGATGGGCGCAATAGGTATCCGACAAGGCGGTTGTTGTCAGGGCGCGGCCATACCCAACGGCTCGACGACCAATAGGTAACAAACTGGGGGCGGTATCAATGCCGTGTGGTTTCAGTCGTTGGGGCTCAACCGCGTTGCGATGTGCTTTAAGGCGGCGGTGCTCTTGCCGAGGGTGTCCAGCGCCCCGTCCTTTCGCGCGATAACGCGCATGCCGACGTATTGCGCGACCAGGTGATGCGCCAGCGCGTTTGACATCGTCGGGGGTACCACATCCGCGAGCGCGGTTTCGAAGCCAACCAACATCCGCTCCAGCGACTTTGTTGCCATGGTTTCGATGTCGCTGTCGTAGGCGGCGGGCCCGGCAATGGCCGAGCACAAAAGACACCCGCGCTGGTCGCCCGAACGCACCGCTTCTTCGATAGAATCGAACACCTGAAAGATCCGCGCCCATCCCTCTTGATCATCGTCCACAAGCAACGCGACCGCGCCGCTCACGACCTGTGCGTCATATCTGCTCAGAACGCGCATATAGAGCGCCTTTTTGTCATTGAACGCTTTATACAGACTGCCACGTGTCAGGTTCATCCCCGCCAGAAGGTCCGGCAGGGTGGCATCGGCATAGCCGTGCTCCCAAAATACATCCATCGCTTTCGCGAGGGCTTCGTCGGTGTCAAATTCGCGTGGTCTTGCCATGGGGGTGGTATAGCACGGGTTTTCCAAGTTTGGAACTGATCAGTACCCAATCACGAAAACGTGTTTGGAACTATTCGGTTCCTAATGCTAGATGATCAATCACCGAAACACGAAACGGCATATCGCCGCCCACCACACCAAAGGAAAACACATGAAAAATATCGTCGCAAAATCATTGAGCGTTGTTGCAGCAGCAGTCATCACATTCGCACCGATCTCTGCATCCGCAGAAGCACCGGCCACACACGGCACCTTCACCGGGGCAAGCGATCACATCACAACTGGTGGTGTTCAGATCGTCAAAACCGCGGACGGCGGCGCGATTGTTATCCTCGACACTGATTTCAGCCTTGATGGCGCGCCTGACCCACGGGTTGGGTTCGGCTCTGATGGCAAATTCGTTGAGGCCAGCGATTTGGGTGCGTTGCAAAACATCAGCGGTCTGCAGATCTACGTGGTGCCGCCCACGATCAACGTTGATGATTTCAACGAAGTCTACATCTGGTGCTTGCAGTTTGGCGTGCCATTGGGTGTTGCATCCCTGAGCTAAGGGGCTTTTGCTCTGACGAGCCGCGCGCCCTTTATGTGCGCGGCTCGATCCGTATACCAAGGTAGGTAAACGCGGGTGGCTTAATGTAGTTTCAGCACAGATACGTGCGTTCCGGCTGACAGCAGTTTGCCGCGCCCACCCAGGACCGCAAGGCCGTCTGCCGCGACCAAAGGCGACAGACATGCAGAACTGCCCCGCGCAATGATCGTAGCCGTCGGCCGTGCACTGCCTTGGTCGGTACGAAGTCGTACAGGGGCGAATTCCAAGACCTCACGTCTTCGCACAAAATCAGCCGATAAACGCGCGTCGACCTGCGCCGTATCAAAGATATTGGCGCCAAGAGACGTCTCGATCATGGCACGCACCACGAAATAATACCCGACGATCGCGGCAAAGGGATTGCCCGGCAAGGTCACGATCGGCACGCCGTCAAGATGGTGCAGCCCAAGCGGTTTTCCGGGGCGCATTTTGACCCCGTGAAAGAGCTCTGTCGCGCCCGTTTCGGTCAGGGCGGCCCTGATCGGATCGGCGCGCCCGGCTGACGCCCCGCCGGTGGTCACCACTAGATCTGCCGTGGCGACAGCCGCGCGCAATGCCTCGGCCACCGGCTGGGGGTGGTCTGGCTGCACGCCAAAGTCTATCAACCGGAGCGCGGGTTTTTGCAATTCTGCGGACAGAAACATGCGCGTGGAATCGTGTATTTGCCCGGGGCTTAACGGCTCTCCTGCTGCGACAAGCTCATCCCCGGTTGAGACAAGTGCGATACGCAAAGGCGCTTGAACCGCTATTGTTTTCAACCCGGTTGCCGAGGCCAATGCCGCCAATCTGGGGGACATGATCGTGCCAGCAGGCGCAAGTTGCGCATCGCATTTGACATCCTCGCCGGCGGCTCTGACATGTGGTTTGTCCGATGGCGGGGTGGTCAAAAACATGCGCCCGCCACGCAGGCTGCATCGTTCTTGTTCAATCACGATATCGGCGCCCACCGGCATGGGGGCCCCTGTGGTGATGGGGCTGGCGGCACCGGGCGGTCGGTCTTTGGGGGCGTGCCCAGCCAAGATAGCAGGGCCCAAGGGCAGGCCGTATGCGGCGCGGTCCAGATCGCGTTGCGCTATGGCATACCCATCCATCGCGGCATTCGCAAAAGGGGGGACAGAATGCGCGGCAAAAAGCGGCGCGGACAAGACGCGGCCAGTGCTCGATGAGAGCGGAACTTGCTGTGGCGTTGGTTGGTTGGGCGCGAACGTGCGGGCCAGCCCAAGCGCATCTTTGAAGCGGATGTTATGGCGCCCAGTGAGGTCACAAATTGTGGGCGGGGGGGAATGTAGGGTCATCCGTTCAGGTCTTTCTGCGCAGATTTTCAATGGGGTTTAAAGGTTTTACCGACCGGCGAACATGGATTTAAAAACAATACGTTGCGAGTAAAAATTCAGGTAAAAAGTGCCTGCGCATTGATGTCCCATGCCTTTAAGACGGGCGTCAGAGTGCGGCCGCCGCAGTCAGCATTTCGGGCACCGATGTGAGTTTCTCCCGCGGTTTTCCACGGGCTTCACCCGCCATGCGTTCGATTTGATCAATACGGTGCCAACCCGCCAGATCAATCTTGGCCGACGTCCCTGCATCCAGCCGCACAAGCAATTTTGACCGCAACGCTGGGTCGCAGGGCGCCTCAGATGCGGCAAGATCTGCCAACACAGCTTCTGCTGTTTCGCTCGCACATTCGCGGTTGGTGCCAATAATGCCGCTCGGGCCACGTCTGATCCAGCCTGCGGTATATAGCTTGTCGATGGGTTGCCCTTGGGTGCCGGTCACACGGCCCTGCTGGGACGGAACCACACCCGCAGCATCGTCAAACGGGACACCACACAGGGGGCGCCCACGGTAGCCAACACTGCGCAAAACCAGCCCTGCGGGAATTGTTTCGCGGTCTTGCGTCGACCGCGCACGCCGCTCAAACGCGGGTCCTTCGAGCGTGCAGCGCGACAAAACAACCGCTTCGGTCGCGTCTTTCCCTTGGATTTCCACAGGCGAAAGCAAGAACCGAAAATGAACGCGCCTTGACGCGGTGCGCGGGGCATCGGGATGGGCAAACCCCTTCAAGATGCCAATCATCCGTGCCGCATCTTTTAGCTCTTCGGGGGTTGCCCCTGCGGCATCAATCTCGGCGGGGTCAAAGACGGGTTCCACATCCGACAACATACTAAATTCACGCAGCTCCCGAATGGAAAAGCTGGCCTGCAACGGGCCGCGCCGACCAACCACAATAATATCAGTGACTTGGCTGGCAGACAGGGCCTCTAGCGCGTGTTCGCAGATGTCACTGACGGCAAGCTCCTGTGGGGTTTTCGCCAGAATACGGCTCACATCCAAGGCGACATTGCCATTGCCAACGACCACAACGTTGGGGTGCGACAGATCAAAACTGTGGTCCCGGAAGTCCGGGTGGCCATTGTACCAACTCACAAATTCAGTGGCAGACACACTGCCGGGCAGATCTTCGCCGGGGATCTTCAGCTTGCGGTCAGATATGGCGCCAGTGGCGATGATGACAGCATCGTAGGCGGCGGTTAATTCATGGACCGTCACGTCTTCTCCGACCGTGACATTGCCCATAAACTGAAAATCAGAATGGGCGGCAGTGGTCTCAAACACAGCCGTGACGCTTTTTAACTTTTGGTGGTCAGGCGCCACTCCATACCGCACCAAACCAAAGGGCACAGGCAGGCGTTCGTACATGTCAACTTGCACCGTGGCATCAGCGTTTAACAGCGCTTCGGCGGCGTAAAACCCCGCAGGACCACTGCCGACAATTGCGACTGTTTGGGTCACACCAGCCCCTCCGAAATAAGCGTATCACGACGCGCGTCTGCCCCCGGAAGCGGGGATTGTTTGGCCTTGATCACGGGCAGCAACGCGGCTTGTTCGGCGTTCAGTTCGATCAAGGGCGACCCCAATATGTCGATGTCTTCGACAATTGCGCCAACGGGGCATTTGGGAATGCACGCGCCACAATCGATACAAAGATCAGGGTCAATATAAAGGCGGTCTGCGTCCCCGTGAAAACAATTCACGGGGCATACAGACACACAATCAGTAAAACGGCAGCTGGAGCAGTTTTCGGTAACGATATGTGTCATCGATGTGCTCTGGCTCAGCGTTGGGCGACGTAAAACGTCAACGCCGTTGAAGGCGATGAAAATACCGCCTTGGTGCCTTTGGCAAATTCGATCACGTCACCGGCGGTGAAGGTGGTTGTATTGCCGCTTTCGTCTTTGACGGCCAGTTCGCCTTCAAGCACCAGCTTGTATTCATCGAATTCGTAATCATAGGCCAAAGGCTCGCCTTTGCTCATCCGGAACATGCCAAAGGTGACGGGCGCGCCGCTGCTGCTTTTGGTCGCAAAATCTTTCATCAGCGCATCAACGCCCGGCATGTCAATCGCAGGCAGATCGGCAGGAACGATATCGGCGTATTTTTGGATAGTCATGTTATTTTCCTTAAGTTTAGGTCGTCGGTCGTGGGGGCGGTGCGCGCCTTAAGCGCGCACTGCAATTTTGGGAGATGTTGCCTGCTTGGCATCCGTTCCTGGTTTAATATTGTCGAGGTTCGCGGGAACGACCTCCACAAGATTGTCCGAATAGGTCGGCGCCATCCCAAGGTTGGCATTGCGGTCCGAGCTGACGCAGTTCACGGCAGTGCCGGTCAACGACAGTCCCGGCCAGTACCCCAGCGACGCCGAAACAACACCGCGGATCACATCCGTGCCGACCCGCGCCCGGCCCACAAATTCGCCGCGATCATTGCCAACACGCACCATCTGGCCTTCGACAATGCCCAGTTCACGCGCATCCTCTTCGTTCATGATCACAATCTGTTCGCCCTGACGCAGTTGCTGCGTCGTCTCGTTGGCGTATTGCGAGTTCAAGAACCCGTGGGATTTCGGCGAAATAATGCTGAACGGGTATTTGCCAGCCAAATCAGGCGTAGACGAGACGCTTTCATAGGGTTCGGCATGACCGGGCAGCTTGTCGACCTCTTCGCCGGGCTGCATTTCGGTGTACATCGAACGCCATGGCGGCGCGACAAAGTTCCCGTCATCGGCCTGTGTCGTCAGGAATTCCAACTTGCCGGTGGGCGTGGGGAAATTACCTTCGGCGTGAGGTGTGCGGGTCGCAACATCGCCGATCTTGAGCCGCGCATACCCTTCCTCGCGCAGCAGGTCGTAGGTGATGCCGTCCATCAAGGGCGAGTCCCAGTTGACGTAATCCTTGATCATCTGATCGTCTGGGCGCTGCCAATCGTCACCGTCAAATTCCATGACCTTCGCCAAACGGCGGAAGAGTTCGGTGTTGGGTACGGTCTCACCCGGTGCCTCGATGGCCTTGTGGTTATAGGTAAAATAGAAATGTCCCCACGAGAACATCAGCTCTTCTTGTTCTGCCTGCATACAGGCGGGCAGCAGAATATCGGCGTATTTGGCTGTATCTGTCACGAAAAGCTCGCTGCATACGACAAACAGATCTTCGCGCATCAACCCTTCACGGATCTTGTTTTGCTCGGGTGCTTGCGACATCGGGTTGGCATTATACACCATCAACGACTTTAGCGGCCGGCCATCTTTGGGTTCGGTCAACGCCTCGCCAATGCGTGTCAGGTTTACCACCCGCGTGCCCGGTTTGATGTAATCGGGTCGGCAGATGTGGTCATAGTTCAGCGGGAATTCCCACAGCGGCATTTCCAGCACGCCACCACCGGGATAGCGCCACGCCCCAACCAAACCTGAAAGCGACGTGATCGCGCGGATCGCCTGACCGCCGTTGCGATTGCGTTCGAGCGCCACACCCAACCGGATGGCCTGACCCTTTGTCGTGGCATATTCACGGGCAAATTCACGAATGACATCTGCGGGCACGCCGGTGATGTCGGCGCAGCGGTCAACCGCGTATTCGTCCAGCACGCGCGCCTTTAGTTCTTCGTAGCCGTGGGTGTGTTCTGCGATCCAATCTTCATCGGCCAGACCTTCGGTGATGATCACATGCATCATCCCCAGGGCAAGGGCCGCGTCGGTCCCCGGTCTTGGCCGGATGTGCAGATCTGCCGCCTTGGCCGTGCGCGTCGATACCGGGTCAATGACCACAACCTTCGCGCCCTTTTCGCGGGCTTCCTGAATGATGGGCCAGTGGTGCAGGTTGGTGGTCATCGTGTTCACGCCCCACAACACGATGTATTTGGAATGGGCAAAACTCTCGGGATCCACACCGCCGCTTGGGCCAACCGTCATCAACCACGCGGTCGACGACCCAGAGGCGCAAAACGTTTTCTCGGCAACGGTCGAGCCAAGTTTGTTGAAAAACGCATCACCCACAAACAGACCGTTGATCGTGCCCTCATGGCCCAAATAGTTGTAGGGCATGATCGCCTCAGACCCAAACTCATCAATGATCCCGGTCCAACGGTCGCGGATTTCGGCGAGGGCTTCGTCCCAGGTGATGCGTTCAAATTGGCCGCTACCTTTGGGCCCGGTGCGCCGCATGGGGTACAAAATACGGTCAGGGTTATAGTGGTGTTCAGCGAAATCTTTCAGTTTCACGCACAGGCCACCACGGGTGATCGGGTGATCCTTATTGCCGGTGACTTTCGTCAATTTACCATCTTCAACATCATAAACCATTGCACATGTGTCAGGGCAGTCCTGCGGACATGCGCCTAAAAATTTCTTCTTGTTGACTGGGAGATTCATAAAAGGCCCTCCGGGCTGTTGGTGGCTTTGGATTATATTTTTGTCGGTCGTTTCGACTGTTTTAGGATCATAGGTGCAGGTATTTGGTCGCCAAAAGGTCCAAGTGGTCCAAAAGTGATGGTGCCAACCGAACCACCAGAAAATTGCCGACTTTGCGTTCAAACCGTGTATATTTATTGAGCATACCACGTTTAAAGTGCCGTGATTTTACCAATATCCGGTCTGGGTGGGCGGCCGGGGTTTGGCCGCTGTACATCCAAAATGGATATTGTTGTCCAAAGAGCCTCGCCGCGGCACCGGTATCGGGGTGTTGGTGCTGCATCCGACACGAACCATGGGAAAAGGGGGGCCTAGATCTGGAATTTATCTTTAATATCGACGCAACAAAACCGCTGCAAATACAGTTTTTCGATCAGATTCGCGCGATGATACTCGATGGGCGTCTGGCGGCTGGGGTCGCCTTGCCGCCAACCCGAAACCTGGCGCAACGCTATAGTGTGTCGCGAAATACAATCAGTTTGACCTACGACCGGCTGGTTGCTGAGGGCTATGTCGAACCCCGCAGCACCAAGGGGTTTTTCGTGGCCGAGATCCCGCCCGATGATCTGTTGTTGATCAGAAGCAGGGTGCCGCCCGACAACGGACCCAGACCGGACGAATCCCCCGAAGCGGTGTTGTGTTTTGCCGGGGAACCGGGCGGCGAAAGCGACAGGCCCGCCCTTGATTTCTGGGTCGGCCGTTCGGCCACCAGCAGTTTCCCACTGTCGATCTGGCGGCGCATTGTCGGACGGTTGCTGGACCGCGAATCTCAATTTCTCACGGATTACTGCGACCCCGCCGGGTTGCCCGCGTTGCGCCGCGCTATCGCCGAATATCTTGGGCGCAGCCGTGGGGTCGTGGTCAGCGCCGACCAGATTATTGTCACATCCGGGGGGCAAGAGGCGCTCAATCTGGTGACCGAATTATTGGGGTCGCGATCCGAAAGGCTATGCATCGAAACACCTTGCTATGTGGGGGCCTCGATGGTGTTCCGGGCGGGGGATCTGGAAATCGACCCGGTGCCGCTGGATAGCGAAGGGCTCAGAACGGACCAGCTGCCCAATTCTAGACATAACCTGATTTACGTAACCCCCTCGCATCAGTTTCCAACCGGTGCGACACTGCCGTTGAACCGCAGACTTGCCTTGCTTCGGTGGGCCGAGGAAACGGACAGCTACATCATAGAAGACGACTACGACAGCGATTTTCACTATGATGGCCCGCCGTTGATGGCGCTTGCTGGCCTTGATGAGGGGCGGCGCGTTTTTTATGTGGGCACGTTTTCCAAATCAGTGGGGGCGGGGTTGCGGATTGGCTTTGCTGTTGTGCCGCGCCGCTATTGGAGCGAGGCGCGTCTGTTAAAGGCGCGGTTGAGCAACGGGCAATCGTGGTTGGAACAACGCGCCCTGTCGGAATTTTTGATGGATGGTCATTTTGACCGCCATCTCAGGAAATTAACCAAGGTCTACCGTGCTCGTAGGGATTGTCTGATTGCCGAATTGACAGCCCGTTTTGGCCGGGTCGATGTGTCGGGCCATGAAGGCGGGTTGCATCTTGTCTGGCACCTTCCACCAGATTTGCCCCCCGCGCGCGAAATCCAAAAGCGCGCCCGTGCAAAAGGCGTGGGCGTTTACGCGCTCTCAAGCGGTGCCGCGTATGATTTCGACGAATCCGCGCCGGACCGCACGTTGGTTTTGGGGTATTCTTCGCTGGATGAAAAACAGATTGCCCATGCTGTCGAGATCATCTCAGAGATCGTGCAATAGGGGGGCAGGGGCGTCCGCGCTTTGCGTGGTTCGGTTTTTGCACCGCTTCGCGGTAAAAATAGCATTTGCCCAGACCGGTGCGCCATATCATCCTACACAAAAAGGAGCGGTATATGACGGACGGCAAAGGGCCACGGGGGGATCGCGACGTGGTGCGGGCCGCGGTTGCAGGCACCCCCAAGATTGAACAGCCCTGGCTGCGCCGGGAACAGCAGGTCCAAACCCTCTGCGCGCCGTTTTGGGCCAGCCGCCTTTGTTGTTTGACTTTACGGTGTCACGCGCCAGACCCCTGCGTGTCGCTCAATGACTGACATGTTTGAGGTCTGGGACAGGCACATTCATGCCTTTGTCGCAGTGTCTGACGCACCCGCGCAGGCGGGCCCTTTGGGGGACGTTTCGGTGGGCGTCAAAGACATCATAGATGTTGCCGGTTTGCCCACAAAGAACGGCAGCTTGACCTACGCTGATGCGTTGGCCGCTGACTGTGACGCGACCGTTGTTCGGCGTCTGCGCGATGCGGGCGCGCGGATTGTGGGCAAAACCACCACGACGGAATTCGCCTTCACCGACCCAACGCCTTGCCGCAATCCGCATGTTTTGGCGCGCTCCCCCGGCGGATCCAGCAGCGGCTCTGGTGCGGCGGTTGGGGCGGGCATCGTGGACATCGCACTGGGGACACAAACTGCGGGGTCGTTGATTCGCCCGGCGGCGTATTGCGGGGCGGTTGGTTTCAAACCAAGTGCGGGCCTGTTGCCGTTAGATGGTGTGACGCCGCTGGCGCGCAGCTTTGACACGGTGGGGATCATCGCGCGCACTGTCGGCTTGGCCCGGCGCGCGTTCGACGTGATCGCGCCGCCCGCCCAAACGGGCGATTTACGGGGGGCAAACGTCGTTTGCGGGCTCTGGGACACACAGGTTGAGGTCGCACCAGATTGGATGCAGGCAATGAGAGCTGCACAAGACAGCCTAAGCTGTGTAGTGTCTCTAACGGTATGCGATCTTGTGGCAGATGTAGGGCGGGTCGTCGACGCCCACCGTACCGTCATGTGCGCCGAGGCATTTGCAACCCATCATGCCATGTTGGACGGCGACACCGCCCAGATGTTGAAACCGAAATTCCGCATGGGGCTAGAGGCCGGTCGCGCCGTTTCACCCGCCGCGTTGCGTCAGGCACGGGGTCTTTTGACGGGCGCATGCGCCGCGTTTTGGGACAACATGGCAGACACCGATTTGATCTTGACCTTGCCGGTCCCCGAGGGCGCGCCATTGTTAGATGACACAACCGGATTTCAAGATTGGCTGACCTCATGGACAGTATTTGGCGGGCCTTTGGTGTGCGTGCCTTGGGGCGTCGATGCGTTGTCGCGACCCCGGTCGGTCATGTTGGCAGCGCATCCGGGGCAAGATGCGCGGGTGCTTTCGGCTGCGGCGTACCTAGAGCAACACGCCCCTTTGGTCCCTGCGCCACAAACGCCCCGCTAGGCCTTTAACCTGACAACTGCATCGACCTCGACAGAGGCATTTCCCGGCAGGCCAGACACGCCCACAGCGGTGCGCGCATGCCATCCGTTTTCGCCAAACAGCGCGACAAACAGCTCGGTTGCGCCATTGATCACTGCCGGGCTTTGGCCAAAGCCAGACGTACAATTCACAAAGCCTCCGAGGCGCAAAATTACATCGACCTGGTCGAGATCACCGTCGCAGGCCGTGCGCAATCGGTAGAGCAGGTTCAGCGCGCAGATCTGGGCGGCTTTATGCGCGGCCTTGAGGCCTTCGGGCGTGTCTGCGACGGGTCCGGTGTGGGTGACCGAGCCGTCCCATTCGCAAATCTGGCCTGACAGATAGACGGTCTGCGCATCCCGGCGGTACGGCAAAAACTGCCCGCGCGGGGTCCAATCGGGGGGTAGCACAAGGCCCATGGCGGTCAGGCGTTGTTCAACCTGCGAGGTCATGCCTGCACACTTTGCTGCGCCAAAAACGCGCGCCAGTCCGCAAGCGGTGTGATGTCTGTTGCACCGTCCAGCCCGGCGTGTTCGCACACAAACCCTTTGACACCTGTGCCGTCCGACAGATCAACCGTGCCGATCCCCAGCGGCGCAGGAATGCCCGCCACGAAATGCCCAAAGGCCGCTTTGGGCAGGCGCCAGATTTCGAGCGCGACCGACCCGGCCTGCGCGCCGGGGGCTTTGACCAGACCGGGGCGCGCAGGTGGGCCACCCGCGAGGGCGTAAAACCTATAATCGGACGTCGTCTGCGTCTTGCGCGCAAACACCCCGCCCAAATCAGTGAGCTGCCAATTGAGTGGCAGGCCCGCCATATGCGCGCCGCACACAGCGATTTCGATGGTGTCAGGCTGGGCTGTAGGCAAAGGCGCGGGGGGGGCAATGGGATGGGACGTGGCGCCCATCATACGCTGACAATCGTGTTCAAACCCGCGTGCAACACTCGCCACCAACGCGTCTTGGCCCGCGCAGGCCAGCACGGTGACACTGCCGGGCCGTCCGTCGGTGCGTGGCGCTGTTGGCACCGCAATGCCGCACATATCCAACAGGTTGACGAAATTGGTATAGGTGCCGTTGTTGGAATTCGGTGTGACCGGGTCGGCCTCTAGGTCGGCCACAGAATAAAATGTCGGCACTGTGGGGACGCACAGCATATCGAGGCCGGCCAACATCGGTTCTGCTGCGCGTTTCAGTTCGGCCAACCGGTAGATACCGGTGAAGGCATCTGCGGCAGACATGCTTTCGGCGTGGGTGATGATCTGGCGGGTGACGGGGTGCAGGGCGTCTGGGGTGCGGGCCAGCAGGTCTGCGATCACGGTGTAACGTTCGGCCACCCATGCACCTTCGTACAGCATGCGCGCAATGGCGTAGAGCGGTTCGAAATCAATGGGTTCGATCACCGCACCGCGTGCCTGTAGCGCCGCAACATCACGCTCAAACGCGGCCTGTTGCACGGTGTCGCCAAAGAACTCGATGGATTTTGCATCGGGGATCCCTATGCGCAACGACGCCGCCGGTTGGGTCATGTTTTGATGCGCGAGCGGTTTGGAATATGCATCTGCCGCATCATACCCGCGCGCCACGGCAAAGGCGGCATAGGCGTCATCGACCGTCAGAGCAAAGATAGACACGGTGTCTAATGTGCGGCAGGCGGGCACGACCCCGCTGGCTGACAGCGCGCCCAACGTTGGTTTTAGCCCCACGATATTGTTTAACGCCGCCGGGACGCGCCCGGACCCCGCAGTGTCTGTGCCCAGCGAAAACGACACGATCCCGTGCCCCACAATCACCGCCGACCCGCCGGACGACCCCCCCGGCACGATCGTTGGATCGACTGCATTGAGCGGTGCACCATAGGGGGTACGGATGCCCACAAGGCCCGTTGCGAATTGGTCGAGGTTTGCCTTGCCGATCATCAAAGCGCCCGCCGCCCGCAATTGCGCGATCACAAAGGCGTCTGTGTCTGGGGTGTAGGCATATGCCGGGCAGCCCGCGGTTGTTTCGACCCCTGCCACATCAATGTTGTCCTTGGCGGCAAAGGGTATGCCCCACAGCGGCAGCGCGGGGTCGTAGGGGCCTAGGGCGCGTGCTTCGGCCAGCAGGTCTTCGTGCCCGCGCAGGTGAATGAAAATTCCGGGGTCACCCACAGCATCAAGCCGGGTGAATATCTCGTTTATGATATCCTCGGGGCGGGTGCCTGCGGCATAGGCCTCACGAAGCGCGTTTATCGTGAAGGGCAGGGTGCTGAGCATCGGGTGTCTCCAATTGATCTGTAGATATGAGCCGGTCCGGTGGTTTTGGCGCGGCGGCAAGCAGCGATTGTGTGTAGGGGTTTTGGGGGGCGGACATCACCGCAGGGGCGGGGCCTTCTTCGACGATCTCGCCGTCTTTCATGACGATCACGTGGTCGCACAGCAGTCGCACAACATGCAGGTCGTGGCTGACAAACAGATAGCTCAGGCCAAGTTTGGCGCGCAGGTCCACCAGCAAATTCAACACAACCGCCTGAATGGATACGTCCAACGCGGCGGTGGGTTCATCGAGGATCAGAAACTTTGGGTTCAATGCAACGGCACGCGCAATGCCGACCCGTGCCTTTTGCCCGCCCGACAGTTGGTGCGGAAACCGGTCCAGCAAGGACAGCGGCAACCCGACCAGCCCGGCCAATTCTTCGATGCGCGTCTGCAACGCCGCCCCATGCATTTTGCCTAGACGCCGCAGGGGTTCTGCGATGGCTTGCCGTGACGTGTGACGCGGGTTGAGACTGTCGGTGGCGTCCTGAAAAACCATCTGAATGTCAGCGCGCCTTGGGTCAGTGGCAAACCCGCGCGCTGGCGTTTTGGCGATGTCTTTGCCGTCGAATATGATCTGCCCGGAGGTTGCATCCATCAACCGCACCAGCATTTCCGAGGTCGTGGATTTGCCGCAGCCGCTTTCGCCGACCAACCCGACGCATTGGCCCTTGTTCACCGTGAAAGAAATACCTTTGACCGCATGCACTGGCCCGGATTTGCCCGCGTATGTTTTCACCAGATCGCGCACCTGAACCAACGGCACATCAGAGGCCACGATCTGCGGCGCCGGCGCGCGGGTTTCGGCTGGCAGCAGGTCGCGCACAGATGCGCCTGCGCGCGGGGTCGCATCGACCAACTTGCGGCTATAAGGGTGCGTGGGGTGTTTGAAAATCTGGACAGGGTCGCCTTGTTCGATGATCTGCCCGTCCTTCATCACCAGCAACCGGTCGCAATATTGCGCGGCCAAGCCCAGATCATGGGTGATCAGGATACTGCTCATATTGCGTTCACGGATCAGGTCGCGCACCAGATCCATGACCGCCTTTTGCGTGGTAATATCAAGGCCGGTGGTGGGTTCGTCCGCAATCAGCAACCGCGGGTCACAGGCCAGCGCGATCGCACAGACGATGCGCTGACACATGCCACCTGACAGCTCAAACGGGTAGGCGTCATAGCGGGCCTCGGCGTCGTTGATCTTGACGGCCTGCATGGCCAAAATGGCCTTCTCGCGGGCGTCATAGCGGGTGGCGCGGGCGTGTTGGCGCAGTACGTCTTCGATCTGGTGACCGACCTTGCGGATTGGGTTCAACGCCGCGCGCGGGTTTTGAAAGATCATCGAAATCTCTCGGCCCCGGATGTCACGCATGTCGCGTTCTGCGACATGTCGCAGATCAATGCCGGAATAGGTGGCCGCGCCCGCCTTGATCACGCCGCCCGCATCCAGAATGCGCATCAACGCGTAGGATGTGACCGATTTGCCCGAGCCGCTTTCGCCCACGATGCCCAGAATTTCGCCCTTGGCGACGTCAAAACTGATGCCACGCACCGCCTCAACGGCACCGCGTCTGGTCTGAAACGCGACGCTTAGGTCTTTGACACTTAGCATTGCTCAGGTCCTTTTGCGCGGGTCGACAATGTCACGTAGACCGTCGCCCAGCAGATTAAACGTAAAGACCGCAAACATCAGCCACAGGCCCGGAAAAACCGCCAGCCACCATTCGCCCGAGACGATAAAATTCGCGCCTTCAGCCACCATAATGCCCCATTCGGCAGTGGGTGGGCTGACCCCTAGCCCGATAAACGACAAACCAGCGGCGTTCAGGATCGCCCAGCCCAGGTTCAGCGACACCTGCACCATCATGGGCGGTAGCGCGTTGGGGAAAATCTGCGTCGCCAGCACCCGGATGTCAGAGCTGCCTGCAAGTTTCGCCGCGCGCACAAAACCCGCATCGCGGCGGATATTGACTTCGGCCCGCACAAGGCGCGCGTAAAACGGCATATTGATGATGGCTGTGGCGTAGATGATGTTTTCGACCGTGTTGCCCAAGGCCGCAACGATGCCCATTGCCAATACAAACAGGGGAAACGCCATGATGGTGTCGAGAAACCGGTTGAGGATGATATCGGGCCAGCCGCCCCAATACCCGGCGATGCAGCCCAGCACCGAGCCTATCACAAACGAAATCGCGACCGCCGCCACAGAGATCGTCAGATCGAGCCGTGTCGCCACGATCACCCGGCTGAACACGTCGCGCCCGACTTGATCGGTGCCGAACCAATGGGCCCATGACGGGGGTTGCAGGGCGTTGCTGGCATTTGTGGCCAGCGGGTCATAAGGGACCAGCGCGGGGCCAATGATCGCCGACACGATGAGAAGGGCGAACATCGTAAAGGCAATCAACGTAACGGGATTGGCGCGCAGCACATAGATCACGTGGTCTAAGGTGCCCTTTTGATGTGGCAGGGTGGCGGGGGGGGTATCGGTCATTGTGCGTCAAACCCGATGCGCGGGTCGATGGCCGTATACAGCAGGTCGATCACGAGGTTGAGCGCCACAAAAAGCAGCGCCATGGCCAACACAAACCCCTGTACCGCTGCATAGTCCGACACCACCAATGCTTCGACGGCATAAGACCCGATGCCGGGCCAGGCAAAGACCTTTTCTACCAGAACATTGGCGCCAAGAGCGAAGGAAAACACCATGCCCAGTGTCGTCACCACCGGCAGCAGCGCATTGCGCAATGCGTATCGGTAAAGCACCGCGCTGTTGGAAAGTCCCGCAGCTTTGGCGGTGCGGATAAAATCTGACGACAGCGCGATCAGCATCGCGGCGCGGGTCATACGTGCGATCGGGGCCAGCGTGAATAAGGCCAATGTGGTGGCGGGCAACACAAGTTGTTTGGCCGCGCCGCGCCATGTTTCCCAATCGCCCATGAGGGCCGCATCAATCAGGTAAAACCCCGTCACATGGTCTGGTGACAGATAGATAAAATCGAGCCGCCCGAGTGGCGAGGGCGCGATGCCCAGGAGGTAATAGAAGATGTAGATCAATAAGATGCCGGTAAAGAATGTGGGCAATGACACCCCCGCCGTCACGACGATACGGCACAGGTGATCGACCCATGTGCCCGGTCGCGTGGCCGCTAAAACGCCCAATGGGACGGCAATGCCCACCGCAAGGACCAGCGCCGTCAGCGTCAATTCCAACGAGGCGGGCAGGCGGTTTGCCAAATCAACGGCCACAGGCCGCCCGCTCGACAATGATTGCCCCAGATCGCCGCGCATGAGATCGCCAACGTACTGAATGAACTGCACGGGCAGGGGTTTGTCCAACCCCATCGCCACGCGCGTTTCTTCAATGGATGTGGCATCGGCGGCGACGCCTGCGAAATACACCGCAGGGTCCCCCGGCAGCGCGCGGGTCAGCAAAAAGCTGATCACCACGACGCCGATGACCACTGGAAGGGCCTGTGCCAGACGCAACATCGTCGCGCGCAGCCGGGGGGAGCTGTGCCGCATGGCTTAGACGGCGCTCAAGACGCGGGCGTCCAGCTGGCGGTGGAACCAGAATTCGTAGCCCTCCGCCCCATTGGCCGCCACGTTCAGCGCCGGTTGATACAATGGAATACGTGGCAATTCGTTTAGTGCGATCTCGAACATGCGCTGGATTTTAGGCGCGTATGCGGGGTCGTCGATAGGCATATGCAGCGTGTCATCCACCAGTGTTTCGATCTCTTCGTTGCGGTAGTTCGAGGAGTTGAACAGGTGCCCGTCCTTGTAGGCCCAGAAAAAGTAATAATCTGGTGTGTTCAGCCAACCGCCAAAGTTTTCAAGGTGCAACGGCAGACGTTTTTCGACCAACACAGCCGTGCGCCAATTGGCCCCTGGGATCTTTTCGATGGTGACGTTGATGCCGATTTTACCCAGTGCTTCTTGCACCAGCAACGCTGTCGGTTCCATCCACGACGCCAGATCGAGACTGATGGACAGCGGCACATCGAAACCGTCTGCGTGGGCGGATTTGGCCATGTGTTCTTTGGCCTTTTCCAGATCGGTGCTATATTGGGTCTTGCGCGGCCACGCGGTGTCGGTGATCTCTTCGGACCCGCCCCACAGGGGCAGACCCCGCCCAAAGGCTGCGGCCTGAAAGATGTCTTCGTATGGGACCGCATAGGCGATCGCCTTGCGCACATCGGGGTCTTGGAAAGGCTCGAACGAGAAGTTCGGGCACAGGCAATGAATGCAGTTTTCCACCGGGGTCGAGAACACATCGACCTTGTCTGCCAGTTCGGCCGCATCTTTGTCGGGGATGTTGAACGCCACTTGCACGTCGCCGCGCTCAATCAATGCGCGCCGTGTGGCGGGGCTGGGCACTTCGCGGATCACCACGCGTTTGGCGGCGGGCAGGGGGCCGCCGACCCAATCGTCGTTGCGCTCATAGACCAGCTGTTCGCCGGGGTTCCAGCGCGCCACTTTGTAGGCCCCTGACCCCGCAGGCGTGGTGTGCAGGTATTCCAACGCCCAAGGGTCGTCTTCGGTCGCATGCGCCTGTGCCTCAACCGCGTTGATGATGTAGGGGATGGGCACAGCCAAATCGGGGATGGTCAATTTCGATGGGCGGTCTAGGTTAATTACAAATGTCTCATCATCGACGGCCACAAATTGCTCGGGCCGCTCTAACCCGCCCGCTTTCATTTGCACCGTTGGGAACCCGCCCACAGACACGGCGCGGTCAAAGGACCATTTCACATCTGCCGCTGTCACCTTGCGGCCATCCCAGAAGGTCGCGTTGGGTTTGAGCTTGAAGGTCAGGGTCATGCCATCGTCAGAGACGTCCCAGCTTTCGGCCAGTTCGGGTTCTACGGACGTGTAGTCGTAGGACAGCCCGTTGCCCGGCACCTCTTTGGTCCCGAATGTCAGCAGGCGGTCATAGCAGTTGATCCCCACTTGATAAGACGCGCGGCTGGTGCCGGTGCGGTGCAAATCTAGGCTGTTGATCGTGGCACCGGTTACGACCACAAGCGTGTCGTTACTTTGGGCTGATGCGGGAAGCGCACGCAAAAAGGGCAACATTGAGGCACCGGCAGCGCCCATTTTTATGAAATTACGTCTGGTAGTTTGATCAGCCATGTGACCCCTCACTGTTATTGGCGCGTCGAGCGACTCGCATTCGGGCAGATGATGCGATGGAACAGCGTTCACTTCTAATGCTATAAAAGAATACAATCGGTGCAAAAAACGCATCACTCGGCTGAATGGGATACACATGAGATACTTACGGACCTTTGAGCTGATCGAGGCCGTTGTGCGCGCGGGATCGATCCGCAAAGCTGCGGAGGACACGAATTTGACAGCCTCTGCGTTGAACCGGCGCATACAAGGGTTCGAACAGGAATTCGGCTGGCCAATCTTTGAACGCTTGCCGCGCGGCATGCGGCTGAACCCGGCGGGCGAGTTGCTGATGCAGCACATCCGGTTGCAACGCACCGATCTGGCGCGCGTGCAAAGCCAAGTGGCTGATCTATCAGGTGAACGGCGCGGGCATATTTCTATTGCGTGCTCCCAGGCTCTGCTGCCCTATTTTCTGCCCGAACAAATCGCGATCTACCGGGCCAGTCACCCCGGTGTTACGTTTTCGATCAATGTGCGGGATCGCGCGCAAGCAGAACGGGATTTGGCGTCGTATAGCAGTGACTTGGCATTGGTGCTTGAGCCTGTGCATCTGGTCGAATTCGACGTGCTTTATGCGCTGCCGCAGCGGGTGCATGCGGTCTACCCAGCCGGCAGCCCGCTGGGTGATACCCTGACCCTGCGCCTACGGGATTGTCTGAACCACCGCTTGGTTTTGCCCACCGCCGCTTACGGTGTACGCAACTTGCTGGAACACGCGGCCACGGCGATCGGGCGCACACTGACACCGACCATCGAAACGGAATCCTTTGATCTGATCCGCCACTACGTGACGCAGGAAAACGCGGTGGGTTTCCAAATTCCCATTGGCCTTAAACCCGCCGCAGACGCCGGTTTTGGGCACAGACCTTTGGCCGAACGCGATGTCCGCCCCGGTCAGCTTTTGTTGGGGCAGATGAAAGGGCGGGCCTTGCCGGTTGCCTCTGCGAAGTTCGGTCAGCAGTTGGTTGCAGCGCTTGAGACGCTTGCCGCGCAATAGGTAGCGGGGATAGTGATGCGTTTTTTGCATCGCAACGGTGAATTATTAGCAGAAGACAACATCGCTGCTTTGCGTCACTTCTACTCGTTGACCAAGCCCGCGCATGCAATCCCTGCGCACGTGGGCAACATCTATCGTGCTATCAAGGAGCATCACCCATGTCGTTTTCATCCCTATCTCGTCGCGGATTTCTCAAAGGCACCGCAGCCGTCGCCAGTGCAGCAACCTTGCCGCAGTTTGGCTATGCAAGCACGGGTGGCCCTTTGACGGTTGGGTTCATCTATGTCGGACCAAAGGATGATTTTGGCTATAATCAGGCTCATGCAGAAGGTGCCGCCGCGGTGAAAGCGATGGAGGGCGTTGTTGTTGTCGAAGAAGAGAATGTTGCCGAAACAATCGACGTGCAAAAGTCGATGGAATCGATGATCAACTTCGACGAAGCCAAGCTGCTGTTCCCCACGTCTTTTGGGTATTTCGACCCGCATGTGCTTGAGGTCGCACCGAAACACCCCGATGTCCGGTTCCAACACGCAGCGGGGCTTTGGACGGCTGGGATGCCCACCAATGTTGGATCTTACTTTGGCTACATCGGCATGGGCCAGTACCTGAACGGCATCACCGCAGGCCACGCGACCAAAACCAAGAAAATCGGGTTCGTCGCGGCCAAGCCGATCCCGCAGGTATTGCTCAATATCAACTCGTTCTTGCTGGGTGCGCGTCAGGTCGACCCTGAAATCACCTGTCAGGTTATCTTCACCGGCGAATGGTCGCTTGCGGTCAAAGAGGCCGAAGCCACCAACGCGCTGGCTGATGCCGGGTGCGATGTGATCACCTGCCACGTGGATGGGCCCAAGGTGGTGATGGAAACAGCCGCCGGGCGCGACTGTTTTGTGTGTGGCTACCATGCCAACCAGTCGCCACTGGCCCCCGAAAAATACCTGACCGGTGCCGAATGGAACTGGGCGGGCGTTTACACAGGCATGGTGCAAACCGTGCTGGACGGCGGCACAATCGATAACTTTGTGCGTGGTGGTTTGGCGGATGGGTTCATCAAGATGTCACCACTTGGGACGGCCGTGTCAGACGCCGCCCGCGCCCAGTTCGAGGCCACAAAGGCCGAGATCATGGCAGGCGGGTTTGCCGCCATCAAGGGCCCGTTGAAGGACAACACCGGCAAGGTTATTGCCGCCGCTGGCGAGGGCTTTGCCGAAGACGATATCGCCTTGGAAAGCATGGACTATCTGGTCGAAGGCGTGATTGGATCGACCTCTTGATCGTCGTTTGATGTCGGTGTCTTCACCCTCTGAAACTCCCACTTACGCCGGGTTGCCGTTTGGCCCGGCGGGGGTGGCGCGCCGAGCCGAGATGATCGTGCTGCCTGTCGGCGCGTTGCTGGCGGGGTTTGCGGTGTTCAGCCTGTTTTTGCTCGTGCAGGGCAAATCCCCGTCGGATTTCTATGCGCTGGTTTACCGGGCGGGGTTCGGCACCGTGTTTTCATGGGAAAACACTCTGTCGCGCGCAGCACCCTTGTTGCTGGCGGCCCTGTGCGTGGCTTTGCCCGCAAGGTTGGGTCTGGTGGTGATCGGGGGCGAAGGCGCGATTGTGTTGGGCGGCGTCGGCGCGGGGTTTACCGGCGCGGTGCTTGGCGGCGCGCCTGCGTTGATCGCACTGCCTGTCATGCTGGGTGTTGCGATGGCGATTGGCGCGCTTTGGATCGGGATGGTCGGGGCGCTGCGGTACTACCGCGGTGTCAACGAGACCATCGCGAGCCTGCTCATGGCGTATATCGCGATTGCAGTGATGAACCACCTCGTCGAAGGGCCGCTGCGCGACCCGGCCAGCCTGAACAAACCCTCAACCGCGCCTTTGATAGACGCGTTCAAGGTCGGCACTATCCCCGGCTGGGACGTGCATTGGGGGCTGGTGTTTGGCGTCGTCGCATGTGTCTTGGCGTGGGTGTTGATTGACAAAACCACATGGGGGTTTGCCGCGCGCATTGCAGGCGGCAATCTGCGCGCGGCGCAAGTGCAGGGTTTGCCTGTGGGCAAACTGATCTTGGGGTTCACCGCGCTGGGGGGCGCGTTTGCCGGGCTGGCGGGGTTCTTTGAGGTCGCCGCGGTGCATGGATCTGCCAATGCCAGCCTCGCGACGGGGTATGGTTACACCGGCATCCTGATCGCATTTCTTGCCCGGCATAATCCCCTGGCGATCATCCCCGTGGCGATCTTACTGGCGGGGTTTGAGGCCTCGTCGGGGCTGGTGCAACGCCGTATGGATTTGCCGGATGCAACGGTATTGGTCTTGCAGGGTTTTGTTTTCATGGCGATCTTGATGTCAGAAACCCTGTATGGGCGGTTCAAAATATTCACCCCTGAACGCTGGAGATCCGCCTGATGGACACTGATCTGGGCTATTGGATCATCCCGCTGGCCATCCTTGGCGGTGCGATCCGGGTATCGACCCCGTTTTTGTTTGTCAGCCTCGGCGAGGCGCTGACAGAACGCTCCGGCCGGATCAATCTGGGGTTGGAAGGGACGCTCGTCTTTGGGGCGATGTCGGGGTACGCGCTGGCATATCTGACCGGTTCGCCCTGGCTTGGGGTGTTGGCGGCGGCCATATGCGGCGCTGTGTTTGGATGCGTGCACGGGCTGATTTGTTCTTTGCCAAAAGTGAATGACATCGCGGTGGGCATCGCGATGATGATCCTTGGCATGGGGTTGGCGTTCTACTTCGGCAAACCTTACGTACAACCCGTTGCCCCCGATTTGCCCGCGATCCCCTTTGGCTGGTGGTCTGACGTGCCGCAAATCCGCGCCGCGCTAGAGGTGAACGTGCTGTTTCTGATCGGCGCGGCCTTGGCGGTGGTGTTATGGTGGATGTTGCGCGCAACCAAGATCGGCCTGACCCTGCGTGTTGTCGGCGACAGCACCGATGCGGCCCGCGCGATGGGGCTGCATCCGGCGGTCATTCGCACCTGTGCCACGGCGGTGGGTGGCGCCTTTGCTGGCGTGGGCGGCGCCTATCTGTCGCTTTATTATCCCGGCAGCTGGAACGAAGGCATCTCATCGGGCCAGGGCTTGATGGCTGTCGCTTTGGTCATTTTTGCCCGGTGGAACCCGCTGGCGTGTTTTGGCGCGGCGTTGCTTTTTGGGGGGGCGGGGGCGCTTGGTCCGGTGTTGCAGTCGGTCGGGATATCCGAGGGCTACTACTTGTTTTTCGCGGCACCCTACATGCTGACGCTGGGTGTTTTGATCGCAACCTCCTCGCCCAACCGCGCCATGACCGGCGCGCCGGGCGAGTTGAGCATAACCAAATAAGGAGACGCAGCTATGAACGGACTTGGAGGTCTGAACAAATCGCCAAACGGCGTGGTGATTGGGTTGGTGCAACTGAAATTGCCGGTGGTCGTAACGCCCACCGATCTGGCCGCCCAAACCGCACGTATTGTGGATATGACCGCAAAGGCGCGGCGCAATATGGGCACGATGGATCTGGTCGTGTTTCCCGAATACGCGCTGCATGGGCTGTCGATGGATATCAACCCTGACATCATGTGCACGATGGATGGCCCCGAGGTTGCCGCCTTTAAGCAGGCCTGTATCGACAATGACATCTGGGGCTGTTTTTCCATCATGGAGGCCAACCCCGGTGGCATGCCTTATAACGTTGGTCTGATCATCGACAACCTGGGCGAGGTACAATTGTACTACCGCAAAATGCACCCGTGGGTCCCGGTCGAACCCTGGGAGCCGGGCGACGGGGGTATCCCTGTGATCGATGGGCCGAAGGGCTGCAAACTGTCGTTGATCATCTGCCATGACGGCATGTTCCCTGAAATGTCACGCGAGGCCGCCTATAAGGGTGCAGAGATCATGCTGCGCACGGCAGGCTACACCGCGCCCATCCGCGACAGTTGGAAATTTACCAACCAATCCAACGCGTTCTGTAATCTGATGGTCACCGCCAATGTGTGCATGTGTGGCAGTGACGGCACGTTCGACAGCATGGGCGAAGGCATGGTGTGCAACTTTGATGGCTCGATCATCGCCCATGGTACGTCGGGCCGTGTCGATGAGATCATCACCGCCGAGGTGCGCCCTGATCTGGTGCGCGAGGCGCGTGCGCATTGGGGGGTGGAAAACAATATCTATCAGTTCGGGCACCGCGGGTATGTGGCCGTCAAGGGCGGCGCGCAGGATTGCCCCTATACCTACATGACCGATTTGGCGGCGGGGCAATACCGCCTGCCGTGGGAGGACGACGTCAAGACAACCGACGGCACCGATTTCGGGTTTCCCGAACCCACACGTCTGTTCTCCCCGCAAAAGGACGCCGCCGAATGACCCTGCAAGCCGACCCCTACGCGTGGCCCTATAACGGTGATTTGCGCCCTGAAAACACCGCGTTGATGATCATCGACATGCAGACAGATTTCTGCGGTGTCGGCGGGTATGTCGACAAAATGGGGTATGATCTGTCGATGACGCAGGCCCCGATTGAACCGATCAAATCGGTGCTGGCGGTGATGCGCGCCAAGGGTTACCACATCATCCACACCCGCGAAGGGCACCGCGCTGATCTGGCAGATTTGCCTGCCAACAAACGCTGGCGTAGCCAACAAATCGGGGCGGGCATTGGTGATGCGGGCCCGTGCGGCAAGATTTTGGTGCGCGGCGAGCCGGGGTGGGACATCATCCCAGACCTTTCCCCCATCGCAGGTGAGCCGATCATCGACAAACCGGGCAAGGGCAGCTTTTACGCCACCGATCTGGAGATGATCCTGCGGACGCGCGGCATTGAAAACATCATCCTGACGGGCATCACCACCGATGTTTGCGTGTCGACCACCATGCGCGAAGGCAACGACCGGGGCTTTGAATGTCTGGTGCTGTCTGATTGTTGCGGGGCGACGGACAAGGGCAACCATGACGCGGCGCTGAAAATGGTGACCATGCAGGGCGGTGTCTTTGGTGCGGTCAGTGACAGCGCGACGGTGTTGGATCAGTTGCCATGAAAGCCATCGGCGTCGAGACCTTGCACATGACGATGCAGTTTGGCGGGTTTACCGCGCTGGACGACTGTTCGATCAAGATCGCGCCGGGCAGTTTCCATGCGCTTTTGGGCGAGAATGGCGCGGGCAAATCGACGTTGGTGAAATGCATGATGGGGTTTTACCGCGCGACCTCTGGCGAGATGTTGGTGGACAGGCGCGAGGCGCGCATCACTGACCCCAAAGCGGCGCATGCGCTGGGGCTGGGGATGGTGTATCAACATTTCACCTTGGTGCCGTCATTGAGCGTGGCCGAGAACCTCGTCATCAGCCGCGAAGACGCACCGCAGGTGATCGACTGGCGGGCAGAACGCGCCGAATTGCAGGCCTTCATGGACCAAATGCCGTTTCAGGTGCCGCTTGACCAACCTGTGCACGCATTGGCCGCGGGCGAGAAACAAAAGCTCGAAATCCTCAAACAGCTCTATCTGGGACGACGATTTTTGATCTTGGATGAACCAACGTCGGTGTTAACGCCAGATGAAGCAGATGAGGTGCTGAGCCATGTGCGCGCGTTGTGCCGCGATGGGGTGATTTCGGTGCTGATGATCACCCATAAGTTTCGCGAGGTGACCGCCTATGCCGATACGGTGTCTGTCCTGCGGCGCGGCAAACTGGTGGGGGGCGGAAAAGTCGCGGACCTTAGCCACGAAAACATGGCCGCGCTTATGATGGGCGACGCGCAGCTTGCGCAA
Source organism: Roseobacter sp. (assembly GCF_039970775.1). Lineage (GTDB taxonomy): Bacteria > Pseudomonadota > Alphaproteobacteria > Rhodobacterales > Rhodobacteraceae > Roseobacter. Next base: position 43,118 of record NZ_JBDVLG010000017.1, read on the forward strand.
CCGGCACCTCGTTCGGGCACGCGCGGTGCGCCTGTTTTGGAACTCGACAGCATCACCGCACGCGACCGGACCGGGCTAAAAGACATCACCGTCGACGCCCTGACTGTCCATGCCGGCGAGATCGTCGGTGTCGCGGGCATCTCGGGCAACGGCCAGATGGAACTGATGGAAATCCTGACCGGTCAACGCCCCTGTCAAAGCGGTGAGATCCGCGTCAAGGGCGTGCCTTACACCGCGCACCGCACCGAGATGCAACGTCACAACATCCGGTTTCTGCCCGAAGAACCATTGCAGAACGCCTGCGCCCCGCGCATGTCGGTCAGTGAGAATATCGCCTTTCGCAGCTTTGACACGCATGGTGATATCTGGCTTTCGGGGCGGCGAATGCGCGCCCGCGCTGCAGATCTTGTGCGCCAGTTCAAGGTGAAAACCACCTCTATAGACGCCCCGATCAACGCGCTGTCGGGTGGCAACGTGCAACGCGCGGTTTTGGCGCGCGAATTGTCGGGGCAGGTGGACCTATTGGTGATCTCGAATCCGTGCTTTGGGCTCGATTTTTCGGCCGTTTCTGAAATTCGCACACGTATTATGGACGCGCGCAATGCGGGCGCTGCCGTTTTGATCCTGTCCGAGGACCTTGATGAAATCATGGAATTGACCGACCGCGTGGTGGTGATGTCGGGCGGTGCCATCACCTATGACGCAGTTACCGCGCAAGCTGATATCGCGGCCATCGGGCGCCATATGGGAGGGCACGCATGACCGTTCACATCGGCGCGGCGCGGCCTTTTGCGTTTGATTTTGATCCGCAGACGACGGCGCTGATTGTCATTGATATGCAGCGCGATTTCATCGAACCGGGCGGGTTTGGCGAAACCTTGGGCAATGATGTCTCATTGTTGCAGGCCATCGTGCCGACGACGGCCGCTTTGCTTGGGTTGTGCCGCGCCAAGGGGGTTGAGGTCATCCATACCCGCGAATGTCACCGGCCCGACCTGTCCGATTTGCCGCGCGCCAAACGCGACCGGGGTGCGCCCAGTTTGCGTATCGGCGATCACGGCCCGATGGGGCGCATTTTGGTGGCGGGCGAGGATGGTGCCGATATCATCCCAGACCTTGCCCCAATCGCGGGCGAGCTAGTGATCGACAAGCCCGGCAAAGGTGCATTTTACGCCACAGCGCTGTCTGATCATCTTGCGCGCAAGGGGGTCACACACCTGATCTTTGCGGGCGTGACCACCGAGGTTTGCGTACAAACCACCATGCGTGAGGCCAATGACCGTGGTTATGACAGCCTGCTGATCGAAGATGCAACCGAGAGCTATTTCCCCGAGTTCAAAGCCGCAACTTTGGCGATGATCCGCGCGCAAGGTGCCATTGTCGGTTGGACGGCGGATTTTGCACAGTTGAAGGAGGCTTGGCATGATTGACCCCCACCATATCCCTGGCCTGTTAGGTCGTTTTGCGGATTTACCGTTTGAGCGGTTCAGAGAGGGCGTCGACATTCACTATTTAAAACGTGGCGCGCCTGCTGTTGCGGTGTTGCGCTATGCGCCCGGCGCGCGGGTCCCGTTGCACCGGCATACTGGGTTAGAAACCATTCTTGTGCTCAGCGGAGAGCAGTCAGACGAGCGGGGCACATACCCCCAAGGGGCGTTTGTTCTGAACCCTGAAGGAACCGCGCATTCCGTGTGGTCCCAGACGGGCTGTGTGGTTTTGATCCAATGGGAACGACCCGTCGAAATTCTTGAGTGATCCGCCGTGTTCGACCGATGGTGCGGGACCGTGGCCCGGCGTCATGCAGTTTGGACCGATCACATACACCGCGGCCTATGCGCGTTTGAGACGAACACACCGACCGGGTTTTGATGCGCTAATGATAGACTGGTGGCGCCATCCCCATTTTCGTCATTTTATAATGCCCTAAGATCGGCCGAGGGTAAGGTACGATATTGACCCGTGACAGGTCGATTCCGTTGACCGTGATTACGTCGACCGGCGGCACGGCCAGTGTCTTGCCGATCAGATCCTTGGGCTCGAGGATCTGGTTCGCCTGATACGACGCGCCGGTGATCGTGAACGCTGCACCCTGTTCTTCAATCGCCGTGCTCGTGGTGTCGGGCGTGGTCAGAGCCAGATCGGCGCGGTCTGCGATGATCGTACTTTCCGGGATCACGCCGGGGCCACCTGAAAGATAGGTTAGGTCGAGCCCTTCTTCGGCGTGGTAAACTTCGTCGATCCCAATGAACTAGCTGGCGAATTCGGCGTCATTGATCCATGCCGCCTGAGTGGTGAATGGTGTGGCTGCGTTAGCACGCAAGGGACGGGAGGCAGCAGCCGCGCTTACGGCAGCTACGCCAAGGAAATAGCGGCGGTTCAGAAATCTGTCAGCCTCGACCAATATACAGACGTAGTCCGGGTGGTATGCAGGGACGTGGGCAGGACGTTCACAGATTTGAACTATGTGGATCGTCAGACCGGGGCGTAAGGGGGTCACAAAGTGTCGACCATGTCAGACGATCCGTCACAGGGCGCGATCATGGGACTGACCGAACTCATGGTACAAGGCGCGATTGCCCCGACCGATATTGCCCAAGTCTTTCAAGGCACGACGACCGCCACTAATGCGGTTCTCGAGGCGCGGGGCGCCCGGGCCGGGATGATTACCAATGAGGGGTTTTGCGACGTGCTGCATATCGGACGCCCTCAGCGGCCCGATCACTATTCCATCATGCAAGAGATTCCATGGCAAAACCGCCCCCTGATTAAACGTCGGTACCGCAAGAGCGTGCTGGGGCGACTGCTTCCGCCCACGGACGAAGAGCTGGAGCCACTGGACGAGGCCGCCATTCGACAGGCGGCGTGCGAATTGAAGGCGGATGGGGTCGAGGCGGTGGCGATTTACTTTCTTTTTTCCCACCCCAACCTGGTCCATGAAAACCGGACCAGGGCCATCGTGGCCAAAGAAATACCGGATGCTTTTGTCACTACGTCCTCGGATACCTCGCCCCAGTTCCGGGAATTTGAACGGTTCACGACAGCCGCCCTTGCCACCTTTGTCGGCCCCAAGGTCGGTTCCTACGTCAAGAGCCTCGATGCCGCCTTTAAGGATCAAAAGATCAGTGGCGACTTGCGGATCATGGCCTCTTACGGCGGCGTTGTGACGCACCGGATGGTCACCAGAACCAGCCACTGACGACGATGTCGGGCCTGGCCCAGCGTTCTGGGCGGCGTTTAGGTGGGCCCGCGCTGTGGCCGGGACAAAGCGATCACCTTTGATATCGGCGGATACGCTTTATGCCAACACCCGCAACAACCCGATTGAAGATATCGAGTCCTATATCCCGATCCAGGTGGATCGCTATGAATTTCGCGAAAACACGATGCCTGCGGGGCAATGACGGGGCGGCATCGGTGCTATCTGCGAGTTCACCTTTCTCGATGAGGCGAGGTTTTCCCTCCAAGGCAAGGCGATGCCTTCATGCCTTTGGGGGCGATGGCGGCGCTGACGGGTATGAGGCCGAGCTGACCTTGGTCTATTCCGATGGCACGACTACCAGCCTGCCATCCAAGGTGATATATTTTAACGCCAAAGCTGGGGAGAAGCGGGTGTCGGTTGGCTCAAGCGGCGGTGGATACAGCGACCCGTGGCAGCGCCCGGCAAAGGCCGTCGCGGACGACATCGCGGATGGCTTGCTCTCCGAATAGACCTCGACCGTGATTTTTGGATAGGGTCTCGGCCCGCCATCCAGCTAGATATGCGGGTACCGCTCTGACAAATCGCGTCCGATCTGTTCTGAAAATCGGGACGCGGCGACCGACGGGCTGCGCCCGGCCAATTGTCCCATCCAGAGCGTCCCGGGGGCGACATCTCGTACATCTATCAGCCGAGCGGTGAGATACGTGTCTTGGACCGGGGCAAGCGGGGCGCCACTTTCAATTTGAAACGTCACCGCCATGGTCTTGGCCACATGGGCCTTGAGGTACTCAAACGAGTTACTTTCCAGCTCTGGCGAGCGGGCGTAGGACTTTTCCTGAAGCGCCGTATCCACCATAGCCCGACTGCCAAAGCCAACACCTAGCATTGCCACAGGATGCTCATAGCACTGGCGCAAACGCAGCTGTTCAAAATGGGCAAGCGGGTGGTTCGGAGCCATCACTGCCGCCAATCGCTGGCGGACGCCGAGTAGCGTCTTGAACTCGGGCACCTCTTCGGCGCCAAACACAAGCGCCAGATCAATGACATGGCTGGCCAAGGCGCTTTGTGCTGCGCGGTGCTCCATCACCACGACCTCGAAGGTCACATTGGGATAGGCCGCCTGGTAGCTGCTGATGTGGCGCGGCAGAAAGTAGGGCACCAGGGCCTGCGAGCAGCCAATCCGCACCTCGCCCCGGCGCATTCCGGCCAGGTCCGCAAGGCGCGAGGTCAGCTTTCCGGTTTCGGAAAAGGTCTCGCGGATGTGCATGATCACCAGTTCCCCGGCAGAGTTCAGCTCGACCCCCTGCGGTCCCCGGTCGAAGATCTCATAGCCGATCTCTTCCTCATAAGATTGCAACCGCCGCTGAACCGCCGAAGGTGTCAGCGCCAAGCGATCTGCGGCCCCTCGAATAGAACCGGTTCTGGCGATGGCATCGATGACTCGGAAGGTGGTGAGGTGTTTCATATCAACACCTTAGGTGGGTGTACGAATTTCGGCAACACCATGTTGGAAAAATAGCAGACGACAGCAACGCAGTTTCGACGCAGGCTCGATCTCGTACTGGGGGTACGCATGCAAAAGCTACAACGTCATTCACATTCGGATCGCTGGACGCCGCTGGACGAAGGGGCGGCTGTGTCGCTGCTGCGGCCTGCGCCCATGCCACAGCCTGTGCGTTTTGCCGCCGAGCCGAAGCTGGTCGAGGCGGACATGGCGCGTTGTGCTTTGATGATCATCGACATGCAGAACGATTTTCTCAATGACAGGGGCTGGTTCGCCACCTCTCGCAACGCGGATGTCTCTTGTCTGTCTGACGTGGTCGGGCAAATCAACGCCCTCAGCGGTGCCTTTCGCCAAATCGGATCACCCGTCATCCACATCAACTGGGCGGTGCGGCCCGACGCGGCCAACTTGCCCGCCAATGTGCTCGACAAAGGGTCGGACTGCGGCGCACGCGCCAGCTATGGCGACCAGATCGGCTCGGGGCGGGTCCTGGTCGACGGTGATTGGGGCGCGCAATCGGTGCCGGCCATCGACACCGCGCCCAACGATATCAGTCTGGGCAAAACAAGGCTGACCGGGTTTCGCGACAACGAGTTGGACAGCATCCTGCGCCGCTTGGGCGTCACCACTTTGTTTTTCACAGGCGTGAACCTTGACCGCTGCGTCTTTGCGACCTTGGCAGACGGGTGTTTCAATGGCTTCGACGCGGTGCTTGTCGAAGACGCCACCACGACCGTTTCTCCGCCCCATGTGACGGACGCAATTCTTTACCTCATCCGGCTGCTTTATGGTTTCACAGCCAAATCCAAAGACATCTTGGCAGCCCTTTCTACACACCCACAGATCGGAGCTAATTCATGACGATTACACGACGGAATTTCACAAAATTGGCCGGGGCCGCGACGGCCACGCTGTTGGCAGCGCCAGCTCTTGCTCAGGACAAAACCAAGATCAAGATGATCCTGAACTGGCGCTATCAGGGGCCACAATCCTGGTTTTTCCTGGCCAAGGACAAAGGCTATTTCGACGAGGCTGGGATCGACCTGACCATGGATCAGGGCAATGGCTCTGGCGCGGCGGTCGGCCATGTGGCCGGCGGGGCGTACGATGTGGGCTTCGGCGATGTCAATGCCCTGATCCGGCTGGCCGGAACCTCGCCGGACGAAGCGCCGATCTGCGTCTATCAGATGTACAACAAGCCGCCGTTCACCGTCGCAGTCTTGGCAGAATCAGACATTCAAACAGCCGAAGACCTACAGGGACGTCTACTCGGCGGGTCCGCAAATGACGGCGCGCTCAAGTTGTTCCCGGCCTTTGCGAATGTGGCGGGGCTCGACACCAGCGACATTGAAATCCTGAACTTCAAATCGAACCTTCGTGAGCAGATGTTGAAGAATAAAGAAGTCGAAGGGGTCTTTGGCTATGTGAACACCATCCGTTTTTCGGCCAAGCTGTCGGGCATGAACCCGGACGAAGACATCCGGTTTATTTCTTACGGCGATTATGGGATGGATCTCTATTCCAACGGTTTGATCATTCCAAAGGCGATGGCCGAGGAAAGCCCAGAGATGGTCAAGGGTATGGTCTGGGCCATCAATCAGGGCGTAAAAGACACGCTGACAGATCTGGATGCGGCGGTCGATGCGGTCGCGGCGCGCGAGCCGTTGATCAACAAGGAGATCGAGAAAGAGCGTCTGATCGCCACGTTGCAGGATGAAATGAACCATCCGGAACTGGCGACAACCGGGCTGGGAAATGTCAACGCGGACCGTTTCAAACAGGCCATTGACCTCGTGGTGAAAGCGAATGCGCTGCCGCGCACACCAGAGCCATCCGAAATTTTCTCGGATGCCTTCCTGCCCGCGGAAGATGACCGCATCTACAAGCTGCTCTGATCAAAATGGACTTGGAACTGAAAGATAAGGTCGTCGTGATCACAGGCCCAGCCAAAGGGATGGGTGCAGCCATTTCCATGGGTTTTGCCCGAGAGGGCGCTCATCTCGCATTGCTTGGCCGCGATACGGCGGCTATCGCTCCGGTCCGCGCACAGGCGCAAGAGTTGGGCGTTCAGGCAGAGGTTTTCACATGTGATGTCACCTCTAGAAAGTCTGTAGATGCGGCGATCGCGGGCGTGTTGGCGGCGTTCGGAGGTCGGATCGACATCCTCGTCAATGTGGCGGGCGGCACCGGCCCAATTGGCAAGACCGGGTTGGAGACCACGCAAGAGGAGTTCGACGATATCCTGCGTCTGAATGTTCTGGGTCCCTTTAATCTAATCCATGCTGCCGCCCCGGTCATGAAGGCCAGCGGCGGCGGTAAGATCGTCAATGTGGGCGGCACGTTTGGGATGCGCGGGCGTGCGATGCGCTTGTCTTACTCCAGTTCTAAATGGGGGCTGCGGGGCATGACCAAAAGCTTCGCGCTGGAATTGGGCGCGGACAACATCAACGTGAATCTCGTGGCACCGGGCATGGTCGATGGCCCTCGCTTCCGCGAGAAGGTCGTGCCGCAAGTCGCTGACCAACATGGAATTTCGTATGATGAAGCGGCCGCCAAACACGCCTCTGATTACGCGCTGGGGCGGGTCAGCACCGACGAGGACGTGGCCGCCGCGACCCTGTTCTTGGCTTCAGAGCAGGCAAGACAAATCACCGGGGTCGATCTGCCGGTGGATGGAGGATGGGCCGCGTTATGACCGATATGATTTTAACAGGCGGCACTGTCGTCAATGAAACGGCCCGCGACATAGCAGATGTCGCCATCACCGGTGGGCGGATCAGCGCCATCGGTGCGCCAGGCACGCTAGGCGATGCCGCAGACGTCATCGATGTCAGCGGGCTGCACCTGATCCCCGGCGCCATCGACATGCATGTCCACTTTCGTGAACCGGGCTACACTCATAAAGAAGATTGGGAGACCGGCACCCGTGCCGCCGCGATGGGCGGTGTTACCACGGTGTTCGAGATGCCGAACACCCATCCGCCGACGCGTTCTGTCTCCGAGTTCCGGCAAAAGCAGGATTGCGCCAAGAAAGCCTGCGTCGATTTCGGGATCTATGGCCTGTTGGCCGAGGATAACATCGACGAACTTCCGGAGCTGATTGAGGCCGGGGTCAATGCCTTCAAGTGCTTTATGGGCAACACCTTCGGTAATCTGCCTTCGCCGTCGACGGGCGCAATGCTGGAAGGGTTCGAGATCATTGCAGGGTCCGGGCTGCGGATTTCGCTGCACGCAGAGACGGCCTCGATCATGGCGTGGCGGCAGGCCAAGCTGGAGGCTGCCGGGCTGAACGCGCCGCTCTACCACATTACCGCGCGGCCCGAGGTTGTCGCGATCGAGGCCGTTGCGCGCGCAGCGATCCTCGCCGAATGGACGGGCGCACGTGTGCATGTGCTGCATATCTCATCGGCGGGAGAGTTGCGCCCGCTGGCAGAAGCCAAGGCGCGCGGTGTCGAGATCACGGGCGAGACTTGCCCTTGCTATTTGTTCCTGAACTCTGGCGACTACGACCGGCTGGGCAGTGTGATCCGGGTCAATCCGCCGGTGCGCGAGGCCCGCGACAGCGCTGCCATCTGGGACGCCCTGCAAAGCGGCGTGGTGGATATGATCGCCACCGATCACGCACCGCATACGCCCGAGGAAAAAACCAACGACATTATTTGGAACGCCGACTGCGGTTTTCCGGGTGTTGAAACGCAAATGCCCCTGATGCTGACCGAAGTGGCGGCGGGGCGGATGACGCTGGAACATTACGTGCGGATCTCATCGGCCAATCCGGCGCGATCCTTCGGGATGTGGCCGCATAAGGGGCGCATTGCCGTGGGCGCTTTGGCTGATATCGCCGCTGTGGACATGGCGCGCGAAGAAGTGATCGCTGCTGAGCGCCTGCACAGCCGTGGCAAGATCACGCCGTTCGAGGGGCGTAAGACCGTGGGCGCTCCGGTGCACACGCTGGTGCGGGGCGCGTTTGTGCAGCGCGATCGCCAGATGGTCGAGGGCATGGCCGGGCATGGCACCCAGGTCACTGACATTCAGGCCATGCCTGCGCCGAACCCGCGGAACATGGATCAAAGCCTTGCCCATCTGCTTGGAACGGGGGCTGCGACATGAGCGGCACTGAATTCGTGAAGCTTGAAGGCGTCGGGGTCACCTACGGGGAAGGGGCCAGCAAAACGCAGGCGCTTTGCCCCACGGACCTGTCGATTGCCCAAGGGGATTTTGTGGCCTTGGTCGGCCCGTCAGGCTGCGGCAAGTCCACCATCCTGAAGCTGGTTAGCGAACTTCTCAAACCCAGTGAGGGCAACATTTTCTTCAGCGGCAGAGAACTTGGAGCCAAGCCTGTGCGGGTCGGTATGGCCTTTCAAAGCGCGTCTTTGCTGCATTGGATGACCGTGCGCGATAATGTCATGCTGCCGCTGAAAATCGTTCCACCGTTCAAGGCCGAATTCCGCGCCAAACGAGACGGCGAATTCAAAGACCGCGTCGATGCTCTGTTGGAACAAGTGGGGCTGATCGACTTTGCCGACAAGAGCCCATGGCAGCTTTCGGGGGGCATGATGCAGCGGGCCAATCTGTGCCGCGCACTGGTCCATGATCCTGATCTTTTGCTTCTCGACGAACCTTTCGGCGCGCTTGACCAATTCACCCGCGAGGAACTTTGGCAGACCATGCAAGACCTCTGGATGAACCGGAAATCAACGGTCCTGCTTGTCACCCATGACCTGCGTGAGGCCGCCTATCTGGCGAACCGCATCTGTGTGATGAGCGCGCGTCCGGGCCGCATCATTGACGACAGGCAAGTCACGTTTGCACGCCCGCGAGCGATTGACGTGACCTTTGAACCTCCTTTCACCCAAATGGTACAAGATCTGCGGCAGTTGATCGTGCACGCGCCGGCAGGACCAAAGGCGGATGCCGCATGACCCCACGCGCGCAAAAAATGGCCTCGTCGGCCCTGATCGTCGGGGTCTTTGTGTTCTGGGAACTGTTCTGCCTTGTGGCAGGCATTTCAGAACTGATCCTTCCCCGGCCGAGCCGTATCATCGAGGCGTTCCTGCAATATGCCCCCGCCATTGCGCCGCATGCGTGGCAGACGCTTTATACCACGTTGGTGGGCTTCTTCTTTGGGGTGCTCATCGGGCTGTCGCTGGGCGTTTTGATAGGCTCGTCGAAACTGGCCTATGATACGGCCTATCCGCTGCTCGTGGGCATCTCGTCGATCCCGAAGGTGGCCGTGGTTCCGATCTTTGTGCTGTGGTTCGGGGCCGGCACCGTTCCCGCGATCCTGACCGCCATGATCATCTGTATCTTCCCGATTGTGGTGAACGTCTCGACCGGCATCGCAACGGTCGAGCCCGAGTTGGAAGATGTCATGCGATCCCTCAAGGCCAGCAAGTGGGAGATCCTGTGGAATGTCGGTCTGCCCCGGTCGCTACCGTACTTTTTTGCCGCGCTGAAGGTGGCCATCACGCTCAGCTTTGTGGGCTCTGTCATCGCTGAAACCGTCGCCTCGAACAAAGGGGTAGGGAACATGATGCTGATCGCTTCCTCGCAGTTCAACGTGCCGCTTGTCTTCTCGGGGCTGATGGTGCTCGCGGTGATGGGGATCTCGCTTTATGCAATTTTCGCCTTTCTTGAACGGCGCATGACGGGCTGGGCGACCCGAAAGAACATCGCCTGAAAACGCATATTAACAAGGAGAAAAGCAATGCGTAACCTACTGTCACTCACCGCTTTCGCGCTGAGCCTTGCAAGCCCGGCCCTGGCCGAAGGCATTCCGATCAAGTTCACCCTCGACTGGAAGATTCAAGGGGTTCACGGCTGGTTCTATTTGGCGGAAGAAAAAGGGTATTTCGACGACGAGGGTCTGGACGTGACCATTGATCAGGGCGAAGGCTCTGCCGCGACAGTCAGCCGGATCATGTCCGGGGCTTATGACGCGGGCTTTGGCGATATGAACGCCATCATTCAGAACGCCGCGATCAACCCGGATGAAGCGCCGGTGATGGTCTATCAGATCTACAATCAACCGCCCTTTGCGGTGCTGACCAAGACGGGCGGCCCCGTTGAAAGCCTCCCCAATCTCGAAGGCCTCAAGGTCGGCGCACCTCCGGGGTCTGCATCGACAAAACTGTTCCCGGCGCTGGCCTCGGCGGCAGGGTTTGACGCGGAGAAAGTCGAACTGATCTCTGTGAAATCAAACCTGCAAGAGCAGATGCTGGTTCAGGATCAGGTCTCTGCCAGCCTGGTATTTAATGTAACCAGCTATTTGAACATCCTCGGGATCGGGATGGACCCGGACAAGGATTTCACATGGTATCCCTATGGGGCATCCGGGCTTGATATCTATTCGAACGGGGTGATGGTCTCGCCCAAGCTGTTGGAAGAGAACCCCGAAGCGGTGCAAGGGCTTGTGAATGCCATTGCCAAGGCCATGTCGGATGTGCTCGCGGATCCACAGGCAGGCATCGACATCATCACAGCAACCGAACCACTGTCGAATGGCGACCTGGAGATGAAGCGGCTGCAATTTGCCCTTGATAATCTGATCTTCTCGGATGAGAGCAAGGCGAACGGCATCGGTGCGATTGACGCCGAACGTTTGACCCGCTCGATCACCACGATCAAAGAGCTCTATGACCTGCCCGAAACGCCTGCGGCTGAGGACGTCTTTGACGCGTCCTTCTTGCCGCCGATGGATATGCGGTCATTCTAAGCTGCGCAGTGGCGCGAAAGGACAACGATGACCCAACTTCACGTCAGTGCCGCCCTTTTGGGGTCGGAATATGAAACCTCCGGCCCCGTCAAGATTTCCATCGAGGATGGGCGGATCGCTGCGATTTCGCCCGCCGCAAAGCCGGACGGGCCGGCCCGTTTGGCGATACCTGCTTTGGCTGACGCCCATAACCACGCACGGCCCTTGTCCTCGACCTCTTTTGGCTGTGGCGGCAAGCCGCTTGAGCAATGGCTCCCGCAGCTGGCCGTGATGCCACCAGTTGATCCATATACCGCTGCGGCGGCGTCCTTGGCGCGGTCCGTCCGGGGTGGCGCAACGAGCGTCATGGTCCATCTCACCCGCGCGATGGGGCAAAAGTCTTTGCCCGAGGAGGCGCGCGAGATTGCCCGCGCTGCGGCGGATGTTGGCGTCTCCATCGGGTTTGCCATCTCAATGCGAGACCGTAATCCGTTGATTTACGGCGACCATGACGCGTTGCTCAACGGGCTGGCACCCGAGGTCGCGCAACTGGCGAGAAAAACATGGTTGAAACCGCTTCCGACAGTGGCCGAGCAACTTGCGCTTGTGGATCAGGTCGCCTCTGCCTTGGCGGACCAACTGCATGTTGATGTGCAATACGGCCCCACCGGCGTGCAATGGTGCAGTGATGAGATGTTGCGCGCGATTGCCGAGGCGTCGGCCCGAACAGGACGCCGCATTCATATGCACTTGCTTGAGACCCAACCGCAGCGCCAGTGGCTTGACCAGACCTACCCGCAGGGAGGTGTCGCGTTTCTGGACGGCATCGGCTTTCTTTCACCCCGGCTGACATTGGCGCATTGCGTTTGGGCCCGCGGGCAAGAGCTTGATCAGATCGCCGCCTCTGGCGCACGGATCGCAGTGAACAACTCTTCTAACCTACACCTTTATTCCGGTCGTGCGCCGCTGGCCGATATGCAAGCCGCTGGTGTCGCAGTGGCGATGGGACTTGATGGCTGTGCGCTAGATGAAGACGATGACGGGCTGCGAGAGCTGCGCCTGTTTCACCTGCTTGGGCGGCGTCCCGGGTTTCCGTCGGATCGGGGTGTGACGCACGCAGCCGCCCTGCGGGCGGCGTGTCGTACGGGGCGAACGGCCCTTGGCCTGCCAGATGGCGGGGTGCTTGAGGTCGGAATGCCCGCTGACCTGTTAATCCTTGATCTTGACAGTCTTGACCGCGATGCCCTGATGCCAGTGCCCGCCCAAGACCTGCTGTTCGCCCGCGCCACCGCCGCCCATGTGGTCGAGGTTTGGGCGTCCGGTCGGCAGATCGTGCGCGAGGGCCAGGTGTTGGGCATCGACCTTGACGCCGCCGAGACATCACTGCGCGCGGACTATCGCGCGGGCCTGCCTGCGACAGAACCACTGCGCGCCGTGTGGGGCCAGATCGAAAGCGCCATTGGCCCGCATTACCGGGGCTGCTGCTAATGCGGGCCGCGCGGGTGGATCGCCTGCCGATGAGCGGCCCGGCGGATGTGTCGGCGATCGCGGCGTTGCTACGCTCGGGCGACGTTCCGGCGGACAGCGTGGTTGCCATACTTGGCAAGACCGAGGGCAATGGCTGTGTCAATGACTTCACGCGGGGGTACGCGGTGCAATCGCTGCGTGCGCTGTTGGCCGGGTATCTAGACGCCGCGCAACTGGACAGAGTGTCCATGGTGATGTCCGGCGGCACTGAGGGCGGCCTGTCGCCCCATTGGATTGTGTTCAGCGAGACCGACGCGCCCGCAACGCCTGATCCTGCTCTGGCGGTGGCCTCGGTTGCGACGCCAGGCCTCAGCCCGACCGAGATCGGACGCGAAGCGCAGGCCGGGTATGTGCGGGATGCGGTGCATCGAGCCATGGCGCAGGCAGGCATCGCGTCCCCAGAGGATGTGCACTACGTGCAGATCAAATGTCCACTTTTGACCAGCGAGCGAATCGCGGCAGTGAGCGGCGATGTTGCAGTGCAGGACACGCTGAAATCCATGGGCCTGTCTCGGGGCGCGTCCGCACTGGGCGTGGCCTTGGCCTTGGGCGAGGTCCAGACTGTCACCGATGCGATGATCGGCACGGATGGGGGGCAATGGTCCTCGCGGGCATCTGCTTCGGCCGGCATTGAGCTGATGAGCTGCGAAGTTGTGGTGCTTGGGATGTCTCGGGATTGGGCTGGGCCGCTTGGCATCACCCATAGCGTGATGCGCGATGCGATTGACGCGGTTTCTATCCAGAGCCTGCTGGCTCAGATCGCACCCGATGCCGGCTTGCAAGCATCGCAAGACCAACTGGTCGCCGTGCTTGCCAAGGCTGAGGCCAGCCCCGATGGGGTGATCCGCGGGCGGCGTCATACGATGCTTGACGACAGCGATATCTCTTCGACCCGACACGCCAGAGGCTTTGTCGGCGGAGTGCTGGCGGTGCTGACGGGCATGACCGATCTGTTCGTCTCTGGCGGCGCTGAACATCAAGGGCCGCCCGGCGGTGGCCCTTTGGCAATTATTTATCGAAAGGAAACAAATATATGAACGAGCTGATTATCAAGGCCGGCGACTTCACCTTCGGCGCGCGGCTTGAAGAGGAGGACGCGCCAAAGACCTGCGCGATGTTCCGCAAGCTGCTGCCTTATACGGGCCAGATCGTGCATGTACGCTGGTCAGGCGAGGGCGTCTGGATCCCATTGGGCGATGAGGATTTTGGCGTGGAGTACGAAAACCACACCAGCCATGCGGGTCCGGGTCAAATCTTGCTCTATCCGGGTGGCATCAGTGAGACAGAGATCCTTCTGGCCTATGGCGGCGTCTGCTTTGCCTCCAAGATGGGGATGCTGGCGGGCAATCATTTTATTACGCTGACCTCGGGACTGGAGAAACTGAAAACACTGGGCAATGCGGTGCTGTGGGAAGGCGCGAAGGACATCTCATTCGAGTTGGCCTGACGGGGGTGGCTATGAAGCGGATCATCAAGGCCGGGCTTTGCCTGATGCGGGACGGGCAGGTGCTTTTGGCTCGCAGCAGGGGCGACACGCATTTCCAGATCCCCGGCGGCAAGATCGAACCGGGCGAAAGCGATATCGACGCGCTGATCCGCGAGGTGCAAGAGGAGCTTGCGGTAACGCTGGTCCCCGACAGCGCGGCGCACATGGCAATCTTTGAAGCCAAGGCCGCCGGTCGTATAGATGTGCTGGTCGAGGTCCGGCTGTATAACGGCACGGTCGACGGCATCCCGCAAGCCAGCAGCGAAATCGCCGAGCTGGTCTGGCAATCCCCCGCAGCGCCAACGGTGCCCTGTTCGGATGTTGTCCGTCTGCATATCCTGCCATATCTGGCGCGTTGCCTCTCAGAACAAGGACGTACCCCATGTCAGCCATAAGAACTGTAGCGGTTTACTGTGGGTCCAATACGGGGAAGGGCGACGCCTATCTGCGCGCGGCATCAAAGCTTGGGACCGTTTTGGCCGTGCGCGGCATAGAGATCGTCTATGGTGGCACACATAAGGGTTTGATGGGGGCCTTGGCCGATGCGGCTTTGGCCGGTGGCGGCTATGTCACCGGGGTTATCACCGAACGTCTCAAGGCCAAAGGCCACACCCATCAGCAACTGAACGCCATCGAAGCTTTGCCCACCATGCAGGCCCGAAAAAAGCGGATGATCGAGCTTGCGGATGCCTTTATCGCGATGCCGGGTGGTATTGGCACGTTGGAGGAGTTCATGGAGGTCTGGACGCTGAACCAACTGGGCGAGATTGCCAAGCCTGCTGGGCTCTATGATGCACAGGGCTATTATCAGCCGTTGATGGGCATGGTAGATCACATGATTGCCGAGCAGTTTTTGCCTGCCTCGCATCACAAGGCCATTGTCGTGCAATCAGCGCCTGAAGCCCTGATTGATGGCCTCGTGAATTTCGCGCCAGTCACCACACAAAAGTGGATGAGTTGAGACCTTTTACTCTGCCAGCAAAGTACGCGCCCTTTGGGTCAGGGCTTCTGCGGCACAGCGAAAGTCTTCACGCTCCATGTGCTCATCTGGGTTATGGCTCCCGTTCGGATTGAGGATAAAAAGCATGCCCACAGGCACGCCGAAGGGAAAGGGGCGCGCAGATTGTCAGATATCCCGGCAAAAGTCGCGCAATCATGACCGCCACCTGAAGGCAACGAGGTCTGATCGATACCACAGTGTCGCGCGGCCTGGATCAGACCCGTTTGAAAGGCCGGTGCCATGGGGGCTGGTGCCGTGCGGGTTGCAGGTCCCAGATCGATTGACACGCCGCGCTCTGCGGTGATCTTTGCCACAATGGCCTTCAAGAGATGATCGAACTGATTCAGAATAGCAGAGTCCTGGCTGCGCATATCCATCGTAAAACCCAGATGCCGCGGGACTTTGGTAGTCGCGTGTTGCGTGGGGTCAGTTGAGAACTCTCCCATGGTCAAAACCATAACGCCGCCCGAGTTTTCGGTTTGAAGCCACCAGCTTTCAAGGGTTGCGACAAGCTCTGCCCCGGCCAGAATCGCGTCTCGACGGTTCTGCTGGGGGACGCCGCCTGCATGGGTGGTCTCGGCACTGATCATGTCCAACTCAGCAAAAAGCCGCTTCGCCCGATCAAAGGCGCTCAACACAGCGCCTCCGGGTCTGGCAAGACGACATTTTGCGCTGCCTGAACCGGCTTGAAGAGCCGACAGGTGGCCACGTACGTCTGGATGGAAGTCAAGCGGGAGGCTTCATCCGAACGTTTGTCTGCGGCCCAGAAAAGCCAGTTCGGCTTTGTGTTTCAGAGGTTCAACTTGTTCCCGCATCTGCTTCCCCGCGATAATGTGGCCATTGGCCCGGAAAAGATCCGCGGGATGTCACGAGCCGAGGCACGGGCGCTGGCAGAGGAAGAGTTGTTAAGTGTCCATCTGCAAGACCATATCGATAAGCGCCCGGCGCTGATTTCACCCTAGTGCACCTCGGGAAATGGACCTATGACCTTAAAATCGGCGAGGGAACGCTGCAGGCCGCCGCTGACTTGATCGCGGATTACCGCGACCCGACCAGCCTGCGCTCCGGCGTGGTTCTTGTTCCACATGCACCGGATATCTGTTCGCCGGATCTGCTGCGCCAAGTGCGCGACGACACCGGTTTACGGATCAACACACATGTCTCGCAAGGCGGGGTCGAGGTGGATTTCATCCATGTAAGGGACAGGATGAGCCTGCCTGAACTGCTGGAAGAGGTCGGCCTGCCGGCTGACAGCCTGATCGGGGCCCATTGCATTCACGTCTCAGATACTGACATCGTGGTCGTGCAGGCGCCCATCTGGCGTATAACGCTAAGAGAAATCAGACCCATGGTCACATGGCTCTGACAGACGCGCTGTGCCGGGCTTGCATGAAACTCACACTGCCCGCCGACAACATGCATGCCGACATGGTGGAGTCGATGCGGTGGGCTTTGACCACGGGGCGCCTGCAAGAGGGCAAGATCGTCAATGCCTGGCAGCCCGAAAAAATATTTGAAGCTAAGACGATAGGCGGCGAGCGTGCGTTGGGTTTAGAGGCCGAGATTGGCTCTTTGGCCGTTGGCAAACGCGCAGATCTGGTGTTGTTCGACTTTCGGCGTCCATGTCTGTGCGCGCTGATCAATGTGCTGGGAACTCTCGTGCATACAGCTCAAGGCCGCGACGTGGACATGGTGATTGTAGAAGGTGAGGTGGTTGTCCCTGGCGGAGAGCCTCTTCGGGTCGACAAAATGGCCGTATCGGAGGCAGCAGTAACGGCGGCAGCGGCGCTATGGCGCCGGGCTCGGGCGGAACAAGCGGGGCAGCTATAAACACCCTGGGCGTGCGCGCTGACAGGATCATCTTCGCCCGACACATCAGAACCTCCGATAACCCGTTCGCCGCCGTCTTCGGCCGTTTGGGTGAGAATCATCTTGGTGACGCCAATGTCGATGCCAAGCGTGACCGGTCTCGCGCCTTGCTGCGGCGCGGTGGTTTGCCTACCTCGCACATATCGATTATGTGAAGATCGATGAGATCGCCAAAAGTTGCGAGGCGGGACATGGATGACTTGTTCGGGGCCAATCCCTGATCCACCCGGGTCTCCGCCTGACGGGCGCAGTGATGGGCGTCATCGCGCAGGAGAAATGTCTCGCTCGCGTAGCGGCCCTTTCGTCTGACCTGGACCCGGTAAGCACCGGAGGGGAGTTTTGTGATGGAGGCCATTTTCGTGTGCGCTGCGTGTGCAATGAGTCGTCGTAGAGGGGCAAATTCGGGAATATTGGGGCGTAGTGCAGCGTAGCAGCAATCGCCGCCAACAGTTTGAAGATACACAAAAAATGCAAATAAATCAACATGCTAAATTGTCTATTGCGCCTATGATGGACTGGACGGACCGCCATTGTCGCTACTTGCACCGACTGCTGAGCACGCATGCGCTTTTGTATAGCGAAATGGTGACATCTGCGGCGTTGGTGCGCGGGCAGGCGGTGCATTTGCTGGAACACTCCGCCGCAGAGCATCCAGTTGCGTTGCAGTTGGGCGGCTCGGACCCGCGCGAATTGGCGCAAGCGGCTGTGATGGGCGCGCAGGCAGGATACGACGAGATCAACCTCAATGTTGGGTGCCCGTCTGACCGGGTGCAATCGGGGTGCTTTGGCGCGGTTTTGATGGAACAGCCGGCGCTTGTGGCCGAATGTGTGGCTGCGATGCGTGCCGCGGTCACGATCCCCGTGACAGTGAAATGTCGCATTGGTGTGGACGATCAAGACCCCCACGAGGTATTGCCCGAATTTCTGGCGCGGGTTGTGGGCGCAGGGGGCGAGCGGGTCAGTATTCATGCGCGCAAAGCTTGGTTAAAGGGTCTTAGCCCAAAGGAAAATCGCGACATACCACCGCTAGACTATGATTTGGTCATGCAGATGAAGGGGTTGTTTCCCAACCTGCACATCACGATCAATGGCGGCATCACATCACTGGATCAGGCCGTGGCGTTTTTGGATGCGGGCCTTGACGGCGTGATGATCGGGCGCACGGCGTATCATGACCCTGCGCAGATATTGTGTGCGGCTGATCCGTTGATTTATGGCCGCGGTCAGACGACACATCCCGAAGACGCGGTGTTGCAGATGTTGCCCTACATTGATGCCCATTTGACTGGCGGTGGCAAATTGGGTCAAATCTCGCGGCATATGTTGGGGTTGTTTACCGGCCGACCGGGCGCACGGGCATGGCGGCGCATCTTGTCGGAGGGCGCGCACCGTCCCGGCGCCGGGCCCGAACTGGTTCAGGAGGCACTGGCCCAGATCGTACCGCTGGATCAGATACCGCAGGCCGGTTGACCCGCTGGCACGGCTCTTGCACATGACGCATCGCGGCCATGTTAACGATGGCTGCAATTTGCGCCCGATTTGCGGCTGTCAGCCCTTGGCAAGCCAGCCCCCAACACTTATACGCGCAGCCTGATCCTTATCGGAGACCTCAAAATGGTTGGCAGCGCAAATCTCAATATCATGATCAAGGCTGCCCGCCGGGCGGGCCGTGCCCTCGTGAAAGACTTTCGCGAAGTGGAGAACCTGCAGGTTTCCATGAAGGGGGCGGGCGACTTTGTCAGCCGGGCCGATATCAACGCCGAAAAGCTCATCAAAGAAGACCTGATGGGCGCGCGCCCCACCTATGGCTGGTTGGGTGAAGAAGGCGGCGGTGACGAAGGCCAAGACCCCACACGCCGGTGGATCGTAGACCCGCTGGATGGCACCACGAACTTCTTGCACGGGCTGCCTCATTGGGCGGTGTCGATCGCATTGGAACACAAAGGCCAGGTCGTGGCGGGCGTGGTGTTTGACCCTGCCAAAGACGAGATGTTCTTTGCCGAAAAGGGCGCTGGTGCGTGGATGAACGAAAGCCGTTTGCGGGTGTCTGGCCGTTACAAAATGATCGAAGGTCTGTTTTCGACCGGTGTGCCCTTTGGGGGGCGCGCAGATCTTCCCGATACGCTTCGAGAAATCGCGCGGGTGGCCCCATCATGTGCCGGTGTGCGGCGCTGGGGTGCTGCGGCGCTTGATCTGGCCTATGTGGCGGCTGGCCGGTCTGATGGGTATTGGGAACGGCGGCTGAATGCGTGGGATATCGCGGCGGGCTTGGTCATTGTGCGCGAAGCGGGCGGTTTGGCAGAACCCATCAACCCGGCAGGTAACATCGTCGAAGACGGTACCGTCATTTGTGGCAACGAGGCGCTGTTTGCGCCGCTTGCAAAATTGGTGCGCGGCTAATTACGTCCAAGGCCCGCGTGGTTTGCGGCGCCGTCCAGCCTTTGGGATGGCGCTAGCGACCAGCTTGTATTGCGCCTGTGGGTGTGGCGGCAGGCCGTGGGTTTTGTTCCAAAAGGCGGGCCCACCCAAGCGCAGCCAGACCGGAATGGCCAAGGCGACACCGGCCACAAAGCCACCTGCATGGGCCCAATAGGCAACGCCGCCATTGTCTGGCGACGCACCGATGCCGCCGACAAACTGCATGGCAAACCAAGCCGCCAGCATGATCCATGCGGGGATCGGGAAGATCTTGAAGAACACGATCAGGATGATCAAAATATCGACCTTGGCCTTGGGGAATAACAACAAATACGCGCCCATGACCCCGGCGATAGCCCCCGATGCGCCGACCATCGGCACATAGGACGCAGGCCCCGATGCATATTGCGCCAAACCCGCTGCGATGCCCGCGACAAGGTAGAAAACCAAATACCCCAGATGACCAAGCTCATCTTCGATGTTGTCGCCAAAGATATATAAAAACAGCATGTTACCGGCCAGATGCATCCATCCACCGTGCAGAAACATCGAACTGATCACCGTATAGCTGGCCTCACCATTGTTGAGCCGCGCGGGGATCAGCGCCCAATTATACCAGACCTCATTGATCAGTTGGGTGTTCTGCATGACACCGACATAGCTGAGGAAAATACCAATATTGGCGGCCATCAGCAGGTAGGTGATATAGGGCGTGCGCCCCGACGGATTGTGATCGCGTATTGGAAACATGGCGCTAGGCTGGGTGATCTGGGCAGTGGCGTCAAGGGACCCCGGTTGCGGGATCCCTTGTGTGCGATTGCGTCAGGTCGCCGCACCCAAAAGCGCCGCGTTGCCGCCCGATGCGGTGGTGTCGACGCAGACGTGGCGTTCGGCGCGGACGCGGGCGGCATCGGGCGCACCGGGGATCAACGGAATGATCGGCCCTTTGCGCGCGGCTAACGCCTGTTCTATGGCGCGGCCGGTGGCCTCATCGCCCCACCACAGCACGCCGCCATAGCCGGGTCCGTCCGTTAAATCTTGTGGGGTGATGCGCCCGGTGGCCGCCACGGCGTGCCCGCCCAACGCGGTAACGGCACGTGCTTGTGCGGCGGCGGCATCGGCGCCGGGCCCTGCGCATAGTAGGGCGGCACGGGGCAATGTGCTTAGGCGGTTGGATTCGCCCGTGGGTCCGGGCAGGGTTTCGCTATGTATCCCAGCGGGGGCGTCCTGCGGCAGGGGTGGCAGCGTGGGGGATGGCGCGTCCCATTGCGCGGTATGTGTCTGGCGGTCGGGGGCGGCAAACCGTGTTAGATACATCGGGCCGCCCGCTTTGGGGCCGGTACCAGATAAACCCTCACCACCAAAGGGTTGGCTGCCGACAATTGCGCCAATTTGGTTGCGGTTGATATAGATATTTCCCGCCTCGATCCGGTCTGACACGTGCTGCACGCGATCATCAATGCGCGTGTGCAGCCCAAATGTCAGGCCATAGCCCGTCGCGTTGATCGCATCGATCACGGCATCCAGTTCGTGGGATTTAAACGTGACCATGTGCAAAACAGGGCCAAAAATTTCATGCTCCAGCTGATCAATGCCAGACAGTTTGATCAACGTCGGCGCAATAAAGGTGCCGTCCTGCGGCGTGCCAAGTTCGGCCAACACGCGGCCCTCTTGGCGGGCGCGCGCGATATGCGCCGCGATGCCTGCGCGGGCTGTTTCGTCAATGACAGGCCCCACGTCGGTCGACAGATCCCACGGCACGCCCAACCGCAACGCCTGCATGGCGCCGATCAACATTTGTGTGAAACTCTCGGCGATGTCCTCTTGGATATACAGGCACCGTAGCGCCGAACACCGTTGGCCGGCGGATTGAAACGCGCTTTCGATGATAGATTGCACGGCTTGTTCGGGCAGGGCGGTGCTGTCCACGATCATCGCGTTCAGCCCGCCGGTTTCCGCGATCAGCGGCGTGCCCGGCGTGCAATGCGCCGCCATTGATGCCCGAATGCGCAGCGCGGTCGCCGTCGACCCGGTAAAGGCCACGCCGCCCACGCGCGGGTCGGCGGTTAGCGCCGCGCCAATGTCGCCACCACCGGGTAGCAATTGCAGGGCCGTGCGCGGCACACCGGCGTCATGCAGGATCGAAACGGCCAGATACGCGGTG
>NZ_JBDVLG010000018.1:0-7419 GCF_039970775.1 Roseobacter sp.
GCGAGAACTCGTAGAACAAGGCCGCCTGCGCCTCTTGCCTCGGTCCCATCATCCCCAATCCCTCCGTTCGTTTAGAGAATTGAACAAACAGATCAGGCCTCGATCAAGAGAGAGTTTTTCAACAAAATCAGCTTTTTGCCGGATGCCGCGAGCTAGGCCGATGGCTGCTTTGGTCAGACATGGTGTGGTTTCCAATGGCGAATGGTCTTGGGCTACTCGACAGAAAACACATTTTCCTTAAGGCCCGACGTGTCAACATCGAGTGCGAACAAGCCGCCTGCTAACGGTTCTATGCCTGTTTTTTCTGCACCTGCGGTGGTAATGAACAATGTCTTTAGGTCCGGCCCACCAAAGGTACAGGTCGTTACATTTTCGACAGGCAAATCGACAATGCGGTCGACTTCACCGGTCGGTGCTACCCGCACGATACAGCGGCCTCCATAGCGG
Source organism: Roseobacter sp. (assembly GCF_039970775.1). GTDB lineage: Bacteria > Pseudomonadota > Alphaproteobacteria > Rhodobacterales > Rhodobacteraceae > Roseobacter. Next base: position 448 of record NZ_JBDVLG010000018.1, read on the forward strand.
CAATTCCAAAGGTATCCCTCCGTGTCCATAGCTGACCCATCAGGTAAACCACGTTCAAATCCAGCGAAAAAGGGTCTTCCAGCTCCAATGTCCCCTGAGACAGGGGTGCACGGATAGGCACCAATTTCATTCTTCAGTGTGTCGCCAAAATAGAACGTTTCTCCATCAGGTGCCCAGCACAATGTGTTTGGAATCCCGATGCCGGTTTCAACCCCTTCTAATTTTGTTCCCCCACGGTACCGATAAAGGGTTCCTTTCCCGTCTTGCGCAGGCAACGCCTCTCCCTGAGGCCCGACGTTATTGCCCATGGAACCGATCCAGAATGCACCCGACGGATCGCTGCGCCCGTCATTAAAACGCAGCTCTGGCCAATCAAGAAGCATTCCATTGGCAAGATCCTCGCGGGTTTCCGTATCGGGGTTGAACAAAATCAGACATGAGCCCAATGCAATCAACAGCCAACCGTCCCGATCCGTCAGCGATATGGCCGTCACAGGCTCGTCGAAAGGTACCGTTTTAAGAGCACCCGTCTCAGGGTTAAGGATGTGTAACAAAAAGCGATTGATATCGCACCAATACAGCAAACCCCGAGTTGCGTCCCAGGTCGCAGCCTCGCCGCAGACATCATTGGTTTGTGCGATACACTTTGGCCTCATGTTTGGTTTTCTTTTGCGCGCGGATGACCGAGAGAGTTTTCGATATAGCTGAGCCCGTGATCGAGATGCTGATCCATCAGGTACATATAGGCTAAGCGGTCGCGCTTTTGCAGCGCTTGCAGGATGCCGACATGGGCCTCGTAGGTGCTCTCGAGGCCATCGGTCTCTTTGCCCGTTTCCATCAAGCGTCCAATCATCGGGCGCATTGATTTATAGACCGTGACCAGAGTGCGATTGCCCGTGGTTTCCAGCAACGTGCTATGGAAATTAAAATCGATCTCTGCGGCCTTTTCCACGGTGTCTGACTGGCGCAACGTTTCATTGATTGCAGCCAATTGAGCGAAGATATCATCGTCAAGATTCTTAAACAGCCGATCGACCGAGTTGACTTCGATCAGCCGGCGGAAATTCTGGATATCGAGGAACGTCTCGCGGGATAGGCCTATCTGAAATGAAAAGACGTCAAAAATCGCATCCATGTGCCGATCGACCAGAACGGCACCAACTTTAGGACGGACATCGATAACACCATAGGCTTTCAAAATTCGGATCGCCTCGCGCACGGTATTACGGGCGGCTGCGAACCGCGTGCCAAGGTCCCGTTCCGACGGAAGGTTATCCCCAACAGCAAGCTGATTCTCGTAGATATACTGCCTGATTTGCTGCACGAGCACATCGACAGCGCCGCCGTTCTTGTCTTTGTGCGCCATTGTTTTGCTCATGATTAGATACAATCTTGTTGGACCAGACGTGAAAAAATATGGTAAATTTCCGCAAATAGTCGGTAGATATGAATGATACCACAAATCTGGCCCAACAAAACAGTTGATTTCCATTCTGCATTTGGCACAGGCTACCGCATGAGAGAGAGGAACGCATGATTGAAACTTGGCGATGGTTTGGACCGGACGATTCCGTAAGTTTGGGGCATGTCCGTCAAGCGGGTGCTGCGGGCATCGTGACCGCGTTACACCACATGCCGCCCGGTGAGGTCTGGACGCGCAAAGAGATCGTCTTGCGCCGCGATATAATCGCTGCGGCAGGTTTGGAATGGTCTGTTGTAGAAAGCATACCCGTTCATCCAGCCATCAAGCTTGGCACGGAAGAAGCCCCAAAGTACATCGCCAGATGGATCGAGACGATGCAAAATTTGGCTGCTGAGGGCTTGGACGTAATTTGTTATAACTTCATGCCGGTCGTGGACTGGACACGCACGGATCTGCGTTATCCAGCCCCGAATGGCGGTTTGGCGCTGCGGTTCGATCCTGTGGAATTTGCGGCCTATGATCTTTTCATTCTTGCGCGCGCAGATGCCAAGGCAGATTACGACCCGCAAACGATTGCAGCGGCCAGAACGTGTTTCGCAGGGATGGACCGTGACGATTGCATACGGCTAGAAACGACGATCATTGCAGGGTTACCAGGCTCTGAGTTGAACCACGGACGCGAGGACATTCGCGCAGCCATTGCCGAATATGACCAGATTGACCCCGCCGCCTTGCGTGCAAACCTGATCACCTTTCTAAAAGCGGTGACACCTGCTGCCCAGGCCTGCGGCGCGCGTATTTGCCTACATCCTGATGATCCACCTTATTCAATCTTCGGCCTGCCGCGGGTTGTGTCGACGCAAGCTGATTATGCAGCTTTGTTTGATGCGGTTCCGGCTGTGGCCAATGGGATTACGCTATGTGCGGGATCACTGGGTTCGCGTGCAGATAATGACGTTCTAAAAATTGCCCAAAACTTTGCTGATCGCATCCATTTTGCCCATCTGCGCAATGTAACCCTGCAAGACGGAGGGGCCTTTTTCGAGGATGACCATTTGGAAGGGGGCGTGGATATGGTCGCGTTGGCACAGATCTTGATGAGGGAAGAAGCTCGGCGTCGTGCTGATGGCCGCGATGACGCTACGATCCCGATGCGCCCTGACCACGGGCATCTGCTGATTGATGACATCACCAAGGATACAAATCCCGGATATTCGGCCATTGGGCGGCTCAAGGGCTTGGCGGAATTACGCGGGATCGCGCGCGCCATTGCTGCATTGGAGAACCCGTGATGCAGATAGATTTTTCCGGCAAATTCTTTGCAGTGACGGGGACCAGCGGTATCGGGCTGGAAGCCGCGCTATACCTTGCACGCTCTGGTGCGCGGGTGTTTCTCGCTGGCATCGACTCGACAAGGAACGCCGAAGCGTCAGCAATTGCTAAGGCGGAAAACCTGTCTGTCACTGTATCCAAAGTGGACGTGTCGAACACCAGTTCGGTCACGGCTTGGGCGGAGGAGATCGCAGGCCAAACCGACGGCCTGCACGGCTTGGTCAATGCTGCGGCAATCCAGACCTATGGAACGGTTGCCACGACCACGCCAGAAGAATGGGATAATACAATCGCCGTCAATTTGCGGTCCTGCTATCTGACTTCGCACTTACTTTATTCACTTTTACGCGCGGCCAATGGGGCTGCAATTGTACATGTGTCGTCGGTTCAGGGATACGCCAATCAGAGTGCCGTTCTGGCCTATGCAACCACCAAGGGCGCGATCCATGCGTTGACCCGTGCCATGGCTGTCGATTGTGCGGCTGACAAGATCCGTGTGAATTCCGTCAGCCCCGGGTCAGTCCGCACGCCGTTGTTGGAATTCTCGGCACGCGCATTGGCCAAAGACGGTAAATCGATGGAAGACATGATTGCCGAATTCGGTAAATCCCATCCCTTGGGTCGCGTCGGCACGACCAATGAGACAAGCGCGATGATCGCATACCTGTGTTCAACGGCTGCCGGTTTTGTGACCGGGACTGACATGAAAATTGACGGAGGGCTGACGGCACAGCTGGGAGTTTGATGCGCCACCGTGGGCAGTGAAGGAATTAATAAAAGGGCATATCGCCCCAATTGGGAGGAGACCAATATGAGAAACCTTAAACGTCGCAACTTTTTGAAAGCCACCGCGTTGGCGGTATCGACGACATTCGCGGTACCCGTCTTTGCGCAAGAGGCACCGGTGATCGCCAGCGTTGTGTTCCAAGGTGACCAGTTTATGCAGTTCCTGCAACAAGGTGTACGCGAAACGGCTGAGGCTGCTGGTGCTGAGGTTCTGGAAACAAATATCGACGGCGATCAGGCCCGCGAAATTGAAGCGATTGATACCTACATTGCCCGTGGCGTCGATGCGATTGTCATCGCACCGCTATCCGCCGACAATTCTGCGGCAGCATTGAAGCGTGCCCGTGACGCAGGGATCGTGGTTGTCGCGCTTAACGGCGGGCTGAGCGATGCTAGCATTCCAAACGCGACATTTTCGACCGCGAACCGTGATCTGGGCGCATCCACTGGTGGAGCTGCCGCAGCATTTGTTGCGGCCAGCCTCGATGGGTCCGCCAATGTCGCCATTTTGGCGTTCTCATCGTTGTTACCAGAGCAAAGCGGTGATCGCACAGGTGGTTTTAAAGATGCCGTTGCTGAAGGTAATGACGTTACCATCGTGACCGAACAGGATGCCTGGCAGCCAGAGGACGCGGTGACCGTTGCGACCGACATCCTGACTGCGAACCCTGAAGTCAACGTCATCTACGCAGCCAATGAAGGCGGCACAGTTGGTGCCATGCAAGCCGTGCGTAATGCGGGCAAAGCGGGCGAAGTCTTTGTTTTCGGCATCGATGGATCCGAGCAATTGGCACGCGGGCTTTTGGCTGGTGACAATGTCCTACAAGCGACCACAGCACAGGCGCCGATCCAAATGGGTTCAATGGGTGCGCAGGCTGCTTTGACCGCGATCAAAGGTGGGGCGGTTCCGTCCGAGACGACTGTGCCCGCGTTGCTGTTGTCACGCAACAATCCAGACGCTGTGACCGAATTCGTCGAAAGCATCCAATAAAAAGACGGCATCGCCACTTAGGCGGTGCCACCCCACCAAAGGGCGGTCCTCACGTGTCTGATCTAGAACTGATTAATCTGACTAAGCACTACGGCGACGTCAAAGCGCTCGATCGGTTTAGTCATGTGTTTGCTTCTGGACAGGTGCATGCGCTGATCGGCAAGAACGGATCGGGCAAAAGCACCTTTATCAAGATGATGTCCGGTGCGATTTCGCCGACAGTAGGCGAAATCCGCATTAATGGTATCTCCGTTGACGCAACCAGTGCCGATCCCAATCAAGCTTTTGCACGTGGATTGGCAACCGTTTATCAAGAATTAAGCCTTGCACAGGGGCTAAGCGTTGGAGAGAATATTTTCCTGGGGCGTCTGCCCAAGACCCGTATCGGTCTGGTTGACTGGCCTGCAGTCTATCGCAACGCGCAAGCGCTGCTCGATAAAATTGGGGCCGCCGGGATTGATCCCAAAGCCCTCGTCGAGACACTCTCGATCGGACAACAACAGATGGTCGAAATCGTCAAAGCGATGAGCTTTGATCCGAAGATCTTGCAGTTGGACGAACCGACGTCAGCCTTGGCACAGGCCGAGGTCAATCAACTGTTTGAGATGGTGCATCGCCTGAAGGCGCTGGGTGTCACCATTATTTACATCACCCACCGCCTGTCGGAGTTGCCGCAGATTGCCGACACCGTCACCGCCATCCGAGACGGGGTTTTTGTGGGCAGCGTACCGATTGAACAGGCCACGCCGCAGGTCATACTCGACATGATGTTCGGGGAAATGGAATCGTTGGAGCGCCCCACACATCCCATCGCCAAGGATACGCCCGCGCTGTCAGTGAAGGGGTTGGCGTGCGCGCCCTATTTCGATGATGTCTCGTTTGATCTTTATCCGGGAGAGGTGCTGGGCATCGCAGGCATGCTGGGGGCCGGACGGACCGAACTTTTCCATTGTATCTACGGCGCACGCACACCGGATGCTGGCACCATCGCGGTCGCGGGTCAAACGGTACACAAGCCATCTATTCCTAAAATGAAGGCACTGGGAGTCGGGTATACGTCAGAGGACCGCAAACATTCAGGCCTTGTGCAGCTTTTGTCGAGCCATGCCAACTTGTGTCTTGCGGGACAGGAAAAGATCGCGCCCAAGGGGTGGACATCTCTGGCCCACGAACGCCCCTTTGCGGCCAACCAAATATCAGACCTTCAAATCAAGTCGGGCGATCCGATGTTGCCAGTGTCGTCCTTGTCTGGTGGCAATCAGCAAAAGATCGTCGTCGGAAACTGGATGAACAATGATCCAAATATCCTGCTTTTTGACGAACCCGCACGGGGTGTTGATGTGCAGGCCAAACGGCAAATCTATCAAATTATCTGGGAAAAAGCGCGGTCTGGCCTGAGTTCCATCGTGGCCTCTACGGAACTCGAAGATCTCACCGAATGCTGCGACCGCATTTTGGTCCTGCGGGATGGACGGATCATGGCCGAATTCCTCAACGAGGGGCTGGACGCTAAAGACCTTTATGCCGCCTGTATGACTGATACCTCACTGTCCACGAAAGAAGCCATATGACACGCGAGAAACTGCTGACCATGCTGCGTGAGCGTTCCATGGTTTTGATCCTGATTGCCTTTTATATTCTCGTGGCGAACACGGCGAACGGATTCTTTACCATCAACAATCAATTGAACGTGCTGCGCAATATTGCGGTGCCGGGTATGATCGCCTTTGGCATGGCGCTTGTGATCATCTCGGGTGAGATTGATCTGAGTGTGGGCTCTATGGTGGCGGTATCGGCATGTATTACGGCTTGGGTCGTGGATTTTGCCTCGGGAGGTGCGTTTGAACCTGCGGTTTGGACAGTGGTCTTGGGCGTCTTCGCTGCGGTGTGCTTTGCAGCCTCAATTGGGTTCGTGAACGGGCAGCTTCGACAACGGGTCGGAGTGCCCACGTTCATCACATCACTGGCGATGATGGCGACACTGGCAGGCCTGGCAAACCTGATCACCGGAGGGGTGCCGATTGCGAGCTTCCCGTCTTGGTACTATGTCATCGGGTCGGGGCGGTTCCTTGGCGTACCTGTGCCCGTTTATTTGCTGGCTGTTTCCTTTGCTATCACCTTTACGATTTCTAACTACACAACTCTCGGTCGGTCGATCTATGCGGTGGGCGGCAATATAGAAGCCGCGCGTCTATCGGGCATCAACGTCTGGCGTACCAAAACTATCTGCCTCATGATGACCAGTGTTTTCGCCGCCACGGGCGGGATCATCTATTCCTCGCTTGTTGGCGCGGGCAACCCCACGATTGCACGCGGGATGGAGCTTGAGGTGATTTCTGCCGTGATTATCGGCGGCATCAGCCTGTTTGGTGGCAAAGGGTCGATCTGGGGCGCGTTCATCGGCGTGCTGTTTCTGGGGGTGTTGTTGAATGCCATGACC
>NZ_JBDVLG010000019.1:0-151295 GCF_039970775.1 Roseobacter sp.
CAGCGCCCTGACCGCGACAACCAACATGTCGCCCTGTGGGATATCCAACGGGTCTTGGGCCCCGTCGTTGGCCTGCGCCTGCGCGGCGTCGGGTTCTGCGGGGGGGGTGTCTTCGGCGTCTTGCGGCACTTGGGTGGCACGCTGGGGGTACACAAGCCCCGCTGCCTGCTGCAAATCGGCCTGTGTCACCGCGGACCTGCCCGCGATCGCGGCGTGGGTTCGTGCAACCCGCAGCGCCAACAATGGGGCGCGCAGGCTGTCGATGCCGAATTGCGCGGCCAACACGGCCAAGGTCGCGGCGTCATCCGGCGAGGCCGAAACCCGACGTGGATCGCAGGCATTTTGAGACGGCGGATCGGGGGTCCATCCAGCGGGGGGGCGGCTCTCAGGGGCGATGTGAAACGGGACGCGGTCTGCCAACGCAAGGGGGGCGGCTTCTTGGGGCTCTGCCCCTTCGTCCAGCGCAATCAGGCAGTGCCCTGCGTCGCGGTCGATCTGATGCGCGATCTTCGCCGCCAAATCGGGTGCGCACCGTTCGGCCATCGTTAGAATAACCGTGCAGGGCGTCGCATAAACCCCTGAAGTTTTGACATATTGCCCCGATTGCAACGTCGCAGATAGATCCAAACCGCCGAACAGATGTTCATCTGACACCGCCGGGTGCAATTTGCGCGCGCGCAACCCGCGCAGGCCGTCCATAATAAGGTCACGCTCGGGCCCAGACCGCATGCGCACAACTGCCCCGCCCAAATATCCCGGTGCTGCGTTTAGAAGCCGCAAACAGGTGGCCGCGCGGACCCAACTATCGCTCACTCCAGAACGTCCTCTAGGATGCGGCGAACGCGGGTGCCCGACCCTGCTTCGTCCAGCGGGTCGCGGCGCAATCGGTGCGACAGGGCGGTGGGGGCAATGGCGCGCAGATGGTCCCGGCCAACGGTGCCGTCGCCTTGGTATGCAGCAAGCGCGCGTGCCCCGCGCAGCAATGTCAGTTCGCCGCGCAGCCCGTCCGACCCCAGAGCAATGCACAAGGTCGCGCAATCCTCCAAAATCGCATCGGGCGTGGTGATTTCTGCAAGCCTTTCACGCGCCGCCAAGATCGCATCGCGGATCACGGTGTCTTGTGCGGTATACTGCGCCATAAACGCTGTGTGGTTGTTTTCAAAGGCGTCACGACGCTTGATGACCTCGACGCGTTCAGCGACGTCATTGGGGGACCGCACGTCAACCGACAGCCCGAACCGGTCCAACAGCTGTGGGCGCAATTCGCCTTCCTCGGGGTTGCCGGACCCGACCAGCACAAACCGCGCGGGGTGACGAATAGACAAGCCTTCGCGTTCCACCACGTTTTCACCCGATTGTGCGACATCCAACAGCAGGTCAACGATGTGGTCGTCCAAAAGGTTGACCTCGTCAATGTACAGATACCCACGGTTGGCCCGCGCCAACAATCCCGGCTCAAACGCCTTTTCGCCCCGCGTCAACGCGCGTTCGATATCAAGCGCGCCCACCACGCGGTCTTCGGTGGCCCCCAGCGGCAGGTCGATCACCGGGGTGGCGCGCGATACGATCTTTTGCGATCCAAGCTCTGCCCACTCGGGGCAATCGGCGGGCGTGGGCGCATTCACCGGGCAGCTTTCCACCGCGCGGATCGGGGGCAGCAACGCCGCCAATGCCCGCACGGCGGTTGATTTCCCGGTGCCACGATCCCCGAACACCAGAACGCCCCCAATGCCGGGGTCTACGGCTGTTAAGATCATGGCTTGTTTCATGTCGGTTTGCCCGACGATGGCAGAAAACGGGAAGGGGGCTGTCATATGGTGTGATCCAGGGCGCTAAGTGGGCTGTGTCCGCCCCATGTGCCGGCGTCGCCCAGAATGGCAAAACGTGCATAGAGCTCTTCTGAAAACCAACCGCCCTCCCGCACCGCATGAATAGCGGCGGCATGGGGGCCGTTGGTACGGGCGAAACTGGCCATCGCTTGGGTGCTGGGCCAGATCGAAAACGTGATTTGGTGCAGCAACGGGACTTCACCGATGCCGATTTTGAACGCCACATTACGGTCGCTGCCAACCATGCGGCTGATGTCGGGGACGCGGCGCCAGAATTGCAGCGCGGTCGACGGTCTGAGCGTCGCGCGGGTCAATGCGGCCAGAGGCCCTGCGGGTTCGGGTGCGGTCGCCTTGAAGGGCGCCTGACCGGACCAGACGCCCCGCGCCGAAGAGGTCTCTAGAAAGACGGTCCAGGTTTCGCTGGCGTGTTTGCGGTAGCGTTGAAAGATCGGCGCGCCTCGTGTGTGCCGCCGTGCGGTGGCTTCATCGGGCCAACTGGCAAGAATGGCGTAGACGCCTGTGTTTGGCACCGGGGTGAACCCTTCACCGCTGCCCGAGCCGCATAATTTCCAAAACCCGATATCGGGCACTTTTGACACCGCCGCGCGGGCCAGCCCCATCATCACAAAGGCCCACAGCCGCGCGGATGGCTTGGTAAATCGAAAAAAGCTCAGGGATACAATGGGTGTATGGGTCATCGCGCGCTGTGTTTGTCCTAGCTGTCAACTAAGTCTGACACGCAAATTCGTAAAATGAAAGATCACAATTGTAAAGTAAACTAGACAGATCTACTGTATTCACATGATGACACGTGTGGACCCTCTCCAATCTGAACGCGCAACACAAGGTGGCCGCAACCGGGCGATTGTGATCGGCGCAGGCTTGGGCGGGCTGGCCGCGGCGATGCGGTTGGGGGCCAAGGGCTATGCGGTCACGGTCATCGATAAGCTGGATGTGCCGGGCGGGCGGGGGTCGGCCATCTGGCAAGACGGCCACCGGTTTGATCTGGGGCCAACCATCGTAACAGTGCCGCAATTGTACCGCGAATTATGGGCGGCGTGTGGGCGTGATTTTGATGCAGACGTAACCCTAAAAGCGTTAACGCCTTTTTACGAAATCCGCTGGCCGGATGGTACGAAATTTGTGGCCCAGCAAGACACAGATAAATTGCGCGCCGAGGTGGTCAAACTATCGCCGGGTGATTTGGCCGGGTTTGATAAATTTCTGACCGACAGCTCTGATAGGTATTGGTTTGGCTTCGAAGACTTGGGTCGGCGGCCGATGCACCGGTTGTTGGACCTAATCAAAGTCTTGCCCAGCTTTGTCAGGCTGCGGGCGGATCGGTCGGTGTATGCCCACGCCGCCCGCCGGGTAAAAGACGACAAGCTGCGCATGGCGCTCAGCTTTCATCCGTTGTTCATCGGTGGTGACCCGTTGCATGTGACGTCGATGTATATCCTTGTGGCTTACCTCGAAAAAGAATTTGGCGTGCATTACGCCATGGGCGGGTTGGCGGCGATGGCGCAAGCGATGGCGGGGGTGATCACGGATCAGGGCGGCAGCCTGCTGATGGAGACCCAGGTTGATGAAATCGTCCTGCGCGACGGGGCGGTCACCGGGGTGCGTCTTGCGTCGGGGTTGGAAATGGGCGCGGATGTGGTGGTGTCGAATGCGGATGCGGGGCACACCTATAACAAGCTGTTGCGCGCGCACACCAAACGGCGCTGGACACCCAAACGCCTGAAACGCGCACGGTCTTCTATGAGCCTGTTCGTGTGGTATTTCGGGACCAAGAACACCGCGCAAGATTGGCCCGATGTGGGCCACCACACCATCCTGAATGGGCCGCGCTATACCGGGCTGTTGCGTGATATCTTCATCAAGGGCAAGCTGAGCGACGACATGAGCCTTTATGTCCACCGCCCATCGGTGACGGACCCGTCGGTGGCGCCCAAGGGCGACGATAGCTTTTATGTGCTTAGCCCGGTGCCGCATCTGGGTCACGACAATGGGGTCGATTGGGCGCAAGAAGAACCACGCTACAAGGCCAAGATGCTCAAGGTGCTCGAAGACCAGCTTTTGCCGGGGTTGGCCGACCGGATCAGCACCGAAGTCGTGTTTACGCCCGAAACCTTTCGTGACCGGTACCTTAGCCCCCATGGCGCAGGGTTTTCCATCGAACCGCGCATCCTGCAAAGCGCGTGGTTCCGCCCGCATAATGTCTCTGAAGAGGCGCGGGGGCTGTATCTGGTGGGGGCGGGGACGCATCCGGGCGCGGGCGTGCCGGGTGTGATTTCGTCCGCCGAAGTGCTGAGCAAACTTGTCCCAGACGCAGAGGGTGTGCGATGATTGATCCAGCCGACCTAGACTATTGTCGCGATGCGATCCGCCATGGGTCGTTGTCGTTTCATGCGGCGTCCAAGGTGCTGCCTGCGCGGGTGCGTGACCCGTCATTGGCGCTTTATGCGTTTTGCCGGTTGGCCGATGATGAGGTCGATCTCAAGGCCGAAAAGGCCGAAGCCGTCCTGCGTCTGCGTGATCGGTTGGATGCCGTCTATGCAGGCCGCCCCCGCAACGCCGCGCCCGACCGGGCGTTTGCCGCGATAGTCGATGGGTTCGAGATGCCGCGCGCCTTGCCGGATGCGTTGCTCGAAGGGCTGGCGTGGGACGCAGAGGCGCGGCGGTACCAAACGTTGTCCGACGTGCGCGCCTATTCTGCCCGCGTGGCGTCGGCGGTGGGGGCGATGATGTGCGTGTTGATGGGGGTGCGCGATGCAGATGCCTTGGCGCGGGCCTGTGATCTGGGTGTGGCGATGCAGCTGACAAATATCGCGCGGGATGTGGGCGAAGACGCGTTGGAAAACCGCATTTATCTACCGCTAGACTGGCTGGACGACGCCGGGTTGGACGTAGACGCATTTTTGGCCAACCCAACGCCCACCAAGGCCGTGCGCCGCATGGTCAAACGTCTGATCGCCGAAGCCACCCGTCTTTATATCCGGTCCGAGGCAGGTGTCGGTGCGTTGCCGCGCGCCTGTCGTACGGGTATTTACGCGGCGCGGTTTATTTATGGGGGCATCGGTGGGCAGCTGACCGGCATGGGGTACGATTCTATCTCGGCCCGCGCGCGCACCAGCAAGGCGCAGAAAATCGGATGGTTGGGTCAATCGATCGTGCGAAGCGGGGCCAGCATGATCATGCCGCGATCGGCGGTGCTTTATGCCAAACCCCTAGACGAGGTCGCGTTTCTTGTCAGCGCAACGGCCCGTGGCGAGGCGCCGCGGTCGCGCAGTGACGCGCTGATCTCGGTGCTGGCCACGCTGGAACAACGGCGGTTGGATCAACGTGATGGCTTGACGGGCCCACGCACAGGTTTAACGTAACCACATGTTTTGGATATTATTCTGCATCTTTCTCGCGGCTTGTCTTGGGGCGGGCGCCACAGGGGGGCTGTTCCCGCCGGGCCCGTGGTATCGCAGCCTGACCAAGCCATGGTTCACACCGCCTGACTGGGTCTTTCCGGTGACGTGGATGGTGTTGTACGTTTGCATGGCCACGGCCGGTGCGCGGGTTGCACAGCTGGATGGCAACGGCGTGGCGATGGCGTTTTGGGCGTTGCAAATCGCGTTGAACGGGCTTTGGACGCCGGTGTTCTTTGGCCTTCAGAACATTCGCGTGGGGCTGTTTGTGGTGCTTGGCTTGTGGGTTGCGGTGGCTTTGGGCATGGGGGCCATGTGGCAGATTGATCCCGTTTCGGGGCTGCTGTTTGCGCCGTATCTGTTGTGGGTGACCATCGCGTCGGCGCTGAATGCCGCAGTGTGGCGGCTCAACCCACAAGCGGTCCGCGCAGGGCGACCCAGCGCCTAGTCAAAACGCCAGTCGCGGCGGCGCGGCACACGCACGGCCAACATGGGTTTCAACAGTGGGTTGCGAAACCGCCGCAGGTCGAGCGCCTCGTGCACGCCGGTGACGCGTTCGCCACCCAGTTGCGTTTCAACGGCCGCGCGGGTGTAAAAAGGCGCGTCCAACATGGCAAGCGTTTGGCGCGGTTGAAACCCCGGATCGGCACGGGTTTCGCGCTTTACCGCCCACAGGCTGCGCCGCATAGAGGCTTTGGGCGGCAGGGAGATCGGTTCGGCCCCGCCCGTGTCATCAAACCGAAACCCCGCGGCCAGTTCTGACCCATCCAGACGTGTCGCGTCATAAAAACACGTGGCCCCGGTCCGGGTGGGAAACCGCCCCCATGTCCAATAGCTGAAATCATCTTCTAGGGCGCGGGTGCCGAAATTGGCGTCAAAATACCCTTCGCCTTGCCACGTCCAACCGGGTCGGTCGATATCGACCTCGATGCGCGCGCGGGGGGCAAAGGGGCGCCAGATATGCGCGCCGTCATCTGTGAGTGGTAGTTCCACCTGGGTCAGCGCGGCAGGGGTCACACGGATCTGCCCGCACAGGCGGTTGATCAACGGCGGCCCGGACATTTCATCGATATCGATGACCAGCTGATCGCCGGCCCACCGCATCATCGACGGCCCGACCTGTAGCCGCGACCCGGTTTGACGCAACGCAGACGCGCCCCTATCCGTCATGGTGAACCGCCCGCCGGGGCCGTAGGTGGCCACGTTGATGCACACGTGGTTTTGCGGATTGCGGCGCCCTGACCATTTGTACCACGGCGAAAACACCGACCCAATAAACCCGATGACAGACACCGCGCGCGTGCCGCAATCACTTAGGCCGTCGACATACCACCAGGCATAGCCGTTTGGCGCGACGTGGATGTCAAAGTTTGGTCGTGCAAGATCGCCTCGGCCGCGTGCCGCGCGGAGAGCGCCGCCATCGGCACGCCCGCCCCCGGATGGGTCCCGCCCCCCGCCAGCCACAGCCCCGCTATGGAAGTCCGCGCGGTTGGCCGTTTTAACGATGCCGTCAGTCCGTGCGGCGTTTGACCGTAAAGCGCCCCCATCGTTTCGGGGAACATCGCGGCAAAGCGTTGGGGTGTCGTGATCGTCGTGGCGGCCGGGGTCGGCGACATAGTCACGCCCATATCCGCCATCCTCTGTATGATCTGATGATGCCATCTGTCCAAATCCCTCGGGGGGGCCAGTGTTTCTGTGGCTGGCGCATTCGAGATAATCTCGAACCGTTCCAGCGTGGGTGTCGGATGCCCCTGGCCGCGATCTTCGGCGCACAGGTACAACGTTGGGTCTGCGGGCGTGCGCCCGGCCATCAGATCGTCAAATTCCGACTGTGGGTCGTCGGCGAAAAAGACGTTGTGATGTGCCAGCCTAGCACCTTGGGGCGTGGCCGCAAAGCTATGAACGCGCGCTGAAAAAGACCGGGGCAAGGTGGCGGTTTGCGGGGCGACCACTTTCAACCCATCGCCCATGCTGCCGGTCGCCAACGCGCGCGGATCACCGGCATATATAACCGTCTGCGCGGGCAGGTGCGTGCCCCCCACATCCACGCCGGTGATCTGACCGTTGCGCGTGGTGATTTGGTCGACATGCACGCCAGTGCGGATGTGCACCCCACGCCGCACCGCCAATGCTGTTAGCGCTTGGGTCAGCTGGTGCATCCCCCCTTGCACCACCCAAACGCCCGCAGCTTCGGCCTGCCAAATCAACGACAAGATCGCCGGGCTCAGATGCGGTGCGCCGCCGACATATGTGGCATAGCGACCAAACAGTTGCGCCAGCCGAGGGTCGCTGAACTGTCTGTTCAGTAGTTGCGATAATGTCGACAAGGGCGCCATTGCCGGGATCAGACGTGGTTGGCGCAACACATGTGGGATCAGCTGGCCCAGTTTGGGGCGCGGGGCCTGCATCATCGGGGCGTCAAAGGCCGCGAATAACTGTGCCGTGCGGGCATGGAACTGGCGGAATTCATCGGCCGAAGCGTCGCCCGCAAAGTCGCGGATTGCAGCGGCGCTTTGGGCGGGGTCCGCATGCAGATCTAGCGTGCTGCCGTCAGGCCAAAAGTGCCGCGCCAGAATATCCTGCGGCACCAACGTCACGTGATCTTCTAGGCGGTTGCCGGCGGCCATGAACAGATCGTCAAAAACATGGCGCAGGGTTAGCACGGTCGGGCCTGCATCGACGGGCCCCGCGGCACTGGGCACGGTGCGAATTTTGCCGCCGGTGTGCGCGTGCCGTTCCAGGAGGGTCACGTCCATCCCACCCACGGCCAGCCGGAGCGCCGCAGCAAGCCCCGCGATACCCGCGCCAACGACGACAGCACGCGGATGGGGGGCAGACGTGATGGGGGGCGAGGCAACCATACGCGATTGTTGACTCGTCGTTGCGATGTGTCCAGTATGATTTACACATTGATGTCGATATTTACTGACACTTGCCAGAATGGGATCCGACTATGGGTATGACTGCGCGCATCGAAACGGCTATTTCTTCGGCAGTGGCTGTCGGGCAGGGCAGGGGGGCGGTGCCGCAACGGCTGTCTTGCGCGCTGGGGTATGCCACGGCGCCGGGGGGTGCGCGGATCCGGCCCACTATTTTGATGTCTGTGGCCATGGCCTGCGGCGATGACCGCCCGGCGATATCAGATGCGGCTGCGGCTGCGTTGGAAATGATCCATTGCGCCAGTCTCGTGCATGATGATCTGCCATGTTTCGATGACGCGTCCTTGCGGCGCGGCAAGCCGTCGGTGCATAAGGCGTATTCCGAACCATTGGCCGTGCTAACCGGGGACAGCCTGATCGTGTTGGCGTTTGAAACGCTTGCCCGTCAGTCAGCCCATGCGCCTGACCGCGTGGCGCAGTTGATCATGACATTGGCGCAGCGCACCGGCATGCCGGGCGGCATCTGTGCCGGGCAGGGTTGGGAAAGCGAGACGGACATAGACCTGTCCGCCTATCATCAGGCCAAGACGGGCGCGCTGTTTATCGCGGCCACGCAAATGGGCGCGGTGTCCGCC
The DNA here is from genome assembly GCF_039970775.1 of Roseobacter sp. GTDB lineage: Bacteria > Pseudomonadota > Alphaproteobacteria > Rhodobacterales > Rhodobacteraceae > Roseobacter. The sequence continues at coordinate 8,763 of NZ_JBDVLG010000019.1, forward strand.
GGGCAAGAGGCCGAACCCTGGATGGAACTGGGTGCCCGCATCGGCGAGGCGTTTCAGGTGGCGGATGATCTGCGTGATGCGCTTTATGATGCCGACACTCTAGGCAAACCTGCCGGGCAAGATGACCTGCACGGGCGGCCCAATGCAGTGGCGCAACTGGGGGTGCAGGGTGCGATTTCGCGGCTCAAGGATATTTTGGGCGGTGCGATTGCGTCTATCCCGTCGTGCCCCGGCGAGGCGCAATTGGCGCAAATGGTGCGTATGTACGCCGAACGACTGACGCCCGTGGCGCCGACCGTCGCGACTCACCGCAGCAATGTCTGATACATTTCACGACACGTCCGGTTGGCGCGGTGGGTGGTTGAACCGCCTCGTGGCGCGCCCGGGTTTTCAAAGCTGGGCCAGCAGGTTCCCGCTGACACGGGGGCAGGCGCGGCGTGATGGCGCGGTCATGTTCGATCTGGTGCAAGGGTTTGTGCAAAGCCAAGTTTTGATGGCGCTGGTCGAATTGAATATCCTGCAACGTCTGCGCGGAGGCGCGCAAAACGCCGAAAATTTGGGGCGCGTCGTGAATGTGCCAGAAGATCGCATGCAGGTCTTGCTCCAAGCCGCCGCGGCGTTGCATTTACTGAAACGGGACCGTAGCGGGCGGTACCGGTTGGCCCGCAAGGGGGCTGCGTTGATGGGCGTGCCGGGGCTAGATGCGATGATCCGCCATCACCGCGCATTCTACCGTGATTTGGCCGACCCTGTCGCGTTGCTGCGTGGCCCCGAACAGACGGAACTGTCGGAATTTTGGCCCTACGTCTTTGGTGCGCGCGGCGCGATCGACCCTGCCGTTGCCGATACATATTCTGATCTGATGGCGCAAAGTCAGCGGTTGGTGGCCGAAGATACCCTGCGGGCCGTGTCGATGCAGGGGGTCACACGGTTGCTGGATGTTGGCGGCGGGACCGGCGCATTTCTGGAGGCGGCCGGCCGCGCGGCACCAAACATGGACTTGATGTTGTTTGATCTGCCGCAGGTGGTCCCGCAGGCGCGTGCGCGCTTTGACGGCGCAGGGATGGGCGCGCGTGCGACCGTTCACGCGGGGTCGTTTCGCGAGACCCCGTTGCCCCAAGGGGCCGATGCGGTGTCGCTGATCCGGGTGCTGTATGACCATGCAGATGACACGGTGCGCAGGCTGTTGGCTGCGGCCTACGCGGCCCTGCCTGAGGGCGGGCGGTTGATTATATCCGAACCGATGGGCGGTGGGGCTACGCCTGACCGTGCGGGGGATGTGTATTTCGCGTTCTACACATTGGCGATGCAAACGGGCAAAGCACGCTCTGTCGCCGAGATATCACAGCTGTGCCGCGCGGCAGGGTTTGTCGATATCCGCAGCCCAAAACCTGCGCGCAATTACGTGACCCGTGTCCTGACGGCCCGCAAGGGTGCGCGATGACAGTAAAATGTGTCTAAGTTTATTGACACACAACTGTGTAAGGTTAAACTGACATGTAAGACGCGCCGGGCAGATGAGTCTTAGACACCTCATCAAGCCCGGCGCGCAAACGGGGAGAGACACTTGGACACCACTGCTGTTCTTCTGAAAGGTCCGCGTGATCTGGATGTCGGCACGTTGGCGCTGATGGCGCCGGGCGCGCAGGACCTTGTGGTTGATATCCACCATTCGGGTATCTCTACGGGGACGGAAAAGCTGTTTTGGTCCGGTGACATGCCGCCCTTTCCGGGCATGGGGTACCCGTTGGTTCCCGGATATGAGGCCGTGGGCGAGGTGGTCGAGGCCGCCCCCGCAGCCGGGTACCGGCCCGGTGACAATGTATTTGTACCGGGTGCCAATTGCTATGAAGGCGCTTTTGGCCTGTTTGGCGGCGCGGCCGCGCGGGTGGTCACTGCGGCAGATCGGGTCACGCGCATAGATGCGGGCCTTGGCGCGCAGGGTGCTGTGTTGGCGCTGGCGGCGACGGCGCGGCACACGATGGCGGGGTTGAACAAATCGATGCCGGATCTGATCGTGGGTCACGGTGTTTTGGGCCGTTTACTGGCGCGCCTTACGCTGGCCGCCGGGGCGCCCGCACCCACGGTTTGGGATATCGACGCAACCCGCCGCAGTGGCGCCACCGGCTATGATGTCATCGCGCCCGAAGACGATACGCGGCGCGATTATATGTCGGTCTATGATGCCTCGGGCGATATCAATGTGATCAACGATGCGCTGAAGGTTCTGGGGCGCGGCGGGGAAATCGTACTGGCGGGGTTTTATGCAGACCCTATCCAATTCGCCTTTCCGCCTGCCTTTATGAAAGAGGCCCGGTTTCGCGTTGCCGCCGAATGGACCCACGATGACCTGACCGCAACGCGCGCGTTGGTCGAAAGCGGCGCTCTGAGTTTGGACGGGTTGATCACCCACACTGCACCGGCCCGCGATGCGCGTGCGGCCTACACGCGCGCGTTCACTGACCCCGCGTGTCTAAAGATGATAGTCAACTGGAAGGACATGGCGTGAAAGACGGTATAGACGACAAGCAGCCGGCAAAATCCGATGTGCCCAACCTCAAGGAATTTGACGCCCGATTGCGCGCAGAGGCGGCCGAGCCCACCCTAGAGGTGCCGCAGGCCGAACCGACCTCCAAAACGCAAATCATCGCGATTTATGGCAAGGGTGGCATCGGCAAATCGTTCACCTTGGCCAACCTCAGCCACATGATGGCCGAACAGGGCAAACGCGTGCTGTTGATTGGCTGCGACCCGAAATCTGACACCACGTCGTTGCTGTTTGGCGGCAAGGCCTGCCCCACGATCATCGAAACCTCAACCCGCAAGAAACTGGCGGGCGAAGAGGTCAAGATCGGCGATGTCTGTTTCAAACGCGGCGGTGTATTCGCCATGGAACTGGGCGGGCCAGAGGTCGGCCGGGGGTGTGGTGGCCGTGGGATTATCCACGGGTTTGAATTGCTCGAAAAACTAGGGTTCCACGATTGGGACTTTGACTATGTCCTGCTGGATTTCCTCGGCGATGTGGTTTGTGGCGGCTTTGGCCTGCCGATCGCACGGGACATGGCGCAAAAGGTGATCCTTGTCGCGTCAAACGATTTGCAATCGCTTTATGTGGCCAACAACGTGTGTTCTGCGGTGGAATATTTCCGCAAGCTGGGCGGCAATGTCGGTGTGGCGGGTCTGGTGATCAACAAAGATGACGGCACCGGCGAGGCCGCAGCCTTTGCCGATGCGGTGGACATCCCTATCCTGGCGGCGATCCCGCAAGATGACGACCTGCGCAAGAAATCCGCGAATTATCAAATCGTTGGGACGTCGGCCAGCCAGTGGGGCGATCTCTTTGCCGCGTTGGGTGACAATGTGGCGGTGGCCCCGCCAGTGCGCCCGGTTCCTTTGGATCAAGACGGGTTGTTGGGCCTGTTTGATGCCTCCGAGACCGGCGGAAACGTGGTTTTGGTACCGGCCACAGACATCGATATGCGCGGCAAGAATGCAGCACCTAAACCGTCCTTGGAGGTGGTCTATGACGACGCCTAAATACATTGAACAAAGCCGCGACGCGATGGACCGCAGCATGTCGCAAAACCATAAATCCTTGGCGGTATTTGACAGCAGCCAAAAGATGATCACCGAGTCCATTCGGTTAATGGAAACCATGCGTTCCCCGACACCGGGCTACCGGTTGGTGACCAAATGAAGGGCGAAGTCACATATGATGATGCCGCCGGGGTTGAGGTGATCAAGGGTCATCCGCATGGCGATGTCGCACGTGTGGCTGACGCGGCGCCTGTGGATGGCGGGGGGTGTCATTCGGGCGCGGATTTGGCGCAGGCGGCGCGCACGGCGGGCCAATCTGACCTGTTGGATAAATTCAAGGCCGACTACCCGATGGGGCCGCACGACAAACCGCAATCCATGTGCCCGGCGTTTGGGTCTTTGCGGGTGGGGTTGCGCATGAAACGGGTGGCGACTGTACTGTCTGGGTCGGCGTGCTGTGTGTACGGTCTGACGTTTGTGTCGCATTTTTACGGCGCGCGCCGGTCGGTTGGGTATGTGCCGTTCAATTCCGAAACCTTGGTCACGGGTAAGCTGTTCGAAGATATCCGCGAAAGCGTGCACGAGCTGGCCGACCCAGACCGCTACGACGCGATTGTGGTGACGAACCTGTGCGTGCCGACGGCCAGTGGCGTGCCCCTACGGTTGCTGCCAGATGAGATCAACGGCGTGCGGATTGTCGGCATCGACGTGCCCGGCTTTGGCGTACCCACCCATGCCGAGGCCAAGGATGTTTTGGCCGGTGCTATGCTTGAATATGCGCGCAAGGAAATTCAGGCGGGGCCGGTGGCCAAGCCCATGGGTGGCAAACACGACCGCCCGACCGTGGCGCTTTTGGGCGAGATGTTCCCAGCCGACCCAATGATGATTGGCGCGATGTTGGCCCCCATGGGGTTGGCGGCGGGGCCGGTTGTGCCTTGCCGCGAGTGGCGCGAACTATACGCGGCACTTGATTGCGGCGTGGTTGCGGCGATCCATCCGTTTTACACCGACGCTGTGCGTCAGTTTCAGGCGGCGGGGCGTACTGTTGTTGGGTCCGGGCCTGTCGGACACGATGGTACGGCGGCGTGGATGGCCGCGATTGGTGATGCTTATAATGTCCCTGCTGCGCAGGTTGCCGCAGCGCAAAATGCGTTTCTGCCTGCGATCAAGGGTGCGCTTGCTGGTGCGCCGATCACCGGCACCATCACATTGTCGGGCTATGAAGGGTCCGAATTGCTGGTCGCGCGGTTGCTGATCGAAAGCGGCGCGGATGTGCCCTATGTCGGGACGGCCTGCGCCAAATCGCCGTGGTCTGCGGCGGATGCCGAATGGCTGGCGGCCAAGGGCGTGACGGTGAAATTCCGCGCGTCACTGGAAGACGACTGCGCCGCGATGGAGGCTATCCGGCCTGATCTGGCCATCGGGACAACGCCGGTTGTGCAAAAAGCCAAGGAAAAGGGTATTCCGGGTCTTTATTTCACCAATCTGATTTCGGCGCGGCCTCTGATGGGTCCGGCTGGGGCGGGGTCTTTGGCCGAAGTGATCAATGCCGCCATGGGCAACAAGGGCCGTATGGACCGGATGAAGGCGTTCTTTGAGGACGTGGGCGCGGGCGACACGGCGGGCGTCTGGGAAGGCGCACCAAACCTGCGGCCAGATTACCGCGCGCAACACCAAAAGAAGCTCGACAAAGCGGCGAGGGCGGCAAAAGCCGCGCAAATGGTATGATGCGTTTTTACGTCCATAAAGCCGCGACGGTTGGCAAAGCTGCCCCCCTGGGCATCGATCAGGCCGATCCTGTACCGGAGGTGGCGCATGCTGGTCACTGATCATGATCGCGCGGGCGGGTATTGGGGGGCGGTCTATGCCTTTTGTGCCGTCAAAGGTTTGCAGGTGGTCATTGATGGTCCGGTTGGGTGCGAAAACCTGCCAGTCACGTCCGTGTTGCACTACACCGACGCCTTGCCACCGCATGAATTGCCCATCGTGGTGACGGGTTTGGGCGAAGGCGAGATGGGCGCGGGCACCGAGGAGTCGATGAAACGCGCATGGGATACGCTGGACCCTGCGTTGCCCGCCGTGGTGGTGACCGGGTCGATCGCCGAGATGATTGGTGGCGGCGTCACCCCGCAAGGCACTAATATACAACGTTTTTTGCCGCGTACGATTGACGAAGACCAATGGGAAGCGGCCGACCGGGCGATGACCTGGATCTTTACCGAATTTGGCATGACCAAAGGGCGCATGCCGCCCGAAAAGAAACGCGCAGAGGGTGCAAAGCCGCGCGTGAATATCCTTGGCCCGATGTATGGCACGTTCAATATGCCATCTGATCTGGCCGAAATCCGGCGTCTCATCGAAGGCATCGGCTGTGAGGTCAACATGGTGCTGCCGTTGGGCGCGCATGTGGCCGAAATGAGAGATCTGGTAAATGCGGATGTGAATGTCTGCATGTACCGCGAGTTCGGGCGTGGACTATGTGAGCTTCTTGCCAAGCCATATTTGCAAGCACCGATAGGGATCGAGAGCACGACCAAGTTCCTGCGCGCACTGGGGAATTTGGTGGGCCTCGATCCCGAACCTTTTATCACGCGCGAAAAACACTCTACCATCAAACCGGTGTGGGATCTGTGGCGGTCTGTCACGCAGGATTTCTTTGCCACGGCCAGTTTTGCGATTGTGGCGAATGAAACCTATGCCCGTGGGATCCGGTTGTTTCTCGAAGACGATCTGGGGCTGCCCTGTGCGTTCGCAGTGGCGCGGATTGCAGGCAAAAAGACCAACAACGAAGAGGTGCGTGCCCTGATGGGGCAAAAGCGGCCGCTGATCGTGATGGGGTCTATCAACGAAAAGATGTATATGGCCGAACTAAAAGGCGGGCACGGGCCGAGCCCGGCGTTCATCCCTGCCAGCTTTCCGGGGGCGGCCATTCGGCGGGCCACGGGCACGCCCTTTATGGGGTACGCAGGGGCCACGTATTTGGTGCAAGAAGTGTGCAACGGGCTGTTTGATGCGCTGTTTCATATCTTGCCGTTGGGCACCGAAATGGATGCAACCGACGCCACGCCAACGCCCTTACGGCGTGATTTCCCATGGGATGCGGATGCCCAGGCGATGTTGGATAAAATCGTCGAAAGCCATCCGATTTTGACACGAATTTCAGCTGCGAAAACACTGAGGGATGCAGCGGAACAGGCGGCGCTTGCCGCAGGCGACGATCGTGTGGTGCTGAACACCGTGCGCGCGCTGGACCCGGTAACCGCCGGAACAGACCTGGAGGATCTGACATGAGTGACATGACATCTGACATCATCGAGACCGCAATGGAGGCCCCCACGCAAGCCCCCAGCAAGAAAGCGGTTCGAACCGAATTCATGGTGTATTTTGCGATCATCTTTGTGGCGACGTTGCCCTTGGCCACGCTGACTTGGGCGTTGTCGGCGATCCGCAGCCGCAGTTTCACAGAAAAAGGCCCCATGGCCCGCGCCTGGACCCAGGCCCGCATTATCACGCCGATGATCTTTTCGGCATGAACGATCTCGCACAAACGGTGGCAAGACCGCGTGTGCGACCCGATTTCTCGGCCTGTGTGCGCCTGCCGAGGCACGGACTGATCGCCTTTCCCAAGGTGAACAGAGCCCCGAGGGGGAGACCCCCCAAAGGACCCGGCCGCGGGGTGCGCGGCGTCAGCATAACGTTCCGGAGGAATATTTATGGCTGATAATTCAAGCCTGTCTTTCACAGGCCTAACCGACGAGCAGGCGCAAGAATTGCATGCTGTTTACATGAGTGGGCTCTGGCTGTTTTCAGCAGTGGCTATTGTGGCTCATTTGGCAGTGTTCATCTGGCGTCCTTGGTTCTGAGGAGGACATAGAGAATGGCAAAGTTCTACAAGATCTGGCTCATCTTTGATCCGCGTCGTGTGTTTGTCGCACAAGGCGTGTTCCTCTTTTTGCTGGCCGCGATGATACATCTCGTCCTGCTCAGCACAGAGCACTTCAACTGGTTCGAACTGGCGGCGCAATCCGCCCAATAACGGGACCGGTCTGGCAAGGACCACCCCAAAACCAGTGACACCTAACAGCGCTGCGGGCGGCACAATGTGCGCCATCCGCCCGTAGCAAACCCCAACATAACAACACGACGGCCTCCGCCTATGTGGGCAGTCGACCTTGACCCGGATCAGCCTATCGCCCGTCCGCCTTTGGATAGGTCCGTGATAGCGCCGAGACGCATAAGGTCGCCGCACCTGACATATTGGCGCGCCGCACATACGCGGAGAATGAAGATGGCGTTGCTCAGCTTCGAAAGAAAATATCGCGTCCGCGGAGGGACGCTGGTCGGGGGCGATCTGTTCGACTTCTGGGTGGGCCCTTTCTATGTGGGCTTTTTCGGGGTGACGACCGCGTTTTTCGCGCTGCTGGGCACCATTTTGATCTTTTGGGGCGCCAGTCAGCAGGGCACGTTTAACCCCTGGCTGATCAACATCGCCCCACCCGATATAAGCTATGGCTTGGGGTTGGCCCCACTGCTGGAAGGCGGGTTGTGGCAAATCATCACCATCTGTGCCACCGGCGCATTCATCAGCTGGGCGCTGCGCGAGGTCGAGATTTGTCGCAAGTTGGGCATGGGGTATCACGTGCCCTTTGGGTTTGCCTTTGCGATCTTGGCCTACATGACGCTGGTGATTTTCCGCCCGCTGTTGATGGGCGCATGGGGGCATGGGTTTCCCTACGGGATCTTTAGCCACCTCGATTGGGTCAGCAACACGGGCTACGCGTACCTGCATTTCCATTATAACCCGGCGCATATGCTGGCGGTTACGTTGTTTTTCACCACCACATTCGCCTTGGCCTTGCACGGTGGTTTGATCCTGTCAGCCGCCAACCCCGAAAAGGGCGAAGAGGCCAAAACCCCCGACGACGAAGACACGTTCTTTCGCGATTTCATCGGGTATTCGATCGGCACGCTGGGCATCCACCGCGTGGGGTATCTGCTGGCGATCAACGCGGTGTTTTTCTCGGCGGTGTGCATCATTATCTCTGGGCCCGTCTGGACGGCGGGCTGGCCCGAATGGTGGAACTGGTGGCTGGATATGCCGATCTGGGGTGAACCCATTGCTGTAGGGGGAATGTGATCATGTGGTATCCGGACTATCAGAATATTTTCACGCAGGTGCAGGTTCAGGGCAAACCCGAATGGGGCATGGACAACGAAAACAACATGGCCGCCGAACGCGTCGGCACCCCGTTTTTCAACACGCTTGCAGGGTTGATCGGCAACGGCCAAATCGGCCCATACTATTGGGGCTGGACCAGCATGATCGCTTTTGGCACAGGTCTTGCGTGGTTCTTTATCGTCGGCTTTAACATGCTGGCGCAGGTGGGCTATTCGATCCCGCAATTCATCCGGCAACTGTTTTGGCTGGCGTTGGAACCGCCCAGCCCAGAATACGGGCTGCGCATGCCGCCGCTGGACGAAGGCGGGTGGTACATCATCGCCAGTTTCTTTTTGCTGGTGTCGGTGATGACATGGTTGTTGCGCACGTATCTGTTGGCGCAACAGCATAAAATGGGCAAACATATCTTTTGGGGCTTTGCGGCGGCTGTGTGGCTGTTTCTGGTGCTGGGGCTGTTCCGCCCGATCCTGATGGGGTCGTGGTCCGAGGCCGTGCCTTATGGCATCTTCCCCCACCTCGATTGGACAACCGCGTTTTCGATCCGCTACGGGAACCTGTACTACAACCCGTTCCATTGCCTGAGCATCGTGTTTCTTTATGGGTCGGTTTTGCTGTTTTGCATGCACGGCGCGACCATTCTGGCCGTCACCCGTTACGGTGGCGACCGCGAGCTGGAACAGATCTATGACCGGGGCACAGCCACCGAACGCGCCGCGCTTTTCTGGCGCTGGACCATGGGCTTTAACGCGACCATGGAAGGTATTCACCGGTGGGCGTGGTGGTTTGCGGTGCTGACGCCAATCACGGGTGGCATTGGGATATTGTTGACGGGCACGGTCGTCGACAACTGGTTCATCTGGGCACAAGAACACAATTTCGCGCCTATGTATGACGGGTCTTATGGATATGCCGACTACGGATCCTACGAGGCCTTTATCGGGAAGGAGAACTGACCGATGTTTCCCAAATGGTATAAAAAATGGAACGCCGATAACCCCACCAATATCTTTGGCCCGGCGGTTCTGGTTGGGGCACTGGGGGGCGCGGTGTTTGCGGCGGCGATGGTCGTGAATTTTGGCAACCCTGCGCAAACCGCCAGCCTGCAGACGGGGCCGCGTGGGACCGGCATGTCGGTGCCCGAATTCAACGTGGTGCACACGGCCCCCGACCCCACGATCGACGATTACTATACCGAAGAGCCCTACATCCCCGAAGGCGGCGAAGATCTCGCCCGTGATGTGTATCAAAACGTGCAAGTGTTGGGGGATCTGACCGAAGACAATTTTAACCGGGTGATGGGGGCCATGACGCAGTGGGTCAGCCCCGAGCAAGGGTGCGCCTATTGCCACGGCGACGGTGACATTGAAACCTACGGGTCGGATGATCTGTACACCAAGGTCGTCGCCCGCCGCATGATTGAGATGACACAAAACATCAACGAAAACTGGGGGGGGCATGTGAATGCCGTCGATGAGGTTGGGGTCAATTGCTACACCTGCCACCGCGGCGAAAACGTACCTTCCGAGGTGTGGTTCCGGATCAGCCCAGTGAACGAGGCCGCAGGTGGCTGGGCTGCTGTGCAAAACCGCGCGACGTCGATTAGCCAGTCGACATCGTTGCCTTCTAACGCGCTAGAGACCTACCTGACAGACTACGAACCCGTAAACGTGCACGACCTCGACAGCCGCGTCGAAGGGGTGCCAAATGACATCGATGTGGCCTCAATTCAAAAGACCGAACAGACGTTTGCCTTGATGAATTACTTTGCCAATAGTCTGGGCGTGAACTGCGTGTTTTGTCACAACAGTCGCGCGTTTTATGACCCCGAACAGCTGACCCCACAATGGAGCACCGCTTTGTTGGGGCGTCAGATGGTGATTGAACTGAACCTCGATTATTTGATCCCGCTGGAAACGGAATACCCGGCAGATCGTCTGGGGCCGATCTATGCAGATGCGCCCAAAGCGGCCTGCAAAACCTGCCACAAAGGCTATCAACGGCCCCTTCAGGGGATCAACGTGATTGCCGACTGGCCCGAGCTCGCGACCAGCGAGGCGCCGGTTTACGAATAAGCGGATGGCGGTTTGCGCCGTCCCGCTTAGCCAAGCAAGGATCCGTGGCTTCCTGGATCCGCGCGCGGGGGCTTTGTTGCCCCGGTTCCCTTCCTGTTGGCTACAGGAACGCGGCGTCGCAACCGGGGGAACCTGGGTGCGGCGCCTTTGCTTTTCACCGGGCGGTATGCAGCCGTTGGCAAGCGGCTGCTGTCCCCGATCAAACGGAGACGTGCGCCATGACCCAACATCAAACCCCCACCCTTGATCAGGTCGCAGGCCCTGCAGATCTGCGCCACATGCCCGACCATAAGTTGGCCGCAGTCGCCGATGAATTGCGCGCCGAAGTGGTCGCGGCTGTTAGTAAAACGGGCGGGCATCTTGGGTCTTCACTGGGGGTTGTTGAGCTGAGCGTGGCGATCCACGCGGTGTTCGATACCCCGCGCGACAAACTGATCTGGGATGTGGGGCACCAGTGTTACCCGCATAAGATCCTCACCGGGCGGCGGGACAGGATGCACACGTTGCGGCAGGGCGGCGGCCTGAGCGGGTTCACCAAACGCAGCGAATCTGACTACGACCCCTTTGGCGCGGCCCATTCCAGCACGTCTATCTCTGCGGCGTTGGGGTTTGCCGTCGGGCGCGACATGGGGCAGCCCACCGGCGACGCCATCGCGGTGATCGGCGACGGGTCGATCAGCGCGGGCATGGCCTATGAAGCCATGAACAACGCAGGGGCCGAAGGGCGCCGGTTGTTTGTGATCCTCAACGACAATGAAATGTCGATTGCCCCGCCCGTGGGGGCGATGTCGTCCTACCTATCCAGCCTGTCAGATCTGACGCGCAAGGGGCCGTTTGGTGGGTTGGTGGCTGTGGCCGAGGGGATGGAACAATTTGCCCCCAAGCCCGTGCGCGATGGGGCGCGCCGCGCGCGTGAAATGGTCACCGGGCTGGAAAGCCGCGGTACGTTTTTCGAAGAACTGGGGTTTGATTACATCGGTCCCATTGATGGCCACAATATGGGGCAATTGCTGGCTGTGTTGCGCGCTGCCAAAACCCGCGCGACGGGGCCGGTGTTGATCCATTGCTGCACGGTTAAGGGCAAAGGCTACGCCCCCGCCGAAGGATCAGCCGATAAATACCACGGTGTCGCCAAATTTGATGTCGATACCGGGGTGCAAGCCAAGGCCAAGGCAAATGCGCCGTCCTACACTGGCGTTTTTGGCGATGCATTGACACAGGCTGCCGCACGGGATCCCAAGGTGGTTGCCGTAACGGCCGCGATGCCAAGCGGAACCGGCGTTGACCGCATGGCCAAACGGTTCCCCGGTCGGGTGTTTGACGTAGGCATCGCAGAACAACACGGGGTCACATTCGCCGCCGGGATGGCGGCCAGCGGGCTAAAACCGTTCTGCGCGATTTACTCGACCTTCCTGCAACGCGGATATGATCAAGTGGTGCATGACGTCGCCCTGCAAGGTCTGCCCGTGCGGTTCGCGATTGACCGCGCGGGGTTGGTGGGTGCGGATGGCGCCACGCACGCGGGCGCTTTTGATATCGGTTATCTGGGCGCGTTGCCGGGTATGGTGATCATGGCTGCCGCTGACGAGGCCGAACTGGTGCATATGGTCGCCACCGCCGCCGCGCATGGTACCGGACCCATCGCGTTTCGGTATCCGCGTGGCAATGGCACGGGCGTGGCGCTGCCCGATCAGGGTACGGTGCTAGAGATCGGCAAGGGCCGGATGATCCGGCAGGGGCAGGGCGATGTGGCGCTGTTGTCCTTGGGCACGCATCTGGCGGAATGCGAAGCCGCGGCCACGTTGCTGGAACGCGAAGGTGTCAGCGTTAGCATCGCAGATGCACGGTTCGCCAAACCGCTCGATATGGCGTTGATTGCGCAGTTGGCACAGACCCACGGCGCGCTGGTCACGGTTGAACAAGGCGCGCAGGGGGGCTTTGGTGCGATGGTCTTGCAGGCCATGGCCGCCCAAGGGTTGCTTGATCATGGGTGCCGGATGCGCACGGTGTGTCTGCCCGACCGGTTTATTGACCACGACAGCCCATCGATGATGTACCGCGACGCGGGCGTGGACGCCGAAGGCATCCTTCAGACGGTTCTTGCCGCTCTGAACCGCGACCGCAAAGTCATGCACCTGACCCGTTAGTGCATAAAACTGGCCCGCAGACCTACCAAGTCACGGGCCGGTTTTATGAGAAAAAGCCCTGATCTGCGGGCCCCCTGACACATCTGTTTGACGGCCCCGCCCGAAGCGCCTAACACTGCGACGTACTGTTGGGGTGCCCGATACCGGGCTGAGACGCGCAAGTGAACCCATTGAACCTGAACCGGTTAGGACCGGCGGAGGAAACAGGCGGATTGCGGATGCGCATATCGGTTTTTTCACCCGTCCTGACCCAAAAAAGAGCGGGACGTGGTGTTGGCATCTGCCAAATTAACACAAAGCAGGGATGTGTTTGATAGGTGCGCGGCGGCGTTGTGCTGTGGTGGTTCGCTATGACGAACGGCATGATCACGATATTGGGCGGCGGTGTTTGTGGCCTGTCGATGGCGGCAGAATGCGTCGCGCGGGGGGCCGACGTAACGGTGATAGATCCTGCGGGTGGGGTCGGCGACCACGCCTGCAGCTGGTGGGCGGGTGGCATGTTGGCACCCGAATGCGAAGGTGTGCTGACCGAAGACAACGTAGTGGCGCAGGGCCGCAAGGCCGCCCTGTGGTGGGCGGATCACGGCGCGGACGTGACGCATAAGGGCACGGTGGTTGTGGCTCTTGGTCGCGATCAGGCCGAACTATCGACATTTGCGCGCCGTGCCCCGATGGCCACATGGTTGGCGCGCGACGGCCTTGCCGATTTGGAACCGCATCTGGCCGACCAGATATCACGCGCACTGTTCATTGAAACCGAAGCCCACCTAGACCCGCGCAAAACACTGGTGGTGCTAGAACATACCCTAAAGGCCCAAGGTGTGACGTTTGCCACGCAGGCCGCGTTACAGGGGCAGGTGATCGATTGCCGCGGGCTGGCCGCGCGCGATGCATTGCCCGATCTGCGCGGGGTCAAGGGCGAGATGCTGGTGGTGCATTGCCCTGACGTGATCCTCAGCCGACCTGTGCGTCTGTTGCATCCACGGTTTCCCTTGTATGTGGTGCCGCGCGGCGACGGAGTGTTCATGCTGGGCGCGACCCAGATCGAAAGTGGTCAGCGCCATCGCGCGTCTGTGCGGTCGGTGATGGAATTGATGAACGCAGCCTACGCCTTGCACCCCGCCTTTGGCGAGGCAGAATTGATCGAAATCGGCGTCGATGCCCGCCCTGCCTTCCCCGACAATCAACCGCGCATTCGCAAATCCGGCGGCCGGATTTATGCCAATGGATTGTTCCGGCATGGGTTCTTACTGGCGCCCGCGTTGGCCCGGATGACGGCAAATCTAGTGATCGACGGAACAATCCCAGAGGTTTGGTATGAGACTGATAATTAACGGCGAAACGGTGGATAGCGCGGCGGCCACGCTGGCGGATGTGCTGGCCGAATTGGGCAAGGGGGACGCCAAGGTCGCCACATCGGTGAACGAGATGTTCGTGCCCAAACCCGCGCGCGCGGCCCATGCGTTGGATGATGGTGACCGCATCGAAATCGTCGCACCACGGCAGGGGGGCTGACATGCCGGAATTTTACGGACAACAGATCGCGTCGCGGTTGATGTTGGGCACGGCGCAATATCCGTCTCCTGCGGTGTTGGCGCAGGCGTTTGAACAATCAGGCGCGGGCATCGCCACGGTTTCGGTGCGCCGCGAGGCGGGGGGCGACCACGCGGGGCAGGATTTTTGGGCGTTGATCCAGGATTTGGGCGTGGCGGTGTTGCCCAACACGGCGGGCTGCCATTCCGCGCGCGAGGCGATTACCACCGCACAAATGGCCCGCGAATTGTTCGACACCAACTGGATCAAACTCGAAGTCATAGGACACGCAGATACGTTGCAACCCGATCCCTTCGGCTTGGTAGAGGCCGCCAGAACCTTGACCGACGATGGGTTTGAGGTCTTTCCCTATTGCACCGAAGATCTGGTGCTGTGCGACCGGTTGGTTGATGCTGGCTGCAAGGTGCTGATGCCTTGGGGCGCCCCGATCGGCACCGGTTTGGGCCTGAACAACATCTATGGTCTGCGGTCTTTGCGCGCACATTTCCCCGATATCCCGTTGGTGGTGGACGCTGGGTTGGGGCTGCCGTCACAGGCCGCCCACGCGATCGAATTGGGGTTTGACGCGGTGCTGCTCAACACTGCCGTGGCCAAAGCCGGAGACCCGGTCGCAATGGCCACAGGCTTCGCACGCGCGGTCGAGGCAGGCGCGTTGGCCGTCGCCGCAGATCCGATGGACCCCCGCGATATGGCGGCCCCCTCGACCCCCGTATTTGGAAAGGCGTTCTTGTGACATTGCACCCGTTTTACCCGATCTTTGACGACGTGGCATGGCTGCACCGGATGCTGCCCTTGGGGGTAAAACTGGTACAGCTGCGGATCAAAGACCAACCGCTGGATGTCGTGCGCGCCCAGCTGGCCGAAGCCCAGGATCTGTGTCGCGCGCATGATGCGGTGTTGGTGATCAATGATTATTGGCAACTGGCCATCGAATTGGGCTGTGACTGGCTGCATCTGGGGCAAGAAGATCTTGATACCGCCGATCTGGGGGCGATCCGGGCCGCGGGTCTAAAGCTGGGTGTATCGACCCACGACACCGCAGAACTAGAGCGCGCATTGGCACTAAACCCTGATTACGTGGCGCTGGGGCCGGTCTACCCGACGATCCTGAAAAAGATGAAATGGCACCAGCAAGGCGTTGAAAAGCTGACCGTTTGGAAAAACCGGATCGGTGATATCCCGTTGGTCGCAATCGGTGGCATGACCGTCGCGCGTGCGGGTGGTGCCTTTGCGGCCGGCGCAGATGTGGTTGCCGCCGTCACCGATATCACGCTGCACGATGACCCCGAAGGGCAGGTGCGACACTGGCTGGAGACCTGCGCATGACCAGATATGCGCGCCAGATCGCGGTCATCGGCGATGACGCGCAGGCGCAATTGCGGCGCGCGTCGGTGTTGATTATCGGCGCTGGCGGGTTGGCCGCACCGGTGCTGCAATATCTGGTGGGCGCGGGCGTGGGGCATATCAGGGTGGTGGACGCAGATGTGGTCAGCCTGTCGAACCTGCACCGCCAAACGCTATTTCGCACATCCGATATTGGGCAACCCAAGGTCGATGTGGCCGCCCGCAGCATGGCCGCGCTGAACCCCGACACCACGATTGACGCGCGAGCCATACGGTTTGACCCGGCCACAGCGCCTGCGTTGTGCCAAGGGGTTGATCTGGTGCTTGATTGCGCCGACAGTTTCGCCGCCAGTTATATCGCGTCGGATTATTGCGTGACCTCTGGGCAACCGTTGATCAGCGCCAGCGTCGTGGGCACGGACGGTTATTGCGGTGGGTTTTGTGGCGGCAAACCGGGGCTGCGTGCGGTGTTCCCTGACCTGCCCGACAGGCTTGGGTCGTGCGATGTCGACGGCGTGGTTGGCCCCAGCGTTGGCGTTGTGGGCGGCGTGCAGGCGCAGATGGCAATGGCGGTGCTTGTGGGTGACAGGGCGCCGTTGGGGCAGTTGGTCACATATGACGCGGCGGCTTTGCGGTTTGGCGGGTTTCGGTTTGATACGGCGCGCGACCCTGCGCCAAACCCCGCCTTTATCGCTCGGGATGACATCGCGGCGGATGATTTTCTGATTGATCTGCGGGTCAAGGACGAGCCGGGCCCGCAACTGCCCAATGCCACCCATCTGACAACAACCGACTTTGGGCCGGGCGGCCCACAGCCACATCACAACCAACGCGCCGTTTTGGCCTGCCGGTCGGGCCTGCGGGCTTGGACGGCGGCAGACCGGCTGTCGCAGTATTGGAACGGCGAGATCAAATTGCTCGCTTTGGGAGACTAAGGACACCATATGAAATATCTCATCACAACCGCCACGGCCGTGCTGCTGGCGACCCCGGCTATAGCCCAAGACAAGATGACCGTGCTGCTGGATTGGTTCATCAACCCCGATCACGGGCCCATTATTGTCGCAGAGCAACTCGGGTATTTCGCTGATCAAGGGCTGGAGGTCGAGATCATCCCCCCAGCAGATCCGTCCGCACCGCCCAAACTGGTGGCCGCAGGCCAAGGGGATATCGCCGTCAGCTATCAGCCAAACCAGCATTTGCACGTCGCCGAAGGGTTGCCACTGGTGCGCGTGGGGACTTTGGTCGCGACACCGCTGAGCTGTTTGCTGGTGCTCAAAGACGGGCCCATTCAACAGATTAGCCAGCTAAAGGGCGGCAAGATCGGCTTTAGCGTTGCGGGTGTCGAAGAAGCAACCCTTGGGGCGATGCTGGGGCGTCACGGTGTTGGCCTGGATGATGTGGAACTCATCAACGTGAATTTCTCGCTTGGGCCGTCTGTGATGTCGGGTCAGGTCGATGCAGTCATCGGGGCCTACCGGAATTTTGAACTGAACCAGATGGAGATCGAAGGGGTCGAGGGCCACTGTTTTTACCCCGAAGAAGAAGGCGTGCCCACCTATGACGAACTGATCTATGTGGCCAATCCAGACCGGATGGATGCAAATCAGCTGCGTCGCTTCCTGCGCGCGACCGAACTGGCGACGCAGTATATCGTCAACAACCCAGACGCGGCATGGGAGCAGTTCAAAGGCTACGCCCCCGAACTGGATGACGCGCTGAACGCTAAGGCGTGGTTTGACACATTGCCACGGTTTGCACTGCGCCCCGAAGCGTTGGACGAAGGCCGGTATACCCGGTTTGAACAATTCCTTGCCGACAGTGGTCTGATTGAGGGCACGCGTCCTGTATCGCAAATCGCCGTCGATTTGGGGGCGGAATGACCTACGGCACAGTGTTCGCAGGCTGGCGGGATGCAAGCCCCGCTTGGCCGGCCTACACCCGCCACGCATTTGTGCAGGACTTGGGGGATGGCACTCTGCCACGCGCGGCTTTCCTGCATTACCTCAAACAGGATTACGTGTTTTTGGTCCATTTCGCACGGGCGTGGGCTTTGGCCGTCACCAAGTCCGAAACCGTTGCCGAAATGCGGCTGACGGCGGCGACGGTGCACGGGTTGATCAACGAAGAAATCGCGCTGCACATCAAGACCTGCGCCGAGGCAGGTATCGACGAGGCCGCGCTTTTTGCCACCCAAGAGCGGCAAGAAAACCTCGCGTATACACGGTACGTGTTGGATGCAGGCCATTCTGGTGATCTGTTAGATCTGCTGGCCGCATTGGCGCCTTGCGTCATGGGTTACGGCGAAATCGGGACCTATTTGGCGCAGACAAAGACGTCTGACACCTATGCCGGTTGGATCGACACCTACGCAGGCGACGCGTATCAACAGGTGTGTGCCAACGTCGGCGCGTTGATCGACGGCGCCGTTGCACGACGTATCGGGGACGCGCCACAGGCCAGCCCACGGTGGGCCACGCTGTGCGCGCGGTTTGACACGGCAACCCGGCTCGAGGTTGGGTTTTGGGACATGGGGCTGGCCCCATGACACAGGCCCTACGGCTGACCGGCGATGCCACGATCAATGGCACGGCCATCTTCAAGGGGCTGGATCTGACCCTGCAACCGGGGGAATGGACCTGCCTTTTGGGGGCCAGCGGGGTTGGAAAATCCACTGTGCTGCGGTTGTTCGCAGGGCTGGGCGATGGTGTTGATTTAACGGGCCAAATGACCCATCCGGGGGGCGTGGCCTTGATGGCGCAGGATGATCTGTTGTTGCCTTGGCTGAGCGTGCTGGACAACGTGCTGATCGGTGCGCGCCTGCGCGGCGACCGGCCCGACACTGACCGCGCGCGGTCGGTTTTGGCCCGCGTCGGTCTGGCCGACCATGCCGCAAAGAAACCCCACGCATTGTCGGGGGGGCAACGCCAACGCGTGGCTTTGGCGCGCACGTTGATGGAAGACCGGGACGTTGTGTTGCTGGACGAGCCATTTTCGGCGCTGGATGCGATGACCCGTGCACAGATGCACGAATTGACCGCCGAGGTGTTGCAGACGCGGACCGTGTTGCTCGTGACCCACGACCCCGCCGAGGCCGTGCGGCTGGCACACCGTATTTTCATCATGACCCGCGCCGGGTTGGTTGATGTGCCGGTGCCTGCCGGGCAAATCCCGCGCCCCATTGAGGCCCCAGACGTGCTGCGCGCGCAGGCCGACCTTTTGAACCACCTTAGGAGCATCAGATGACTGCGACCACCTATCTTCAATCGTGTGCGGCCGATGACTGGCAGGCGGCCACCACGCACTCCTTTGTGTATGCGGTGGCGGATGGCACCATGGGCCGCGATAAAATGGCAGGATACCTACAGCAAGATTACCTGTTTGTAGAAGGGTTTGTGCGGCTTCTTGCATCCAGTGTGGCGCAGGCGCCAACCTTGGCCGATGCGGTGCCGGGCGCGCAATTTCTGGGGCTGATCTGCGATCAGGAAAACACCTATTTCCTGCGGTCATTCAAAGCGTTGAATGTCCCACAGGCACGCCACGCGGCCCCCCAAACACAAGCGTTCCAACAGTTGATGGAAGATGCGCGCCAATCCGGCCGGTACGAGATCATGTTGGCGGTTTTGGTGGTTGCGGAATGGATTTACCTCGATTGGGCGGCGCCTTTTGAGGACTGCGCAGAGGATCTGCCGTTTTGGTTGGGCGAATGGATCAACCTGCACGCAAGCCCCGGATTTGCCGGTGTTGTGACCTATTTGCGCGGGCAATTAGACGACGTCTGGGAGACGCTTGATGTCGGAGCGCGCGCTGATGTGACCACGACGTTCGCCAAAGCGGTGGCGTTGGAGCGTGCGTTTTTCGATGCCGCATGGCGTGGGTTTCCCGTGCACAGGCACCCCGGATGACAGGCTGGCGCGCGGGCCTTGCCGCCGCACTTTTGTCGGTGGCCGTGTGGCAAGTGGTGATCTGGAGCACTGGCGTCGCGCGGTTTATCTTGCCCCCACCGGGGCGGGTGATGGTGACGATATGGCAAAGCCGCGCTCTTTTGGCCGAACATGCAATGATCACTATGGCCGAGGTTCTGATCGGGTTGGTGCTTGGGGCCGCGCTGGGGTTTGTATCGGCCATTGCGCTTGCCGCATCACCAATGGCGCGCGCGCTTGTGCGCCCGATGTTGGTGTTTTCGCAGGCGATACCGGTGTTTGCGCTGGCCCCTATTCTCACGTTGTGGCTGGGGTTTGGGTTGTGGTCAAAAGTCGCGATGGCGCTGATTATCATCTACTTTCCTGTCACGTCGTCGTTTTTTGATGCGTTGATGCAGACCAACCGCGACTGGATCGGCATGGCCCGCGTGATGGGCGCGCGCGGCTGGCGGATCATGTGGCATATCCGGATCCCATCGGCACTGCCGGGCTTTGCCTCTGGCTTGCGGCTCGCGGCGGTCTATGCCCCCATCGGCGCGATCATCGGTGAATGGGTTGGTGCGTCTAAAGGGTTGGGATACCTGATGCTTTTGGCCAATGGCCGGGCCAAAACGGATCTGATGTTTGCAGCCCTGATCGTGTTGGCGGTTTTGACGGTGTTGCTGCATGCAGGCGTTCACAAGCTGTGCGAACGAGCGTCGGACCGCCCGATGACCTAACCTGCCAATACCACCCTCTTGACTGTGGTGCAGGGTACACGGGGCGCGTCGTTTTGCCGAATACAGCGCCTTTTGGCACAATTCGGTGGCGCCGCAATCTACCCATGATAAGCTTCTTGTATGATGAGAAAAATTGCACTTTGGCTGATCCGCCTGCCGCGCTTTCAAAAACGTCTGTTGCAGATTGTCACAGATGTGATCTTGCTAACGGCGAGCTTCATTGCGGCCATGGCACTGCGGCTAGATAGCTTTGAATTTATGTGGTCGCGGGATCCGTGGATCGCGATCTCGATCACGTTGCCGGTGACAATCAGCATCTTTATCCGCAGCGGGTTTTACCGGGCTGTTGTGCGGTATATCTCGTCGCGGGCGCTCAAAACGGTGTTTTGGGGGGTCTTGGCGTCCTCGGTGTTTTTGTTGGTGGCGTCCCAAGTATCGGGCCTGTTTGTGCCGCGCTCAGTGCCCGGGATCTACGCGCTCTTGGCGTTTTTTTCTGTGGGTGGGGTGCGTTTTGTGCTCCGAGAGTTGTTTTTCAGCCACCAACGCAGCGGCCGAACCCCGGTTTTGATCTACGGTGCCGGGGCTTCGGGGCGGGATCTGGCCAAGGTTTTGGGCGAGGGGCGCGAGTACACAGCGATAGGTTTTGTTGATCGCAACAAGGCGCTGCACGGCTCCGACATCATGGGCCTGCGGGTGTACCCACCTGCGCGTCTGCCACAATTGCTGGCCGATCACGGGATCGCGATTGTTATGCTGGCGTTGCCGCGGCTTATGCGGTCTGAACGCAAAGAAATTATCGACACGCTCGCGGAGTATGCTGTTCGGGTGCAAACGGTACCGGAGTTGGATGAGATCGTTGGGGGCCGAGCCCAAGTGTCCGAAATACGCGAGGTCGCCCCAGAAGACTTGCTTGGTCGCGACCCGATTGCACCGGACCAAGCCTTGATGACCCGCAACATTTCGGGAAAGGTTGTTTTGGTGACGGGTGCTGGCGGGTCAATTGGCAGTGAACTCTGCTGGCAAATCATAAGCCAACGGCCCAAAAGGCTCATCGTATTCGACGTGTCCGAGGCCGCCTTGTACCGCATCGACATGGACCTGCGTGAAGGTGGCGCGATCAATGTCACCGCTATTTTGGGGTCTGTCCGGGATCCAAACGCGGTGCAGGGTGTTTTTGAACGGTTTGGTATCGATACGGTGTATCATGCGGCGGCGTATAAACACGTACCACTGGTCGAAGAAAACTGCGCCGAAGGGTTTTTGAACAACGCAGTGGGGACGCAAACCGTCCTGAAAGCCGCACTCGCGCATGAGTGCGACGCGTTTATTCTTATATCGACAGACAAAGCCGTGCGGCCCACAAATGTGATGGGGGCCACCAAACGGATGGCCGAGCTGCTCTGTCAGGCGCATGCAGCCACCAAGCCGAAAACCTGCATATCGATGGTCCGGTTTGGCAATGTCTTGGGGTCATCCGGGTCTGTGGTGCCGCGGTTCCGTGCGCAGATCGCATCTGGGGGGCCGGTGACGGTGACGCATCCCGAGATCACGCGGTATTTTATGTCGGTGCCTGAAGCCGCGCAGTTGGTGATCCAGGCAGGGGCCATGGCGCAGGGCGGTGATGTGTTTGTTTTGGATATGGGCGCGCCTGTTCGGATACATGATCTGGCGGACCGGATGATACGGCTGTCTGGTTTGAAACCCTACGTGGCTGGGCAAGGACATGGCGATATTCAGATCGCCTATACGGAATTGCGACCCGGCGAAAAACTATACGAAGAGCTGTTGATCAATGAGACTGCGCGGTCAACGGCGCACCCGCGGATCATGACATCCCACGAAGAATTCCTGCCGATGGACGAGTTAATACCACTTGTTGAGGATATGGTTTCTCAATGTCGCGCAGGAAACCACGGCGGTCTGCAAGATTGCCTGCGGAACGCCCCTACTGGCTACCCTGCGGCGCAGACAGCGTCACCGGCCGACCCCAAAACCAAGGCCGATGCTATCTGAAACGGGGCCGCTACCTGAGGTATCACGGCAGCGTGGCGCGCCATATCGTTAACGTCAGCATGTTCCAGAGAAGAGCTGAGTGGTCGCTCTGACCGCTGAGGTGTGTGGTCCAGATCTTTTGCACCGCAGCGCGGTCCAACATTGCCCTATCGATGGCCGGAGCAAATAGCGTGTCCTGTGCCCAATCCCGCAATGGGCCACGCAGCCACCCCGCCAGTGGCACAGTGAAACCCGCCTTGGGGCGATCAACGATATCTGCAGGGACATGTTTGCGCAGGATTTCACGCAAAATCCATTTTCCCGTGCGCCCGCGTAGTTTGACATTTTGCGGCAATCGCCACGCCAGATCAACGACGTCGGTGTCCAGAAACGGCACGCGCACTTCTAGTGATGCGGCCATGCTCGCGCGGTCCACTTTGGTCAGTACGTCATCGGGCATATAGACGGTCAGGTCCAGGAACTGGGCCAACGTCACCGGGTCCACATCTGCAAGCTGCGCGGCCTGTGCGGCAACGGGGTTAATCTCGTCGGTTGGGTCGGGGCTACCTGCCAACAGGTCATAGGGTGCGGCATGAGCCGACAACAACAAACGGTGCAAATCCGTGCCGTTTCGTGCTGATAGAGCTGCGGCAGCTTTTTGCACCTTATGCGCGAATTGCACATTGTTGCCCGGCATCAAGCGACCAATCTGGGCAAAGGCTCGTTGCGGGACGTGGCCAAGCGCAGTGCCCAAAAGCCGGCCCATCCGGCTGCCTGCGCCTTTGTCCATGCGGCGGGCCCATATGTGCCGCGTGTACCCGGCAAATAGCTCGTCGCCGCCGTCCCCGGATAAAGCCACCGTCACGGAGTTTCGAGCGGCTTCAGACAACAGCACTGTTGGCAAAATCGAATAATCGCCAAAGGGTTCGCTTTGGTGCCCCAATACATCCGGGATCCGGTCCAGCAGCATCGCTGGGGTCACGCGGATTTCGGTGTGTTTGGTGCCAAGGTGGGTGGCCACTGCGCGCGCGGCGGGGGCCTCGTCATATCCTTGCTCATCAAAGCCAATCGAAAAGGTCTCGACCGGGCGGCCAGAGATCTTTTGCATCAATGATGTGATCAAAGAGGAATCGATCCCGCCCGACAGAAACGCCCCCAACGGCACGTCTGACATCATCTGACGTTCAACGGCGGTTGTCAGGCAGGCCTCGAGGTCTGTCATCAGCGCCTCTGGATCCCCTGCAACAGGGGAAGATTGCGCACTAGATACGGCTGCTCCGGCGTCCCAGAACGTTCCCAATTCAGGGGGGTGGTTTGGCCTAAGGCGCAATGTCCCACCTGGCATCAATTTATACGTATCTCGAAAGGGCGTCGCTGGGGCAGGGATATTCCCATACCGTAAGAACGCAGCAATTGCGTAGGGATCGAGGTCGGATGTTACGCCCGGTGCGTGACGGCACGCCCCGAGTTCAGAGCCAAAAGCCACACCTGATGAGGTGGCGCACCAATAAAGCGGTTTCACCCCGTGTCGGTCCCGCGCCAACATCAAAACACGGTCTTTGCGGTCCCAAACTGCAAAGGCAAAAATACCGTTCAGTCGGGGTAGAACGGCGTCAATCCCCCAATGCGCGATGGCCTCTATCAAGGTTTCGCTATCGGATTGGCCGCGAAATGCGCACCCTGCGGCGTGCAGGTCTGCGCGCAGGTCTGCGTGGTTGTAGATTTCGCCGTTGTAGCTCAGAATGTAGCGCTCTGTTTGGGATTTCATTGGTTGATGCCCGGCGGGGCTTAGATCCACAATCGCCAGTCTACGGTGGGCGAAAACCGCGTGTGTGTCGTTCCATAGGCCGTCGCTATCAGGGCCACGATGGCCCAGACCGTGTGACATTGCTGCCGCCGCGGTTAGGTCTTTTTCTGTCAGATCACCCGTGGTGGAAACGAAACCTGAAATGCCACACATATAGGTCAAATTCCTTGCCGGGTCGCGCGCCGGTATTGAGGCGGTGGGCGGCCAGGATTGACCGTGCAAGCATGCTTGCGCTTTACGTAACTTCATGTAGTTCTAGGGCAATGTCGCGGTTGCGAGCAAGGATAAATACGTGGAGAACGGGATCGTGGAGCAAAGCCTGGATCCGCAGCAAGTGTTGATATCAGACCCCGAAACCGGCCCGCGCAAGCGGTTGCTTTTTATCGTCACAGTTGACTGGTATTTTTGTTCGCACCGCTTGGCCTTGGCCAAGGCCGCGCGCGATGAAGGGTATGATGTCGCGGTGGCGTGCCGTCTGACCAAGCACGAAGATCAGATCAAGGCGGCGGGCATCCGCGTGATCCCGTTATTTTGGGATCGCGGAGGGGCTGGGCCTGTTATGCAGATACGCGCTCTGATCGGATTGGTGCAAATTTTGCGACGCGAACGTCCCGATATTTGTCACAATGTGGCATTGAAACCTGTGGTTTTCGGGAGTGCTGCCGCGCGGATTGCCGGTGTGCCGAAAATCGTGAATGCAGTTGCCGGTTTGGGGACATCTTTCATTCATGCAGGATGGCGCGCGGGGCTGTCGCGAACGGTTCTGCGGTATGCCATCCGGTGTGTTGCGAATACCAAGAACGCGCGGTTCATCTTTCAGAACGAAGACGATCTGGATAGTCTGGCAGAATTGGACGCGGTTAGCCGCAGTCGGAGCGTATTGATCCGTGGTGCGGGCATTGACCCCAAAGAATTCCCCGCCTTGCCGCCGCCCACAACCATGCCTGTGACGTTTGCGCTGGTTGCGCGGATGTTAAAAACCAAAGGGATCGAAGATGCCGTTGCCGCCAGTGCGTTGCTGTCTGAGCGCGGTGTCGCGCACCGGCTGTTGTTGTGCGGCGGCTCTGACCCGGCTGACCGGTCCAGCCTGAGCGACGAAGAGCTTGCACACATCAACGGAACCGACGCTGTGCAATGGCTGGGCCCGGTTACCGATGTGCGTAATATCTGGGCGCAAGCGGATGTTGCGTTACAACCATCGCGCGGGCGTGAAGGGCTGCCCAAATCCTTGCTTGAGGCGGCGGCTTGTGGGCGCCCCATGATCGCCACCGATGTGCCCGGTTGCCGCGAGATCGCGCGCCAAGATGTGACCGGGTTTTTAGTGCCCGAACGTACGCCCGCAGATCTGGCCGATGCCATGGAACGGCTGATACTTGATCGCGCGCTGCGTTTGCGTCTGGGCGAGGGCGCGCGCAGTGCGGTTGAGCGTGAATTTTCGTCCGAACGTGTGCACCGTGACACACTTGCAGTCTATCGGATGGCCTGATGCAACAAAGCAATGACACAAAAGCACCGACCTTGCGTATCGTCGTGACTGGCGCGACAGGGTTTGTTGGCCAACAGCTGGTACCTCGGCTAGTACGGGCGGGCGCCGAAGTGCTGCTGGTGGGACGGAACGCCGCATCAGTTCAGGCGTGCTTTGTGGGGCATCAGGTATGCGAGCCCGGCGATATCAGCACGCGCGCCAAGGGCTTTGATCTTTTGATCCACCTTGCCACACGCAACAATGACCGTCTGGGCCCCGAACAAGAATTCGAAGCCGCGAACGTCGATTTCCTGCTGCAGATCGCAAAACAGGCCGAGGCCGCTGGCGTGGGCCGGTTTGTGAATGTCTCGACGGTGCAGGCGTTGGCGGACCCCCCGCGCGGCGCATATGCCACCAGCAAACGCCGTGGTCTTGCGGCGCTCGACCGTGCGAACCTATGCATGGACATCCGCACGCACTACCTGCCACTGGTCTATGGCGACAGATTTGCGGGAAAATTGGCGTGGATGAACCGCGTGCCCGTTGCGGTGCGCCGCGCCGCATTGCCGGTTATGGCTGCACTAAAGCCGGTGCTGCATATTGATCGTCTGACGGCTGCGGTGCTGGCGGATACAGCCCCCGCAATTCTCAGTGATGGACAGTGCCGTAACCCGGTTTACAGGACTGTGCGGTGGCTGATTGACATCAGCTTTGCACTGGTGGTTTTGGGCGGGTTTTGGTGGATGTTGGCCGCCCTTTGGGTCGGTATCAAGGTGACATCACCGGGGCCGGGTATCTTTGCGCAGACGCGCGTAGGGCAGGGGGGGCGGGCGTTCACCTGCTACAAATTTCGCACGATGGCCCAAGGCACGCAGCAACTGGGCACACACGAGATCAGCGCCGCTGCCGTAACGCCGATTGGCCGGATCCTGCGGCGCAGCAAATTGGATGAACTGCCGCAAGTGGTCAATATTTTGCGCGGCGAGCTAAGCCTCATCGGGCCGCGCCCTTGCCTGCCTGTACAGACCGAACTGGTCGCGGCTCGGCATGCGCGGGGCGTTTTGGATATCCGTCCGGGTATTACCGGGCTGGCGCAGGTGGAAGGGATCGACATGAGCGACCCGCAGACGCTATCCGTACGTGATGCCGAATATGTTGCCCTGCAATCGCTGGTGCTGGACGTAGGCATCGCGTTGAAAACCGTCAAAGGCGGCGGGCGCGGTGACCGGGTGCAGATGTGACAGATGTGCCCGCGCTTTTTCTTGATCGAGATGGGGTGGTAAACACCGAAACTCACTTTTGCCACCGCGTCGCAGACTTCGACCTAAGGCCGGGGGTCTTTACGCTTGTGCGGCATGCGCACCGGGCAGGGTATCCGGTGGTCGTTGTGACAAACCAATCAGGGCTGGCCCGTGGGATCTTTACTGACGCCGATTATGCGACGTTGACCGACCATATGCGCGGGCTGTTTGCCGATGCAGGGTGCCCGTTGACGGATGTGTTGCATTGCCCGTTTCATGCGGATGCGGCGGTGGCCACGTACCGCGTCGCCAACCACCCATGGCGCAAACCCAACCCCGGCATGTTGCTAGAGGCACAGGCTCGACATGGGGTGGATTTGTCGCGGTCGGTGTTGGTAGGGGATCGCACGTCAGATATGGGCGCGGCTGCCGCAGCGGGATTGGCGGCGGCGTGTTTTGTGGGGCGCGATATGCCGGGTGACATCGCGGCACCGCGTGTTTTGGCGCAAGTCGCCGACACCCAAGCCGCCGCCGCGTGGTATGGGGCGTGGTTGGCGGACCCCTAAGGCCTTAGGTGGGGCGAGGAAATTCCTGATGGGCCGCTGCAAGGCTTGTGGGTGTGCCGATATCGCGATGATATGCGGTTGTTTCCGCGCTTTGAATGCGACCGACAAATTGAGGGATAACTTCGGTCGACAGATCCACCTCGGGTTTGCCTAATGCGGCGGTGGCGGCCAGTATTTCTGGCCCCATGATGTAGACCGCGCCATTGGCCAGATTGTCCGGTGGATTGGCGACCTTTTCGTGGAACGCTTGCACCACACCATGCGCGTCACATTCGAGGATGCCGCAACTTTGCGGGACATCCGTGCGGAAAGCCAGCATCGTCATAGCACATCCGACGGTTCGGGCGTGGTGCTGATGTTGCAACCAGCGGACATCAAGAGATGATAGATTATCGGCATGGACCAATAGAAAATCCTGACCGTCAAAGTAGCGGCGGTTTTGTAAAATGGTGCCGCCTGTGCCCAACAGAACGTCTTCGTGGACAAGATCGATACGATCGCGCCAAGGCGAGGCCTGAACATGCGCCACGACTTGATCGGGTAAATAATGGGTATTGACCAGCGCCCGGTCTATCGCGTTGGTGGCAAAAACCAGCTCAAACCAATAGTCCAGCAACGGACGACCATGGATCGGTACCAAACATTTGGGCACGCTATCGGTGATCGGCCGCAGGCGCGTCCCAAACCCGGCAGCCAGTAATAGTGCCTTCATGCAGCGCGCCTAGTTGCGGCCATAGTCGATTTCCATGACCAATTCAGTCGCGCTGAGCGGAGTGTTGCCCACCCGCGAGACCTGACACCCAGCCGCAACTGATCCCAGATAAGAACTCCGCCAGATATCTATCCCCGCACAAAGCGCCATGGTGCAGCAGGTGAAAAAGCTATCGCCCGCGCCGGCCACGTCTTTGGGGATGGTGTTGAACGCGGGCAATTGGTCTGTTTCGACGGCGGTGCCGTGCCCACCGTAAATCAGCACACCTTCGGCGCCCAAGGTGATCGCCAGATGTTCGGCCTGCGCTTTTTTGCGCAGTTCATCGGCGACGACAATCAACCCCGATTCAGGGTCTTGCAGCGCGAGACGCGCTTCTCGTTCGGTCGGTGTGACGAGGGTCATCCCGCGAAACCGCGAAATGTCAGAGACCTGAGACGATGCTTGGCTGTCGGCAGCCATCATGACATCGCGCTTGCGGGCTGCTTTGCAGATCCGGTCAACAACAGTCTGCGGCAGGCACCCATAGTTGAAGTCAGAAAACAACAAAAGATCGGTTTCACCCAGCTTGGCCACGACCGCATCAACCAGTTTGTCCGCCAGATCGCTGCTTACCGACAGTTGGCGCAGGTGGTTGACACGCAACAAGGTCTTACCGTTGGCGCGGAACCGTTGTTTGTTGGTGGTTGGGCGGGTGCTGTCGGGGAACATGCAGGCCTCAACACCCATCTTATCTAGTTCTTGGGTGGCAAATCCGGCAGCGTCATCCTGCCCGCAGATTGTCACGTAGGACACATCGCCACCCATGCCGCGTGCATGTGCGGCCACAATGCCCGCACCGCCCACAAAGGTGCTTTGTTCGATCGGAGAGACAACAATTGTGGGGTCTTCTTGCGACATGCCCAAAGCTTCGCAGTTGATATAGGTGTCTACGATCAGATCGCCGATTACCAGAACCCGCAGGCCAGCCAGCTGGGTCACGGCAGATTTTAGATCGCGCATCCCAAAGCCACGTCGGGCCGGGAAATCCCGCGGCTTGTTGATCGATGAGAAACCTGTTTCGATATATTCGCGCCGCAACAGGTCAAGTGACGAGAATTTCACATCCCCCGATCCAAAAACCAGCTTGCCCCCAAATTCAGCCAGAACAGAGGTCTCTGGGTTGGGCCTCTCTTTGTATTCGATGCCCTTGACCATCACATTCGGGCGTAATTCGCGCAGCAACGCGGTCACGTCGCCCTCCATGATAAACGCTTCGTCGACCAAGTTCATCGCCTGCAAGGCTTCCAACCGCATCGCCGCTGGGACTGATATATCGGTATCACTATCGGGGCTGATACCGACGACCAGAAGGTCACCCTGTTCGGCGGCGAATTTTAGCAACCTCACGTGGCCGGGATGAACAATATTGAACTTCCCCTGCACAAAAACCACCGTTTTGCTATCAACGCGCGCAGTTTCTTCTATCTGGGATATAGAAGTTATGATGTCTTGCAGGGTCATCTTATCAATCCCTAAATATTTGTTTTTCCAATTTAAAATTATCAAAGCCGGGTTGAGGCGCTGAAATCTTGTGAGGTCAATCTTGCATGTTGCGTCGGGACCACAGAGTTGAAACTATGCGTACACTCGCTCAATAGTTGTCAGGGTTCAATCGTGCTTTCTAAGAAATCCAACGTACTGGCCACCGATGAGGCGGATCTTTCCATCGTCATCCCAAATTACAACCATGGCAACACCGTTGCAAATGCTGTGCGTGCAGCTGCCGCGCAACGCCCCCGGCCGCGCGAAATTTTGGTGATTGATGATGGATCGACGGACAATAGCCGCGATGTGCTAGAGGCACTGGCCCAGCAAGAGCCACGCTTGAGGGTCATATACCTTGCGCAAAACGGGGGCGTTGTGGGGGCCAACAACACGGGGTTGCAAGAAGCGCGCAGTAGGTTTGTCAACTTTGGCGCCGCCGATGATGTCATGCGTCCGGGTCTTGTCGCTGCAGCCATACCTCTTTTGGAGCGCGCGCCTGACATCGCATTTGCCTCTGGCGAGGCGATGGTGGTTGATATCGAAACGGGCAGCCAATCCATGCGCCCGCCGGTATTGCCGTCTTATACATCGGCCCTGTTTGATCCTGATCACGTCATGGGGCTTTTCCGGCGCGCAGATAATTGGATCCTCCCCGGAACGGCTATTTTTCGGCGTGATATGCTATTGCAAGCTGGGGGATTTGACCCGGCGCTTGCGTCTTTTGCCGATGGGTACGTCGTGCGCCATCTGGCTTTCGCGCATGGCTGCGCGTTTTTTAGGCACTGTGGCGTTGAGTGGCGGGTCGTGTCGTCTGGCCTATCGCGCAGTGTGGCACAAAACCCAGTCCAATCCGAGGCCTTGTTGGAGGCCGTGCTGGAGCGCATGAAGGCGGACCCAGTGTTCCCCGCTGCGTATCTTGATCTGTTTGCGCAAAGGTGGAGATTTGCATGTGCGCGGCTGCGCGTTTCGGATCAGGGATCTGTCCTGAAAGTGCTGAGCCTTGTGTTTCTCACAATCAAATATAGGCCTGTGTCCATGATGGGGCTGTTCAAGACGATTGTGCACCGCAAGCTACGCCCCATGGTGTGACAGCGTGGGTGCCATGACAAACAGCACATTAAACATGCCTAAATGTTAATCGCGGCGGCCACACGCGGTAAGGATGGTTAATGCAATCTTGGCGTGCGCTGTGTTGTCTGATATCCGGATAGCGGGATGGTGGTCTGTTGTGACGCATGACGGGCAGCGGTGATTGGAGAAGCTCACGCGTATGGAAAACCTCAATGCGGTTGCAGATCCGCTCGCTACGGTAGGCGAGGCGTTGAGATTGGGCGTTGTCATATGTTCGGTCGGGCGCCCTGATTGCGTGCGCGCGTTGATCCCGTCGTTGGCCGGGCAAACCCGCCCCGCCGACAAGGTGCTGTTCGTGGTGACCTGCCCGGAGGACCTTGATTTTGACCCCGCCCCGATGTTTCCGCCGGCAACGTCTGTAGAAGTCCTGATTGCGCCAAAAGGATTACCATCGCAGCGAAATTTCGGGTTGGACGCCCTTGCGGGTCATGTCGACACAGTGGTGTTTTTTGATGATGATTTCGTGCCGTCGCGAACGGCCCTTGCGGGGATAGAGGCCGCCTTTGGGCAGATGCCTGATGTCAGTGGCTTGACCGGCCGGGTTATTGCGGATGGCATCAATGGCGCGGGCTTCACCATGCCAGAAGCCACCGCCAAGGTCGCCGATTGGGACGCTGCGCATGCGGGCCCTGTCGTCGCCCCGCGTGTATTGGGCGCCGATTTGGTTGGGCTTTACGGGTGCAACATGGCCTTTCGTATGTCTGCGGTCGGCGATACCCGATTTGACGACAGCTTGCCGCTATATGCGTGGCTGGAAGATATCGACTTTGCCGCGCGTGTGCCGGGCCGAATGGTCAAAACCGATGCGTTTTCCGGCGTTCACTGCGGTGTCAAATTCGGACGCGAAAGCGCCGGGCGGCGGCTGGGGTATAGCCAGGTCGTCAACCCGTGGTATTTGTGGCGCAAGGGCAGCGTCCCGGCGGCCTTGGCGGCCAAACTGGTGTTTCGCAACGTCGCCGCCAACCACGCCAAATCATTTTTCCCCGAACCTTGGGTCGACCGTCTGGCCCGTGCATCGGGCAACCGGCTTGCGGTTTTGGAAATCCTTAAGGGCTCCGCGACGCCGGGCCGTATTATAAACCTGTGACTTTTGATGCTGTGGATTGAAACATGACTGCTCTCGTATTGGACGCGCCCAACGGGCCAACCCCACCGGCCGCCCGCAAGGACCTTTGCCCGAACCTGTTCGTGATTGGGGCGTCGAAATCGGGGTCAAGCGCGTTGCATGCCTATCTAAAACCGCACCCCGACATCCAGATGAGCACCGAAAAAGAGCCGTGTTTTTTCGTGGACCAGCCCGAACTAGAGGCCGCGTGGCCGATTATGGCGCGGCAGGCCTGTAGCCACGACTGGGACGCCTATCTTGACCTTTGGCCCGGCGGTGATACGGCGCGGTATCGCGGCGAGGGCAGCGTGTTTTATTCGCAAAGCCCGCACCGCAGTGGGGTTGCCGCACGTATTGCGGCCGCCTGCCCCGATGCGCGGATCATCTATACCGTGCGCGAACCGGTCCGCCGTGCGATCGGCCACTATTGGCAGCGGCACAAAGAATTCGCAGAACCTTTGCCATTGTCGCGCGCTGTTCGCGAGAACGCTTTATACCGCGATACATCTGATTATGCGCTTCAACTGAGCGAATATCTTGCGCATTTTGACCAAAGCCAAATCCATGTGGTGGTTGCCGAAGACATGCGCCGCGACCGTAGGAACGTTTTGGCGGGGGTGTTTGATTGGTTAGATCTCGCACCCTACGCGCACGCCGATACCGAACTGACCGACCGCCACACCTCGGCCCCCACCAGCCGTAAGGAACGGTTCCCGTTTGTGCGCGCTTTGCGTGATTCGTCGTCTTGGGCGAAAACGCGCCAATACCTCCCCAAAAGCCTTGTTGCGGCGGCGCGATCTGCTGCGACCGTGAAATTTGATAAATCGGATATCGATGAGCAAGACGCGCGCGACTGGTTGGAAACGTATTTGAATCCGCGCGTTGAGGCGTTTGAAAGCCTTATTGGGCGGAAAATAGAGGCTTGGCGCGTCGGCGGATAGTCGCCTATCAATAGGCACACCCAAGCATTATCTTTATTCATAGTTAACAACGAATTAAGGTATCATGGTGTAAAAATATATTTTTCACAGGCGAATTTTTGCTTAGCATCAATACTTTAAGTTGAATACATAAGACCAGTGGAGACCGGGTGCATGCGTTTCGACGCGCGCAATTTTAACCGGGATTTGCTTCTACTTTTTTGAAAATTGAAGGGATATGACGAATGCCAATCAACGCAGATATCACAGGAACAGACGACGGCGAAACCATTTCAGGTAGCGCCGCGGGCGAAGTTGTTGATGCCGGGGGCGGTCTTGACACTGTCTTGGCCGACGACGGCGCCGACACGATTTTTGCTGGTGCAAATCGCGACAAAGTCTGGGGTGAAGAAGGCGAAGACGAGCTATACGGGAACGGTGGTAACGACCGCATTTATGGCGGCGACGACAATGACCGCATTATCGGCGGTGGCGATGACGATGTGCTCTATGGTGATACGCCGCATGACAACAACGACAACGAGGGTTTCTCGGACACGTTCGTCTTTGGTGACAATGACGGGAACGACAAAATCTTGGATTTCGAAAGCGGGATCGACTTCATCGAATTTACCGATGGGGGTTCGGTTGCTGATCTGACGTTCGAGCACAAAGGCGAAGACACGACGATCATCACCTACGGTGACACTGTGATCACAGTCTTTGATGCGCATCTTGATGCGTCGTCGGCCGAGTTTATTTTTGTCTAACTAAGACATAGCTACGACCACACGACTTGAGGCCGCCGTCAGGCGGCTTCTTTTATGGCGCGGGGTGCGTCACAACAGCGGTTCCAGCACAGACCAAAGCCGGTCTCCCGCATTGTCCCACGTGATCGACCGGGCTGTTGCCGACCCACGGGCGCTGCGGTTTGCTGCGGCGCCGTCATCTGACACCAAACGCCCGATTTCGCGGGCCCATGCTTCGGTGTCTTCGGGGTTGGCGTAGGCCGCGCCATCACCGCACACTTCGGGCATAGCGCCTGCTGAGGCTGCAACAACAGGGCATCCGCAAAACATGGCCTCGATCGGGGGCAGGCCGAACCCTTCGGTTTGGGACGGAAACGCAAAGACACGTGCGGCTTCGTAGCACGCGCGCAATTCGCCGTCTGATATAAACCCGGTGAAAACAGTATTCTCTGGTGGTGTCCATCCTGCGTCCCGGTAGGCCGCTTCATCCGGGCCGCCTGCCACGATCAGCCGCGGGGCGGCGGGGCCAAGCGCCTTCATTGCCTCAAACACCCGGCGGATGTTTTTGTAGCCCTTGCGGGACCCCAAGGTCATCACAAAACTGCCCGGTGACACCCCCAACCGCTGCAAAATCGATGGGTCAGCCGGGACCGACAGGATGTGGTCGGCGCCATTGTGAACAACATCGATCTTATCGCGGGTCGCGATGCGGTGTTCGGCCAGCGATTGGCGTGAGAATTCAGAAACAGTAAACACGCGCCGTGCCGCCCGCCCGATGATCGGCAGCAGCGCACGGTAGGCCAACGCCTGAGCGCCGGAATAGTCGCGCGGGTACAGATAGGTTTGTGCATCATGGATCATAACCGCCGAGTTGCGGTGCAAAACGGGGCCAAGGTTGCAAAAATTCACCAATACGGCCCCGCGCGCGATCCGCGGCAGGGTGAAGGCTTCCCATCCTTGGCCTGTCCCAAAGGCGCCGGGCACCACCTGCGGCACCAGCAATGGAAAGGCGGGATCAGGCGCGGTGTGTTTGGGCGCGACCAATCGCACGTCATGTCCGCCCGCGCGTTCCATCAGCGCGGTGGCGTAATGCGCGGCGGTGCGGTGCACCCCGTTGAGACCTGCGCCCAGGAATTTGCCATTGATGACGATCTTGGTCATGCCACGCCCGCCGCCTGTTGTGCGGCGCGGTGCAGTGCGGCGTCTGGGGCGTAGTATTGCGCGATGAACGCTTCGACGTCGGCGCCAAAATCAACGGTATCATAGCCTTGCGACGCATTGCTGAACATCGCGCTGCCGATCCAATAGGGATGTAGGGCCTGCTTGATAGGGCGGGGCAGCAAGGTGCGCCCCAGCATCCGCGCGGCGGGCTGTACAACCCGTGCCCATTTGCGCGGTTGTCGCCGGATGTGGCCATGCGTAACCTCGATGCGCAGATCTGCGGTGGTCTCAAGCCAGTGCTCCAACGCGGTCAACTGTTCGAGCGGGAACAGGTTGGGCACAAACCGCGTACCGTCGATTTCGACATAGTCGATTTGCCGGGCGAAATGAATGTATTCGATGTCGGCAAAGACGTCGCGCGCATCCAACCAATCGCAAATCGCGCGCGC
This sequence comes from Roseobacter sp., assembly GCF_039970775.1. Taxonomy (GTDB): domain Bacteria; phylum Pseudomonadota; class Alphaproteobacteria; order Rhodobacterales; family Rhodobacteraceae; genus Roseobacter. Next base: position 44,060 of record NZ_JBDVLG010000019.1, read on the forward strand.
CTCTTGGGCCACTTCGGGGTCATCGGCACGGATGGCGCCTGCGTCTTTGAACTCTTTCATCCGTTGCATCACTGCCGAAATAAACCGGTCCCGTGGGTTCCGCGTGACGGCGAAGGGTTTGCACGCTGTCATGGCGTCCCATGTTTTGGGCATATGCGATTGCAACAGCGCCAAAGGCAAATGCGCGGGGTGGATCCGACCCAACGCGGGGTGTTCAAACCCCCGGCTGCGTTCTGTCACGCGCATCGCTTCGGCCGGGTCGAGCCCGAGATCCGCGGCAATTGGTGCAAAATCGCTGCCACCGCCGTCTTGCAGGGCGGCACGGATGCTCATCCCTGCGCATTTGGGAATGTGGACAAAGAAAACACCGTGGTCTGGCAGGTATTTCATGGCAGGCCCTTCTGGCTCATTTTGAAAAAATACGAAGCGAAAATACTTTTACGGCGCGGCCAACGCCCAATGTGGGCAAGCTGAGCAACACCGCCCAACCCAGCCCGACCGCCAGGGTCGCAGGCGCGCCAAGGTTAACAAACCCTGCGATCACCGGCCAACTGAACCCAAGCACACAGCCATAGCCCCCCACCACAGCCCCCGCCACGCACATTGCGCGCAGGGTGCCCGCAACGCCAACATTGGCCTCGCGCTGCATCAGGCGGATCGCCCAAAGGGTCGAGGCCGCCGTGACGCCTGCCTGGCTCCAGGCCAATACGCCCAAGCCATAGGGGGCGGCCAAAACCACCGAAATCACCGTGATCACGGCCCAGATAAGGTTGAACCGCATGATCTGCCCGGTGCGGTCTTGCGTGGCCAGAACGGGCTCCAAGATCATCGGGCCGATGGCTACCACCCCGCGCACGGCCATTGCATAGGTCACCACGGCAGCGGCCAAATAGGCGGGATTAAACAGGGTCGCGACAATGTGTTCGGCAAAGACCACAATAACCGCCGCGACACCGCCCGTGAGCAACACAGTGCCCCCAATGAAACGTTCCGCCGCTGGGCCAAGCGGGTCGCCCCGCCGCCCCTTTGCCGCGATTTGGGTCAAGGCAAAGCTGCGCATGGGCTGCGCGATGATATCAATTGCCCCGGTCGCGATCCGGTTGCCGAACCGGTAGAGCCCTGCTTCGGCGGTCGAAAAGGTGATGCCAAGGATCAGGTCACCCGCGTAGCGCGACAAAAACGTCAAAAACCGCGACCCGTAAAGACCCCCTGAAAAATTCGTGGCCGTGCGCGCGATGGTGCGGTTAAATTGCAGGCCGGGGCGCGTGCGCGTCCCCACCAGATACAACAGCAACCCGCTAAAGACCCGCACATACCGAAACGCAACCAACGCATAAAGCGATTGCCATAGGCCTAATAAAATAACGCCCAACACCAGCGCCAACAGGTTTTGGATAAACATGATGGTAAAATGCGTTGTCATCTTTTCGTGCCGCAATAAAACGGCGGAAAACCACGCGCTGGCCCCGGCAAAAGGTTGTGCCGCAGCCAGCCAGATCAACACCGCATGAAGTTCAGGCGCATCAAACGCCCACGCGATAGGCCCCGCCGCCGCCGCCAACAGAACCGCCGCCCCCGACGCAAGGCCACAGATCATCCAAAAGCTGGTCGACAGCAGTGCTGTTTCGTCGTCCTTTGATGTGACGATGTGGTGGTAAAATCCGGTGTAGGTCATGGTCTGGATCAAGGTCACAAACACGACGCCCAAACTATAGACACCGTATTCGGCGGGCAGCAAAAACCGTGCGGCCAGCAATGTGATCACCAGCGTCGAGATTTGTTGCAAAGACCGCGCCGTAAACGCAAATGCAGCCAACGCACCACGCTTGCGCCGCCCGGTGTTTGCCGGGTTGCCCAATTCGTTATCGCTCACCGTTTACCCCCAGCGGAAAACATCTTGGCTCTTTTCATAATTCCGTTGAAGAGTTACAAAAAACAAGCACCGGTTGAAATAGGGTGTGTGGGAAAATCGTAGATAATTTCAACTGACGCCGCAGTTTAGGGCAGAGAGGCTTCATGCAGATTGTCGACAGCACCATTTTGGCGCTGCTCATATTGGTGTTACTCGTGGTGCGGGGGCCGTTTCGGGGGTTTGTGCTGGTCGCGGGGGTGTTGCCCCTTGGGATGATGGCTGCGGTTAATCTGCCGGCCATCGGTGGGACATCGGTGTTGGCCGTTGATCTGGCGGTGCTGACGTGGCTGGGTCTGTTGATGGTGCGCGGGTCTGTGGTCGCGCATTTAGCGGCGATTTTCAAACCCGGTGGCGCGGGGTTTTATCTGATGTTGTTCATGGGGTACGCGGTGCTTGTGACGCTGTTTGCGCCACGGGTGTTTGCCGGTGAAACACAGGTGTTTGGGATTGGCCGGATCGCCAATACCATTGGCATTGTGATACGCCCGCTGATGCCCAGCGGGGGGAACCTGTCGCAGTTGTTGCGCATGGGTCTGAGTTTCACAGCCTTTGTCGCGGCGGCGATGTTTGTTATTCAGCGGCCCGATCACCGGTTGATCCTAAAAGGCGTAACGGTGGTGACCGTCGTGCATATTGCGATGGGTGCGTTGGATCTTGCCACCAACGCGGCGGGCACCGAATGGATGTTATCGCCGGTTCGGACCGCGAATTACACGTTAACGTTGGGCCAGCGGATGGCGGGATTGAACCGCATGATCGGCGGCTTTCCAGAAGCGTCGGCCTATGGGTATTTTACGCTTGGGCTGTTTGGGTTCTGGCTGAGCTATTGGATGAATGCGCTAGATCGACGGCGTTGGCACGGGGCGCTGTTGCTGGCGTTGTTGGCCGTGCTGCTGCGCGGCACGTCATCGTCGGCCTATGTTGCGGGGGCGCTTGTCGTGGGCGGGTTTTTCGCCGTGCGGTTGGTGTCGCTGCGTCACGGCATGATCGGCCGCCCATTGGGAACAGTGCTGGTGCTGGGCGCGGGACTGGTGCCTTTGGTGGTGGTTGGCGGCTATGTCGCATATGAAACTATGCCGCAATTTCAAAGCTTTCTAGACCGGTCATTGTTCAACAAATTAGGCAGCGATTCCGGAATAGAACGCATGAGCTGGAACCTGCAGGCTTGGGCAAATTTCAAAGATACGCTGTTGTTTGGCGCGGGGCTTGGGTCTGTCCGGGCGTCCAATTGGGTGATTGCCGTTTTGGCAACAACGGGCGTGCCGGGCGCGGTGCTTATGGCTGGGTTCTTGTGGCGCTTGCTGGTGCAGCGGCCGCCTGTGGCCGATGACCATACGCAGGTGCTGATCTCGGCGCTCAAGCTTGGGTGTTTGGCGACGCTCGCGCGGGCCATTGTGGTGAAGGCCTCGCCCAACCTCGATTTTTCATTTTTCATTATGTCGGGCTTGCTGGTCGGTTACGCCGCCAGAGCCGTTACAACAGGACGCCGCACGATGATGCCAACCCAGCACCCTGAAATGCGCCCATCTTTCGAAGGAACACACACATGATCGCGCTGCGTGATGGGGTAAAAACACTGGCCGCAGGGACCGTTGCACGGGCGGTGCCACAATGCCGCTTTGATCGGTGTTTGTTTGTGCTGGCGCATATGCGATGTGGGTCGACCGCATTGTCTAACATCTTGTGTTCGCGGCCAGATATCAGCGGATACGGCGAGGCGCACATCCGGTACGGGGCGCCGAATGCTTTGGGCGGGTTGGTGGTCAACCAAGCGCGGCGCGGGGGGTGGTCGCCGCGGGCGGATTACCTTTTTGACAAGGTTCTGCATTCGCGCCACGACAGCGCCGCCCCGCCCGAATTTTTCCGGTCGCGCGCGATTTTCGTGTTGCGCGCGCCCGAGCCCACGATCGTGTCGATCCACCGGCTCTATCAAAAGCTGGGCCGCGATGAATATGGCACCCATCAGCTGGCCGCCGAGTATTATATCTCTCGCGTAACTGCATTGAGCCAATTGTGGGACAGGTTTGCACCTGATCACCGGTTTGGGGTTACCCACGAGACGTTGATCACGGAGCCAGACGCGACACTGGCAGGTCTGTCAACGTGGCTGGATCTGTCACCGCCGCTGCTTAACCAATACCAAAGCAAAGCAGCCTCGCGGCGGGGCGGGGCCGGTGACCCTCTACAAAGCGGCGCATTTTCGCGGATCGAACGGGGGGCGATCTCTGATCTAAGCGGTGTCACGCTCGAAATTGACGACGCACAGCGCGCTGCCGCCTTGGCCGCCTACGAGATGTTCCGCGACAAACTGAACACGGCGGCGCATCCTGTTACGCGCGCAGATACATCCACACCACCAGAATAATAAAGACAAGCGCGCCAATCAGGCTAAACGCTGGCACCAGAAACAACACGGGCAAATCTGTCTTAATGGCCAAAACTGTCGTCAGACCGGTAGAGATCAGTGCCGCAACCAAGCCCGCAGCAAGAGGCGAGATGTCTTTTGGTGCTGCCGGGTCGGGTTGCGCGTCTTGATGTTTGTTGTTCCGCACGGTGTCCTGCTTTGCCGGATGTCGATGCTTGTAAATTCTCAACACACCGAATGGATTATACCTGAAATTTACCCGCCTATAACGTCTGTCGGTTTTTGCGGCGGTATCTTGCCTTCAACCTTAACTAGTGTCAGGCTAAAGCAAGATTAACGCTGTTTATTGTGTTTTCGCGGCTGCTCGTGTTTTGAAATATTCGGTCTGAGATACGGATTATAATCATGCATTGGTGGAAGCAACCGCGATAATTTCAATCTAAAGTAGAATACACTTATTAATAAGATGTTTCCAATATCGACACAAATTGAACGATCATTGGTAAGGATGCCCCAAGGAGATCACGATGGGAATTTTTAGGTTCGCGCTGGCGTTTCTGGTGGTCCTTCAGCATATCATCCATTTCCCGGGTATCGGGAAATTCGCGGTCACCAGCTTTTTCCTGCTGTCAGGGTATCTTATGACCTGCATTTGCGTGCGCAATTATGGGTATGGGTTCGCGGGTTTTACGCGGTTTTGGGCCAACCGTATGCTCCGGCTGTATCCTGCGTATTTTGTAACGTTGGCGTTAACGGTTATTGCCATGACACTTCTGGGCGCACAGACGTTTAGCGACTACCGGTCTGCGATCTATATGCCTCAGGGTGCGTCCGAATGGGTGCCGGTGCTGAGCATGGTGTACCCGGCCTACATGCCCTACGAGGTGACGCCCAGATTGGCGCCCGCAACCTGGGCGTTGACCACGGAGCTGTTTTATTACCTGCTGATCAGCCTTGGCCTGTCACGCAGTGTGCGCCTTAGCTGGATCTGGTTCGCAGCGGCGCTGGCCTATACGGTCACGGGCATATTGAACGGGCAGGGGTTGCATTGGTCATATTATCCCGTGACATCCGGCGCGTTGCCATTTGCGGCGGGCGCGTTGGTGTATCACCACAAAGACACGATTATGCGGGTCGCAGACCGCGCAGGGCTCTCGGGAAATCGCCGGTGCCTTGGGGTCATGGGTACATCTGTGGTGGTGCTGGTCGGGTTTGCTTTGGCCTCTCGTATCCCCAATGCGCTAGACATGTCGGCGGGGGCCGAAGGTCGCACCATCAGTGTGTTGCTGGCGGCGTCGGCGGTGCCATCTGTCATCGCGTTGGTGGCGTGTCTGCGTTTGCGGCTGTCGGGGCGGCTCAAGTCATTCGATGCGACGCTTGGGGATTTCTCCTACCCGGTCTATATTTCGCATTGGACGTTTGCAGCCATAGCCGCCTGGATCGTGGGCTCCGATGGGCCGGGTCGCAGCGTTGATGCGCTTGTGACGCTGGCGGTATCGGTGCCTTTGATGATCGCGTTTTGCATTTTGCTACAACGGTTTATCGACCCGCCAGTGCAACGCTTGCGCGACAGGATCCGCCCAACAAAAGCGGCCCCCAAAGAACAACCGCACCTTAGACACCAAGCGCCTTAAGGCTGTCTTCGACACCGCTGCGAAACGCCTGTTTCGAGAACCGCGCGGCGTGGCGCACCAAATCTTCGGGGGCGACGTTCTGGGCAAGATCTGCCTCGAACCGTTCGACCGCATCAATCAGCGCATCAACCGTTTGCGTCTGAAACAATACGCCCGTCTGGCCATCCACCACCGTATCCATCAACCCGCCGCGCCCGTACCCGATGACCGGCCTGCCCGATGCCATGATCTCAACCGGGACAATGCCAAAATCTTCTTCGCCGGGGAAAATCAGCGCCCGGCACCGCGCCATATGCCATTTGAGGTCATCAAAGGGAACCTTGCCCAGAAACCTTGTCTGAGGCCCTGCAAGCTGCGCCAGTTGGCGCGTGCGGTCGTCTGGGCCACCGATAACGACCAAGGGTTTGTCGAGCTGGCGAAACGCCTCAATCGCCAAATCGGGCCGTTTGTAGGGGGCCAATTCACCAGCCCACAGGTAAAAATCACCCAGTTCCTCGCGGGGGACAGGCGCGAAATCTTCGACCGCAACGGGTGGGTGCACAACATCAGCGGTACGGCGCCAATACTTGTGGATGCGGTTCGCAACGTGGTGCGAATTGGCCGCAAACCCATCGACACGGGCGGCGCTGGTGACATCCCATTGGCGCAACCCGTGCGCCAGACGAGGCATGACCGTGCGGGTCAAAAGCCCTGCGTCATTGCGGTAAACGTGATATTGATCCCACAGGTACCGCATGGGCGAATGGCAATAACACAGATGCGGCGCGTCGGGCGGGCAGATCACGCCTTTGGCCGGGCCCGCCTCGCTGGAAATCACCAGATCGTACCCGGTTAGGTCTAGCTCCTCTAGCGCGCGGGGCATCAGGGGCAGGTATTTTTGATACATCCGCCGCGCCATGGGCAACCGGCCAATGCGGGTGGTGTAGATCTGATGGCGCAGCAATCTGTCGCTGAGCTGGGCAGGGTCGACCACATGGGTGAAAATATCCGCCTGCGGGTACATCTCGCATAGCGCTTCGAGAACCTTTTCACCGCCGCGCATGCCCACCAACCAATAGTGGATCAGCGCCACACGTCTGTCCCGGCCCACGTCGCTGGCTTGGGCGGTGGGTTTTGCGTCAGAGTGCACCATGTCAGTTAGCCTGGTGGGGCAGCGCCGCGTCAACGACCTGCACTATCAATGTGTCGCCGGGCAGCAGGGCGCTGTCTTGTTGCAACCCCTCAATACGTGCGCGACCTGCTCGCGCGCTGGCCACTGTGAACTGCGCGGTAAAGCCTGCGGATGCAAACAAGGCATCTATGTTGTCGCCTTGCAAAAGGTTCAGATGATCCAGAGACCGGGCATACTGCATTTGGCTTTCGTCCAGCGCGATCTGTGCCGCGCGCAAGGTCTCTAGGCGGTCGCGTTTGAAGTTCGACGTAAATCGCAAAAGGTCCCGGCGCGCCTCGCCAATGGCGCGGGTCGCGGCAATTTGCGCGCTTTCGAGCTCTAGCAGCCGGGCGCGGGCGTCGGCCTCGCGTTGTTGCACCGTCGATAGCCGCGATGCGGTTTGCAACCCACGGTCCTGTAATGATTGGGCATTGGCCAATTCCGATTGCGCGGTGTCTATCACTTCGCGTTGCACGCCCAGCCTCAGATCCAAGATCTGTTGTTGGTCCTCAAGCGTGCCTATTTCTGCAACCCAAAGGGCCTGTGCCTCTTTCAAAAGCGTGCGTTCCGCTGCCAGCGACGCGGCGGCGTCCTGCACCATCCGCGTGGCATCCACGGCCTCGGGTGCCGGAATGACGCGCAACATGGCACCGTCCAAAACTACCTTGGATGCGTCACCTGCAAGTGCTGCCCGTTGTTTGGCGATTTCCACGGCAGTCGCTGCGATTTCGAGGTTGCGCAGCTTGATCTGGCCCTCGACCTCGGCGCGTGCACGTTCGATCTCGAATTGGTCAATCCCGTTGGACAGCGTGCCCCCCGACAACCCCAGCGCAGTCGCGATTGTCATGCCGGGCATGAACTCAAAACGGCCCGGCGTCGCTACGTCACCTGCAACGACAATGGGCGCGTACTCCACCACCGATATCAAAACCTGCGGGTCAACAAACAACCCCACCTTTGCAATTGCGTCTTCGATGCGGTGTTCGGCATCATCTAGCCCGTGATCGGCCAAGGTGATCCGCCCCACATCCAGCAACCGCACACTGCCTTCAACGTCTATCATCATCTCGACGGGGTCGCGGCCACCCCCAAACGCGATGCGCACGGTGTCTCCCTTGGCCAACAGATAGTCTTGTGCGTGCACCGGTCCGGTCAGGCCACACAGCGCGCCCATGAACAGCGCACACCCAACGCGCGTGATCTTAGCCTTCATAGATATAGTCCGCCTTGACACCATAAGTTTCCAATTCGTCGCGCGGATCAACCTTGGTCATCACCAAACCCACCGCAGCCGGTGCAAAGGCACGCAGTTGCCGCGCGGCTTCTCGTGCGGCGTGGCGATGGGTTGAGCCTTGCTTGACCAACAACAATGCCGCATCCGCGGACCGTGCCAAGGGCAATGTATCTGCCACCAACAACACTGGCGCCGTATCGATGATCACCAGATCATATCGCGCTTTGAGCTGATTGAGCAGCGTAACAATCTGGTCGGGATTGGTGGTTTCCAACAGCTGCGGATCGCGGTGCTTGACCGTGATAAGATCGTAGCCGTCTTTGGGCACACGCGATACGGCGTCATCGATAGAACACGTGCCCTTCAGCAGTCCTGCCAGATCGCCGCCATCAGGGGCGTACCCCAGAGTTTTGGCCAAAGACGATCCGCGCAGGTCGAAATCCAGCAACACGCATGATTTGTTCGCACGTGCTTCGGCCATGGCCAGTGCCACAGCCAGCGTGGTTTTGCCCTCGCCGGGGACGGACGAGGTGATCAACACGGTTTGCACCGGGTCCCCGGAGGATTGAAGCGCCAACCCGTTGCGCAATTGTCGGACCCGTTCTGCGAACCCTTGGTAGGGGGTCGCGCGCAGCGATCTTTGCATTCCGGGCACGCCGGTCCAGCGGCTGCGAGGCAGAGAGGCCATCAAGGGCAGTTCCAGCGCGCGTTCAATGTCGGACGACCGCGCAAAACCCGCGCTGTTGTTGGCAAGCAGCAGCGCCAGCGCCAGCCCCAGTGGAAAGCCAACCGCTCCGCCCAGAACGGTGAACAATGTCACGCGCGGGCCTGTCGGCGCACCGGGAATGATCGCGCGTTCGACGATGCGGGCCTCGGGCCGCTGCACGCTGTCAAACGACCGGGTTTCGTTGAGCCGGCCCAACGCGGTCTCGTAACTGTCGCGCACGGCGTTTGCTTCGCGTTCAAGTTGGCGCAATTCGACAGAGGCCCGCGACAACCGCGAGGCGCGATTTTCCAGCTCGGACAGGCTGCCCTGGATCGAAGCGGCCCGGATACGCGCCACGTCGACTTCGTTGCTAAGCCCCGAAATGATCCGGGCAACTTCGGCCGATAAATCCCGTGTCAGTACGTCGATCGATGACCGCAACCTTTGACGTTCAGAATGTTCGGGGCCCAATTCGGTGGCCAGATCCGCGTCGCGCAATTGCAGAGCAGATAGTTCTTCGCGCAGGGCCAAGGCAAAGGGCGACGACAACAGCTCGGCGGCTGTTGCGAACCCGTCGGTGTCCACCACAGACTGGATCTTTTGATACCGTGCCTGTGCGCCCGCAATATCGGCACGCGCCAAGGCCAACTGGGTGCTCACATCCATCATCTGCTGATCAATGGCCTCGCCGGAAATACCCAGTTCGGCCAATTGCGCCACGCGAAAGTCTTCAACGCGGGATTCGGCGTCGCGCACGGCGACCTGCATGGCCTGCACGCGTTCGTTCAAAAATGATGTGACGCCAACAATCGCCGCAGACCGCTGGTCGGCGTTGTTGTCGATATATGTCTCAACAATGGTATTGGCGAAAAACGCCGACAGCGCCGGGTCGGTTGTTTCAACGGCCAGGTTGATCACATAAGATTGCCCCTCGCGCCGGACGGTGATGCTGCGCGCCAGCGCGCCAACCAACCGCCGCATCCGCCGTTCTTGGGGGGTTAGCAGCGGCGTGCCCGTCGTTTCTATGGGCGCGCGCGGGATCAATTTGTTGCGCAAGCCCGACAGCGCGTCGGACAGTTTATCCCGCAGGCCGGGTGGGGCATTGGCGGGGTCAAACGCGTCCAGACGTGCGGGGTCGATGTTGCCTATCACTTGCTCCAATAAAAGATTGGACCGCAACACCAGCGCTTCGGAATCCAGCAGCGGATTGTTCAGCGTCAGATCTGATACGATATCGTCGCGCCCTAGCACCTGCACAGATCTGGAATCGTACATCACACTTGCACGTGACGAATACACCGGCGTCACCTGCGACACCAATGCATAAGCAACCATGCACCCGGCAATGGTCGTGGCCACGATCAGCCATTTGCGCCGCCAAAGCGCAAGGATAAGGCCGCGTAGTTGGATTTCATCATCTGTCCGGTCGGCCATCGACACTGCCAAGGCAGGCGTAATTTTTCCCACTCTCACCCCTGAGATATAAACAACTATTGTCAAATTTTCGAATTGATCGCACGTATGAAGCGAGTTCTGCAATGAAAATCGCCTGCCATTGGTTGGCTGTGGCCGCGAAATCAGGGCGGTATGCCACTCTTTGCATCGCTATTTGTGTGGTCGGGCGCCAAGTGACTGCGCAGTGGTGTGGTGTGGGTAAAGGTTGGTGGGGGTCTTGGCACATTGTATTCACCTGCAGGGGTGCGGGGCCAAAGAAATGTTACCAAAGTATCTTTTTAGGGTTGTACTCCAAACCTTATCAAAGGATTAACGCGTGGGTTTGTCGAAAACTGAGTTAAATTCCTCCCTTGTCACATTGTTTTTTTGGCTAACCCCTTTGACTTAAATAGAAATAGGGTTTCTGCCGTGATTTTTGCGTTTTTTCTCCTGATTGCGGACCAAGAGTTACCTTGATCCGAACATGTAGGCGGCCAGATGGCGCCGTGGTCGGACGGTAAACCAATCCTTGATTGCACAAAAGCGACGGTAACCTGTGGCATTCCGCGAGTTCGACATCGCGCACTAATTTTGAAGGATGTTATTATGTCTAGGAATTCGAACCCTACTCTGACGGCTCAAAACGATAATCTGGATGTCGCTGCCGATTTTTTATCAGACGCAAAGGCAGACAGAAGCTGGTATTATACCGGGTCCAACCTGTCCACGTTGAAAATCGATGTGGAAACGGTGTGGGAGGACTACACAGGCGAGGGCGTGACCGTCGGAGTGGTCGATTCACAGATTGAATTCGGGCACAGCGATTTGGGCGCATATGACACGACGCTTGACTATAACTTTGCAGATGACACCGGTGATATCGTCTGGGACAGCGCGAATTTGCCGGATGCCCACGGCACTATGGTCGCGGGAATTATCGCGGCAGAAGGCGGTAATGGCGTTGGCAGCGTTGGGGTTGCGTCTGGTGCGACGCTTGTTGGTCTGGCCATCGACTACGACAGCGACGATGTGATCGACCAAGCCATAAGCGCGTTAAGCGCCGCAGTAAACGTAGATGTTGTGAACAACAGCTGGAGCTTTTCTGGTAACTTCGAAGACAACTTTAACAAGGCGGTTAACGCCGACATGGCCGACACGCTGGAAACCCTCGCAGAAGACGGTCGAGATGGGCTGGGCACAGCGGTGGTGTTTTCGGCGGGGAACGCAGGCGCTGGCGGGTCTTCGAACTACCACAACTTCCAAAACTCACCCTACACGATCACGGTCGGTGCCGTTGACCCTGACGGCAACCCATCATCGTTTACCAGCCTTGGCGCGAACGTCTTGGTGTCGGGGCCCGGCCGCGAGGTGCTGACCACCGCGTTGAAAGACCGCTACGAAGACCCTGATGGCACGTCATTTTCCGCGCCGGTTGTGTCTGGTGTTGTTGCCCTGATGCTCGAGGCGAACCCAGATCTGGGGTACCGTGACATTCAACAAATTCTGGCGCTGTCTGCGCGCCGTGAGGGGTTGACGGACGAAGCCTTGCATGGCGACGGCTGGCAGACCAACGGGGCGACCACCCATAACGGCGGCGGGATGCATTTTTCTGATGCCTTCGGGTACGGTTTTGTAAACGCCCATGACGCGGTGCGTCTGGCCGAAACATGGACCCTGCAACAGACCGCCGACAACCGCGACACCGTCGAGGTCGACGTTGACAGTGACCAAGAACTTGTCGCCGGTGAAAACGACCACGTCTCGGTGCAGTTTGATGTCACGGATGCCATTCAGGCCGAACACGTACAGCTGTCAATGGACCTGCGGTGGGCGAATACCGCCGATATTGACGTCTATCTGACGTCGCCAGATGGCACGCAAGTGCGCCTTGTGTATGATCTGCCCGCTGAGGGCGCCATTGGCAATCTGCGCGACTTTACCTTTACGTCCGTAGCGTCGATGGGTGAATTGGCCGACGGGACATGGACATTGGATATTTACAACCGCGACCCCGATGCAACCGCCAAGGACGGCACCGCGATGAGTTCGCTGTTGCGGGATGCACAGTTGACGATCCACGGCCGGTCGGACGGGTTAGAAGACACGACCTACACCTTCACGGACGAATTTGGCGTGCTGTATTCGGCAGATGATCTGGCTGCGCGCAGGATCCTGAACGATACCGATGGTGGTGTTGACACGATCAACGCAGCCGCAGTGACAACCGACAGCCGCATTGATCTGAGCGGAGCAGGCGAGACGCAAATTTCAGGCATTACCCTAGACTGGACCGCGACCGACTTTGAAAATGCCGTGGGCGGCGATGGTGATGATGTGCTGATCGGTAACGCCTCAGACAACTGGATCTACGGCGGGCGTGGCGCTGATACCGTGACGTTCTCGGCCGGTGCCGACACGATCGACGGTGGCGCGGGCGATGACGTGCTGGTGTTTAACACAGATTTTGCGGGTATTTTTGGCTATGTCGACGCGGTGGGCGACCTGTTTGCCGGGTTCGTTGAAGGGGCGGCGTCCTTGGTCAGCAATATCGAGACGTTTGTGTTCACCGATATGACCTATGCGTTCGTTGATTTCTTCGGGTTGTTCAGCGACGCCGACCCGGATGTCCCGGAAGATGACACGCCAACGGACGACCCAGTCACAGAGGATCCAACGGACGATCCGGTCGATGAGCCAGTGGACGACCCAGTTGAAGATCCGGTTGATGAGGACGACGACACCGATACGCCCGTAACCGGCGATCCAGAAATGACCCTGACAGGGACCGACGGCAATGATAAATTGCGCGGGGATAATACATCAGACGCTCTGATAGGTGCGGATGGGGATGATTTCCTGCTGGGCTACGACGGCGCAGACAGTCTTTATGGCGACGCAGGCGCAGACAAATTGCGCGGGGGCGATGGGCAGGATAGCCTGATCGGCGGTGCCGGCAGCGACACGCTACAGGGGGAAAACGGCAACGACATCCTTGAGGGTGGCGCCGATGCAGATGTTCTGTTTGGTGGTGCGGGCGATGATGTGATCAACGGCGGCGCAGACGCGGATACGTTGGTGGGCAACGACGGCGCGGATATCTTTGTCTTTGATCTGGCGGACCTTGGCGCGGTGGATCAAATTAACGATTTTAACATCGGCGAGAATGACCAGATCTATGTTCTGGGGGCATCAGCCTACGATGGTGCCACGTTTACCTTCGAAGATAGCGGCCGTTTCACACATTTGAACATGACCTACAACGGCACCACGACAACCCTGTTTGACGTACTTGGAAGCGGTCAGAATGATCTGGTGATGGATCAATCCAGCCAAGATCTGTTCATCTTTGCCTAATATTATTGCGGGGGCTGATTTAGGTCTCGCCCCCGCATATCACCTGCCCGTGGCGCGAAAGACGACACCAACAGTGCGGACCAAAATAACCAGATCCCCGATGGTAGAGCGTTCCAGATAATAGGTCGCATCGAGCTTTACCCGTTCACTGTAGTCGACATCATTGCGGCCTGACACCTGCCATGGGCCGGTCAATCCGGGCTTGAGCGCATGGTAGCACCATTCGAATTTGCCATACATCTTCAGTTCGTCGCGGGTTACAGGGCGCGGGCCAACCAACGACATTTCACCGGCCAGAACGTTCACAATTTGGGGCAGCTCATCCAGGCTGGTGGCGCGCAGGAACCGCCCAAGTGACGTAATACGTGGGTCGTCGGTGAGCTTAAAATCACGGTCCCACTCCGCCTGCGCCGCAGGGTTTTCGGCAAGATATGTCTCCAGGACCTTCTCTGCATCGGGGACCATGGTACGAATCTTCCAGCAGCGGAACGCCTTACCGTTTTGGCCAACGCGCATGTGCCCGAAGAAACTTGGGCCGCCATCCCGACGTACAAGCACGGTCAAAACACCGATGACGGGTAGAAAAACGAGCATCAAAACACTTGCTAAAACCATATCAAATAAACGTTTTAAGGTCAGCGAGTGGCGATGCGCCTCGGGTTTTGGTATGGCCGAATAGGCCCCAATATCGTGCCACATTCTCATAAAATATATCCCATTAAATATCGTCATAGCAGAACCCGCGTGCGGTCTGATTGCAACTTTAAAGTGCTACATCGCCTTTGATGCAACTCTTTCGCTGCTTTTTTAACCACGTTTTTGCGGGGGTCGAAAGAAACACATACCCAAGTCGCAGCCCTTCCCGGCCTACGATCTGCGCCCCAAAGGGGGTAATTATGGTTAACAAAGCCTTAATATTAGGGGATGTTTTAATATGGAATTTCTAGAATTTGAGCGTTTGCACGAATTTCGGGCAGCTGGCTTCTACTTTGTGACAGGTTGGCGCAAATAAATGCACTTTAACCGGCTGTATCAGACGTTATCTCAGCCTTTCTGAAGGACAGGACCCCGACAATGCCGCTGCACCTGCGGCCATGCGATTCTGCGGGCCTATACTGCGGTGTTTTGATGAGGTTCGAAAAACACCTTGTTTGCGGTTGCAAAACTGGTCACCACTGGTGCGCTCATAGCTCACTGCCAATTTAACCCAGTTCCGATCATGCAAGGTTTGAAATGACGTCTTTTTCTGCAACTCTGGGTCCAGCTCCGATCATCCGGTGCCTGAATGTCAAATATAGCCCAAATTTGGGGGATGGCTTGCTGTCGGAGTGCCTTGAATGGGCACTGCTCGGGCAGGGCGCGGACCCACGTTCGGGGTCGATCGATCTTGCGGGGCGCACCGAATATGGCCAATCCATGGCAGGGCGCGGGGCGGTTATGTCGGTGTTGGAAACAATGCCGCCGTCCCTTCGCCAACAGTTGGTGCGCGTACCTTTGGCGATCCAATCGCGCAGGAAATGGCAGCCGCACTACGAAACCAGCCTGCAAGACGCGCAATATGCGGTGATCGGCGGTGGGAACTTGCTCAGCGATATGGACCTGAATTTTCCGACAAAACTACGGCTGGCGCTATCTGAAGTTCGGAAAAATAACATTCCGGCGGCTATTTTTGCCGCAGGTATGGGCGGCCATTGGAGCCGCGAAGGGTTGAAACGCATGCGCGCAGCGGTCGCAGGTGGAGTGCTAAACGCGGTGTATCTGCGCGATGAGGCGTCTAAAGATCGGTGGGACAGGTTGTTGGGTGATGCCGCGGGGTGCCAGGCGACGGTTGTGCGTGATCCTGGGTTGTTGGCGCGGTTGTGCTATCCGCAAACGACCGTTCGCAAAGCAGATATGCCGACCGTCGCCTTGGGCATCATGAGTAGCGTTGCCATCCGATATCATTCCGACATTCACGCAGACCCGCGCGCCTTGCGAAAATGGTACGTCGATTTGGCCACTGCATTGCATCAAAAGGGCGCGCGCGTGGTGGTTTTCACCAACGGAGCCCCCGAAGATCTGGCGGAATTGGATGCCGTGCTTCCAGACTTGCGGGCCGCTGTACCGTCTGTTGTTTATCGGCCGTTTCAACGCCCGAGCGATATCGCCGAATTGATGGCCAATTGCGACGCTGTCGCGGCCTACCGGATGCACGCGTTGATCGCGGCGCAATCGTTTGGGGTGCCGACGTTGGCCATGGCATGGGATGATAAAGTGGCGTCGTTTTTGGCGTCTGTCGGGCGCGGTGACTGGCTGTTTGACGCAAACTTACCCGCTCAAGACGCGGCAAATATCTTGCTGGATCTGGCGCAAAACCCAATCGATGCCCAACACCGCGACAGCATCGTGTCAGACGCCCTTAACGATGTGGCAACCTTGTATCAGGCACTGTGTCGTGCGGGTTCGCTCAACGCCTGATCATAAAGCGTTACCTGCGCGTTGATCCATTGATCTTGCGACAAGCACAGGCCCGCAACCCCGGACGCGGCTTTTAAGCTCATGGCGCGTAGGGCGACGCGGTCCATGTGTGCCAAACGTCGTAACGCGTCGGCAAAGACGTCGATATCGCGGGTGTTGCACATGTACCCCAACCCGGCCGCTGCGATCTCAGCGCCTAATAGGGCGGTGTCTGCGGCAATCACTGGCATGCCCGACAAAGACGCCTCTGTTGCGACAAGGCCGAATGGCTCGGGATAGCGCGATGGCATCACCACGCCCCGGCATGTGGAAATTTCGGCGGCAATCTCTGATGGGGCTAACCACCCGGTGAAACGCACCTGCGGGTGTTGTTTGGCCAGCGTTTCACGCAGTGGCCCGTCACCGATCACGGTTAACGCAATATTGGCCTGCTGGGCGGCGGCTATTGCGTCCTCAACGCCTTTTTCGGCCTCGACGCGCCCAATAAAGGCGATGCCCTCGTTGTCTTCCACAGGGACCCGGCGGGTGGTCAGGGCCGCCGCCGGGTTGCGCACAACAGCAAAGCGTGACGGGTCATACCCCGCCCGCGTCAGCCCGCCGGCCATGCCGGGATGGATCAAGATAATACCGGCAAGTGCCTGTGTTTTGGGCAATGTTCGCGACAAGACCGCCTGCCGCGCCACGCGCCATGTCTTTTGGGCATAACTGCGTTTGTCGCACTGGGTGCTAAGGCAGGCCGCCCCCAGTGGTGTCAGCGTGCAGGGCGCCATGGCTGGGTAATTCATGAACCCACCATTCGGACAGCCTAGAAAATAGTCATGGGCATGCACGAACACCCGCGCGGAAACCTGCCGCAAGGCGTAAAACACGCTGGGCGAAAGCGCCTTGGACCAACTGTGCACATGATAAATCGTATCTGGGGTGTCTGTGTCGGAAACAAAGCGGGCCAGATGGTCTGCGACCTGACGACTGTAGATCCCTTGGGTAAACGCCGCCAAACGCCGTGCTTTCATCAGAGGTTGCAGCCCGACATTGTGCACCGCGATCCCCGCCTGCGCTAGGTCGGGGTTGTTGAGGGCATCCGCCGTGAAAAACGTGACATCCATACCACGTGCGCGCATCAGACGCGCCTGCAGCAACGCCAACCCCGTGGCACCGCCCCGCGCGAGGCTCGCATCGTTGATGATGACCAGTCGCACGACCTGCGCCTTCTCTGTTGTTCGTTACCTGCGCAGGGTCGCTATGGTGATCGTTTAGGTGCGATCTTAGGTGACCCTTCAGGTTAAATTTGTGGCCCGAAGGTGTGTGTTTGTCCACCGCCATTTATCCGATGCGTCTGCAGGCCGGGCGGCCCGATCTGCAGGGGCGTCGGTGCGGCAGGTTCTGTGGCACAGAGCGCACGTGTTTAGCAACGTTTGTGATCAGCCGCCAAAGTCATCAAGCATGATATCTTCGCGGTCAACGCCAAGGTCCACCAGCATGTTGATGCAAGAAGAGTTCATGATCGGTGGCCCGCACATGTAATATTCGCAGTCTTCAGGTGCTGGGTGATCCTTGAGGTATTCATCGTGCAACACATTGTGAATAAACCCTTTATGCCCGGTCCATTCGTCTTCCGGCATGGCATCCGATAGTGCGACATGCCACGTAAAGTTCGGGAATTCCCTAGCGAGTTGATCAAAGTCCTCGACAAAAAACATCTCTTTGCGGGACCGCGCACCATACCAAAACGTGATTTTCCGATCTCGGTTTTTGAGGCGTTTCAACTGATCAAAGATGTGGCTGCGCATAGGGGCCATACCGGCACCACCGCCAACAAACACCATCTCTTTTTGCGTCTCACGGGCGAAAAATTCGCCAAATGGCCCGGAAATTGTGACTTTATCGCCGGGCTTGAGGTTGAAGATATACGACGACATCTGGCCCGCAGGGATGCCGGCGCTGCCCGGAGGCGGCGACGCGACCCGCACGTTCAACATGATCAGGCCGCGTTCTTCGGGGTAGTTTGCCATTGAATAGGCGCGTTCAATGGGTTCGGCGACGGTTGATCCAAATTCCCACAAATTGAATTTATCCCAGTCGTCGCGGTATTCGTCTTGGATGTCAAAGTCGGTGTATTTCAGAACATGGGCTGGCGCTTCGATTTGAATATATCCGCCTGCGCGGAAATTCACGTCTTCGCCTTCGGGCAGTTCCAACACCAGGTTCTTGATGAATGTCGCGACGTTTTCATTGGAACGTACGGTGCATTCCCATTTCTTAACGCCAAAGACTTCTTCGGGGACCTCAACCTGCATGTCTTGCTTGACCGCGACCTGACACGACAGGCGGTCGCCGCAGGCGGCTTCGCGTTTGGTGATATGGCTCTCTTCGGTCGGCAGGATCGACCCGCCGCCTTCGTGGATCCGGACCCGGCATTGCGCGCATGTGCCGCCACCGCCGCATGCGGATGGCACGAAGAGCTTTTGTTCGGCCAAGGTTTGAAGCAATTTCCCCCCGGCCGGGACGGAAATTTTCTTTTCGCCGTTGATCGTGATTGTCACGTTCCCGCTCGAGACGAGCTGTGACCGTGCGGCCAGAATGATCGTCACCAAGGCGACGACGATAAGCGTGAACAGGATGATCCCAAGACTAAACGTTGCCATTGCCAAACGCCCCTTAAAGTTTCACGCCAGAGAACGACATGAACGCCATGGCCATAAGACCGGCTGTGATAAACGTGATGCCAAGCCCTTGTAGACCATCGGGGATGTCGGAGTATTTCAACTTCTCGCGCACCCCGGCCATCGCCGTGATCGCGAGCGCCCAACCAAAGCCGGACGAGACACCATAGGTGACGCTTTCCCCAAAGTTATATCCGCGTTCCACCATAAAGAGCGAGCCGCCCAAGATAGCGCAATTGACTGTAATCAGGGGCAAAAACACACCAAGCGCATTGTAGAGCGGTGGAAAATATTTATCGAGCACCATTTCTAGGATCTGCACCAAGGCCGCGATCACGCCGATGTAGGAAATGAGGCCCAAGAACGTCAGATCCACATCGGGAAAGCCCGCCCATGCAAGCGCACCCGGTGCCAGCAGATAAGACAAGATCAGGTTGTTGGCAGGCACGGTGATCGACTGGACCACCATGACCGAAACGCCCAAACCAATGGCCGTCGAGATTTTTTTGGAGACGGCGATGAACGTACACATCCCTAAAAAGAACGAAAGTGCGAGGTTCTCAACGAAGATCGCTTTGACCGCGAGGGCAAGATAAGCTTCCATTAGTGCGCATCCACCGTTTGAATTTTGTAGTCACGTTCTTCGACTTGTTTCGGTTTCCACGACCGGAAGGCCCAGATGATTAAACCGATGATAAAGAACGCAGATGGCGGCAAGAGCAACATGCCGTTGGGGACATACCATCCGCCGTTGTTCACAGTTTCAAAAATGGTGATACCAAACAGGCTGCCGGACCCAAAGAGCTCGCGGAAAAACCCGACCATCATCAGGATCAACCCATAGCCAAGGCCGTTACCAATGCCGTCAATAAAGCTATCGATGGGGGTATTTTTCATGGCAAAGGCTTCGGCACGGCCCATCACGATGCAATTGGTGATAATCAGCCCAACAAAGACCGACAGGGTTTTGGAAATCTCGAAGGCATAGGCTTTCAACATCTGATCCACCAAAATCACCAGTGACGCGATGATCACCATCTGGACGATAATGCGAATGGATCCGGGAATATGGTTGCGAATAACCGAGATGAACATCGACGAAAACGCGGTTACCAACGTCACGGCCAATGTCATGACGAAAGCGACCTGCAATGACGATGTCACCGCCAAGGCCGAACAAATACCCAATACTTGCAATGTGATAGGGTTATTGTCGACCAACGGGTCGATCAACATTTCTCTGCGCTTGTGTGCCATTAAACATTCCCCTCCTTTAGATTGGCGAGGAACCGTTCGTATCCTGTTTCGCCCATCCAGAATTTCACAAGGTTATCGACCCCGACCGTCGTCAGCGTGGCCCCTGACAATGCGTCAATATGGTAATCACCCCCCGCGGATGTCACCGTCTTTGACACGCTGATTTGCAAGGTGCCAGTGTCGTCGGTCAACCGCTTGCCGTTCCATTGCGCTTTCCAACGCGGGTTGTCGACCTCGGCGCCTAGGCCGGGCGTTTCGGCGTGTTCGTAAAATTGCAGGCCGTAGATATCGTTGCCGTTTTCTTCGAGAGCGATGAAACCATATAGTGTCGACCATAACCCGTAGCCGTGGATCGGCAGGATGACCTTGTCGATCTCACCCGCGCTGTCGCGCAACAGATAGACGGTGACGAACTTTGCCTGACGGCCGATGCCGGCCGGGTCAGTGTCCAGTTCCACAGACGTCGCAGGGTCTTCGGCGGCGGCGCGATCATCGAAGGTCGTTGGGTCAAACGCGTCTGTGAAGCTGCCTGTTTCAAGTTCAAGCACATGCGGTTCAAACGCGGCAAATGCGTCTTCGACGGGAACGTTGGCATCATAGACACCTGCGACTTGCAGGATGTTTATTTGCTTGTCTTTCAAGGCGTTGATCTGTTGCAACGGGCGCAAGGCGACCGCCGCAGAAGACACAATCATCGAGGCCAATAGGCACAAGGTGACGGCAACAAACATTGTTTTGGGCACGGAATCTGCTGGCAGTGCTAAGAAGCGGCCAATGGCCCCTTTGGGCGCAGTATCTCGGATATCGTCAGACATGTCGCTTGGCCCTCCGTTTGATATTGGCTTGCACAACAAAATGGTCAATCAGCGGGGCAAAAACATTCCCGAATAAGATCGCGAGCATCATACCTTCGGGGAAGGCGGGGTTAATCACCCGTATCATCACAACCATAAATCCGATCAGCGCGCCGTAGATATAGCGGCCTACATTGGTGTGCGAACCGGACACGGGTTCGGTTACCATGAACACCAGACCAAACGCGTACCCGCCGACCACAAGATGCCAGTACCACGGCATGGCGAACATGGGGTTCGTGTCCGACCCGATCCAGTTGAGCAAAAGCGAAAAGCCGATCATCCCGCCCAGACACCCGAGCACCATGCGGTAGTTTGCGATTTTAGTGGCCAGCAAGAACGCCAGCCCTAAAAGTGCCGCGAGCGTAGATGTTTCGCCCAGTGAACCGGGGACGAACCCTAAAAAGCTGTCCCACCATGTGACCCCACGGGCCGCGAGCGCTTGAAACCCGTCAGACGCAGACACCGCCAGCGCCGTTGCCCCGGTGTACCCGTCAACTGGCACCCAGACACTGTCGCCAGACAATTGGGCCGGATACGCAAAATACAAAAACGCACGGCCCGTGAGCGCGGGGTTGAGAAAGTTCTTACCGGTGCCGCCAAAGACTTCTTTGCCGATCACCACGCCGAAAATGATGCCAAGCGCGACCTGCCAGAGCGGGGTCGTCGCAGGTAAAATCAAAGCGTAAAGCATTGATGATACGAGGAAACCTTCGTTTACTTCGTGTTTGCGCACGGTCGCGAATACCACCTCGAAGATGCCACCCGCCACAAGCGTCGTGATGTAGATCGGCAGGAAATACAGCAGCCCATGCAGCATATTCGCAACCGGATTGGCCGCATTGAAGCCGATGCCTGCGGTCTCGATGATCCACGCGCGCCACCCGGACGGGCCAAACTGTGCAATCGCAACATTCGATTGATAGCCGGTGTTGTAAAGCGCCATCAAAATACACGGGACCGTTGCCAAAACGACATAGGTCATGATCCGCTTCATATCGATGTAGGACCGCGCGTGCGGTGCCACCGTCGTCACCGTTTTCGGCGTATACAGGAAGCTTTCGACCATCTCGTACATCGGGAAATAGCGTTCCCACTTGCCGCCCTTTTCAAAGTGCGGCTCTACACGGTCAAAGACATTACGCAGACCCATGCTATCCTTCTCTCTCAATCTTTGTCAGGCAGTCGCGAAGCGCCATGCCATATTCGTACTTTGCAGGACAGGCGAACCCGACGAGGCCGAGATCTTCTTCGTCAAGTTCAAGGGCGCCAAGACGTTGCGCCTGATCGGTGTCCATCACCAAAAGCGCGCGCAGCAATTGCGTAGGCAATAGATCCTGCGGCATGAGGCCTTCAAACGTGCCCAACGGCACCATCGCCCGGCGCCCACCATTGAGGTTTGAGCTGAGAGGAAAGGCGCGTTTGGACAGGGCAGAGCCCAAAACCGGTTGCACGGCGTATTTTGACACCATCGGCCGGATCCATCCCATCGGGATTTGTTTTTTGTCTTCTTCGATTAGCGTGATTTGCCGTGCGTAACGGCCAAGATAGGCGTCTTCGCCTTGACCGGACCGGCCGCTGAGCACGGACCCGGAAATCATGCGAACCGGCATATCATCAGGCAAGTCAGAGTGCACAAGATCAGCCATAGAGGCACCCGCGACGGTTTGAACGAGGCGTGGGTCGCGGCATGCAGGGCCAGCCAGCGCAATGACACAGGAGGCATCATATTTGTCCGTCAGCATCAAACGGCCAATCACGATAACGTCCTGATATCCGATCGTCCAAACGGATGTATTAGACTGGGGTGTCGTCAGAAAATGCATGTGCGTGCCGGCAAGCCCGGCCGGGTGCGGCCCGGAAAACCCGACGGCTTCGACCCCGTCAATATCGTGACCCGGCAATGGGTCGGCATCGGCCTGACACAGATATGTGGCCCCACCCGACAGCCCCGCGACGGCCTTGAGCCCCGCCTTGAATGCGGCGGCATCTTGGGTGATCGCAATCGTGGGGTCGATGGCCAATGGCTCGGTATCGAGCGCGGTCACATATATCGCGGCAGGAACGGCACTAGGATCGGGGACTTTGGAATAGGGGCGCGTGCGAAACGAGGTCCACAGACCTGCGGCGCACAGCCGTTCAACCAGACCCTCGCGGGTGGTGGCATCGCCGACATCAGAAAAATCGACCGAATCACCGGTGGTTTCATCTGCTTCGATCACGACGCTGATCAATTTGCGCCGGGCGCCCCGGTTGATCTGGCTCACTTTACCCGCAATAGGCGAAACGATCTGCGCCTGTGGCACGTTTTTATCAAACATAACCGGCGTGCCGGGGACAACAACGTCCCCTTCAGACACCACAATAGTAGGTTTCAGGTCGATATAGTCTGCCCCAACAATCCCCACACGTTTTAAGGGCACAGACTGCCCGATTTCTGGCCGGGGCGCCCCCATTATAGGCAGATTCAAGCCTTTTGTTAGCTTAAACGTCTTCACAGAAATAGACCTCAGTTCCTAATTCGCGCGGGCGACCACAAGTGTTGTGGCGTCGGGCATCCTCTTGTCGAGGCACCTGCTAATGCGTTTTTAGAGATATGGCCATATAGAGGTTGAAGAATACGCAATTTTTCGTCTACGACGTCAAAAAATGGAACCTATGGGGTATGCCTTGACCAACTCTGCACAGTTTACACGCCGTACAATGCTTGCGTTTCCTTTGGTGTTTGCCGCTGCATGTAAGGCGCAAAACCAAGTTTTGGAAATTTCCGGCTTTTCAATGGGGACGTCCTATAAGGTTGTCGCGATTGACCCGTCCAACGCGCTTGACGAAGTGCAGGTAAAGCAAGCAATTTCAAGCGCTTTGGCCAATGTGAATGACAGTATGTCAAACTGGCAGGCCGGGTCTGAAATCTCGCGTCTTAACGCAAGCCCAGTCGGAACGATCATGCCGGTTTCTGCGGAATTGACCGATGTTTTGAACGCCGCGTCCTATGTGTATCACGCCAGCGAAGGGCGGTTTGATACCACGGTAGGCCCGCTGATCGAGCTGTGGGGATTCGGCGCGCCGGGCGCACGAGCCATGCCCCACGATGCCGATATCGCGCAGGCCCTCACACGCACCGGCCTGACCGACAGCTTGCGGGTTGGGCAGGGAACCATTGAGAAAACACACAAAGATGCACAAGCCTACCTTGCCGGGATCGGCAAAGGATACGGCGCAGACCACATTGGGCGCGCTCTTACGGCCCTCGGGATCGAAGACTACCTCGTTGAAATCGGTGGAGATCTTTATGCAGAGGGTCGTAACCCGAATGGCCAGCCATGGCAGGTGGGTATTGAAACGCCCAACGTTGGCGACCGCGGCGTGTTGGGTGTGGTTGGCGTCTCGGGGCTGGGGGTCGCATCATCGGGCGACTACCGCAATTACTTTGAGGAAGACGGCCAGCGGTATTCGCATCTGATCGATCCGACGACCGGACGCCCAGTGACGCATAAAACGGCATCGGCGACGGTTTTGGCGGAAAATGCGATGTTGGCGGATGCGTGGTCTACAGCGTTGCTTATTCTGGGCCGGGAACGCGGTCTTGATGTCGCATCGGCCCATAATGTCGCGGTTCAGTTCGTTGAACGTGATCAAAACGCCGCGAGCCCGCAGTTCAAGACCTTTACAAGCGAGGCGTTTGAAGGTCTGACCGCATAAACTAAACTCTTCAAGAGGCCGCACCTTATGGCGACTTTCCTTCTGACGTTCACGATGTTGATGTTGATCATGCTTGGCATGGCGCTTGGTGTCATTTTTATGAACAAGCGGATCAAGGGAAGTTGCGGCGGGCTAAATGCGATCGGCGACGCGGACCAATGTCTGGTTTGCCACAAGGAAATTGACCCCGATTCCCCCCTGCGGGAAAGACTGGCATGCCCCCGCGCCCGCAAAATGCTAGAGCGCGCGGGGCTTGAAGGTCAGCCCTAGATAGGCGGCGAAACCCGACCGCCCTGTGTGCTGAATTTGCGACTAGATTGCATTGCACTCTATGGGGGCGTGCCTTTTGACGACGCGCAGACGTTAAGGCCTGCGCGTCTGTTGATCTTGCAAAGCCTTGCCTTAGTCGCGGTGCATGCGCCCGTTTTGCGCGGTCTTCACCGTCCCACCCGAAACAACTTCGACGTAAACGCCCATATCCATGTGCCCCAATTCCTTACGGAGCAAATAAGGAATTTTCAGATCGCGTTCCGCCGTTTCGGGGTTCACCTCGGTCGCGGCACAACGTTTTGTGCGAGACAGAATGCGAAACGATACATCTCCAAATTCCAAAACCTCACCAACTGCATCGAGTTCGGCGTAGGGCGGCAACCCGTCGATCACGATATTCGCGCGGAACCGCGCAGGGTGGATGGCGGCGCCAACCCGTTCTTCCAGATCGCGGACAGAATTGAGGTTCAGCACAGAAATCGCGTTCATCATTTGCGGCGAAACCACCGAAACATCGGTAAACCGATGCGGGGCGGAGGACACAAATCTGGGGGGTTCTGGATCAGCAAGCCCTAACGTTTCATGCAAAAAGCGGGCAGCCGCGACCGAGGCTGCCGGATCGCGCATGTCAAAGGTCTGAGGGGTCTGTGTGCTGGCGATCTCAAGCTGCTGCGTTGTGTCATCGAACGTGGTTTGCAGCCCCGCCAACCCGGCCACCTTCAGTAAAACGACAAATCGGTCCTTGGGCAATGGTTTCGGGTCTTTGGGGTCAAAACCTGAATTGAAACGCGCAAAGCCAAAAAGCCGGTCTCCTGGCATCCCTTCACCTGCGACAAGATCCACCGAGGTCAGAGGCTCAGCGGACAGGCCTTTTACGGGAAAGCGGTTCAGCTCTTTGATCGTCAGGGGGGTATCAGACACATTTTGCTCCTTTGGGACGTTTTGTTTTCTCTTGCTACGCCGATATCAAAAAAGGTCAACCTACCGGGAATAATGCCGCCTATTCCCGATCGGTTCCAGTGGCCGGGTATCATTCATTTGTTTGAATTACGCGTGACCGATGGGTTTGAAAGACCTGTGCGTGTATCACGGGATAATCACGGTTCTGGCACTCACAAGAAGGTGTCATTGATCTTCCGGGCGCCGAGGATCAGACGGCACATACAGAGCCAGCCCGATCATGATCCAGCCAGCGAGCATTCCAACAAGGTTACACTCTGAAAGTTCAGACATGGCACAGGGTTCGAACGGCGCAACAGGTATGCAACGGACCTCCCCCGTTGCGGTTTACCCGCCGTTTAGGCCCACACCCATCTGACTGAATTGTCCAGTAACCGCCTCAATCGTAAAGATCGAAATACATGCCGTCCTTTTCTCTTTCCATCAGCACAGGCCTTGCCTTGTTGTTCACTCTCACACCTGCTTTCGCACAAGACAGCCGGTTTTCGGCCGATTTCACTGCTGAAATTGAAACAGATTTCACCTTTGATTCCGACGACGCCGACAGCGAAATTACCGATACTTTCCTGACCATCGAAGGGGCGCTATCCTACCACCTGACCGACAACGTCTCGCTCAACGCGACGCTGTTGATCGAACCTGTCACAGACGCTGATGACGACCGGTTTTTGGAAAACCACGGGTTCTTTGCCGAAGAGCTGTTTTTGTCGTTTGGTGTCGGCCAATCGGACGTGACGATTGGTAAATTCAACCCAACATTCGGGACCGCCTGGGATGCAGCACCCGGCATTTACGGCGTAGATTTTGCCGAAGACTATGAAATCACCGAAAGAGTTGGTGCGGCCGTTGATTTCGGGTTTGCATTTGCCGGTGGCGATCACACGGTTCAGGTCGCAGCATTCCAAGCCGACCGGACCTTTCTGAGCGATTCACTCGGCCGCGAACGCGGGCAGCTCGACATCAACAGCGGTGGCGTGTCCAACACAACGGGCATCGAATCCTTCTCTGTCGCGCTGTCGGGTGAATTCGGCAACACCAACTACAACGCGGGCCTGCAACGTCAGGGCGCCGGCAACGGTGATGCGGACGACCAGACGGGTGCTGTCTTTGGGCTCAACCAAGTGCTTGATACGGCTTTGCCAATCGAAGTGCTGGGTGAGGTCGCCTATTTCGATGCCTTTGACGGCACCGACAATTCGGCGACCATCGCGACGTTTGGGTCTTCGGTCGCATTTGACGCGTTCACCTTGTCCGGGGTGTTTGCAATCCGTGATGTCGAAGAGGCCCCGGTTGACCGGCTCTATACTGTTTCGGTCGAAAAAGAGCTGGTTCCGGGTTTGACCGGGTCGGTGGGCTACCGGTTTGGCCAAGAAGACGGCGTCGACAGCAACGCGTTGGGTGTGCTGCTGGCCTATGAATTCTAAGGCATGTTAAATATAGGATGACGCCAATCGATTGGGCCGGGCCACACCGGCCCAATTTCTCCGGGCTTTTTGGGTGGCAACCTGCGGGTCGTGTCAAAAGCCGGGTCTGAACAGGCACAGGGCAAGGCCCATACCACAAAGGGCGATGCGGTAAGGCCATGCGCGGTTTCCGATAAGGCCGTGTGAAATGGCGCTGAGGCCAAGCGCCACAAGACCAAAGGCGATAAGGGCAGGGACCGTATCGCTTGAGAGGTGCAGCAAGGCGTCGTTTGCGATCATGGCCAGCGGGATAATGTATAGCCCAACGCCCAACGCCATGGCGGTCAACGCCACCCGCAACCAGTTTTCCTGGACCATGCCAGCCGCGATAAAGACCGCGCCGCAAACCGGTGGTGTAATGGTCGACAACAAGGCAAACCAGAACACAAAAAGATGGGCTTGCAAGGGGGCGAGCCCCAGTTCGATCAGGGCCGGGCCCGCAACGGACACGCAGATGACATAGGCCGCGGTGGTGGGCACTTCCATGCCCAACAACAAACACGCCAGCGCCGTGAGCAACAGCGCGGGCCACAGTGCGCCCCCCGAACCCGACAATATTGCCGAGGTGATTTTAACCCCAAGGCCCGTGATGCCCAAGACGCCAATAATGATCGACGCGCACAAGATGATAGAGCCGATCATCGCCACCTGTTTGCCCGCATTTAACGCGGCATCGGCCAGCCGGGTCAGGCCTTGGCTGAGGTTCGGACGCAGGCTGATGTCGATAAACAGCACCGCCAGTGCCGCGAAAATCGCCAGTGCGGCGGAATATTGAGGGGTGTATCCCACGCCAAACATCGTGATAAGCAATGTCGCGAAGGGCACAAAAAAGAACCCCGACGTGATCAGGACTTGTCGACGCGTGGGTTGGTTTTCTTTGGGGATGGGCTGCAAGTCATAGCGCTGTGCAAAAGCGTTGATCCCTTGCCAGACGGTCAGGAAATACAAGATCGCGGGTAAAAGCGCGGCCAGCATGATCTGGGAATAGGGCACGCCGGTCAGTTCCACCATGACGAAGGCGCCCGCGCCCATGAGGGGTGGCATGATTTGTCCACCCGAAGACGCGACAGCCTCGGTGGCGGCCGCGAGCCGTTTTGGATAGCCCAGCTTGGTCATCGCGGGCAATGTGATCGCGCCGGTGGACGCCACATTGGCCGAGGCCGATCCCGAGATTGACCCAAAGAGCGCCGACGACAGCACCGACACCTTGGCCGCACCGCCCTTTAGACGCCCCGCAGCGGCGGAGGCGACATTCATGAAGCCCTGTCCGGCTTCCCCGGCATTCAGCACTGCGCCGAAAATCACGAAAACGGCAACAATGCTGACCGAAACGCCTGTTAGGCTGCCCCAAAGCCCACCCTCTGCGATGGTCAGCGTCCCTAGAAAACTGCGCAATGGGGTCCCGGCATGGCCAAATTGGCCCGGAATATGTTGCCCCAAAACCCCGTATGCAAGCGCCGCAAGCGCCACCAACGGCAGGGGCCAGCCAATGGACCGCCGGGCCCCTTCCATCGTCACGACCAACAGCGCGACGGCCAACCAAACTTGTGCATCGCTTTCCAAAAACCCGTATTGATTGCGCAGCATCTGGTGATGAAACGCGACCCACAGACAGGCCAGGACGCCGATTGTCGTCAATACGGCGCCCCAAAGGCGGGCGATAACCCCGCCACCCGAAAACAGGAAAATCCACGGCAATATCAACGCCATATGCAGCGGCCGGGCAACGAGGTTTGGCACCAGCCCGTAGAAAATCAGGCCCAGATGAAACGCAGCCGTCACCGCGCCCAACAGGATCCAAACCCGCCGCGCGGGTATATGCAACTTGGTCGTTAACATGCCTAAACGCGCTGCGGTTACATGTGCGCGTCGCTGAGTGTCGCGCCGATTTCCTTGTAATACCGCACGGCACCGGGGTGGATCTGTGTGGTGATGTTGGCCAACATATCCAGTGACACGCCGTCCCACCATTTTGCGGTGCCGACCATGTCAGACTTTGTTTCCCAGTAGGTTTTGGTTAGTTGGTAGGCGGTGTCGTCGTCCATTTTGGCGGTTGTGTAGGCGACCACTGGCAATGACGTGGTGGTAATATCGTCATCTTGCCCGGCGTAGGTACCCGCAGGGATGACCAATTCGGTGCGTTTGGACTGAGCGATTTGATCGGGGTTGAGCGAGAGCACCGTGACGCCTGTGGATGCCGCCGCTTCGATCACGTTTGGCGCGGGATAAGAGCCCGCCGTCACGAAACCGTCGATCTGACCATTCTTGAGCGCATTGACCGCGTTTGATAGTTCGCTGTCTGCCACGGTGACCTTGTCGGACAGGCCGAACAGTTTGATGTATTTCGCACCTTCCCGTGCGCCAA
Source organism: Roseobacter sp. (assembly GCF_039970775.1). Classification (GTDB taxonomy): domain Bacteria; phylum Pseudomonadota; class Alphaproteobacteria; order Rhodobacterales; family Rhodobacteraceae; genus Roseobacter. Next base: position 73,840 of record NZ_JBDVLG010000019.1, read on the forward strand.
AGGACCCGCTGCCCAACAACACAGTCTTGCCTTCCATCTGGGCGAAATTCGTCGTCTTGCTGGCATCTGACATCACAAAGTGCATGGTCAGCGACGGGATAGGAAACAACGCCTGAATGGTGTCAAAAGACGGGTCGCGTTTGCCTTCAAACATCGCTTTGCCGCCCTGCGCCAACCCGACAAGAGCGGGAGGCGTGGTAAAGACATAATCGCCACCGCGCGCGCGCACTTCCATGACGTTTTGCACGGACCCTTGGCTTTCCTCAACCGTGACGGATATCGCGCCTTCGGACCCTGCTTTCATCGCCTCAGAAATTTGCACCGCCATCTGGTAATATGACGATCCGGTCTTGGCCGATTTGTAGGTTATCCGGGTGTCGGACCACGCCGCCGTCGCCAGAACACATGTCGCAAGCGCGCCAAAGGCCGCTGTTTTCAGTAAAGTCATCTTTTCCTCCCTCTATTCTTGAGGGGGAGTGTGACGTGACACAAGGCCCGGCGCAACACCAAGACGCAAATGAACTGTTGGCCGCAGCGGTCCGTCAAAGGCAGGAATACGCTAGAACTGGTTCATAAATTTGCGATCAATGTGGTTTTTAACACGCCACACCAAATAGCCCGCCACGCCCCAGCTCTTTTTCTCGCCGAACGCCCGTTTGCCCCCAAGCGAGACCAACTTCAGGTAATCTGACTGCGGTTTGTAGGTGCCTAGCGGGTCACCGGCCACCGCGTTGCGCAGGTTTTGCAACAAGGTCGGGGCTTGGCGCACGGCGTAAACGCCTGCTTTTGGACGGGGGTCAAACGTCATATGTGCGCAATCGCCCACCGCGAACACCCCCGGCGCGCTGGTTTCCAGCGATGGGTTGATCTCGATAAACCCGCTGTGCAGTTTCAAACCGGTCTGCGCGATCCATGCGTGTGGGGTGGCGCCGGCGGCCCCGACCACCAAATTGGCGGCAATGCGCGTGCCATCTGCGAGGGTCACGCCCTGCGCTGTGACCTCAACGACGTCGACGTTTTCATGGATTTTCACACCGTTCGCGGGCAATTCGCGGCGCAACCGATTTTGCGTCTGAGGGCTGTTTGCAGATAAGATCTGGCCCCGATCCAACAGCTTGACCGACGCGTCGTTGCCATGTGTTTTCAGGGCAAACGCCATAGCCATCGCAAGCTCGGCCCCGGCGATGCCGCCACCAATGACCACGACATCTTTCGCACCCTCTGCCGCACGAAACGTATCCCAACGTCGCGAAAAAACATCGAGCGGTTTTGCGGGGATGCCGTGCTGTTGAAACCCTGCCAAGACGTTCATCCGCGATGTGATCCCAACATCAACCGACGCCAGATCATACGGCAACTCTTGCCCATCCTCTAACGTAACGACCTTGCGCACAGGATCCAACGATATCGCCTTGCCGTCTATCAACCGCACGCCCGCTTTTTGCGACAAGGCGGCCAAATCTATGTCGAGATCTTTGCGGGTGTAGTGCCCGGCCACAAACCCCGGCAACATGCCCGAATAGGGCGCCGTTGTTCCGGGATTGATCACCGTGACCTGCGCCCCTGTGATGGGCGCGGTTTTCAAGGCGTTCAACACCAACGCATGGGTGTGGCCACCGCCGATAAGAACGATTGATTTGGTGGGGCGTTGGGTCATGGGGGCTCCGGTGGCGGGCGATACTGGGGCAACCTAGCCCATGCAGGTCGCGGACCCCACCTGTCTTGGCGCAGATCAACGAAATTTGAGGAGAGTGTCGTAAAATGCGCCCGTGTTTTAGGTGGCGCACAATGACATACACGTCACGTGGCTGTGTATCGCAATGCGGGTTTAAGTGTGATTATATGCGCTCCGGGCAGGTCGCGCGCCCGCCTCAAACGTGACGCACCCTAGGCTGCAGACATTGCGCACCCCTCAAAAGTGATACACAAAATGCCCGAAACCAAACTGTCTTTTTCCCTTCTTATCATGCGCCTGAGCATCGCGGCGTTCTTTGGTGCGTGGACGTCGCTTAAATTTTTGCGGCCAGAATGGTTCGAAAACGTCTTTCAAAATGCCTATGGGCTTGCGTTTATCTCGCAGGGAATGGCGTGGGCCGTTGGTCTTGTTCAAGTAGCGATTGTTGTGGCTTTTGCCGTGGGGTTCATGCGGACCTATAGCTACGCGGTGATGGGGCTTATGCAGGCCGCAGGGGTTGTCGGGTCGATCCCGAGCCTGATGAACTACACCCAATATCCAAACAACCTGATGTGGGCAGCGGTGCCTGCGTTGGGCTCTGTTGTCGCGCTATTTTTGCTGCGCGACTATGATATCTATTCGGTCGACGGGTGGCGCAAATCGCGCAGCCAAGCTGCGAATTAGGGGGCAACGATGCGTCATAAATTGTTGAAACTGGCAGGCAGCATTGTGGTTTTGGGTGCGGGTGTTGCGGGCTATCAAACACTGCGCCCACCGTTTTGGGAGACCGGTGCGCCTCTTGTGGGTACGTCCGGGCCTGTTGCGCTGTTGGATGATTTGCAAACAAACGCCCTTGGTAATGGCTGGAAAGAACGGCGGTTTTTCCGGGTCACACCCACCCAATATCAAACCACCGAAGACGGTGGTGCACGCATGCTGCGATGTACAACAAATAACAGCGCTTCGATTTTGGCACGTGACACTGATATCGCACTCAGCGATCTGCCGATCCTGTCGTGGACCTGGAAAGTCACCGAGCCTATCGAAACAGCGCTGGATGAAAGCACCGAGGCCGGTGATGACCATCCGTTGCGGTTCTTTCTGCGTTTCGTGAATGAAACCGGCGAAACATGGGGCAGCGAGATCATCTGGAGCAATACAAAATACGCCGCCGGCGACTATAAAATCATAGGCAGCTTCTATCATCTGGTCGCCAATGATCGCGACGCAGCTGTTGATGTTTGGCATGATCAAACGGTCGATCTAAGAACGCTGTTCCGTGATATCGGGGGCACAGGGACGCCGCGCTTGGATGTACTGGGGTTCTTTTGCGACAGCGACAACACCGGCGCGCGCAGCGATGGGTTTTTCAAAGATATCACCCTGTCAGCGCCATCAAATTAGGGCGGGGCGTTCGGGCATCTATTCTTGAAACTTCAAGGCTTGGGCACGGCGGGTTTGGGGTGACATCTCGGTGAATTGCCGGAAATATTTGATGTTTTTGGGGCCAATCCCGTGTTCGGCGCTGTAAGATCCGCCAAATTCCTGAACCGCCGCAGCGACAACAAAATCACGCAGTTCGGTCTCAAAGGCGGGGGTGTTTGGCCCATCCGTTTTGACCAGGTTAAAATGCAGCCCCCCGTCGCCAAGGTGCCCGAAATCGCAGATTTCGATATGCGGGAATTTGGCTGCAAGGCGTGGGGCCATAGCGCCACGAAAGGCGATCACCTTGTCGCGGGTGAACCCCAGATCGAAGGCGATCAAAGGCCCGGCTGATTTCACGCCCTCTGACAACGCATGGCGCAGGGCCCAAATTTCTTCGGGGCGTCCGAACAGGGCGTCTTGGATCGGCGCGCCTTGAAGTTCCCATGCTTCGGCCAACACAGATTGAAGCACCTCGTCCAAGGGGGTATCCCAAGGCGCCCCGGTGGTCGCGCGCGACAATTCAACCAGCACTGCGGTTTGTGGAATATCACCGCCCGCAAACGGGTTAGACAACGCAGGGGCATGGGCAAACGCATGGGACATCGCCGCGCGCGACATGAATTCAAACGCGGATAACAGGCTGCCCACGCGCGTTTCAAGATGTTGCAGCAGGCGCAACATCGCCGCATCATTGCTGGGGACAACGATCGCTGCGGCTTGCTCTTGCACGACGGGTTCTAGGTTGATGATGGCTTGCGTGACCACCCCAAACCAGCCCGACGTGCCGATGTAGTTTTGTTTCCAATCGGGCCCAGTGTTGTTTTTGCGCACCGCCGACCCGAGGTGCAGAATTTCGGCATCTGATGATTTCAGCACCACCGTCAGCCCCAGCACATTGCGGCGCACGTCCCCGTAGCGCACAAACCGCCCGCCGCCGGTGTTTGTCGCGACCATCCCGCCGATCATCGGGTCAGACCCCAGATCAATCGGGAAAAACAACCCATGCTGTGAAAGTCGGGCATTGATTTCAGACAGCCGAAACCCCGCGCTGACACGCAACGACCGGTTCGCCAGATCCAGATCAAAGACGTCGCGCAGTTTCGAAAGGCTCAGGACGGCTTGGTGCCCCGTGGCGTCTGGGACAGACGCCCCGACAAGGCCGGTGTTGGCCGATTGTGCCACAAAGGGCATGTTATGCGCGGCCAAGTGCCGGACACAGTCGGCGACCTCTTTGGTGGTCGTCGGCATCACCACAAACGGGCTTTGCGCGCATTCGCCGCGCACGCCTTGCAGATAGCCGGCCATGTCGCGTGGGTCGGTGATTGTGCGGATGCCCGCAGGGGGGTCGAGGGTCATGCCACGGAGCCCGCGGTTTGTAGCTGTGCAAGACAGGCCTTGAGCGACGCGTCTTGTGTGGCTTGATACAGGTCGAATTCGTCCGCCACCGGTGCACCAAGGGCGGCCTCAAATGTGTCCCGTTGCGAGGCCGTTTGTGCAGTGTCGCGCGCTTCGTCACCAAGGTTCGATTGAAAGATCCCGGCGGCACTGACGGGCAGGAAATCTTCATATATGATGGGGCTTAGCGTCAAAATACCCTTGTCCAACAGGGCCGCTGTGTCGCCTTTGACATTGGATAAACCACCGATCCCGTATTTGAAGTAGGCCAGACCCTGATCGTGCATTTCGCGCCAATCGTCTGGGAATGCCTCAAAGACCTGATCTAGCGCGGCGCAATATGCGGCGGTGTTAGAGCCGTCCGCCGCCGGTAGGATATCTGCCCGCACCCGCGCCAGCAGATCATCATAAAGCGCCCTGCCTTTGACCGTGAGTGCGACGCCGCGTTGTTCGATTTCACCGAACCGCGCCGTGTGCTGACCTTCGACCCAACCGCCTGCGCCATCGGGGAAACGCACCGCCTCGTCCAAGGCTTTGAATGCGGTTTGACGCAATAAAATCGGGCATTTGCGACGCGGGGGGCCTTCGACGACAGCTTTCGCAGGCAGGCCGCGGTCCGCCATGGCGGTTTGGGCGGCATCAATGTCAAGCGTGCGGGGGGTTAGGTGATTGATGTGCGGGCCCTTGAACGACACGACATCGGCAATCAAGCGGTGGGCCGCGATCAATTCATCAAAGACATGCGCGTCAACGCGGGCATCTGGATGCCAACGAAATGTTTCCAAAACCTGCGCGACAAAGTCATCGGCGTCTTCATCGCATAGCCCGCCCTGATCTTCGGCCTTGGTGGTCAGCGCGATAGCAGTAGGCGTAAAGATCGACCGCGCGGTGAGAGCTGTTTCGGCTTTTGCGCGCAACGCGTCATCTTCAATAAGTTCGGTCCGCAAAAGCGATGTGAAAACGCGAAACGGATTGTGCGCCAGATCGTCGCGCGCGATGGGGCGAAACGCGGTTGAATGCACCGGAACAGACGCGACCGACAAATCATAATAGCCCACGGGGAACATGCCCATCACCGCAAAAACGCGGCGGATCATCGCAAGCTCTGCGGCCGTGCCCAAACGGATTGCCCCGTGGCGTTCTTGGCTGATGCGATCTGTATCTTCTTCCGGGGTCAGGTTTAGGGATTGTGCGACATCGCTGCCCAGTGTCTCGTCGTTGATCTGCCCAACGATCTGCATCAACGTCCCGTAGGCGGGCACTTCGGTGCGGTACATAGCCGACATGGCGGCGGAGAACTCTGCGCGAATGTGATTGGGGGTCTTAAACGACATGTTTATCTTGGTCTCCATTGTGCCGCGCGGTGCGGTGATACGTCGGGTCGGTCAGGGTTGTCCCGGTTTTGAAATACAAACTTTTCATCTTAGACACAGGCCGGTGTTTGATAGAGCGCCGGGTGAATGCCAAATAATCATGCTCAGGGTGGCGCATCTATGCCTGTTTCCTAGCAGGCCATACAGGCATAGATGAGAGAATTCCGGTATTTATTTTGCTATTCCCTGCATTCGCGATGAAACCTAACCGGTATTGACCCTTCTTTGGCATTTCTACTGCCTTTATGAGAAACATAAATACCACATACCTCATGCAATAAAGTCATACCTATGCCGCACCCAAAACGTTTCTTACCTCCGACCTCTGCCCTGCGCGCGCTCGAATCCTTTGAGCGAACGGGAAGTGTCACAGAAACCGGGCGGGAGCTGGGCGTGTCCCAAAGTGCTGTGAGCCGCCAGCTAAAGGTTCTTGAAGATTATTTGCAGACATCGCTCTTTGTGCGTGAGAAAAAAGCGATACGCCTGACACCTGCCGCGCAAGACTATTGCGCCGAAGTCCGTGCTGCATTGGACAAAATCGGGACGGCGAGCTTACGGCTCAAGGCGAACCCCAAGGGCGGGCAACTGAACATCGCGATGCTGCCAGCGTTTGGTGTCAGGTGGCTGGCGCCAAAGCTGCCGGATTTTGTTGAAAAACACCCGGAGGTCACGGTGAACCTCAATACGGTGCTGCGGCCGTTCGATTTTTCCAAAGAACCCTTCCACGGGGCGATCCACTTCGGAGAGCAAAACTGGCCTGATGTTCATTTTCTCAAACTGATGACGGAGTTTGTTGTGCCTGTCGCTGCGCCGAAAATGGGTGCAAAATTGTCGTCCGCACATGTCGAAGATATTTTCGCGCTGCCGCTTTTGCACCTTGATACGCGGCCCAATGGGTGGGCGCGATGGGCTGCGTTGAACGGTAGCGCCGTGTCGCCGCAGGTCGGGATGTTGTTTGATCAATTCGCGTCGATGATCCAGGCGGCGATCCATGGTATGGGTGTGGCTTTGGCGCCGACATATCTTATCGAACGCGAGCTTCGCGAGGGTCAATTGGTCGAGCTGGGGTCGATGAAAGAGGTCAGCATTGGCAGCTATTTCTTTGTGTGGCCCAAAGACGCCCCTGACTATCAACCCAGCGTGTTGTTTTGCGACTGGATGAGAGGGTTTTGCCACCCTCAAGACCAATTGGAACCATAGGGCTGCAATCGTGTTTACTGTGCGTTGATCGTGGCCCAGCACGGCAGGATATCGTTGGGGGCAGGGCGTGCGGCAAATACGGCGCGCGCGATGGCCCGGCTGAGGCACAGCGCAGCGGCGTGACCGATCAGGGTGAGATCTCGTCTTGGGTCCGCATCAGATTGCACGCCGGTCGACAGCCCAAAAACCAGATCGCCGTCCCCCGGTGCATGGGCGGGCACACAGGCGCGCGCGATCCCGTCATGTGCCGCAACGGCCATTCGGTGGCATTGTGGTTTGGTCAACGGGGCATCGGTGGCCACAATTGCGATGGTTGTGTTGGCGTGGTCCAACATAGCTTTATGTTTGTCGCTGCTAAGGTCGCGGCCCAAACCAGATGCAGGGTCAGGCCCCAAGCCGCCGAATTCATTGTCAATTTCAAAGGGGGCCGCATAGAAATGGCGGTTGCCGGGCGTTGTTACGGATCCGATAGGGTTGGTGGCAACCAACGCCCCAACCGTCGCCCCATCCCGGAGCACCAACGACGCCGACCCAAGCCCACCCTTGAGCATCGCGGTGAGCGCGCCGGTACCGGCGCCGACAGACCCGAGCGTGAAGTGCTGCGATGCCGCATCGTAAGCCGTGCGGCCAAGGGCAGCATAAGGGTTGCTGCCCCAATTTTTGTCACCGCCATTGAGCAGGTCAAACAGAATGGCACCGGGTACGATGGGGACAACGGCCCGGCCCACGCGGTAGCCACGCCCCGCAGCGTGCAGCCTGTCAACGACGCCAGAACAGGCATCCAACCCAAACGCCGACCCGCCCGACAGCACCAAGGCGTCGATATTGCCGATGGTTTTGTCCGGTGCCAGCAAATCAGTTTCGCGGGTGCCGGGGGCGCCCCCCATCACATGCACAGACGCCATGAACGGCCGGTCGGCGGTGACGACCGTTGTGCCAGATTTCAGGGTATCGTCCTGAGCATTGCCCACATAAAGGCCTGCAACATCGGTGATCAGATTGAGGGGGCCGGGTCTCATATGCTGTTGGTCAAAGGCGCGCACTGCGTGCGCATGACATTTGTGATTTGGGCGGCGTAGCCGGGTGCGGGGTGCCAGATCATATGCGCGGTTTCGCGGCGGCGGTTGCAGGGTCGCCGGTGTTGGGCACGCCTTTGGGTTCGATCAGCAAGACCTTGCATTCATGATCGGCGCGGGGCCGGTGGGTGACGCCTTTGGGCACGACGAAAAGCTCGCCGGTTTTGACGGGATGTGCGGTGTCGTCGATATCCATGATCATTTCGCCATCTAGCACCAAAAAGAAATCATCGGTATCTTCGTGCAGGTGATAGGGAAATGCGCCCTGAAACCGAACGACCATTACGTCGTTTTCATTGTAGTCGGCGACCACGTGAGGGTCCCAGTGGGTGGTGAATTGATCCAGTTTATTGGCGAGGTTGATGGGTTTCATATGCAGCGGCCTCCGTCGACTTCCATTGCGACACCGGTGATCATTGAGGCCTCATCAGAGCATAAAAAGCAAGCGGCGTTGCCCATGTCTTGTGGCGTTGAAAACCGGCCCAATGGGATGGTGGACAGGAATTTAGCGCGGATTTCCGGTGTGTCTTCGCCCATGAAGGATTTGAGCAAGGGCGTGTCGCCCGCCACCGGGTTAAGCGCATTTACACGAACCCCGTTAGGCGCCAATTCAACCGCCATCGCTTGGGTTGCCGTGATCATCCAGCCCTTTGAGGCGTTGTACCAGTTCAGGCGAGGGCGCGGGCTGACCCCGGCCGTCGACGCAATGTTGAGAATAGCACCTGTGGCACGCGATTTCATGTGTGGCACCAGCGCGCGCGCGGTCAGATAGACCGATTTTGCATTGACGGCAAAGACCCTGTCGAATTCATCTTCGGTCACGTCTTCAAGGGCTGTGGGCAGGTGCGTGATGCCCGCATTGTTGACCAAGATATCGACCTGGCCCCATGTGTCGAGGGCCGTCTGGGCCATGTGGTTAACTGATGCAGCATCCGCCACATCAACCATGCAGGCTATCGCAGTGTCGCCTATTTGTTCGCACACTTCTTGCGCCGCGGCGACATTGATGTCGGCGACGATCACGCGCGCGCCTTCTGCGGCGAATTTGCGCACGATGCCCGCGCCAAAGCCTGATCCGCCGCCTGTGACGATGGCGGTCTTTCTTGTCAGTCGCATTCTGCTCTCCCTATAGGTCGTGTTTGAGAACCCACCGGTTATGGCCGTCGCTGTCTGGCGTTGCGGGCGCATATCGATGGGGCACAAAGCCTTCACGGGTCCAGAATAGCGTGGCGCGGGTGTTAACCTCCAGCACAGATAATTTGAGCGCCTCGATACCGGCCGTGCGGGCGCGATTTTTGATCGAATTGATCACCTTGTGGCCAATGCCACGCTCGCGATACGCCGGGTCCATCAATACCAAACCGATCCACCAGTCTTTGGCCAGCTCATAGCCTTCGGCGATGCAGATGATCCCGATAAAGGCAGGGCCATCCATCACCGCGAAATGCAGCAGATCATCCGTGCCCAAGCCGGGAGGTGCCGCGGTAAAAAACCCGTCGATGAAATCCATATTGGGCGCGTGCCCGACCTCGAGCGTGACGTAATCGGCGGCACGTTCGGCCAGATCCAGCGCATCTTCGGCGTGTTTGGCCTGGGTGATGGGGACCAGCCGGGGGGCATGCGTGTTGAACATGTTAGTTTTGGCCATCATCAGGCCTCATCGACGGAATGTTCACTGCAGGTTGCATCAGGATGCGGTGTCCTTGGATCAGGCAGCTGAGGCGCGGCCTTGATAAGCCTTTTGGTGTATGTGTGTTGAGGCTTGGTAAAGATTGCCTCGGTTGGGCCCGTTTCGACGATTTCGCCGGCTTGCATGACCATCACGCGGTCGGTGACAGATCGTACCACGCTTAGGTCATGTGACACAAAGAGATACGTCAACCCATGGGTGCGGCACAGCTCTGCGATGAGATCCAAAATTTGTGCACGCACCGACACATCCAACGCCGAGACGGCCTCGTCAAAGACGATCAGGTCGGGCTTGATGATCAGCGCACGCGCGATGGCGATGCGTTGACGTTGGCCGCCCGAAAATTCGTGGATATACCGCGTCGCGTCTTGGGGGAGCAGGCCAACGGACGTCAACGCGGTGGCAATGGCGGTGCTGCGGGCGGCGCCTTGGGGCGGGTCGGGCAACAGATGAAACGGCTCCGCGATCAGCCGGGCGACCCTGTGGCGGGGGTTGAAACTGCCGAACGGGTCCTGAAACACCACTTGCATACGGCGGCGTACATCAAAGTTCGGTTTGCCTTGGGTTGACACCGGTGCCCCATCTAATGTGATCGTGCCTGATTGGGGATCTTCGAGACCAAGGATCGCGCGGGTCAGGGTGGATTTGCCACAACCGCTTTCGCCCACCAGCCCCAACCGTTCGCCGCGCATCAACGTAAAACTAACACCTTTGACAGCCTCAAACTGGTCGGGTGGCGTAAAGAGCGCGCGGCGGGGCAGGCGGTAGCTGCGATGCAGGTCCGTGACCTCAAGCAAGGGCACGGTCATGGGCGCGACGGGCAGATCAACGCGGTGGTTGGATGCCTCAAAAAGCTGCCGTGTGTAGGGGTGCTTTTGGGCGCGCAGCACATCACCGGTGGGCCCGGTTTCGACAATCTCACCGTGGCGCATTACGGCAATTCGGTCAGCCATATTGGCGACCACAGCGAGGTCATGGGTGATCATCAACAACCCCATGCCGAAATCTTGCACCAACCCTTTGAGCAAATCGAGGATCTGCGCCTGCGTCGTGACATCCAACGCCGTTGTGGGTTCATCCGCGATCAGCAATTTTGGGCGTTGTGCGATGGCCATCGCGATCACCACACGCTGGCGTTGCCCGCCGGACAATTCATGCGCAAAGCGACCCGGTGGGAACTGGTCAGCGGGCAGGCCTACACGGTCCAAAATATCGCGGGCTTGGGCTGCGGCGTTGGCCGCACCGCTATGGAGGCGGATGGTTTCGGCGACCTGCCGGCCGATGCTGTGCACGGGATTCAGCGCGGTCATGGGTTCTTGGAACACCATCCCGATGTCATTGCCGCGCAGGCCGCAGAGCTGCGGTTCTGGCAAGGTGGTGAGGTCGGTGCCGTCAAAGTGCACCGCGCCGGTGGTCTGCGCGCGGTGTGGCAACAGCTGCATGATAGCCAACGCGGTCATCGATTTTCCGGATCCGCTCTCCCCTGTGATGGCCAGAATTTCGCCAGCGTTCAGCGAAAGCGAGACGTCTTTTAAGATAGGTGCCTCGCCTATTTTGAGCGATAGCGCTTCGATCTGCAGCAGGCTCATGTGCGCGGCCTTTGTAGCCGTGGGTCAAGCGCATCGCGCAGCCCGTCGCCCAGTAGGTTCAACCCCATAACGATGCCAATAATTGCCATCCCCGGCACGATGGCCAGATGCGGGGCAAGGGTCACCAAGGTCTGAGCATCGGCTAACATACGGCCCAACGACGGGGTCGGGGGCTGCACGCCGAGACCGACGAAACTTAGCGCGGCTTCGACCTGAATGCCTAAGGCAAATTGGATAGTTCCTTGTACGATCAATAAGTTCAGCAGGTTGGGTAGGATATGTTCGGCTGAAATATGCGCGCGGGTTTTGCCCGCTACGCGCGCCGCCAAAATAAAGTCGCGTTCCCACAGGGGCAGGGCGCCGCCACGGGTGACGCGGGCAAAAACCGGGATATTAAAGATGCCAAACGCGATGATCGCGTTGGTCGCGGATGGCCCCAAAACGGCGGTGATCAGGATCGCCATGACCAGCAGCGGAAAGGCAAATATGATGTCATTGCCGCGCATGATCGTTTCATCCAGCCACCCGCCTTTGTGCATCGCGGCGACCAACCCCAGTGGCACACCAATGGTGGCGCCAATCGCCAACGCCAGCAGCGCAACCCCCAGCGACGTGCGCGCACCGACCATTGTCATGCTCAGGATATCGCGGCCCAGATGGTCTGTGCCCAGCAGATGTATGCCACCGGGCGGTTGCAATTTGCCGGGAATATTGAGGGCTGCGTGGTCAAACGGGGTCCAGAACAGCGACAGCAGCGCCAGCCCGATAAACAGCGCCGATAACGCGGCACCGATCCACAGCCCGCGCGTCATGTGCGGGCCCTCAGGCGAGGGTCGACAATGGCGTAGGTGAGATCAACCAGAAAGTTGATCATGATCACGCCAAACACCACCAACATCACAACGCTTTCCACGACGATCAGATCTCGGGCCGAGATTGACTGGAAAATGAGGCGGCCCAGGCCAGGCAGGTAAAAGACCTGTTCGATGATGATTGTCCCCGCAAAGAGGAACGAAAACTGCAACCCGATGATCGTCAGAACCGGGATCATTGCATTGCGCAACCCGTGGCGCCAAAGGGTCTGGCGCGCGCTGAGACCTTTGGCGCGGGCGGTGCGCATGAAGTCTTCGCCCAGCACATCCAAAAGTGCGGATCGCATCACGCGGGTCAGGATCGCGGCCTGCGGCAGCGCCAGTGCGATCGCGGGCAGGGTAAGCGATGTCAGCCCGGCCAACAGGCCTTTGTCCCACCCGGCAAATCCACCGGCGGGAAACCAGCGCAGATTGATCGCAAAGACCAGCACCAACATCATGGCGAACCAAAAATTAGGCAGCGCGATCCCCAGTTGCGTGGTTGCCATAACACTCACGTCGCCCGCTTGGCCGCGTCGGGCGGCGGCGTATATCCCTGCGGGGATCGCGATGAAAATCGATAGCAGCAAGGCATATAGCGCCAGCGGAATGGACACCGATATGCGGTCCGCGACCATTTGCGTCACGGATGTGCGGTAGGTGTAGGATGTGCCAAAATCACCCGTCAACATGCCGGTAACCCAGTTGAGATAGCGTTGTGTTTTCGACACGTCCAAGCCGAGGTCGCGGCGCAACGCGTCTAGGGTTTCGGGCTGTGCGTTGATTCCCAACATAAAGGACGCGGGATCCCCCGGGGCGACCTCGATCACGGCGAAGATGATCAGCGACGCGACCGCGAGACTGAGGATCAAAGAGGCGAGGTGTTTCAGGATATAGCGCAGCATTGCATATGACGTTAGGCGCAGTGCACGGCAGGGTCCAGAGCGGTTTTCGCCCGACAGCGGCGTGTCACGTTTTGGTGTGCGCAAACGTCTTGATGTGGGGCTACTGCATGGGTGTGGTGGGTTTCGGATATGCGCTGCGTGGTTGGCCGCGTGGGTAGTCTTCAAAATTCAAACAGCTTTGACAACATGCTCACGCGTCTAATTGTTGGGCGTGCCACTGCCCCTATCTGCGTCGTGCGGAGCGGGGCCGTTTATGGGATGATAAAAGATGGCGAAACCACCGCGCCTTTGTGAGGTGTTGGATCGACACGAGGCGAAACCTACGTGATCCGCTGAAGGTATCAGCCGGGCGGCATGTGCGGGGGTTCTCGGGTTTCCGCGGCCTGATGTGCGCGTTTAATCGGCGGATGGGGTACGTTGCGGGGCCTCGTTTGATGATTGCCACCAGCGGGCCATGCCCCAGCCGACGACGCAACGGTACCCTCGAAAACGAACCCTTGTCGGGTTGGAATGCCACCTTGTGCCGCAGATGAAAAACTGCGCAACGACCCTAGTACATGTTTTTCTGGATATCGCGATCAATACGCCTGTCCATATCGTCCAGTACCTCTTGGGCATAGGTTTGGTGTGCTGACATCATGTCACTTAGGCTGGGCGCGCGCCTGCGATCGATCTGAGTGTCTGGATCCCATATTCCAGAGCGCCGTATCGCTTTGGAACAATGCGCATATGCCTCTTCGATCTGAATAAGCAGCCCAACAGGCGGCACACGGCCCTTAATGGCGCAGCGTTCCAAAAGATCAGGATCGCGGGTTGCAAGGCCGCGTCCGTTGACCCGTAAGGTATCAAGCACACCAGGTATCATGAACAAAACCGACACCGGTGGGTGTGACAGAATATTGCGAAAGGTGTCAAACCGCTGGTTTCCAGGGCGATCTGGTATCAGCAAAAGAGTAGGTGTGACGATCTCAACAAAACCGGCGGGGTCGCCACGGGGCGTGATGTCCGAATGCCCTTCGGCATCCTGCGACGACACTACGCAAAATGGCGACAACCGCACAAATTTTTGCATCGGGTCACTTAGAAAAGAGGCCGATTTATCATAGATCGTGTGCGTCGTGTCGCCGTAACGGTCCCGAAATTCTGGGATGTCCTTTATCAGATACTCGTCGCGGATCGGATCGGTCATGCACGGCCCTTTAATGTCTCTGGCACGAATGCACAGGCCGCGCGCGCGGCAATGCGCTGCCGCCACTCTGCCAATGCAGTCAACTCCGACGGTACCATTACTTTGGGGTACGTTTCAGAAAAGTTAAGCCCAGTGAAAACCGTGATATCCGCCATAGAATACGCGGCCCCTGCGACATAGGGCTGGTCGCGCAAAACCGCGTCAAAATAGGCCATACCATCCAATGTCTTTTGCCGGTGTGCCTCGCCCCAGGTTTTGTTTTGGTTCAGCTCAATTTCGGGTCCGAACCCAGGCGTGGCGTGATGAAAGTAGGTGCCAATCGCATCAACGATCTTTTGCTCGCCGCGCCGTTGCATCATGTGCACCACCGCGCGGTCTTGCGGGCCCGTTCCGGTCAGTGTGATGCCCTCAAACGCGTGGTCGATATATTCGGTAATCGCGGTGGTTTCTGAAATCGCAACACCGTTATCAAGCTCAAGCAAGGGCACAGTCACGCTGGGGTTTTTCGCTTTAAATGCTGCGGTGCGGTGCTCGCCTTCCCACAGGTTCACGTGAATGATTTCGACCTGATCCAGAGCGCCTTTTTCCGCAAGTGCGATCCGGACGCGGTCGGGGTTTGGCAAGCCAATACTGTCGTAAAATTTCATGAGCAGGGCGTTCCTTATGCGTGTTTGGGGTCCCGACACCTCAGCAATACGCGAGGTCAGTGCGGGAGAGCCCACCGTCTGATTGACATTTCATTCGGCATCTACCTATTAGAAGGTTGCCACATTGTAAATCCCGAAAAGGACATACGTTATGCCAGACCCTATTGGCGTTTTTCATGAAGGCGAACGAAGCCTGCACCAAAAACTGGATATCGAAGACCGGCTGCATCAATTGGGCCTGCGCATGATCCGCGACCATATGCCAGATCAGCACCGCACGTTCATTGAGGCTCTCGAAACGGTTCACATTGGGGCGGTCGATGCATGTTGATCAAAGCTATGGGAACTGCCCCAAGTACATTCAGGTTCGGCACAAAACCCCATCGGGGCCGTCAGCGCCCAAAGCGCCCGTCACATCAACCACCCTAAGTTGCGCTGACAAAGATCAGATCGCCAAGGCCGATACGTTGCTGATCGCGTCGCGCGCAGCGCAATTGGGGGAGGATCCCCGCGCGGGCGTCGATATCAACCACCGCGGCGGAATGCCGGGTTTTGTGACCGTGCTGGACGATCGGACGCTTCAGTTCCCAGACTATAAAGGGAACAGCTTTTACAACACATACGGCAACATCCTGACGGACAACCGCGTTGGCCTGCAATTCGTTGATTTTGAAACCGGCACGTTGCTGAACATCAAGGGAACCGCCGAGCTTGTCGAAGACCTCAACAATGGCGACGTGCCATTGATGGGGCGCGGCCTGCGTATAACAGTGCAAAGGGTCACGCGCGCCGAAGGGGCCTTGCCAATCCGGTATACCTTCGATGCGTATTCCGACCGAAACCCAGACGTTAACCTTTAAATGACCTCTCAACGAAACGCATTGACAGTCCGCCTACCTACTGATAGGGATGCGCTACGACGCGATGCTGAGCGCAGCCCAGATTGCACCATAAAGGATACGACCAATGGAACTTAATGCTGATTTTAAAACGCGTGTTGTTGTTCATTCGGATCAACTCGAATGGCACGCCTCACCGATGCCGGGTGTGGACCGTCGCATGCTGGATCGGATAGGGGGCGAGGTTGCTCGCGCTACGACAATCGTGCGGTATGCACCCGATAGCAAATTTTCGGCGCACACCCACACGGGCGGCGAAGAATTCATCGTGCTGGACGGTGTGTTCCAAGACGAACACGGCGATTTTCCAACAGGCACCTACGTGCGCAACCCGCCGACCACGTCGCACACACCGGGGTCTGACGAAGGCTGTACGATCTTTGTTAAACTGTGGCAGTTCGACCCAGATGACCGCACCCAGTTCCGCAAAACCATGGCAGATGAACTGGGCACCGCCGTCGACGGCGTCGCCACGGCTGAACTGCACCGGGATACATTCGAGGTCGTCAGTTACAGCCACCTTGACGCGGGCGCCACGCTGAATAAATCAGACGCGGGCGGGATTGAGATGTTGGTGATTGGCGGCTCAGTGACCGAAGGTGACGACACCCTTGGCAAAGGCGCATGGCTGCGTCTGCCCGAAGGTCAGCCCTTGTCCGCGACCGCAGGCGAAAACGGTGCCAAGGTCTGGATCAAAACCGGCCATTTGGTCCACGCAAAGCCACCGGCTGTCTGATGGCGCACCAAAAGCCTTTGGCAATTGTTGCCGGCGCAGGGGCAGGCCTCGGCCAGTCCCTGTTGCACCGGTTCGAACAGGGCGGTTTCGCGGTTGTGGGTCTTGGTCGCACGGCCCCGTCTGCCCCCGTCGGTGAATTCCATACACTTGATCTGGCGGATGAAACCGCAGTGCAAGGCAAACTGGCGCAGATCATCAAAACCCATGGCGCGCCCAAAATCGTCATCCACAACACCGCCGAACTCGTCATAGCCCCTTTAGGGGACACAACGCTTGACGATTTTACGCGCAGCTGGACGTCTATGGTGCAAACTGCGTTTTTACTGGGGCAAGCAACCCTCGGCCCTATGACCACCGCAGGTGGGGGTGCGTTTATCGTGTCGGGGGCGACGGCATCCCTGCGCGGGGGCGCTAAATTTGCGGCTTTCGCAAGCGCCAAATTCGCCCTGCGGGGATTGACGCAATCGATGGCCCGTGAATACCAATCCCAAGGCGTGCATGTCTGCCACGCTATTCTGGACGGGATCATCGACACCGACCGATCCCGAGATCTTCATAGTTTAGACCCCGCAAAAATGATGAAACCGGCGGATATAGCCGAAGCCTATTGGCAGCTGGTCCATCAACCCAAATCAACCTGGACGCACGAGTTGGACCTACGGCCCGCGTCAGAAGGGTTCTAGACGATGACAACGCTTATCATTGGCGGGGGCCTCTCGGGCCTCGCCCTTGCTGATGCCCTAGAGGCGCAAGGCAAAAGCTATATTCTGCTCGAGGCCCGCGCACGGTTCGGTGGCCGTATCAAAACCGAACGCCACGAGGATGGGTATTTTGATATGGGGCCAGCTTGGTTTTGGCCGGGTCAGCCCCGTATTGCGGCCCTACTTGCCAAACTGAACCTCGAAAAATTTGACCAATTTGCCACCGGGGATCTGGCATATGAAGATGAACGTGGTCAGGTGCAGCGTGGCCGTGGGTTTTCATCGATGGAAGGGTCGTGGCGGTTAAAAGGCGGGCTCGGCGCGATGATACAGGCCCTTGCGGACCGTCTGCCCGCAGACCGCAAACGGCTAAATGCGGCTGTCACCGACCTAACCCGCACAGACCACGGCGTTATCGCCACCCTTAGCACCGGTGACACCGTTGAAGCCGAACAGGCTGTTTTATGCATGCCGCCCCGCGTCGCGGCCAACATTGCTTTTGACCCACCGCTGCCCCAAACGGCGCTGACAACCATGCAAAACGTACCAACTTGGATGGCCGGGCAGGCCAAGGCCGTTGCGGTCTATGATACGCCCTTTTGGCGCGAAGACGGCCTATCCGGCGATGCCCAAAGCCGGTTTGGCCCGATGGTTGAAATTCACGATGCGTCGCCTGCCGATGGGGGGCCTTATGCGTTGTTTGGTTTTATCGGGGTCCCGCCCAAGGCGCGCGCAGACGAACCCACATTGCGCCGCCACCTGACCGACCAATTGACCCGCCTGTTTGGTGCAAAGGCAGGCGCACCCACGCAGCTTTATATCAAAGATTGGGCTTTTGATCCCTACACTTCAACGGACGCCGACCAAGCACCGCTTTATGCGCACCCAACATATGGGATGCCGCCCAGTTTGATGCATGTTTGGGGACCACATTTGCATTTTTCGGGCACAGAGGTCGCGCCCCAATTTGGCGGGTATCTCGAAGGGGCTTTGGAAGCTGCTGAAAACATATTAGATACATTGATTACTTTAGAATAGGTGACTGTGATGGCAACAATTGACACAAAAACCGCCCTATTGAACTCTGCCGAAAACGCGGCGCGCACGCTGGGGTTTGACGGCTTTAGTTACGCAGACTTGGCCGAAGATGTTGGCATTCGAAAAGCGAGCATCCACCATCATTTTCCGTCCAAGGCAAAACTGTCGGTCGCATTGATGCAGCGCTACCACGAGACGTTTCAAGCCATCTGCGTCCAACTTGAAACCTCGTTCGAGACGGGCGGCGCGCAATTGGCAGGGCTCATCAATCAATATAAACTGGGCAGTGATGGCGGCAGGCGCCTGTGCCTTTGCACATCGTTTTCCGCCAGTCGCGACAGCCTGCCCCCCGACGTGGTGGAACAGCTGCGCCTGTTTCGCGTGATGGTGATGGATTGGATGACTGGCGCGTTCGAAAGAGGGCGCGATGACGGGTCGATCTCCGGCGTCACAAACCCCGAACTAGAAGCCGCCTCTGCATTGTCCCTGCTAGAAGGCGCGCAACTCGCTGCTCGCGCCGAAGAACAACCCGCATTGTTTGACAACGCAATTGCGCTTTTGGTGATGCGTATTTCGCACTGAACATGCCCCCTTTTATGAAAGACGTCCTATGACACATAATGCTGATCTTCTTCTTGGTGCACTCGTCGCGGATGCGGCCTGCCTTGGCCTGCATTGGATCTACAACGTGGACCGGGTCGCCGAAGTCACCGCGCGCCAAAATGGGCAGTGCGCGTTTACGCCAGTTGATGCACGCAACTACGAGGGCGTTAAAACCTTTGCTCACAAAGACCGGCACAACGGCATGTTCACTCAAATCGGCGAAGTGCTGCGCCTAACGGTCCAATCCATGAACGCCAACGGTGGCGCGTTCGATGTCGACGCGTATCAATCAGATTTTGCTAACTTTTTCGGTGCAGGGGGCGCCTACAATGGGTTCATGGACCGCCCAACCCGTGGCGCATTGGACAACATCGCAGCCGGAAAATCCCCCTCGGGGATCGACGACAACCAAACCCCAGCACTGACCTGCCTTCCGGCGATCCTTGTCGCATATAATGGTCACGAAAATTTGGCCGATATGATCAAAACGTCCATGGAAGTGACCAACATCAACGCCGAAGCGGCAGCGTTTAACGCTGTTTTTGCCGATGTTTGCACACGCATCATGAACGGCGAAACCCTGACATCGGCGCTTGAACTGGCTGCGAATGCCGCGCCGGGTGCGATAAAAGCGGACCTTTTGAATGCATTGAACGCGGCCGAAGACGACAGCGTTGTGTTTGCGGGCCTCAACGGGCTCATGGGCCGGGCGTGTAACCTGCCAGCCGCTGCCCCGGTGATGTTTCACATCCTCGCGCGCAGCAAATCCTATCAAGAAGCGGTGGAACGCAACATCCTCGCGGCGGGCGATACGGCCGGGCGCTCCATCATGATCGGCGCCATTATGGCGCGGGTACATGGGGTGGCCACGCCAACCGGCGTGCCGCTGTCGTGGGTGTTGCAGCTGCAGGATGGGGCGGAAATTTGGCAAGAATGCCAAACGCTTGGTTCTGAATAGATTGAGAGTATCACAAATGTGGTTTTCAAATGCGATGTCGGCAAAATGCTAGGATCTTTCCCCAACGCCGCATACTATCCAGCCGTTCACCAATCTAGAATATAGGGCCCGTTCTGGTCGCATTGAGCAGGCCCTATATTTTAACTGTGTAGGGCTGTCGCGGCCCAGTTTGCGCAATGCACCTCTGGCTCCGTAGCCTAAGCCAATGGCTGTAGTGGGTGTTCTTTTAGTAACAATCTCACTACGGTTTAGCCGTATTTTGCATTCGCATGTTGCCCGTCATGCGCAACAAATTCATCTGCCAGTATATGACCAGCCTCGACCAATTTGGCCATGGGATCAAATACAGTGCCGCCTTTCTCAATCAAACGACTGGAAAATATATATTCTAAATGCCATGTAGATTATCCTATCGAATATAATCGGTGGTGGAACAATCATAAATGGGCCCGCTGCGGCCATTTCCCTTGCTGTGAAAAAGTGCTTTTTGCGAAACTCGAACACATAATCGCGCAGAAACACATTTGATGTAAACGCCAGAGCATCCTGTTCGTTAAAGTCGCCAATTACCATTACGGGGCAAAGTGCATAACTCTGGCCAGATTTTTGATTTACCCAGCCTTCGGTCAAGACCAAAGTAAGAACAAAAACATCGGCGTTCTGAACCGGCTTCAAAAATGCATGCCTTGTAGATTCCAAGGTTCGTCGTGCCGCCGCGTCGTCCTGGCATCCATAGGGTTCTATTCGGAACCGCACCGTATCATATACGCGCCTATCCTCATCTGTTCAAAACTCTATCGCTTCGATTGGGTCAAGTTCAGCTGCCAATTTCGCCCAACTCAGCAGCAGTATAGATATTCCCTGTGCGCGCTGAAAAAAACGCCGTAGTTATATTTCAAAGCCAGAGCTGTGGGCGTTCGACCAGGTGCCATTTCGACATTGACCCAACTCATTTTTCGAGAGACCAGCGCCCTGCTGATATAGAGACCAGCGCCCTGCTGATATGTTGTGCAAGACACGACCCATACGTGGAGCACGCAGCACCTTCCGGCAAAACCCACGTGGATGGCTATAGTTCTGATAAACCAAACAACCCGGCCTCTATGACGCCACTGCGCCAGAAGGCCGACGCAGGTAGCGACTATATTGTGTCTTGCTCATCTTGATCGCCCTTTGAGGTATGGAGGCACATCTGCACATTAAGCGCTAAAAATTTAGTGGCCAGAACATAGGCCAGATCTAGCGGTATTATAATTATGGCTGTTGCATTAGCTCACATGGGTTGTTTTGATCTTGCAAGCCTTGCGTGCCTTCGGCCCAACGTCAGATGCGCAGTCGTTAGTCGGATCGAGGTTTCCAAGAAAACGCGTGCACCCTGCCAATTGACAAACCAGCAAACGCATGATGGGACATAAATCAACCAAAGCGGGAGCAATGCGGTCATGGATAAGTCAGGATATCTGGTTGTTGGGGGCGACAGCCTCGTCGGCGGGCACGTTGTGCGGGCGCTCAAAGATGGCGGTGCCACCGTGTTCGAGACCACACGGAGGCGAGACACAGTCAGCGATGAACGAGTGTTTTTGGACTTTGAGACCCCCGAAGACTTCAGCGTCCCGGCGAGTGTTGGGACGGCGCTGGTGATCGCCGCTGCCACCAATTATGATTTCTGCGAAAGTGATCCTATGGCACGGGTCATCAACGTGGAACGAGTGCCGCGGACCGTCGCGGCCTTGTTAGAACGGGGGCTGCATGTGTTGTTTGTCTCGACCAATTCGGTGTTTGGCGGTGAACGGCCCTGGCCGGCCGAAGAAGACCCGCACGCCCCTGGGATCGCATATGCGCAGCAAAAATCCGAAGGCGAAGATGCCATCTTGGCCGCCGCCGCGCGGCTGGGTGCGCAAGACAGATTGGCGATCACCCGTTTAACCAAAATCCTGACGGCAGACACATCACCTTTGCCATCGTGGATAAAAGCCCTGCAGGCAGGTCAGCCAATTGAACCGTTTGAAGATTTGATCTTTGCGCCGATGTCGGCTGTTTTTGTCGGTCAGGCCTTGGCAGATCTTGCCCGACAACGGGTGTCTGGTTCGTTGCACCTGTCTGGCGCCGAGAATGTTTCCTATGTTGCATTTGCACAAGCCGTTGCGGATAAATTGGGTGCAGACCAAAACTTGTTGCACCCCACAACCGCCACGGCCAAAGGTGTTCATATTGCGTTCAAACCTACCTACAGTGGCCTCGGCATGTCGCGAACGACCGTAGTGTCGGGGTTGACCCCACAGCCACTTGATGACGTGTTGCGCCATCTCTTTGACTAACCGATAACTGCCACGCTGCACCTACGAGGTCCCGATGTCGCCTACACACTACCTTCGAAAAACCTGCCGCCTTTGTAATTCCTCCGAAGTAACACAGGTTGTGGCCCTCGAACCGATCCCTCTGTCCGAAGGCTATATGGCCGACCCAAACGCGGCGCAGGCGGCCGAACGGTTTCCGGTGGATGTCTATATGTGCGCGACCTGCGGTCACGTTCAGCAGCTTGATGTGATTGCGTCAGATGTGCTGTGGGACAGTTACACGTATTATTCGGGTGACGCGAAAGGGATGCCAGAACACTTTGCAACGGTGTCACAACGCATTGCTGCACGCGTTGACCTGCCCCAAGATGCCTTGGTTGTGGATATCGGCAGCAACGATGGGTCACTGTTGAAGCCGTTCAAAGAACGCGGGTGCCGGGTTTTAGGGGTCGATCCTGCCAAGGATGTTGCCGCCAAAGCCAATGCAGATGGCATTCCGACATTTGACACCTTCATGACGGCGAATCTCGCGCAGCGCATCCGTAAGGAACACGGGCCTGCGCAGGTGGTGTGCGCGTTCAACGTGTTTGCTCATGCAGATGATCTGGGCGAAATGGTCGATTGCGTACATGAAATGCTGGGCCCTGACGGGTTGTTCTTTTTTGAGGCGCAGTACCTTCTGGATATCATCGACGGCGTGTTGATCGCGACCATTTTCCACGAGCACATGAGCCATCATTCGGTCAAGCCGTTAGCGTCTTTCCTCGATCGTCACGGGCTCGAACTGATCGCAATTGACCGCGCGCGTATCCAGCACGGATCTATGATCGGGACGGTACAGCGGAAAGGCGCGGGACGCCCAGTTGAGGCGTCGGTGCATGAAACTATCGCTTTGGAAGACGCAAGGGCGCTTGATCAGGTGACGACACTCAATGCCTTTGGGGCAGATGTCCGGGCATTGCGCGACAGCACCGCAGCACTTGCCGCCCAGTGGAAAGCGGACGGGAAGCGGATTGCAGCCTTTGGCGCAGCCCGCAGCGGGCCCACACTTATGGCACAGTTTGGTCTGCGCGACATGATCGAATTTATCGTCGACGACCATCCGCAAAAAGTGGGCCTGTGCTCCTCGGGTGACGGGGTGCCTATTCGCCCCACTGCAGATTTGACCAAAGAGATGCCGGATTACTGTGTGATCCTCGCATGGGTTCACGCAGAGAAAATCATTGAGACAAATCGCGAATACCTTGAGCGAGGTGGCCGGTTTGTTGTGCTATGTCCGCAAACACGGGTGGTCGCAGCGTCAGGTGATGTGGCGTTGAACGCGGTAAACGCCTAAGTATGCGTACATCCATGGCAACGGGATCCCTACGGAATCTATCGTGAGATACGAGTGCGGTTGAGTATGATGGAAAAGAGCGCCGAAATGATTGGTCGATACGCGAACCGGGCAGAGGGCGTTGTCTTGCGATTTTGGGCGCTGTTACCTCTACTTGGGAACTTGACGGCCCCATTTTTTGTGATTTTTCTGCTGATCTGCCGGAACCGTGGCGGCGCCCTGCGGCCTGCTCTGAAATGGTTTACTGCGCTTTGTGCGGTTTATTTTGCGTATATCGCGGTGCGATCATACAGTATTGCACCTGAGACGGCAGGGGAGCCAACCGGAGACGCGGCAACGCTTTTGATTACCGTAGGGCTTGCGACTGTCACCTTGCGTGGGGGCAGGTGGGTCGATATCGCGCGGCTTCAGGCGTGGATGCCTTGGGTCCTTGTGCTGGTCTGCACGGCGTGCCTTATCGAGCACGTGGTAACGGGGATCCCACGGCCTGAATTGTTACTGGGAAACCCTCTTAATATTGCGCCGCTGCTGTTGATCCCGGCTATGCTATGCACTTTTCAGCATCGATCACTTTTTCAAACCTGTGCAGGTTGGATAGGCCTTGCAGTGGCTGTCGTCACATTGGCGGTGGTTGTCGAAACGCGCGGCCCACTTTTGGTGCTGCTTGGTCTAGTCGTTATCCGCCTTTGCTTTGTGCTGACGTCCGATATCCCAGCGGTGCGGCGTATGCTGCAGGCCGCGGCCCTTGTGGGGGCCTGCGTCGCCGGCCTGTCGCCGCTGGTTCTAAATGCCGATCGTGAAGCGCGTGTGGTGTCACTGCTCGCTGCCCCCGATCAAATGAGCGCGGCTCAAAACCATAGCAACCAGACTGAACAACCTGCGTCAGCACCTATTTTAATGTCACCGTTGAACGAACGCATGGCGATGCTCTCAGCGGGGTGGCAGGCATATAAAGCGGCGCCATTCTTGGGGTATGGCGCGCAACATCGCTTTGATGCCGCAGTTCCTTACCTACCGGATGAATTTCGATCACGTTATTCGCACCTTCATAACGAATTCCTGACACACGCCGTGGCTGGCGGGATACCAGCAGTGTTGTTGCTGATCGCCCTCTTGGTTGTCCCGTTGGTTGCCGCGGCGCAGCACCGAGGGGGGGGGCGGCGGCGCAAGATTGAAATCGGGCTCCTTGCCACCGCTGCGTTTACAGGAATGGCCGCGGTCAACAACGTATTGTTTGTCGATATATCAGCGTTTTCATTGGGTTTATCCTATGTCACGGTCCTCCTTTTGATCGAAGCGGATTGGTCGGGGAAAATGTACTGAATGCTGAATGCGATTGAACGGGGTCCATTTGGAATGGACTGTTCCTTGAGGCAAGGCTTCCGACTGCCGAGGGCGCTTGCCTCGTCATTAGATTTGAGTGATAAACGCCTTGCAAGATCCTCCATTACGCCGACTTTCGGTGTTAGTACCCTGTATGCGCATGACATTTGACCATCTTAGTCCACGAGGCATTTTCTTGACCGCAGATATTCAGACGGATCAACCCAAACGTGTCCGCGTATACGGGAGCGATAGGCGTAGTGCGCACCGCGCCCTAGAAGACTTGAAGGAAGGCTTTGGCCACTGGCGATTGTGGACGGCCATGGGATGGCAGGATATCCAGCAACGATATCGCCGCGCGTTCATCGGCCCATTCTGGATCACAATCAGCATGGGTATTTTGGTCGTCGCACTTGGCGTGATTTACGCCGGGTTGTTTCGTATCGAGACGGCCGTATTTCTACCCCACATCGCGACCGGGTTTATTGTCTGGTTCTACTTTTCATCGAGCATCAATGACGCGACAGCGGCGTTCATCGATGCAGAAGGTATCATCAAAGACGGCGGGCGCCCGCTCTCTTTGCATATCCTCAGGGTGTGCTATCGTAACTTGATCATCGCGGGCCACAACGTCGCCGTTATGATCGCCGTCTATGCATGGCAGCCCAAATTATTGACAGTGAATATTTTGTACCTGATCCCGGGTTTGATATTTTTCATCCTCAATATTTTATGGATTTCATTTGTAATCGCCACCCTCTGCACGCGGTTTAGGGACGTGCCACCCATTGTATCAAACGTTGTGCAAATGTTGTTTTTTGTATCCCCAGTTATGTATAAACGAGATAGCCTGCCCGATAGCTTGTCTTTTGTCGTTGATTATAACCCGGTCGCGTATCTTCTCGAAATTCTCCGGTCACCGTTGCAGGGCAATGCGCCTGACCTAACTGATTTTGTTGTCGTTATTGGGCTTTCGATAGCAGGCTCTCTCTTTGCCTTTCGGTTTTTTCAAGTGACGCGGGCGCGTGTCGCGTATTGGCTGTGATGGGGCGGACATGAGTATATCAACGCCGACAGATAATGCATCTCAGGCGGGAGTTTTCCTCAGAAATGTGAATGTCGTTTTTCCGATTTATTCTTCGCACGGGCGGTCTTTAAAACGGTCCTTGGTTAAGGCGGGCTCGGGAAACCGGATTGCGCTGAATGCGAGCGAAAGGCTCATTGTAAATGGGTTGCAAGGCATTGATCTCAGCGCCGAGCACGGGGATCGGATCGGGCTTGTTGGGCGCAACGGCTCGGGTAAATCCACGCTTTTGCGCGCGATCGCCGGTGTTTATGAGCCAGAACAAGGCACGGTGACCGTTCGCGGAAAAGTGGCCTCACTAATCGATATCAATCTTGGTCTCGATATCGAGGCCTCTGGCTATGAAAATATCCGCATTCGGTGTCTTCTTTTGGGGCAATCTGACCGCGGCATGGCCGACAAAATCGCCAAAATCGCCGAGGTTACCGAACTAGGTGATTTCCTTGAAATGCCCGTGCGCACCTATTCCAGCGGGATGGTCATGCGCCTTGGGTTTGCGATATCGACGGCTTTTGTCCCTGATGTTCTGTTGATGGATGAATGGATCGGGGTGGGCGATAGCACCTTCGTTGAAAAGGCGCAAAACCGGTTGCAGCGGTTGGTAGGCGAGACTGGAATCCTGTTTATCGCGTCACACAATGCTGATATCATTAGGAAAACCTGTAACCGCGTCATATGGCTCGATCAAGGAATGATCCGGATGGACGGTACCCCTGACGAGGTAATTGCCGCCTATGACGCTGAACCCGAAATGGCCGCGCCTTAACCGAAGGCCATATTCGCCAGATTTATAGCTGTCGTGCCTTGACTATATCGTTAACAAATGGCTTTTCCATCCTAAGTGGTGAATATACCGTCGCGATACACGTAGTGGATGACTTGGAGATCTGATGCATATTTTAGTTACTGGGGCATGTGGCTACAAGGGCAACGTTCTCGTCCCTAAACTGCTGCGCGCGGGGCATTCTGTTGTTGGGTTTGACATTCAATGGTTCGGAAATGACCTTGAACCACATCCGGCGCTTGAGGTCGTAAAGGGCGACGTCCGCAACATCGACGATGTGCCTTTGGATGGCGTTGACGCTATCATACATCTTTCAAGTGTTGCCAATGACCCCTGTGGTGATCTGGATCCCAAACTCACTTGGGAAATTTCCTGCCTTGCGACGATGCAATTGGCCGACCGTGCCAAACGGCTCGGGATTAAGCGGTTTATCTATGCTTCTTCCGGTAGCGTCTACGGCATTAAGGATGAAGAGCAGGTCACTGAAGATCTCGATCTTGTGCCAATTTCCGAATACAATAAAACCAAGATGTGCGCCGAGCGTATTTTGATGTCATACGCAAATGACATGGTTGTGCAAATGGTGCGTCCCGCAACGGTTTGTGGGTTTTCCCCGCGTATGAGGCTTGATGTATCAGTGAATCTGTTGACGATGCAGGCGATTGAAAATGGTCGCATTACGGTGTTTGGCGGCGATCAAATCCGACCCAATATTCATATCGATGATATCACTGACCTTTACATGTTCCTGCTGGATAACCCCGAACACACTGGTGTTTACAACGCGGGTTTTGAAAACATATCCATCATCGATATTGCCAAGCTGGTTCAAAAACATGTTGACGCAGAGGTGATCGTGACGCCTTCGAATGACCCACGGTCGTACCGCGTAAATTCTGATCGGCTTCTTGCAACGGGGTTTGCGCCGAAGAAAACCGTCGAAGACGCCGTCAAAGAGATCATCGGGATGTATCGTCAAGGTGTTTTGAAAAACGACGACCGCTTTCACAACCTCAACTGGATGCAGCAAGGGTATGCGAAATGATAACGCCCACAACGCCAAACCAACCTAACGGGCGGATGAAATGACAGTTTCTGAACGGTTCCTTGTGCTTGGATCAAACTCGTTTTCGGGGGCAACGTTTTGTGACTACCTTGCCGGTCAAGGTTTGGATGTTATCGCAACCTCTAGATCCGACGAACCGCATGATGCAATGCTACCGTACAAATGGGAAAACCGCGCGGGCGGTGTGCGGTTTGAACGGATAGATATCAACAAAGACCTCGATGCCCTTGCGGCGCTGCTGCGGCGTGAAAAGATTACCCATGTCGTCAATTTCGCGGCCCAAAGTATGGTTGGCGAAAGCTGGGACTATCCGGACCATTGGATGATGACAAACGTAGTCTCGACGGTGCGGTTGCACGACTGTTTGCGCCGATATGACGGGTTGGAACGATATGTGCATGTGACCACCCCGGAGGTCTATGGCTCGACGCAAGGCTGGGTGCGTGAAGACGCGCCGTTTAACCCCTCTACGCCCTATGCTGTTTCGCGTGCCGCCGGTGATATGAGCCTGCGCACCTATGTTGAAACCCATGGTTTTCCGGCGGTATCCACACGCGCGGCAAATGTGTACGGGCCGGGCCAGCAACTTTACCGGATCATCCCGCGGACGATCTTGGCGGCTATGGGTGGGCAAAAGCTGCGCCTTGATGGCGGCGGTAAATCCGTTCGGGTCTTTATACATATGACAGATGTCAGCGACGCGACGTTGCGGATCGCACGCGGCGCGGCGCATGGTGAAACCTATCACATTTCGGGGTACGAGATGGTCTCGATCCGGTCTTTGGTGGAAACGATCCTGACCCGTTTGGGCAAAGACTTTGACGCTTGTGTAGATATCGGCCCTGACCGTCCCGGAAAAGACGAAGCCTATACGCTCGACAGCAGTAAACTGCGGACGCAACTGGGTTGGCGCGACAAGATTGACCTTGTGCAAGGGATCGATGAGGTCATCACATGGGCAGATCGATTTGCCGATGCGGTTCCGGACTTGCCACAGACATATGTGCACCGCGAATAACCGTATTTAAAGGAGCGCAAAACTTGGAAAATGTGAACGGGGCCGGGCCCCTAGACGAAACAGCGCTTCGGCAGGCGGCGGCGCGCTTGCGCGGTAAGGTCGTTGAGATGAGCGGCGCGGCGCGGGCGGCACATCTGGCATCGTGCTTGTCGGCCTGTGATGTTCTTGCGGCGGCGTATTGGCATGCGCTCAAGATCGACCCGCAGGCCCCCAAGGCGCCAGAACGTGACCGGTTTGTGTTGTCCAAAGGTCATGCTGCCGCTGCGCTCTATGCATCACTGGCCTTTCGTGGGTTTTTCCCTGAGGATGAACTGAAGACGTTTTGCAAAGATGGCAGCCGGCTGGCCGAACACCCCCCCGCCAACTTGTTACCGGGCGTCGAAGCGGCGACAGGGTCGCTGGGACACGGGTTGCCTATTGGTGCGGGAATGGCGCTGTCGGGGCGGCTTCAGGGGCAAAACTATCGAGTGTTTGCACTGTTGTCTGATGGCGAGAATAATGAAGGTTCCGTCTGGGAGGCGGCGATGTTTGCAGCAGGTAAAAAGCTGGGCAATTTGTGCGTTATTGTTGACTATAACAAATGGCAGGCGACTGGACGGTCCAACGAAACACTTGCGCTGTCACCACTTCGCGAAAAGTGGGAGGCCTTTGGATGGGACGCCGAAGAGGTAGACGGACATGATGTTGCCGAACTGGCCGCGAAAATGGCAGAGGTTCCCTTTGGGGAAGGTAGACCAAAGGCGCTGATTGCCCATACCGTCAAGGGCAAAGGCGTGTCATTCATGGAAGACGACAACAATTGGCACTACCGGGCACCAACCCCTGATGAAGTCGCGATTGCGCATAGGGAGCTTGGCCTGACATGAGAAATGCGTTTGCGGACGAACTGACGAAACTTGGCGGTGAAGATCCGCGTGTGGTGATGCTGTCGGGTGATATCGGGAACCGGTTGTTTGACAAATTCAAGGCTGCCAACGGGGACCGGTTCTTTAATTGCGGTGTCGCCGAACAAAACATGATGGGCGTGGCGGCCGGGCTTGCCATGAGCGGCATGCGCCCGATTGCGTATACGATCACCCCTTTTGTCACCACACGCTGCCTCGAACAGATCAGAACAGATGTGTGTTATCATGATGTCCCTGTGATCATCGTTTCGGTTGGTGCGGGGCTGGCCTATGCGGGGCTTGGCCCAAGCCACCATGCCTGCGAAGATATCGCATTTTTGCGCACGCTTCCGGGGATGACGGTCATTTGCCCGGGTGATGCGTGGGAAGTACGCGCAGCCTTGCGCGCCGCATTGGCCCACGATGGACCATGCTACATTCGGATGGGCAAAAAGGGTGAGCCGACGGTGCACAGCGACGTGCCCACCGGGTTTGAGATCGGCAAGGCTCTACCGGTTCGCGATGGGTCTGAGGTGTGTTTATTGTCGACGGGCAATATGTTGCCCGAAGCGATGGATGCCGCCGAAAGGCTGACTGCTGCGGGTCGGTCTACTGCGGTGGTTAGCTTTCATACGGTCAAGCCACTGGACGACGCCTATCTTAAAAAGGCTTTTGCCGGTTTTGATTTGGTCGCAACCCTCGAAGAACATTCAGTGATTGGTGGGCTGGGATCCGCCGTCGCGGAATGGTTGATTGATACAGAAACGGCACCCGGTCGTTTTTTGCGTATTGGAACGCCGGATCGGTTTTACAAACAGGCAGGCGAACAAGAGTACGCCCGCGACCAGCTTGGCCTAACCGGTGTGCAGATCGCGCAGCGCGTGCAAGATAAACTCGCCCGAAGGGACCACCCATGAAAACACGCGCTGCACTTCTTGTCCAAACGGGACAACCGCTCGAAGTTGTTGAGATCGAAACACCGCCGTTGAAGCCGGGTCAGGTTCTTGTGGAAATCGCGTATTCTGGCGCATGTGGCACGCAAATTATGGAATGGCGTGGTGACAAAGGCGAAGACAAATGGGTGCCGCATTGTCTGGGCCATGAAGGCACCGGAACGGTGATCGAGACCGGATCCGCGATCACCAAGGTCAAGCCAGGCGATAAGGTTGTGTTGTCCTGGATCAAAGGGTCGGGCCTTGAAGCAGGCGGCAGCGTTTATGATTGGGACGGGCGCAAGGTAAATGCCGGCGGGGTCACTACCTTTCAACAACACGCAGTTGTGTCGGAAAACCGATTGACGTTGGTGCCCGAGGGGCTGCCGATGGATGTGGCCGTGCTGTTGGGCTGTGCGGCGCCTACAGGCATGGGGGCGGTCTTTAATGTTTTAAACGCGCGGCCGGGTGATTCCGTTGCGGTGTTTGGGACGGGTGGCGTCGGGCTTAACGCTGTCATGGCTGCGGCCTTTAGCGGTGCCGACCCGGTGATCGCAATCGACCCCAGCCCAACACGCCGGGCGTTGGCAGTGACCTACGGCGCGACGCATACCGTTGACCCAACAGAGGGCGACGTGTTGGCCGCTATTGCGGCTATCGTACCGCAAGGCGTTGATCGCGCCGCCGAGGCTTCGGGCCGCCCCGAAGTCATGGAACAAGCATTGCGGTGCACCCGCATGCAAGGCGGTCGCGCGGTTGTTATCGGCAATGCGCGCGCAGGGGCAGAACTGGCGTTGGATCCCGCGCTTTTCAACCAAGGCAAAAGCCTGATGGGGACATGGGGCGGCGATAGTGTGCCTGACCGGGATTACCCCCGCTTTGCCAAATTGATTGGCTCTGGGCGGTTCCCGGTGCGGGATCTACTATCGCACACTTACAAGTTGGATGACATCAACACCGCGCTAACCGATCTGGCCGAAGGCCGTATCGGACGGCCATTGATTGATATGTCTGCGGGCTGAGGAAGATAAACCAGTGCGTATTGGGCTTGATTTTGACAACACGATTGCTTGCTATGACGGTGTTTTCCATGCGGCAGCCTGTGCGCGCGATTTGATCCCACCCGATATCGGGACCACGAAAAACGCCGTGCGTGACTACCTGAATGGCGCGGGTCAAAAAGACACGTTCACCGAACTTCAGGGGTGGGTTTACGGTGCACGGATGGATCTTGTGTCGCCCTATCCCGGGGTAGGTGCATTTCTGGATCGCGCCCGCGCGCTGGGGCATGAGCTTTGTGTTATTAGCCATAAAACACGGGTACCTTTGCGCGGTCCAGCCTATGATATGCATGAGGCGGCACGTGGTTTTTTAACTCATAACGCGTTGGTCGGTGAAGGCCGCATCCCCGAGGATGATGTGTTTTTTGCCGAAACCAAGGAGGCTAAGATAGCGTTGATCGGTGACCGTGGATGCGATGTATTCGTCGATGATCTACCCGAAATATTGGTGTTTCCGGGGTTCCCGACCAAGGCGCGCGGGGTTTTGTTCGATCCCAACGCATCCTACCCAACGCAGCAAAGCTGCGAAAGCTGGGACGATCTGACCGGTTTGATACTGGGTCGGGCGTGACCCGTGTTGACGCAGATTTGGCCGCGCGTGTCGATGATCTGTTGGCGCAGGCAGGGCGACCCAAGCACATCAACTTGCGGCCACTGAGCGGCGGTAAAAACAACAAAGTCATGCGGGTAGAACAAGCGGATGGCGGTAGCGCGATCCTCAAACTGTATTTTCGCGATGCTCGAGACCCGCGCGACCGTTTTGGCGCAGAATGGCGGTTTCTGAGCTTTGCCGACGCGCAAAACATCCCTGGCGCGCCGCGGCCTCTGGCCTGTGATACCACTGCAGGCGCTGCCCTTTACACCGAATTGCCTGGCACAAAACGCGAACCGGGACTGGTTACGCCGCGTGATGTGGCGGCAGCAATGACGTTTATCATTTCTTTGAACCGCCATGTAGATCCTGCGGATTTCCCACCTGCATCAGAGGCGTGTTTTTCGCTCGCAGAGCATCTCGAAACGGTCGCGCGCCGCGTGGCGCGATTGCTAACGCTGAACCCAAAGGTGCCGCATGCACAGGAGGCCGCGCAGTTTGTTCACAATGACCTGACCCCGAAATGGCAGGCAGTTTCGGATACGCTAAAAAAGGCGGTTACGTGTGAAGATGTAGGCGCACTTGATAAAGTTCTACCCATGTCAGAACGCATTCTGTCGCCGTCGGATTTTGGATTTCACAACATCCTTGTGTCAGGCGATACCCTTGGGTTTGTGGATTTCGAATATGCGGGGCAGGACGACCCTGCCAAGTTGCTTTGTGACTTTTTTGCAGTGCCAGAAGTACCCACACCTCAATCCGAATTTGATGCTTGCGTAAGCCGTCTTGCGATAGGGCAGGGCGCGCAATTCCCCAGCCGTGCTCATTTGTTGCGAGATGTATACCAGATTAAATGGGTCTGCATCATGTTGAATGAATTCTTGCCAGTGGGTGCGGCGCGACGGGCATTTTCCCGACCCCTAGATTACGCGGCCCGTTGTGCGGCGCAGCTGACCAAAGCGCGTCAAAAATTGACCGAACTAGACCTATAAGGAGACTAAAATGGCCTATCGCGACTTCGTGAGCCTGATCCACAAATCAACTACGCGCGACTATCTTGCGCGGGTGACGGAACGCGACAAAGCAGAGGTCGCAGAGCTGGCCGTGCAATTTGACTACGATTATTGGGACGGTAGCCGCCAGACCGGATACGGCGGTTACAACTATGATGGACGTTGGCGTAAAGTTGCGGATGCAATGGTTGATATTTACGGTATTAAACCAGGTATGCGGATCTTAGATGTTGGATCGGGCAAGGGCTTTTTGCTGCATGACTTTCTTGAGGCGTGCCCCGGCGTAGAAGTTGCAGGTATCGATGTATCACACTATGCAATCGAGCATACAATGGACACCGTGAAGCCCTTTGTGCAGGTTTCCGACGCGGCAAATCTACCGTTCGATGACGGTTATTTTGATTTGGTGATTTCGATTAATACACTGCATAACCTATATAATTTTGATCTGAATGCAGCTCTCAAAGAAATAGAACGTGTAAGCCGCGGATCAAAGTACCTTTGCGTGGAAGGGTATAGAAATGAGCGGGAAAAAGTAAACCTGATGTATTGGCAATTGACCTGTCGGGCCTTTTACACGCCGCAAGAGTGGCAATTTGTATTTGACCAAGCCGGGTACGTCGGAGATCATGAATTTATCTTCTTCGAATAACACCGAGTAATTGCGCCGTGGTTTGACTCTAACGCGCCGCCACGTCAAAGGGCGCGGCGGGGCCGGCGTTACATACGAAGGTACCACTGCCGCCGCTGCGGTTCTCTAGGTAATTGTCGCGTACGATTATGCGGGTTTAGGTGTCTTAATTTGTTCCGCATCTATCATTTTTTTCAATTTCATGCGGAACGCTTTGGCGCCAAGGTCAAGCCCGAGGTCAATATTGGGTGTAACCATTTCTGCCATATTGATATGTACCGCTTCGAGAACCTCTTTATCTTCATTGAAGGCCATAATCGCACCATCGTTCATCTTCTTTGAAATGGCGGCATCATTCGGGTCGGTGTTGCGATGTTGAAACCAGATATATTGCGTGTTGTTTTCATCTACGGGCGTCATGAAGTTATACGAGATGTTGATGTAGGTTTTATCGACCATCGGCGCGCCTTCGCCACCTGTGCCAACGGGCGTGTAAATCGACTTATTCAAGGCAACTGAAGGCACAATTAATTCATAGTGCTGCTTGCGATCACAGTTGCCTTCGAATTTCACCAAGTCCTTGTAATAGGGCGATGGCGCCTGGCCACTGATCCAGCGCGACACGATTACACCGCGGTCAGTTTTATCCATTTTCAAAGGCGCATCATCCGTGCCGCCCCCACCAAACGATGTCACATGCACCCATGCAACATGGCTCGGATCCAACAGATTATCGCAGACATAAAGGTAATTACACGCAATCGACATCACACCACCATCGGTATAGCCCCATGCCGGGTTTTCGTAATTTTCAATCTCAAAAATGTCGTCTGGGTTGGCATCTTTGGGGTCACCCATCCAGATCCATAGCAAACGATACCGATCAACGACGGGGTAGGATTTTACGACTGCGCGGCGTGGGGTCATGCCGCGTTGGGTTGGCGAGTCAGTGCAGTTTCCAGTACAATCAAATGTAAGGCCATGATAGCCGCACACGACGTTATCGCCTTCGATCTGCCCCATCGATAATGGTAATTTGCGGTGTGGGCAGGCGTCTTCTAAGGCCACTGCGGACCCGTCTGTTTGACGATAAAAGACCACGTTTTCACCCAGCAGTTTTAATGCCTTTAACGAACGGTCGAAATCTCTGCTCCATCCGGCGACATACCAACAATTGCGTAAAAACATTCGCCTCTCCAAGGGGGTGATTAATATCCGCAAACTAGGGCGCAGGGGGTGTTGGCACCATCCACTTTTGTTTATGCTCAGCTTTAGCTTACCTTATGGGTCTCAGGATGAAAGCCTGCGTACATTTGCTGTCTGCATCGCCGCAGTTTTGCGCGGATTCGCATCGCCAGATGGCTTCCAATTTGATCTAGCTGGTCACTCGAAAGGCATAGACATAATAGTATAAAGATCATGGGCGGATTGTTCTAGTGTCTGATGGGCGCAGGCCGTACATCCAGTGATGTTACCATCTTTCACTTTGTGCGATTCGACGATTTTCTGAAATAAGAAGTGACAACACATGTTAAAGACACTCCCCTTCAATGCATTGCGGACATTGGAATCCGTTGTACGTCTGCGGGGTTTTGGGCGGGCAGCGGATGAGCTCAACATCTCGCAAAGCGCTGTAAGTCAACACATAAAACAGCTTGAAGAATGGCTTGGTCATCAGCTTTTGATCAGAAAGAACCCAAAAGTCATCCCAACAGAACAAGGCACCCGCTTGGCCAATGCTACGCGCGAGGGGTTTGGCATGGTCGAAACGATTTGCGACAGCCTACGCGATGCCAAGAAAACCGCAAAGGACGGGATCCTTGTTGCCGCGCCGCCGGGGTTTGCTTTTGTCTGGCTTTTACCTCGGCTTCTCGACTTTTCAGACAGCCACCCCGATGTGCAGATATCCCTGTCGACGGACCCCAAATCCCTTGATCCGTCGTCAAGCGATGCGGACGTGATAATCGCTTATAGCGCTGGCGGATTTCCCAACCTACATTCAGAAAAGATAATGGGTGAGCGCATGTATCCGGTATGCTCACCACAGCTTGCCACCAGCATCGAAGCACCGCAGGATTTGAACAAACACGTCATCTTACAAGACGGGCAGCCCGCATCCGAACACCTGTCGAACTGGGAGTTTTGGGCAAAAGAGGTCGACGTTAAACTGCCGGCACCACGGCGAAAGCAAATTTATGGACAGGCAAACATGGTGATACAGGCCGCGATCAATGGCTCTGGCGTTGCCATGGGGCGGTGCCCTTTGGTGGTTGATGCCCTTGATGCAGGGCAGTTGGTATGCCCCTTTCCCCAAACTGCAGAGTCCCAGTTTTCGTATTGGTTTGTCTGCACGCATGGCAACGCCAACGCGAAATTCATCAAGACATTCCGCACGTGGCTACATGCGCAGGCCAAACCTATCAACACCCAGCTCGCAGAGTAAAATCGTGTAACTTACAGTAATTTATGCGTAGGCTAGCCGGCCGCACGGCGCCTGACCTACTGCTGTTTGAGGTTGCTCAAACAGGTCAACCAATTCAGGGAATTCATTAAAAAGCGCAGCCCCACCCGCAAGGCGTTGGGGCATCAAGCGCCCATGGTCCCACACTGCGACCCCATCCAAACGCACCGTTGGATCAAGAACGTTGAGTGAAATTTCACCGGGGGGATATCCGCCGCAAGTGTGAACATGCATAATGCGCGGGTTGCCAAATGCTCCGCCGCTCCAGCGTTCAAAATGCCGCGCGGCCTCTTGTTCGTAGCACAGACCCGGATGAATGCCCGCGTGCCACGAATGTACCCCGTATGTTTCAATTTCATACAGCGCACCCACATATTCGTAATGTGCTTTGGCAACGGCAACGTCATTGTCGGATCCTTCAAACCCAACGATCTGCGCGCCTTCGATGTTCACAAACAACGTGTCTTTGACGGCGCAGGCCCAGGGCGTATAGAAATGTGACCCGGTGCCGGTCAGAAACCCGACCTGCGCGACGCGGCCGGAAAACCCTTTTGCGGGAACGGGTGTGAACACCGACAAGGGAAAGCGTTTGAGCGTGGTATCCCCGCCGCAAGGGTTAAAATCTGCGGCTGTCCCGCGGTAGTCGGTTCCGGCGGGGCACGTGACGTGTATGTCGGTGGATTGGGCGATTGCTGTATCAACCAGCGCTTTTAAACGAATAAACGCTTGGTAGTTGGCCACACCAAACGACGACACCATCATGTCGCGGTTCAACGCGTAACTTATGACTTGGGTCGTGGTGCACGTCTTGGTGCGGAACCGGATTTGATCACCCAGCCGCGCCAGAAAAACGGCGCAATCGGCGGCTTCTATTCTGGCAGAAAGCACGGGGTCTGGGTCGGTGACGTTTTTGTTCAGCGGCACCCCGTAAAGCTCGACATCAAAGCCCAATTCAATCGCTGTTTTCACAACATCACCGGCAAAGACGGGGTCATAGTATCCATCTTTTTCGGTTTCATACACAATCAGCACACGCTGCCCCGGCTGACAGTTCGCGCAGTTGATCAACAGGTTCTGCACCCCTGCGACCAGCCGGTTTTGAACATCGTCGAGCATTGCAGAACTCCTTGGGGCACCCATCGAAATCACCGGTACGCACCAGTTACAAGCACGTTACCAAGGGTGCATTTTCTGCGCGATATTCGAGAAGTTATGCGGCATATTTGGTTTCCTTATGGGTCACCTCAGTCTTGCAAGGCTGGGTATTAGCAGCGATAAAGATAGACATAATGAAACGTGAACTTTGAGGTCTCCGAATGCGAATTAGCTATCGTGATGTGAAGGTGGAAATTCTGAACCGCATTCGCAGCAACACCTGGCCGCTCGGCTCTCACCTTCCGACCGAAATTGAACTGGCCAAAGAATTTGGATGCGCGCGTGCGACCATGAACAGAGCAATGCGCGATTTGGTGGATGACGGTATTCTGGAGCGCAAACGCAAGGCTGGCACCAAGGTCAAACAATCGCCAATCCGCCGCGCGCAGTTTTCGATCTCTATTGTGCGCGAAGAGGTTGAACAATCGGGCGCCGAATATTCCTATAGTTTGATCGAACGCTGCATTCTGCCCGCACCGTCGTGGTTGTGCGAGCGCATGAACGTCACGAAAGACGACCCGGCGCTTCATATCAAATGCATGCATTACAGCGGCAACAACCCTTATCAATACGAAGACCGCTGGATTAATCTTGCGGTTGTTCCGGCCGCTGAAGGTTTCGATTTTGAGACCGTCGGCCCAAATGAGTGGTTGCTGCAACAGGTGCCGTTCTCGAACGGTGAACTGGTTTTTAGTGCTATGAATGCGCCGGAAGACATTGCACGGTTCCTCAAGGCGCCCATCGGATCGGCGCTGTTTTCGATCGAACGCACCACGTGGCTGGAGGACAAGAGCGTGACCTACGCGCAGCTCTATTTTGCACGCGATTATAAGATGACATCGCGCATTTAGGGGGGTGTTATCTCGGGTGGTGCGTTGCCCTTGGCAGCCTTCAAAAGCGCGCATTGTGCGAGATTAAACCGTAACGGGCCCTCGCCGCACAAAGCCCATTTGAATGGGCGTTACTCCAACCGTTTATTGGCCATCAAGAGCCCGACCCGTGCTCATAGGAGAGTGTTTATGACCCTTCCAAAAATCGCATCCCTTTGGATTGGCGGCAATCTTTCTTATCTTGAGCAGGTTTGCCTTAAATCGTTCGCAGACCATGGCCACCGCACAATTCTATATACCTACGAAGGCGTTACCAACGCGCCTGAAGGGGTCGAAGTGCAGGATGCGAACCTTATCTTTCCCAACACAAACTTCATGCGTCACAAAGAAAGCGGATCACCCGCTGTGCACGCAGATGCCTTTCGATACCGGATGATCCAGCTGCAGGATGTGATTTGGGTCGATGCGGATATGCTATGCGTCCAGCCTTGGGACATCCCCAACAAGTTCGTGTTCGGTTGGGAAAAGAAGAACCGCGTGGTGTGTAACGCAGTGTTCGGATTGCCGAAATTCTCGCGGACGCTAGAGCGGTTGAACGTCTTTTGCCGCGACGAATACCCCATCCCGCCGTGGTTGAGCGACGCAGAACAAGACGACCTGCGCCGCGCTGCGCAGGCGGGTAACCCGACGCATGTATCTGAGTTGAAATGGGGGGTTTGGGGCCCATCCGCCGTGACCCATTTTTTGAAAGAAACGGGCGAAATTGAACATGCGATGCCGGTCGAGGCGTTTTACCCTGTCTCTTTTAAGGATCGCCGCAAGTTGATCGACCCGGGCCAAATGGTCGAAGACATCATGACTGATGGCGTTTACGGGGTACACCTTTGGAACCGTCGTCTGAGCCGCCGTATCGTGACCAACGAAAACGGGATAACCCCCGAGGATGGGTTTTTGGGCCGCGCTTTGGTGCGCCACGACATTGACCCGCATCTTGCGCCGATCCCCGACAAACCGCCCCCCGGCCACCCCACGCAAAAAGAAATCGCCGAAGGCCGTGGCGAAAAGACAGCCGTAAAGGGCCCGGCACCGACCCGCACAAAGGCACGAGAGACAGGTGCAAAAAAGCTAGATAGGCTCCAACAAACCGCGCCATATCAGTCAGCGATTGATGGGCTTGAAGGGCGCACTGAAAAGCTGTTTAGCAAACTGGCGCCCCCCGCCGCGCCGATACCCCACGACCGCATTGTCATTTTGACGGCAATGAAAAACGAGGCGCCCTTTATTCTTGAATGGATTGCTTATCACAAGATGATCGGCGCGTCGCATTTTCTTGTTTATACGAACGATTGCACCGACAACACCAATGACATTCTGGACCGGTTGGGTGAGATGGGGTTGGTCACGCGGCTTGATAATCCGTGGGACCCGACATCGAACAAAAAGCCCCAGCATGTGGCCCTTGCCGATGCCCAAAAGCAGCCAGTGATACAGCAGGCCGACTGGGTCTTGACCATCGACGTTGATGAATTCGTCAACGTGCATGTGGGCGACGGCACCTTTGCCGATCTCTTTGCCGCGTCAAACGACCCCAATGTCATCTCGTTCACGTGGAAGTTCTTTGGAAACAAGGGTATCGACACCTATCAAGACCGCCCCATCACCGAACAATTCGTGGCCTGTGCGCCCGAATATATTCCCAAACCCCGCCTTGGCTGGGGGTTCAAAACGATGCTGCATAGCACCGCGCCCTACACAAAAATAGGGGTTCACCGCCCTCTCAAGATCGAAAACGAAGAGGCCGTGGGCAGGGTGCGTTGGGTCAACGGGTCGGGCCGCGCCATGCCCGAAATGTTGCTGACCAACAACGGCTGGCGGTCGACCAAACGGTCGTTAGGATATCGGTTTGCAACGCTGAACCACTATGTCTTGCGCTCTGCCGAAAGCTATTTGGTCAAACGTGACCGTGGCCGGATCAACCACACCGATCAGGATCAGGGCATTTCTTACTGGATGCGCCGCAATTACACGTCAGAAATCGACGACCGGATGATGGCGCGGCAGGATGACCTGCAACGTGAAATAAAGGCGTTGAAGGATGATGCGACATTGGGCCGTCTGCATCAAGATGCAGTCGCGTGGCACCGCAAGAAGATAGAAACTCTTAAGGCAGACGCAGGTTACGCCACGCTGTTTCGTCAACTGACAGATGTGCAGTGGCCTGACGCGATTTATCTGACCAAGACAGAGGCTGAAACCAGGGCGACGGACGACGACAACCGCAATATCATGATCCCCGAGCCAGAGCGCAATGCGATGCATGATGACACCTCAGCGGCCAAAATCATGCGGCTAGAGCTGATGTTGTCTGGCGATATCCCACGCGGGGCTGGGGTCGACGCGCAGGGCAACTTGCCCGTCAAAGCGCCCGATATCCAGCCAGAAACCATCGCAGTTGCGGGGTACGACGCATGGGCGCCAGACCCACCCGCGTCGGCACAATGCGCCGCACCGGAGCCGAGGTTTGACAGTATGCGCGCCAAGGTTGCGGGTGGGTCAGGGTTCTTTTGGGAGGGCGAAAAGAACGCGCTGTATTTTGAACCGGGCGGAAAAAAATTGGTTGTGGCCTTTGACAATGTTCATACTGCGCGTCTGGAAGAACAACGTTGGCCGTGGGGGCACGCGATGATCACGCAGCAATTGGGGTGTGCGGTTTTGGGGGTCCTGTCGAAGGATCGCGGCTGGTTCCGCCATGACTTCGTGCACGATAGTTTCGACAGGTTGCAAGAAAGTGGTTGGTTCAAACAGTTCGACGAGGTGCTGTTTTACGGTGCATCAATGGGCGGTTTCGGGGCGCTGACCTACGCGCGCAGCTGTCCGGGTGCGCATGTTTTGGCGTTAGAGCCGCAGACAACGCTTGATCGCGATATTCTGCCCAATGATAATCGCTGGCCGTGGACCAAAAAGCTGAACTGGAAAAACCGCTATGGCGACGCCAGTGACGGGACGGCGGCGTGCAATACGGTTGTCGTGGTCTCGGACCCGTATTTTGATATGGACCGCGCCCATGTTAAACGTCTGTCGGGCGATAATATCACCCATCTGAGGATCCCTTTCTTTGGTCATAAGGTGGCGCACCCCCTGACAATTATGGGCAATCTCAAACCGCTGTTGGCGGACATGACACGCGGCACATTCGACGCCACACAATACTACCGCCTGTTGCGCAACCGCCATTATTTGCCGCGGTTCCAACACGGCATCATCCAGTTGGCACGCGACAAAGGGCACCTGAAATTAGCCCTGAAAGCCTGCGAATTTACCTTGGAACAACGCAAAGCCCCCAACATTCGCCTGACCAAAGAAAAGATCGAAGCGATGATCGCGATGAGCGCGTAATGGCTAAAAATATTATCATCACCTGCATGAAAAACGAAGGTCCGTTCATTTTGGAATGGGTGGCCCATCATCTGGCCGTGGGGTTTGACCATTTCGTGGTCTACACCAACGATTGCGACGACGGCACGGTTGCGCTTTTGGACGCCCTATCTGACGCCGGGATCGTGACGCGTTTTGACAACCCCTATCTGAAAATGAAAAATCCCGCCCCGCAGCGCGGCGCGCTAAAACATGCCCAAAATCTGGACCTCGTGCGTGATGCCGATTGGGTCTTGGGGTCGGACGTTGATGAATTCGTGAACATTCATGTGGGCGACGGCACGTTGGAGGCGTTGACCAAAGCCGCCGGCCATCCTGATGCCTTATCGATGCAATGGCGCCTGTTTGGCAGTGCCGGGATCGATACATATTCCAGCCGCCCCATCACCGAGCAACACCTGTGGTGTGCACCCGAACTGTGCCCCAGACCAGTGCAGGCGTGGGGGGTCAAAACCCTGTTTCGCCCCAAGGGTTTCAAGTCATTTGGCGTGCACCGCCCCAAAAATTGGCAAGGCGCCGCTGGATGCAAATGGGTCAACGGGTCGGGCGTGCAAGTGGCTGAATCCTTTCTCGAATCTGGCTGGCGGTTTGGCACGGGCGGGTATGGGTATGATTTGGTCACGCTCAACCATTATTCGGTGCGCAACGCCGAAAGTTATCTGGTGAAAAAGGACCGTGGTCGGGTAAACCACGTCAACCGCGACCAAGGCGGTGCTTATTGGTTACGGATGAATTTCAACATGGAACGCAACACCTCGATGCTGGAAAAGTTACCCGCCTTGCAGGCCAAACAGGCCGAGCTGCGCAAGCTGCCGAATGTCGAAGCCTTGCATAACGACGCTGTGAAACACCACCGCGCCAAGATCAAGGTGTTGAAAAACCGCGATGATTTGATGGTGTTGTATGATGATATCACATCGACGCGCTCCAAGGTTGTGTCGCGGTTTCTCAACGTTATCGACCCGGATGCTTTCAACCACGGCGTGGGTGCGGTGCCGCTTGAGCTGCTCAAAATGTTGGAAACCGTGCCAACGCTGGACGACTAAAGCACAGACATAAGGCTGCACATCGCAGATCGGTACGCGGCGGTTATTTGATCACTTTTGACATGTTTGCCGGCCTGCACACAGTGACGACCGGCAGACCACACATCTGTGATAACACGGTCGCGGGCAGCAAAGCACAGCCCGTCCAACAACTGCTGCGCGGGCAGGGCACATAGCGCGGGGTCGGCGCTGTCAATTGCCACAAGATCCGCCCATTCACCAACCGCGATGACACCCGCACCCCGGCCTAAAGCCTGCGCACCGCCACGGGCCGCACCACAATATAGCGTCTCGCCGATCGAGCCTTCACCATCAACCATGACATTGCGCGCCATATCACGCAGCCGTTGTGAATATTCCAACGTACGCAGTTCTTCTGTAAGCGAAATCAATACGTTGGAATCTGACCCTATGCCAAATGCCCCCCCGTGCAACAGGTAAGTCGGCCCGTTGAAAGGGCCGTCGCCAAGGTTGGCTTCGGTGATCGGGCACAGGCCTGCCACGGCGCCGGATTTT
Source organism: Roseobacter sp. (assembly GCF_039970775.1). Lineage (GTDB taxonomy): Bacteria > Pseudomonadota > Alphaproteobacteria > Rhodobacterales > Rhodobacteraceae > Roseobacter. The sequence goes on from NZ_JBDVLG010000019.1 coordinate 117,254, forward strand.
GCCATGTTCTGCGTCTCACCCGATGTCATATGAGTTGCGTGGATCAGGCACCAATCGGTCGAGACATCGGCGTTTTGCAGCAACCATTCCACAGGACGCGCGCTGAGCCACCCGGCAATATCCGCGACCTCCTTAGGTTGTTCGGCGATGTGGATATGAACAGGACCAGCGTCGTGTGCCTGCAGGACCGCAACCAGATCGTCCGGGCAGGTGGCGCGCAGGGAATGCGGGGCGATGCCGACCTGACAATCATCGGGCAGCGTCGCAACAATGGCACGTGCGCGGGCCGACAACGCGTTAAAACGGTCAACGGTGTTGCCAAACCGTGCTTGTCCCGCCTGCAGCGGTGCTTGCCCGGCGCCACCGTAGGTATATAGTACCGGCAAATGCGTCAGCCCGATCCCGGTATCGGCGGCCGCAGCGGCAATTCGGGCCGATAATTCACCCAGATCATCATAGGCTGTGCCGTCTGGTTGGTGATGAACGTAATGGAACTCGCCCACACTGGCATAGCCCGCCTCTTGCATCTCCATGAACACAAGCGCTGCAATCGCCTCTATGTGCTCGGGTGTCAGATGTTTGGTGAAGCGGTACATCATATCGCGCCACGTCCAAAAACTGTCTTTGCCTGCCTTGCGGTGTTCCGTCATGCCCGCCATGGCCCGCTGAAAACTATGAGAATGCAAATTCGCAAGGGCGGGTAGCAGCACGTCAACCTGCACGTCTGTTGCCTGTGGTGTCTGATCAGGGCTGACCGTCAAAATGCGCCCGCCCCGCACCGATATGCGTATGTTTTTGCCCCAGCCCGTCGCGGTGAGCGCTTGTTTTGCAAAAATCATTTGAGCAGCTCCAATATTTTTATGTATGTACATATAACTGATATACGCGTACTTAGAAAGAGCATTGAAGGACACTGCAATGAACGGCGCGGGCACACACACACTTTTCACCAATCTAACAGCAGCAACCATGGCGGATGGGGCGGTTCCTTATGGCCTGATCGAGGATGCTGCGATCGCGGTAAAAGATGGTTATGTGTGTTGGGTCGGGCCACGATGCGATGCGCCGGCGTCTTGCGATGCGGCCACTCATGTTGACCTCGCGGGGCGGTTGGTGACGCCCGGCTTAATTGATTGCCATACGCATATTGTCCACGGCGGTGACCGTGCGGTGGAATTTGAGATGCGCCTAAAAGGCGCCAGCTATGAAAACATCGCGCGGGCAGGGGGTGGGATTGTCTCTACCGTCAAGGCGACGCGCAGCGCGAGCGCTGAGCGCCTGTTGTCGGATGCATTGCGCCGTGTGGACGTGTTGATCGCCGAAGGCGTGACCTGCATCGAGATCAAATCCGGCTACGGGTTGGATACAGAAACCGAACTGCGCATGTTGCGCGTCGCGCGCGCGATCGCGGTAAACCGTCCTATTCGCGTCAAAACCGCCTTTCTTGGCGCGCATGCGACACCCGCCGAATATGCTGACCGTGATGATGACTACATCGATAACGTCTGCATCCCCACGCTGCGGGCGGCTCACGCCGAGGGGCTGGTTGATGCGGTTGACGGGTTTTGCGAGGGCATTGCGTTTCAGCCCGCGCAGATTGCCCGCGTATTTGATGCAGCGCGCGCATTGAACCTGCCAGTCAAACTTCATGCCGAACAATTGTCTAACATCGGTGGGGCGAAGTTGGCCGCGCAATATGGCGCACTATCGGCAGACCATATCGAACACCTTGATGAAACCGGCGTAATGGCGATGAAAAATGCGGGGACCACCGCCGTTATTTTGCCGGGCGCCTTCTACACATTGCGCGAAACACAAGCGCCGCCTATCGATTTACTGCGCAAACACGGTGTGCCAATGGCGTTGGCGACTGACAATAACCCTGGCTCGTCGCCGCTGCATTCGCTGTTACTGGGACTGAACATGGGGTGCACCTTGTTTGGCATAACCCCCGAAGAAACCCTGCGCGGTGTCACGCAAAACGCGGCCCGTGCGTTGGGGTTGGCAGATGCGGGCGTGCTTGTCGCTGGCATGCGCGCTGACATGGCCGTTTGGGACATCACGCACCCCGCCGAATTGTCTTATCGGATCGGCTTTAACCCGCTTCATTCGCGCATATTCGGAGGGACACCATGACGACCCTAGTCCTGACCCCCGGTGCCGTGACCCTCGATGATCTTGCCCAAATCCACTGGGGTGGGGCGTCGGTGCGGCTTGATCCTGGGTGCCGCCCCGATATCGAACGCGCCCATGCCCGGATCGCCCAAGCGGTGGCGGGGGTGAGCCCTGTTTATGGTGTGAACACCGGCTTTGGAAAACTGGCCTCGGTTAAGGTCGCAGCCAAGGACACTGCGGCGCTGCAACGCAACCTGATACTGTCACATTGCTGTGGTGTTGGTCCGGCCATCCCGCGCGGCCATGCGCGGTTGATGATGGCGTTGAAATTGCTGAGCTTGGGGCGCGGGGCCTCTGGTGTGCGGCTGAAAATCGTCGATTTGATCGAAGATATGCTCGACAAGGGGGTGACGCCGGTCATCCCGGCGCAAGGGTCTGTTGGCGCGTCCGGTGATCTGGCACCGCTGGCGCATATGGCGGCCGTCATGATGGGTCACGGCGAGGCTGAATTTGGCGGTGCGGCTATGCCGGGTGCCGCGGCCCTGGCCGCTGCGGGTTTGGCACCGGTTGAACTTGGCCCCAAAGAAGGGCTCGCGTTGATCAATGGCACGCAGTTTTCGACCGCATTGGCGCTGGTGGGGCTGTTTGGCGCGTGGCGCGCCGCGCACTCGTCGCTCGTTACGTCAGCGTTGTCGACGGACGCGATCATGGGTTCAACCGCGCCGTTACAAGCCGAAATCCACACACTGCGCGGCCAACCCGGCCAAATCGATGTGGGCACAACGATGCGCGCCTTGCTAATGGGGTCAGAAATTCGCGACAGCCACATCGTTGATGATGCCCGCGTGCAGGACCCGTATTGTATTCGGTGCCAACCACAGGTGACTGGTGCCTCGATTGATGTGTTACGCATGGCGGGGCGCACGCTGCAAATCGAGGCGAATGCCGCAACGGATAATCCGTTGGTGTTGGTCGGAGCAGATCTGATTGTGTCCGGCGGTAACTTCCACGCGGAACCCGTTGGTTTTGCGGCTGATATGATCGCCTTGGCGGTGTCAGAAATAGGTGCAATTGCGCAACGTCGCGTTGCCCTGATCGTTGATCCCGTGCTGAGCTTTAACTTGCCGCCGTTCCTGACCCCCAATCCGGGGTTAAACAGCGGCTATATGATCGCCGAAGTCACCACCGCCGCATTGATGAGCGAAAACAAACATTTGGCCAACCCTTGCGTGACCGACAGCACACCGACCTCGGCCAACCAAGAAGACCACGTGTCCATGGCCGCCCATGGGGCACGCCGCATCGGGCCAATGATTGAAAACCTGAACCGCATTTTGGGGGTCGAACTGTTGTGTGGCGCTCAGGGGATAGATTTTCGCGCACCGTTGAAAACCAGCCCAGTGTTGCAAAATGTCGTCAGCCGGGTGCGTCAAGACGTCGAAACCATGCAAGACGATCGCTATCTTGCGCCGGACCTTGACCGCGCCGCAAAGATGATCGCAAGCGGCGATATTATTGCCGTCGCGGACACCGGCATGCCTGGGGTCACGTTGTGACGCCTGTTGAGGTCACACATGGGAAAGGCCCAATTGTTTTGGGTTTGCCGCACACAGGTACACATGTCCCCGATGCGATTTTGGCAAACTTGAACGCCCGTGGGCGCGGGCTGGACGATACGGATTGGCACATTCACCGACTGTATGATGGGCTATTGCCTGAGGTCACAACCGTACGTGCCACATTCCACCGTTATGTGATTGATGCAAACCGCGACCCGTCCGGTGTGTCTCTCTATCCCGGTCAAAACACGACAGGTTTGGTGCCACTGACAGATTTTGACGGCAATGATCTGTGGACCAAAACCCCAGATGCCGCCGCAATAGACGCGCGCCGCATCGCATTTCACGCGCCCTATCATGCCGCACTTGAGGCGGAGCTTGCGCGTGTCAAACGCCTGCATGGCTTTGTCATTTTATATGACTGTCATTCGATCCGCTCGGACATTCCGTTTTTATTCAAAGGGACGCTGCCCGATTTCAACATTGGCACCGATGGCGACACCACATGCGCGCCGCACCTCACGCGCGCCGTGCAAGAGATGTGCGCCGCTGCCACGACGTATACCTCCGTCACGAACGGTCGGTTTAAAGGTGGTTGGACCACGCGCCATTATGGTCGCCCTGCGGCCGGCCAGCACGCCATTCAAATGGAACTGGCCCAAAGCACATACCTTAGCGCGCAGGCCGACCCATGGACCTACGACAGGGGCAAAGCCGCACAGCTACGTCCGCATCTTACATCTATTTTGACAAAACTGGCTGAACTGGGCCCAACTTTGAAAGGCACACCATGAGCGATCTGCGCAAAAATAGCCGCGATGTATATCCCGCAACGGGCACCGAGATCACCGCGAAAAGCTGGCTGACCGAAGCGCCGATGCGCATGTTGATGAACAATCTGCACCCCGACGTGGCCGAAAACCCGCATGAATTGGTGGTTTATGGTGGCATCGGGCGCGCGGCACGCACGTGGAAAGACTTTGATCTCATCGTGGCGGCCCTGCGGGACCTCGACGAAGACCAAACGTTGATGGTGCAATCGGGCAAACCGGTTGGTGTGTTCCAAACCCACAAAGACGCCCCGCGCGTGTTGATCGCAAACTCTAATCTTGTGCCGCATTGGGCCAATTGGGATCACTTTAACGAGCTCGATAAAAAGGGCCTTGCGATGTATGGGCAAATGACCGCCGGGTCATGGATTTACATCGGATCCCAAGGCATCGTGCAGGGTACCTATGAGACCTTCGTTGAAGCAGGCCGCCAGCATTATGGCGGGGATCTGACGGGCAAATGGGTTCTGACGGGCGGCCTTGGCGGCATGGGCGGCGCGCAGCCTTTGGCGGCCGTTATGGCAGGCGCGTGTTGTCTGGCGGTCGAATGCAACCCTGACAGTATCGATTTCCGTCTGCGCACACGCTACGTAGATGAACGCGTTGATACGTTGGATGAAGCGTTGGCCTTGATCGACAAATGGACAGCGGCTGGCCAAGCAAAATCAGTTGGCCTGATGGGGAATGCCGCCGATGTGTTTGCAGAAATCGCAAAGCGTGGTCTGCGCCCTGACATGGTGACAGACCAAACGTCCGCGCATGATCCGATCAACGGGTATTTGCCGCAGGGCTGGACGATGGCAGACTGGAAAGACAAGCGCGAAAGTGACCCCAAGGCGGTTGAGGCGGCAGCGCGCGCGTCGATGAAAGCCCACGTCAAAGCGATGATCGAATTTCACCAAGCCGGCATCCCGACGTTTGATTATGGCAATAACATTCGTCAGGTCGCGTTGGACGAAGGGCTCGAAAATGCGTTTGATTTCCCCGGTTTTGTGCCCGCCTATATTCGCCCGCTGTTTTGTCGCGGCATCGGCCCGTTCCGTTGGGTGGCGTTGTCTGGTGACCCAGAAGACATTTACAAAACGGACGCCAAGGTCAAAGAAATGCTGTCCGAAGACAAACACTTACACAACTGGCTTGATATGGCACGTGAGCGTATCGCGTTCCAAGGTCTGCCTGCGCGCATCTGTTGGGTCGGCCTAAGCGTGCGCCATAAACTGGGGCTGGCCTTCAATGAAATGGTCCGGAACGGCGAGTTAAGCGCGCCGATTGTCATCGGGCGTGATCATCTGGATTCCGGGTCGGTGGCATCGCCGAACCGCGAGACTGAGGCGATGAAAGACGGGTCGGATGCGGTGTCGGACTGGCCGCTGCTGAACGCGTTGCTCAACACCGCATCGGGTGCCACATGGGTGTCGCTGCACCACGGCGGCGGCGTTGGGATGGGCTTTTCGCAGCACTCTGGCATGGTCATCTGCTGCGATGGGTCCGAAGATGCAGACCGCCGCATCGCGCGTGTCTTGTGGAACGACCCGGCAACCGGCGTGATGCGCCACGCCGACGCAGGATATGACGAAGCCTTGGGCTGCGCGCGCGACAACGACCTTAACCTTCCGGGTATTTTGTAAAATCGACGCATGAGGTTTTTGAATTGTCCGAAATTGTTTAGATTGTCGGTCTCATGCCCGATATAGGTGCTGGCAAGGCGGTTATCACGCACGCTGTCGCGGACCCTGCGCCGGACTAAAGGGCGCGTGAAGACACGAGGTCTAGGATGACAGAAGCGAACCAACGTATTGATATGCATTCCCATTTCTACGGTGGTGGGTTGTTAGAGACCTTGCAGTCGCGCACCGAACGCCCCTACCTGCGCACCCGCGAAGATGGCGCATTGATGATGGTGGCGATGAATGATGAATTTGAATTCACCGACCAGTATCACGATCACCGTGTCGGGCTGGCAGAGATGCAAGCCTGTGGGCTGACCCACCGCATGTTAACATTTCCCGGGGCTTTGGGGGTTGAATTGCTTCCTGTAGACGAGATCGCCGGGGCCATATCAGAGTACAACACGTATCTGGCGCATCTCACAAAAAGCACAAACGGTGCGTTGATCGGATTGGGCGGCGTGCCTTTGGCAGACATGGATCTGGCCTGCGCCGAAGTGACCCGTATGCGCCGTGATCTGGGGTTGCCCGGATTTATCTTGCCGTCGAATTATTTCAATTCACTCGCTGAAGCAGAAGAGCTGCGCCCCCTGCTGGAGGCCGCCAATGAATATGGCTGTCTCATCATGCTACACCCCGGTCTGAAGGTCGATGAACCGCTGCCACCGCGCCCGGGCGACAACGTGCAATACCGCCTGTCTGCCATTGATCTACAAGCAAGTGCGGCGCAGGTGGCGCTGACCGTGATCCTATCTGATATGCTGGATGAATTTCCCAACATCAGCTTTCAGGTGGTGAATTTGGGGGGTACGTTGCCGTTCATCTTTGAACGTATGGAAAGCATCGCGCGGCACCGCACGCCGAACGACCCGTTCCCCACCGATCGCTTGCGGCGTTTGTGGTATGATTGCGCGTCACTTGGCCCCCGTGCGCTAGAGGCGGCAGTGAAGCTTTTTGGCGCAGATCGGGTTATGTTGGGGTCGGACTACCCGATTTTCAAAGATGATCCACATGCGCACGCCCTGGTCCCGGCCGATTTAGGCGCGGCAGAAAAACAGCAAATCGCGTGGAAAACCGCCCATGATCTGTTTGCGTCATTGGATGCGTTGCGTGCCGCGCGTATCCATACGATGGAACAGGTGGAAAGCCCCGTATGAGATTATGTATACGCTTATTGTGTTTATTTCCGATTTCATCGAAATCAGGATAACCGGCCCCAACACCTAAGGAAATCAAATGACAACGCGTCACGAACGCCCCCTAACGAGCTTTCACTGGGGCACGTATCGCGCAGAACGCGACAGCCGTGGAAGGTTAACCAAGCTACACAGCTTTGAGCACGATGTCGATCCGTCACCGATTGGCGCGGGGATCGTTGATGTTTTGGACCACCCAACGCGGATCACAACGCCGATGGTACGCAAGGGGTGGCTTGAGACCGGCCCACAATCTGGTGACACCCCGCGCGGCCAGGACAGTTTTGTGGCCGTTTCATGGGAAAAAGCGGTAGATTTGGTCGCGGGGGAACTGCAACGTGTCAAATCCGAACATTCCAACGATGCAATCTTTGCAGGTTCATACGGTTGGGCATCGGCGGGCCGGTTTCATCATGCGCAGGGGCAGTTGAAACGATTTATGAATTGCATGGGTGGCTTTGTGCGGTCTGTGAATTCGTATAGTTTGGCCGCCGGAGAGGTGATCGTTGATCACGCTTTGGGCAACTACAGCGAGATGATTAACTGTCAAACAAGTTGGCAAAGCATCATCGATGATGCTGAATTATTCTTGGCCTTCGGGGGCTTGCCGTTGAAAAACGCGCAAATCGGGCAGGGCGGTGTTGGGCGGCACCGGCAACACGAAGCCACAGCGCAGGCCCGCAAGGCAGGTATCGCTTTTGTAAATGTGTCGCCCATCCGCGCCGACGTTCACGATGATCTTGATGCAGAATGGATCGCCCCGCGGCCCGGTTCGGACGTAGCATTTATGCTTGGCCTTGCGCATACGATGGTGGCGGAGGGCCTGCATGCGACAGAGTTTCTGGACCGGTACACAGTGGGGTTTCCGCAGTTTCGCGCGTATTTGATGGGGGATACCGATGGTGTCCCAAAATCGGCCGACTGGGCGGCCGATAAATGCCAAATTCCGGCCGCTGATATCGTAGACCTTGCCCGGAGAATATGCCGGCACCGTACGATGTTGTCGGCGAGCTGGTCTTTGACGCGGCAAGAATCCGGAGAGCAGCCGTTTTGGATGTTAATCACGCTTGCGGCGATGGTCGGCCAGATTGGGTTGCCTGGCGGCGGATTTGGTTTGGGGTATTCGGCGGTGAACAACATTGGGTTGGAGCACACCGACCTCAAGCTTGAGGCCATGTCGCAAGGCCAAAACCCTGTGCAGGCCTTTATCCCCGTCGCGCGTATTTCTGATATGTTGCTGAATCCTGGCGCAGAGTTTACCTATAACGGCGCGACCCACGATTACCCCGATATCAAGCTGATTTACTGGGCAGGCGGCAACCCGTTTCACCACCATCAAGATCTCAACAGGCTGCGCAAGGCCTGGGCAAAGCCTGAGACGATAATTGCCCATGAATGGTGCTGGAATGCGCACGCAAAACACGCCGATATCGTTTTGCCGTGCACCACACCGCCCGAGCGCGAAGATTTGATGCTAAACCCCCGCGATCCATACCATATTTGGATGAAAAAGGTGACTGAGCCGCCCAAAGATGTTTTGGATGATTTCGAGATTTTCAGACGTCTTGCGCAAAAGATGGGTTTTGAGCAGGCTTTTACCGAAGGGCGGACCCAACACGATTGGCTCGAGTTTTTGCAAGATGCCTCGCGTGATATGAACCCTCAACTTGCTGAGCCATTGTTAGAATTAGAGGCCCTGAAAGCCGCTGAATTTCAATATATTGAACCGCCGCAAGAGGCCTTTGTTGTGTTCAAAGATTTCAGATGCGACCCAGCGGCACACCCGTTAAAAACCCCCAGCGGTAAGATCGAGATTTTTTCGCAAACCATTGCAGATTTTGGATTGGATGATTGCCATGGGCATCCAAGGTGGTTTGAGCCGCGCGAATGGTTGGGCGGGGATACCGCACGCCACCCGCTGCACTTGTTGTCGAACCAGCCCAAAACCAAACTGCATTCGCAGTTAGACCATGGATCTGTCAGCCGGCAGGCCAAAATCGCGGGTCGTGAACCGGTGACGATGCACCCCGATGACGCCGCAGAACGTGGGCTGAAATCCGGTGATATCGTGAAGGTTCACAACGACCGCGGTGCGTGCCTTTGCGGCTTGATCATCAGTGCCGAGGTCATGCCTAAAGTTATCCAGCTAAGCACCGGCGCATGGTATGACCCAGAGCAAATCGCGACCTCTTTGGCGCGGACGGATCGACCGATTTGCAAACATGGCAACCCCAATGTGCTTACGCCTGATCGTGGCACATCATCTCTTGCGCAGGGGCCTGTCGCGCATTCATGTTTGGTTGAGGTCAGCCTGTTTAAAGGGCCCTTACCCGACGTGACGGCCCATGTGCCGCCTGCGATTTTCGACCAAACCCAAGGTTAACAACTGCCCAAATCGCATCTCTATGCACGACGTATCCAAATGAGAGTCGTGTCGTGCTATCAGCTTGGGGTGCAGGTGCTGGACATATATCTGCCCGGTTTTTTGGCGATGCCCTGGCACGGTCAAAATAATACGGAAAACATCTTGCCTAAGAATAATAAGCGTAGACATATAAGCTCAACGCTAAATTTTTCGCAGGGGAAATTCCTTGAACGTGCCAGAAAACATGATTTCGGTCCGAAACGTCGACAAATTCTACGGTACATTTCAGGCGCTAACCAATGTGACGCTTAGCGTAAAACAAGGCGAGCGTGTTGTCATTTGCGGACCATCAGGCAGCGGTAAATCCACGCTTATTCGGTGCTTTAACGGGCTGGAATTTCATAGCGCGGGCACAATCCGAATTGATGGGATTGATGTCGAAAAAGATAGTAAAGACTTGCGGCGTCTTCGACAGGATGTGGGAATGGTATTTCAACAGTTTAATCTGTTTCCGCATTTGACCATCCTCGAAAACCTGACCATTGGCCCGATGAAAGTTCAAAAAGTTAACCGCTCAGAGGCCGAGGTGCGGGCGCGTAAATATCTCGAACGGGTGCATATCTCGGAGCAAGCCGGAAAATATCCCGCTCAGCTTTCTGGCGGGCAGCAACAGCGCGTTGCCATCGCCCGGTCGCTGTGTATGGAGACGCGGATCATGCTGTTTGATGAACCGACGTCGGCGCTTGATCCCGAGATGATCAACGAAGTTCTGGATGTTATGGTTGAACTCGCGGATACGGGGATCACAATGGTTTGCGTCACCCACGAAATGGGATTTGCCCGTAAAGTGGCAGATACGATGGTGTTTATGGAAGCGGGTCAGATCGTCGAGGTTTCGCCCCCTGAAAAGTTCTTTACCAACCCCGAAAGCGACCGCTGCAAAATGTTCCTTAGTCAGATTTTGGAACACTGAACAGGCAATACGAATCCGGGCTCCCTCTCGAAATTTAGACATTAAACTAAGCTGCAATCTGTAGCTCTTTGGCAAGAAAGAACCCCAATATATCGAAACGAAAGCAACACCACCCAAGTTCATGATCAAGTTGGTGCTAGGCGCACTTGGACGCAGCCAAGGTTAGCGCGGCGATATTCTTTACACACCCCTTTCTCATCGATTCTACGAGACAACTCTCGGATGCAACCGCGGGCCACAGAATATCGGCTTGGGGTAGGTCAAGAGGCCCATGTTTCGATACCACACGTTCAGGCCGATCTTTTTTGTGCTTCGGTCATCCAGCATCTGCGGCGGCCATCAAGGCCAAACCGGACCTGTCCTTTGATGCGTGCCATGGCCGCCATTTATACCATTTTAAATTTGACACCCACATACGACACTGCATAAATTAGGTACACAAGGCGGCATTTTCGGGCCGGACTTGTGGTGCGGAGCACTCCCGTCTCCGAAGCTAGTATCGCAGAGCAACGCTCGCATACGCGCAAAAATAGGTTTTCACGTGTCACAAGAAATTATAACCCCGCTGTCTCAGGCTTTGACTGAGGGCAAGCTCTCTCGTGAAGAGTTGAAGGAACTCATGAAACGCTCCGACGCCATTTCACTCAAACGGCTTGCTGTTTGGGTTTTGGTTGTTGCGACCACAACATCGATGATCGTGTTGTCGTGGAATTCTTGGTTGATTTGGCCAGCGATGTTTGTCCATGGTATCGTACTCGTACACCATTTCTCATTGCAACATGAATGCGTTCACTACACCGTATTTCGCACCCGAAAATTGAATGATGTCGTTGGGCAGATTTGTGGTTACATTATTATGCTACCGCATCGTTTCTTTCGCTATGAACATTGTGATCATCACACTTACACGCAACTTCACGGCGAAGACCCCGAATTGATACCAACACCCACGACCTATGGGGAATATCTGTTTTACTTGTCTTCAATTCCTTATTGGCGCAACAAATTCACCGAAATTTTTCGCCATGCACGCGGAGATTTGAATGACATTGAACGCAAGTTTATCCCCAAAGAGGAATACGCATCGGTTTACCGAGATGCGAGAATGATGCTGACGTTCTACGCGTTGTTGTTTTCCAGTATGGCCATTACGGGATGGTGGGGTTTGATCTGGGTCTGGGTCATTCCTGTTTTCATGGGCGAGCCGGTGATGCGTTTTATTCGTATGACAGAACACGTTGCCCGTCCAACGGTTGCGCAAATGCATGAAAACACGCGAACAAATATTGTTTCAGGACCATGGCGTTTTTTATGTTGGAATATGAACTATCACGCTGAACATCACTATGTTTCTTCGATCCCGTACCACACATTGCCAAAACTACATGAAAAGCTGAAGGATCATATTCATGTCGAAAAAGCAGGGTACGTCGGTGCACACATAGATATTATTCGCCACATTCATACCCAGAAATCCACGAGCGGAGCTGTTTAGAAATGGCCCGTGAAAAGAGTTGGAAAGACATCCTCCCCGTAGATGATCTTGAAAAAAAATGGGTGACGCGTGTTGATTTTGGCGCACGTAAGCTTGCAGTTTATGACACGCCCAGTGGTATTTTTACGTCAATGGCCCTGTGCAATCACGGAGGCGTTGACCTTTGTGATGGGTATTTCGACGGCCACGTTATCGAATGCCCTTTGCATCAAGGGGCATTCGATGTGCGTGATGGCAGCCCCGTTGGTGCACCTGTTACGCGGCGCATGATGACGTTTGAAACGCGCGTGCACGCGGGCATGGTACAGATTAAACTCTGAATTCAATCTCACCGTTGGCACCTAAAAGCGTAGGGTGAATATGGCCGTGTTTGACTATTCGGATCGTTCCAATCTTGCCCCGCTTTGACGCCCACACTAATCAATCCTAGTCTTGCGATCCGCGGGGGCAACCGTTCGATGCCCCAGAATACAGCCGGTTTGCCCCCGACTGAGGGCAAGAAAACAAGTGTTCTAACGTCTTGGATACCCGGTGTTCCGTGGCCTTTGACGTTGTTCAAAACGGGGTTAGCTATGGGGCTGCTGGTTAAGATGCGCCGCCATCGACGCCTAGGATTTGGCCCGTGATCCAACTTGCGTCGTCAGAGCTTAAAAAAGCGGCAGCGGAGGCAATATCCTCGGGTGTACCCAAACGACGGGTATGGATGCGTTCGATCAATTGGGCTTGTCCTTGTGGCCCGTAGGCGTCCCATTGACGTAAGGTTGCGGGATTAGACAGGATAAAACCGGGGGCGATGGAATTGGCTGTGATACCGTGTTGGCCTAGTTCGAGGCTCAGTTGTTTTGTCAAACCGACCAGCGCGTGTTTGGCCGCGGTGTAGGCATGGATCCCGGTCAGGCTGGGCCGCAAACCGGCGCCCGAGCTGATCGTCACGATCCGGCCCCAACCTGCGGCCTTCATTGCCGGAACCAGTGCCTGCGTGAGAAAGAGCGTGGCATCTACATTTATCGAAAAAATGTCGCGCCAATCTGTGGCGTCGACCTCCTCAAGCGGTGTGCCGACCTGACCACGCACACCTCCGGCCGCATTCACCAGAACCGCCGGCGCATCATGGTCGGCGACAATCCGGTCACACATCTGTTGCACGCCTGCGGGGTCACACAGATCGGCTCCTACGGCAGGTAGGCCCAGCTTGTCAGCGGTTTTATCTAGCGCCTCACCCGGTAGATCAGTGATGATCACCTGCGCCCCGTCCGCGGCCAAGCGGGCGGCGATGGCCGCGCCAATACCTCCAACAACCCCTGTGACAAGGGCGGTGCGTTTGCTCATACCAACACCTTGGTCAGCTCGTGGAAGGTATCGGCAGACATGTCGCGATGGCCATTTTCGATGTCGTGGATCAATGCAACCAATCGGCGCAACAAAGGTGTGTCGATGCCGTGGCGCGCGGCAATCTGTGCGACCACACCAACCTGTGGGTCAACCTCGGTCTTACGTTTGCGCACGGCCAAATCGCGGTAGATGCCAGTATGGGTCTTGGCGGTTTTGGAATTAAAAACTGCAAGATCTGTGAGGCTTTGCAAGGCTGGCACGTCTCCTGCGTCGGGCATGAACGCGCTGGGTTCAAACCCGTTGAAGGCTTTGGGGTCAACCCCTTCGGCGCGCGCGGTTTTCATCACCTCGCGTGCCAGCCCTATTAACGCAGGGCCGCGCGCGGGGTCCGCAAAATTCTCTGTCATACTGTCGGCGCTGAGAGCTGTGGCAAACAGCATTGCGCCATACCCAAGCTTTCCCCAAAGATAGGCCCAGATGTCTTGGGTCAAGACAGCCTCTGGTTCGAAAATCTGCAACAGCCGATGCATGGCTTGCGTGCGGGCCCGGATTTCACCATCGATCTCACCGATCACCACTGCAGCCCGATTGCCAAACAAGATCCGGCCCGGGCCGATCCAGTCTGCACCGTAATTCACAAAGGCCCCGATGGTGCGGTCTGCGCCGACATGCTGGGCGATGACGCGTTCGTTCAGGCCATTTTGTGCGGATAAAACGTACCCGTCAGCCGCCAGATGCGGTGTCAGCTGTGCCAAAGCACCTTGGGTTGCATGGGCTTTGACCGCGAGAACGATACGGGAATAGGTGCCCGTGAGTTCATCGGGCGTGACGCAAGGGACGACCTGTTGAAATTCCTCAACCGGCCCTTGGATCATCAGCCCTTCGCCGGAACAGGCCGCGACGTGGTCCGGCACAATGTCGACCATCAAGACTGGCACACCCGCGCGCGCCCAATACGCACCCAAGATGCCCCCAATCGCTCCCGCGCCCCAGATCAGGACGGGATCATCCATTGCTTAGGTCTGCCCAAGGCCCCATCAACGCCGTTCGGGTTTCGGCTACGCCAGTGTCCCAAATCGCAAGCATATCCGCGTCAGAGCGCTGCCATGGGCCACCAAAAGAGCCATCTTCAAGCAACATGCGCACTTGCCGAGGCGGGCAGGCTTTCATGAGCGCCATGTCCACTGATGGTTTTTGACCCTCTGGGGCAGGGGCATGAGCCAGCCGCGTCCAGGGAAAGTTCTCCATCCAGTTGGCATGCGAACCGCTGGTGTCAATTGACTGGATTTTCGCCCAAGTCTGCGGCGCATTCCACCAATTGTGGAACTTAATTGAGAGGTCGCCGTATTCCGCCATCACCTCCTGAGCAAGCGCGCCAACAGGATTGTTCCCCCCATGGCCGTTCACGATCAAGATCTGGCGGAACCCCGAACGTCTGAGCGAAGCGATGATATCCCGGATCACCGCCATCAACGTTTCGAGGCGCAGACTGATGGTGCCGGGGTAATCGTTAAAGTAAGGTGCTAAGCCATAAGGCATCACCGGAAAAACCGGAATATCCAGTGGGGCAGCGGCCTCGGTCGCGACTTTTTCCGCCAATATCATATCCACGCAGAGCGACAGTTGCGCATGTTGCTCGGTGGAGCCAATGGGCAGGATACAACGCGGATCACGCGCGGCGGCGGCTTGGACATCTCGCCAATTCATGTTTGCTATGGTGGTCACTACGGTTTTCCTATCTGTGCGCCTTTTGCCCCGAGATCAGCCGCAAGGGGGAGTTCACCGGCCAAATCCTGTGCCCCCATCACGACTTTGGACATCAATTCCAATAACATCTGTCGCTCGCCTTCTGACAGGGCTTGCAGCATGCGCTTTTCTTGCGCTTCAAAGGCCGGGCGGGTCTCATGAATGAGCGCCCAACCCTTGTCTGACAATCTCAAGGCCTGAGTGCGCCCGCCCCCCGGCGCTTTGGTGCGTGCATCGATCAGCCCCATCAACTCCAACCGCTTGATCGCGCGGCTGAGGGTGTTCTTAGGAAAGCCTGACGTATCCGATACATCCCGCGCGCTGCCCCCATCCGCCAGAGCCAGCGAATACAACACCACATATTCGGGGCGCTTCAGCCCGTAGGTGTCCTGGACCCAACTATAGAGCGGCGTGTTATAAAGCAGCGCCAGATAATTGATCCGAAAAGTAAAGGGGCAAGGGTTATTCCACAGCTTGGCATCCAGCATGTCCGGGCTTTGCGCAGTGGGCTGTTTGCCGCATTCCTGATCACATTCGCTGTGCGGTCCCGCCATATCAGTGTTTTACCCTTGTTGACCGAAATGAGTTCCAAAATGAACTTGACTACCACATTATTCACGCACATCTTGATAAAGCAAGTTCCAAATGGAACACCAAATAAAAACAAACCAAAACGTCGAGGCCTGCTGCCTCGCCAACAACAGGAAGGGAAAGTCATGATATACCAGAAATTCCTTGCCCCTCTGGCATTCGCGCTGGGTTTGACGGCGGCGAGTGCCGCATCGGCCCAAGTGCTGACAATGGGGGTGCGCGGCGGACCTGAATCGATGGATCCGCATTTCTCCGCTTTGGGCTCTCATGCGGAAGCGGCCAAGCATATTTTCGACACGTTGGTCTGGTCCGGTACGGATTTGCAGATTGAGCCGGGTCTGGCAACAAGTTGGAAAGCGATTGACGAAGACACATGGGAATTCAAACTGCGCGAAGGCGTAAAATTTCACGACGGGTCTGACTTTGACGCCGAAGACGTGAAGTTCTCAATTGAGCGTATTCCAGTTGTGACAGGCCCCACCACAACGGCCATTTACGTGCGCCGCGTGGCCAGTGTGGATATCATCGACCCCCACACACTGCACATCAACACCGACGGCCAGGCAGCAACCTTGCCGAATGATTTCATCCGTCTGTTCATCGTTTCATCCGAAGCGGCCGCAGATTATTCGACACCTGAAACGGCCGCTGCGGGCTTTAATTCTGGTGCCGCCACAATCGGCACAGGCCCCTATAAATACGTCAGCTGGGAGCCAAAAGGTGATCTGGTGCTGCACCGCAACGACGATTACTGGCGGGGTGAAGGTGCGTGGGAAACTGTCATTCGCAAGGAAATTCCCAATGACAGCTCGCGTTTGGCGGCTCTGAAGGCGGGGCAGGTTGATGTGATCAACTATGTGTCTTCTGTGGACTATCTCGCGCTGGACCGCGACGCCAGCATTGATGCGGTCAAAGGCGACAGTGTCTACGTCATGAACCTGCAACTGGATCAGCGTGAAGATACGCCGCTTGTGCGGGCCAAAGACGGCTCAAAACTGGACGCGAACCCATTTCGGGATCTGAAGGTCCGTCAGGCGATCGACTATGCCATTGATCGTGAAACCATGGTCGATATCGTGCTGGAAGGTCTGGGCAAACCTGCCAACCAGATGATGCCTCCGGGTTTCTTTGGGTCGAGCGAAAGCATCCCGATGCCCGAGTACAACCCTGCAAAGGCCAAGGAATTGCTGGCGGATGCGGGCTATCCGGATGGGTTTGAGGTTGATCTTTACTGCACCGGTGATCGTTTGCCCGGTGATGCGGCGATCTGCCAAGGTCTGGGCCAAATGTTGACGCAGGCGGGGATCACCACCAACGTCAATGCGATCTCGAAAACCGTTTATTTCCCTGCACAGGCGCGGCTTGAATATTCCATGTTCATGAACGGCTGGGGCACATTGACGGGCGAGGCGTCTTATACGTTGGGCGGGCTTGGCCATTCCAACAACCCGGATGTGAAGTTGGGCGCGTTTAACCGCATCGAGTATAAAAACGATGAGGTAGACATCCTGATGCAAGAAGGGGCCAAGATGATGGACCCTGACCTGCGTCGCGCAACCTACGAGCAGGCGATGGAAAAGGTGATGGCAGACAAGGCGTATATCTCGCTGGTGCAACTGCAAACAGTGTGGGGCGCCAAGGCCGGTATGCTGGAGTTTACGCCGCGCTTTGATGAGGACACGCTGGCTTTCTTTATGAAACCCGCGTCCTGATCGGATACCGGACCAAGAGGCCGGGCGGCGACTTGACTGCCTGGCCTGTTTTATCCTGAGGGAGAGCAGATGCTCGGCTTCGTTATCCAGCGCTTTATGCAGGCTGTCGGCGTTATGGCCGTCATGTCGGTCATCGTTTTCTTTGGTGTCTATGCCATCGGCAACCCCATCGATATTGTCATCCCGCCCGATGCCACGCAGGAGATCCGCGAAGAGGCGATCCGCAGGTTGGGGTTGGACCGCCCGCTCTATGAACAATACGTCACGTTTGTCATCAACCTGCTACAGGGCGATCTGGGCCGTTCATTCGTCTATAATATGCCGGTGTTGGAGCTGATTGGCGGACGGCTGCCTGCCACGCTCGAACTGGTTCTCATTTCGGTTATCTCGGCCACTGTGTTTGGTGTCAGCCTTGGCATCTATGCCGGCTACCGCCCCGACAGCTGGGCTTCCAAAACCATTATGGCGGTATCCGTCTTAGGGTTTTCGGTTCCTTCGTTTTGGGTGGGTTTGATCCTGATCCTATTCTTCGCTGTGAATCTGGGATGGCTGCCTGCGGGGGGGCGCGGGGAAACGATCGAAATCTTGGGTGTCTCGTGGTCATTCCCAACGTTGAACGGGCTGTCGCATATCGTGTTACCCGCGATCAATCTGGCGCTTTTTAAGCTGGCAATGATGATCCGACTGGCCCGCGCCGGAACGCGTGAAATTATGTTGACCGATACGATCAAATTTGCCCGTGCCGCCGGTCTGTCCGAAGCGACAATTCTGCGCCGCCACTTGCTGAAACTGATTTCCATTCCCATCATCACCGTCTTCGGGCTGGAGCTCGGATCAACGCTCGCCTTTGCCGTTGTCACCGAGACAATCTTTTCATGGCCCGGTGTGGGTAAGCTGATCATCGACAGTATCGCCGTGCTCGACCGGCCGGTTATGGTGGCTTACCTGATCCTTGTGGCGTTCCTATTCGTGACCATAAATTTTGTGATTGATCTGGTTTTTGCTCTGATTGACCCGCGCGTCCGGGAAGGAGCAACAGTATGAAAAATAGCACACCACTGGGCCGCTTCTGGGCGGAATATCGCGAAAATAGTATCGCTGTGTTCGCCTTGGGGATCGTCGTGTTGATGATCCTATTGGCGCTTTGTGCTGCCTTGATTTCCCCGCAAAACCCTTATGATTTGGCAAATCTGTCATTGATGGACAGTCGCAGACCTCCGGGGTTTGTCGGGTCAGGCGGCTATACCCACGTTTTAGGCACAGACCCGCAGGGGCGCGATCTGTTGTCAGCTATTTTTTACGGGCTGCGTATTTCCATCCAAATCGGGTTGGCGGCGGGGGTGGTATCGCTCAGCATTGGCACAACGCTTGGCATACTTGCCGCCTATGTCGGTGGTCGTGTCGAAACGTTGATCATGCGGTTGGTTGACCTGCAATTGTCCTTCCCTGCGATATTGCTGGCCTTGGTCATTGTCGCATTGCTGGGCCAAGGCAAAGCACAGTTGATAGGGGCGCTGGTCGCCGCACAATATGCCTACTTTGCGCGCACAGCCTATGGCGCCGCCAAAGCCGAACGCGGCAAGGACTACATCGAAGCAGCTCTCGCCACCCCTCTCAGTGCGCGGCTGGTCGTATGGCGTCATATGCTGCCCAATTGCACGCCGCCCTTGATCGTTGTCGCCACCGTTCAGATTGCCAATTCCATCTCGCTCGAAGCCACGCTTAGCTTTCTGGGGTTGGGCCTACCCGTCACAGAACCCTCTCTGGGTATGCTAATTTCGAACGGTTTCCCCTATATGATGAGCGGCCGGTATTGGATTTCCGTCTATCCGGGCGTGGCGCTGATCATCCTGATCGTGGCCATCAACATAGTGGGCGATCAGGTGCGCGATCAATTTAACCCAAGGCTGCGCAAATGACGGATCCAGTTCTAAGCGTACAAAACCTGAGCACGCATTTCTTCACCCGTGCGGGTGTCGTCAAGGCGGTGGATGGTATTTCCTTTGATCTGGCACAAGGCGAGATCTTGGGGTTGGTCGGCGAAAGCGGATCGGGCAAGACTGTCACGGGCTTTTCGCTACTGGGATTGGTTGATGCACCGGGCAGGGTCGTTGATGGCAGTATCAAACTCAATGGAACCGAACTGACGACATTGTCCGGTCCCGAATTGCGGGCACGCCGAGGTCGCGAAATTTCGATGATCTTTCAGGACCCTATCGCCACGTTGAACCCGCTGTTGACGGTGGGCCAACAGATGCGACTGGCACTTGGTGCCCATGAACGGCTCAGCAAACGTGCCGCTATGGCCCGTGCGGCGGAACTGTTGACCCAAGTGGGCATTCCGTCGGCCAGTGAACGTCTGCGCGCCTATCCGCATGAATTTTCCGGCGGGATGCGCCAACGCGTGGCAATTGCGATTGCATTGCTGCACCGTCCTGCTGTGCTCGTGGCCGATGAACCTACGACCGCGCTCGACGTCTCCATTCAGGCGCAAATCTTGTTGCAAATGCGGGATCTGGCGGCGGAAACAGGGACCGCAATGATATGGATCAGTCACGACCTTGCGGTTGTCTCGAGTTTGGCGAGCAAACTGGCGGTGATGTATGCAGGGCGCATCGTAGAATATGGCCCCACGGCGACACTGCTGCGTGATCCGCGTCATCCCTATACGGCCGGGCTCATCGCATCTTTGCCGATGATGGCTGAACCGGGGGCGCATCTCACGCAGATCCCCGGCACGACGCCCTCTCTGTTGTCGTTGCCGCGCGGGTGCCCCTTTGCGCCGCGCTGTGATCGCCGTACGCTGGCCTGTGAACAGCCCCCCGAAATGAGCCTCCAAGACGCACGCGGATGGCGGTGCTTTCATCCGGGCGCGCAACCCGTAGGTGCCTCAGCATGAACGATTTTTTGGCCATCAGCAATGTCAGTCGGGTGTTTGGACCCCAACTCAGCACAGGTGAAAAGATCGCCGCCAGACTGGGGGCAAAGGTTGAAACACGTGCCGTGCGTGCGGTTTCGAATGTGACGCTATCTGTGCGCAGGGGCGAGACGCTTGGGTTGGTCGGGGAATCCGGGTGTGGAAAGTCGACATTGGGCCGTCTGATCGCAGGAATTCTGCCGCCAACCGATGGTGCGGTAACGATTGATGGGACGCCCGTGATGGAGAACGGGAGAAAGGTCACAACCCGCGTTCAGACCGTTTTTCAAGACCCGTTCGCCAGCCTTGATCCCCGTATGAAGGTGGGTGAAACAGTCGCAGAAGGCCCCATTGCGCATAGGCTCACGTCCAAGGCTCAATCCAGATCTTATGTCGCAGAGTGGTTCGAACGTGTGGGTCTTGATCCCGTTTGGATGGATCGCTATCCGCACCAGTTTTCGGGTGGTCAGCGCCAGCGTATCGCGATTGCTCGCGCGCTTGCGATGCAACCCGATGTGTTGATTTGCGATGAACCGGTCGCGTCCTTGGACGTTTCCATTCAGGCACAAATCATCAATTTGTTTTTGGAACTGACGCAGGGTCTAAATCTGACTTGTGTTTTCATCAGCCATGATTTGTCCGTGGTGCAGCATGTCAGCGACCGGGTCGCTGTGATGTATCTGGGCCGTATTGTAGAGCTTGGACCGGTGGCAGACGTGTTTGGTCAACCTGCCCACCCTTATACGAGTGCCTTGTTTGGCAGCGTTCCCAAGTTGGTGCTCGATGCAGATGAATTGGTGCGGTTTGACACGATTGAGGGTGAAGTACCTTCTCCTTTATCGCCTCCGGCGGGCTGTTATTACCACCCGCGTTGCCCGTTGGTGACCCCAGAGTGCCGCGCGGCCCAACCGGGTTCAGCCGTGGTATCCGAGTTGCGCACTGTTGCGTGCCATCATCACAAACGACAAATGGAGACCGCTGGGGTTAACTGAGCCCCAGGTCGTCGCCGTAAACTTAAACCTCTGAAGTTTGCCGATACCGGGGACCGATGCCGTAACCGCCCGTTTCTGCGCTAAGGTAGGTCATGTTTGAGCCAAATGAGAGGGAGGCCCTCTCTCGGTTTTCTGGCGGTTGACTTAGCTTACTCACCCGGCTCATTCTAGGATGGCGTGTTTGACGGCCTCGAAGCCGCGCTAAAGCCCACGCTGGTGGATGGCTTCGGCCTTAAATAAACCGTTGGTTGTTCCGGCGGAGCACTGCCCGTCAGGCGATTGCAAAGCAGTTTTCCGAGAGGAGAGAACGAAGCCTGCGTTAGCCGTGCGGCTGGCACGCCATCCAACGATCCGCCGTGCAAAAACATCAATGACGAAGGTCACATAGACAAACCCTTGCCACGTTGCGACATAGGTGAAGTCATTCACCCACAGCACGTTGGGTGCATGGAATTGGCAGTTCACCCTATCCAGTGGACAAGGTAACGCTCTGTCAGGGATCGCCGTTCATGGCTTTTTGCCACGAATGACGCCCTTAAGGCCTAAACCTATAGCTAAAACGGTGTCTTCCTCGACAACATGCTATCTTACTATGAAGTCGCCGCCATCGGAGGCGAACTTGGCACCATGCGATCGCAATTCTACGCACAAGAAATGATGTCCTTTGTCGAGGCAATTGCAGCAGCGAGTGCCGCCGTGAACCCCGACGTTATAGTCATTCCAGACGGAGCCCCCTACATCGTGGGCGACGCAGGGTTGGTTTCGGGTTCTGCGCAGCCGCTGGGTTTTACGGTGTCATTGATACCGTGATAGTCGAAAGTTACCAATGGGATGTACCGGCTGCTTCACCCAACAGGTTAAGGCCCGTTCATATCGGCGGGTCATCCGCGAGATAAATCACCGCTACAACCCGCATTTTGACAGCATCCGGCACATCGACCGCAAGTGGCGCAACAATCTGATCGAAAGCGATCGTGCAGCCCTGAAAAGGCTGCTTGGTTATCGCCAGAGCTTTCGATCCCTGCGATCAGCCAAAGCAACCCTGGGCGGGATAGAGACGATCAGAACAATCAAACGCGGAAACATCTATCACAAACATCCTGGTGTTCTCGGCGAGACCCAGTTCATTAACCAGCTGTTCGATACAGCGTAATCCAATGCCCTGTACCGATAATCATGCGTCTGAGAAAACTAATGCAACAGTCCCATCTAACAAAACTAGATTAATGCAAAAGTCCCATCTCATTGCGTGCCACCCACAAATTCACGACACAACCCTTCTAAAGGCTGTAACGTTGAGCATTGCGAGCCGTGGTGTTTTCGTTTAAATAAGGCGTCCTTCTTAGACGTAACAAACGAACTTCGGTAGCACATGCCATCGACAGTTAACTTAAATAGAGAATGTCATGAAACTTTTTCATCCCGACAACTGCAAACGCAGCGACGCCCATAAACGTATTTTCGCAAGTTGCGAACTAGCCTATACAGCTGTCGATTTCGCAGCAGCGTTGATGTTCGTCGTCGGCTCAATTCTGTTTTTCAAAGAAAGTACTACCTATGTCGCAACATGGTTGTTTCTGATCGGCTCAATTTTTTTTGGTCTACGCCCAACAATCAAATTGTACCGAGAACTAGCGTACCTCAAACTTGCGAAGGACGGTTAGCTTATGAGGGCTCCATGTCCACTGGCGGGACTATTGCATTAACCTGTTCAACGCTGATTTAGATCACGACGGGGACAAAAATGCGTAGAAGGTACCGTAAACTTAATGCGCTTCCGCAACCGATGTTCGACTTGAACGCATGATCAGTTCCAATCGCTTTTCGCTTTATCGCCGCCACCGTTTCCCGTCTGATGTGACCGCCTATGCGGTGTGGTTGTATTTCAGATTTCCGCTCAGTTTGCGTATGGTCGAAGATCTGTTGGCCGGGCACGGGATCGTCGTATTGCACTAGATCATCCGCCTTTGGGCAGAAAAGTTTGGTCGTCAGTTTGCGGGGAAGATACGTCGTCGCTCAGCTGGGAATTTCGATGACAAGTGGCATCTGGACGAAGTGGTGATCACGATACGGGGCAAGAAACATTGACTCTGGCGGGTAGTTGATCAGAACGGTTTCGTTCTGGACGTGTTGGTTCAGATCCCCCGCAACGCTGAAGCGGCCGAGCGCCTGATGAGAAAATTACTCTCCCAGCAAGGGGCGCCGCGCATTATGATCACTGATAAATTGCGATTGTGAAACGGCATGCAAAAGTGACCCTCCTGATAATTCTGTTCGGATGCTTCCCAAAAGATGTTGGGGAGCAGATTGGGGATGTTGGTTGTGGAAACAATTGCGAAGATTAGGCGCGCATATTTTGTTGAGGGTAAGTCGATCAAACAGATTTGCCGCGACCTTCGGCTATCGCGTAACACGGTGCGGAAGGTCGTCTGATCCGGAGATACGGCGTTCAGCTATGGTCGGTCTGTTCAACCGCGCCCGAAGATCGACCCATGGAAAGATCAGCTTGATGATTTGCTCGAGACCAACGCGGGCAAACCCAAGCGTGAGCGGCTGACCCTGGTTCGGGTTTATGAAGAGCTGCACATTCTTGGTTACGATGGCAGCTATGATGCGGTGCGCCGGTATGCCGCCAATTCGTCGCGCGAGACGCAGGAGGCTTTGGCCAAAGCCTACGTGCCTCTCAGCTTTGATCCTGGCGAGGCCTATCAGTTCGACTGGAGTCATGAGGTTGTGCTGATCGACGGCGTCACGATAACGGTCAAGTTCGCGCATGTGCGCCTCAGCTACAGCCGTATTCCGTTTGTCAGGGCCTATCCGCGCGAGACTCAAGAGATGGTCTTTGATTCACACGACAAGGCATTCGCGTTCTTCGGCGGGGCCTGCGCACTTGCTGCGATCAGCGGCGAGTATTTGACCACCCAGCGGTTCAGCGTGGCATGATCGATTCCAACACCGCGTTCGGCCATGATCTCTTCAAGATTTCGATACGAGACACCGTAATGTACATAGAAAAACACAGCGTAAAGGGTAACGCTCTTTGGGAAATGGCCCCCTTTGAAATCAACCGTCACGGTTGGGTGCTCACTTTCAAACCCAAAAACCCGCACTTACCATGCGCAAACCAGTCCAACCAATCGCGAAACCTTTGCGACAGAACTTTCACAAATCGCTAGTTAATATGATAACACCGTTATGAGGCTTGCAGCAATTGTTGCGAATACGGATGCGTGGCCTGCAGCGCGCGCAGGGCGGCGACATCCATAATCTCGACAATCTCCCCGTCTTTCATGACTGCCAGCCTGTCACACATGTGACCCACGACAGATAGATCATGCGAAACCATCAAATAGGTGAGTTTGTGTTCTTCACGCAGGTCCGCCAACAGATTTAGAATTTCTGCCTGCACCGAAACATCAAGCGCCGATGTCGGCTCGTCCAACAAGAGTAACTTTGGTTCAGGCGCGAGCGCGCGTGCGATGGCCACCCGTTGTCGTTGCCCGCCTGATAGTTGGTGCGGATACCGGAACCGGAATTTTTGCCCTAGCCCCACATCATCGAGTAGTTTGACAACTCGGTCGTCAATGCTGCGAAAGCCATGCAGGTGCAAGGTTTCGCCCAAGACCTGATCCACAGAATGCCGTGGATGCAACGATGCATAAGGATCCTGGAAGACCATCTGCACCGTCTTGAAAAACGACTTCGGGCGCTTTTTGATCACTTTCGCACCGGCAACCGAAATACCGCCCGACCACGTGGGCGCAAGCCCTGTGACCGCACGCAAAATTGTGGATTTCCCAGACCCGCTTTCGCCCACAAGCCCGAAACTTTCCCCCTGCGCCACCGTAAAGGTCGCGCCTTTTACAGCGTCCACGCGGTTGCGCGATTTGCCGAACCAGACGTTCAGGGCTTCGATCTCAAGCATGCTCATATGCGGCCACTCACACTTGGCACTGCCGACCAATCAGGGTCGCGTTTGAGCACCTCTAAACGGTCACGCGGGACACTCAGCCGGGGGAGAGAGTTGAGCAAACCGCGTGTGTAAGGATGTTTGGCCTCGTGCAGTTTGTCAGCCGCGCAGACCTCGACGATGCGCCCGGCGTACATGATCAGGACGCGGTCACAGAAATCCGCTACGAGGTTCAGATCATGGCTGATAAAAATCAACCCCATGCCGCGTTCCTTTACCAGCCCGTCCATAATATCAAGCACTTGTCGCTGAACCGACACATCTAAGGCGGAAGTCGGCTCGTCCGCGATCAAGATCTCTGGGTTTGGGATCAACATCATTGCAATCATGATCCGTTGCCCCATGCCCCCTGACATTTCGTGCGGATAGGCGCGCATGACACGCTCCGCGTCGCGGATTGATACGGCGTTGAGCATTTCGACCGCCTTGGCGTGCGCCGCCGCTTTTGAGACCTTGTTGTGCAGCCGATACCCCTCAATGATCTGATCCCCAATCGTGGTGACAGGGTTGAGCGAGAATTTGGGGTCTTGCATGACCATTGATATCCGCTGGCCACGCACCGCACGCATGTCCCGTTCTGATTTCTCAAGCAAATTCACGCCATCCAGATTGATGTGATCGGCCTGCACAATTCCGGGCGGGCGGATCAGGCGCAGGATGGCACGGCCGGTCATAGATTTGCCGGATCCGCTTTCGCCAACGATCCCAAGACGCTCGCGCCCCAGAGTGAAAGAGACCCCGCGCACGGCATCAAAGACGCCTTGGCGGGTCGGAAACTTAACCCACAGGTTTTCGACGTCGAGCAAGTTTTCCATCATTCGCCCGCCTTCGGGTCAAGAACATCACGCAGGCCGTCACCCAGCAGGTTAAAGGCAAGCGAAACGGTAAAAATGGCCAATCCGGGCATGGTCGCGACCCACCAATAGTCCAAAATAAACCTGCGCCCTTCGGAAATCATTGTTCCCCATTCCGGGCTGGGAGGTTGCGCGCCAAGACCAAGGAAGCCAAGTCCAGCAGCGGCTAAAATGATGCCCGCCATATCAAGCGTCACACGCACAATCAGCGACGAGACACAAAGCGGCCAGATGTGTTTGGTGATAATGCGAAGCGCACCGGCCCCTTGCAGTTGGATCGCGCTGATGTAGTCGGACGAACGGATTGTCAGCGTTTCTGCGCGCGCGATCCGGGCATAAGGCGGCCAGGCGGTCAGCGAGATAGCGAGAACCGCGTTCTCAATGCCTGCGCCCAGAGCGGCGACAAAGGCCAGTGCCAGAACAAGTCGGGGGAAGGCCAAGAAGATATCTGTGATGCGCATCAGAATAATATCGAACCAGCCGCCGATATACCCCGAGACCGTTCCAACCAGTAGGCCCACGATAGGGGCGATCATCGCCACCAAAGCGACGATATAGAGCGTAATCCGTGCTCCGTAGATGAGGCGTGACAGGATATCGCGGCCAAGACTGTCGGTTCCGAAAATGTGCCCTTCTGTCCCCAGAGGCGCAAGGCGATTGCCCAGGTCCTGAACGAAGGGATCATGGGGCGATATGATCGGGGCCGCTGCCGCAACGACAACAAGCGCCACGAGGATACATAGCCCGATCATCGCCATAGTGTTGGATCGAAACGACAGCCAGCCTTGGTACAAGGCCGATAGTTTGGCGTGACGTCGAGAGGTGGGCGTGTCAGACAAGAGCCACGCGCGTAGGGATTGATCTGTCATTTATTTCGCTCTCGGGTCGAAGACTTTATAGAGCAAGTCCGAAAAGATATTCAGTAAGATAAAGATCAAACCAACGACCACAGTACCGCCAAGCACCGCATTCATATCAGCGCTCAACAACGCTGTGGTGATGTAGCTGCCGATACCGGGCCATGAGAAAATGATCTCGGTTAGCACGGAGCCTTCGAGTAAGTTAGCATAGCTTAGCGCGATGACTGTGATCAGCTGCACACGGATATTTTTGAACGCATGCTTCCAGACGACATCCCATTCTGACATGCCTTTGACGCGCGCCGTTGTCACATATTCGGCGCTCAACTGTTCCAACATGAATGAGCGCGTCATGCGTGAGATATAGGCCAGCGAGAAGTATCCCAGCAGCGAGGCAGGCAATATGATATGGCTGAACGCGTCCTTGAAGACGTCCCAGTTGCCGTCCAGTGTTGCGTCAACAAGGATCAGGCCTGTGACGCTTGGGACGACGTCCACGTAAAAGATGCCAACGCGACCCGGGCCGCCGACCCAACCCAGAATGCCATAAAAGACCAAAAGCCCCATGAGACCTAGCCAGAAAATCGGCATGGAATAGCCAACCAGTGCCAAAACGCGGGCAATCTGATCAACCCACGATCCTTTCTTCACGGCCGCGAGTACACCCAATGGCACGCCCAGCACGATGCCGATGGTGATGCCCAGCGTTGCAAGCTCGAGGGTGGCCGGGAAAACCCGAGCGATGTCCTCGGATACCGGGCGCGCGTTCAAAAGCGAGGTACCAAAGTCCAGCTGTACCACATCCCAGAGGTAGTAGAGGAATTGCACGAAAAGCGGCTTGTCCAAGCCCATCTCTAAAAATACGGCGTCATAGGTAGATTGCGACGCCCGTTCGCCGACGATAGCCAGAACGGGGTCAATCGGCATGACGCGGCCGATAATGAATGTGATGAAGAGCAACCCCAACATGGTCACCGCAACGGAGCCAAGGGTCAGGGCTATCGTCTTTATCCAAGGTGGGAGGGACATGCGCCCCTCCCCATGATTATCAACAGAGGCCACTTACTTGGTAACCTGCCAGTAGGCCGCATCAGTCACAGCCTGGCCCGTGGACCAGTCGGTGACATTGTCGCGTAGGGCGGATTGCTCGATTTGCTGGAACATCACCAGAAAAGGTGAAATTTCGCGAAACTCCGCTTGGATATCCAGATACATCTGCACCCGTTTCTCGCGGTCGCCTTCGGTCACAGCAGCGTCGACCTTTTCGGTCAGACCACCTGCATCCCAGCCCGTCCGCCATGCAAGCAAGCCCGTGGCATTGGCCGCATCCGAATTGTCGGGATTATAGGCGAAGGTGCCCGCATTGGTTTGCGGATCGGGATAGTCCGGCCCCCAAGCCCCCAAATAAACGTCGAGCTCACGCGCGCGGTAGCGGGCGAGAATTTGTTTGGCGGTGCCCACGGTAATGTTGACCTTGATGCCAGCCTGAGCAGCCGCATTCTGGAAGGCCTGACCAATTTCGATACGCTCTTGTGCTTCGCGAACACCGACTTCGATCTCGAGCCCTTCGACACCAGCCGCTGCCAAAAGCTCTTTGGCTTTTTCGATGTCAAAGCTAAACGGGTTCTCTTCAGACGCGCCGAGATACGTGGCAGGCAAGAAGTTCTGGTGGATCGTATATTGACCTTTCAGAAAGCTGTCGCGCATGCCTTCGTAGTCGATCAGGTGTTTGAACGCCTGACGCACTTCGGGTTTGCTGAGCTCAGGATGTTTCTGGTTTAACGCCATATACATCAGGCGGCCCTTCAGCTCGTCTGCGATCACAACGCCGTCCGTGCCAGACGCCCCGGCGATGTCTTCGGGGTTCAGGTTGCGCGCGATGTCGATATCGCCGCGCTCCAGCAGCAGACGCTGCGAGGCACTTTCAAGCACGTGGCGCACAATCACGCGTTCCATGGCTGGCGCCCCTGCGTAGTAGTCAGGGTTTGAGGTCAACGTAACGCTCTCATTCGGCTTCCAGCTGTCTAGCTTGTAGGGGCCAGAGCCAGCCGAGTTGGTTTTCAGCCAGGCGTTGCCCATGTCGCCATCGACTTCGTTGGCCATGACGGTTGCCTTGTCAACGATACCGCCGATGGTCGCTGTCAGGCAGTTAAGCACGAAGGACGTCGCATATTTTTTGTCCGTTGTGATCGTCAACGTGTTGCCGTCAGCCTTGATCGTTTCGGCTACGTTGTCTGGCGTAAATCCGAACTGGGTCAGGATGAATGCGGGCGTCTTGTTCAAGATAACAGCACGCTGCATCGAAAAGGCGGCATCTTCTGCCGTCACAGGGTTTCCTGAGTGGAATTTCACGCCTTCACGTATGGTAAAGGTAATCGTTTTGCCGTCTTCGGACACGTCCCAAGATTCCGCCAAGTCCGGCTTGTAGCCCGCGGCCAAATCATTGGGGTCAAGAGTGACCAACCGGCTGTAGACATTGCGGCTGATGTCGCCGCCTGCAAATTCAAAGCTTTCGGCTGGATCAACTGTTGTGACGTCATCAATCCGGTGGGCGATCACCAGCATGTTGGCTGGCGTTTCCGCAACCGCTGCAAAGGACGTCATACTGACTGCAACGCCAATCGCCGCGCTGGTCAATAATCTGCTAAATGCGTTCATGTTAAGAACCTCTCCTGTTTCGTTGTAAAAATATCTGGCATAAGAGGTTATTCCCCCCAAGTTTTTTCCAGCACACGCAGCCAGTTTCCGTGCCAAAGTTTAGACATCAACGCGTCGTTGTAGCCATGCTTTGCCATCGCGTGCCTTAATTCGGGCAACCCTGCACAAGAGGTAAGCGCCTCCGGTACAATTGCCCCATCGTAATCAGAGCCAAAACCGACACGGTCCTCGCCCAAATGCTCGATCAGGTGATCGAGATGTTTTAACATTTGCTCCAACGGAACATCGGGTAGCATTTTCCCGTCAACGCGCAAAAAGGCCACTGCGAAATTCAACCCCACCATTCCATCACTTTCGCGGATCGCGGCCAGTTGTTTATCCGTCAGGTTGCGCGAATGAGCGCACACAGCATGGGCATTTGAGTGGGTTGCCACCAAAGGTTTGGTCGAGTGACGCGCAACGTCCCAAAACCCTGCCTCATTGAGGTGCGATAGGTCGACCATGACACCTAATTCGTTGCACCGCCTGATAAGGCGTACTCCGTGATCGGTCAGCCCAGGGCCGATATCACCGTCACTTGGATACCGAAATGGGACGCCATGACCGTAGAGTGTTGGTCTGCTCCAAACGGGCCCAAGGGATCGAAGCCCGGCTTGATGAAGAACGTCAAGGGTATGGAAATCGGGATCAATGGCTTCCGCGCCTTCAATGTGAAACACAGCCGCTATTTTGTCTTTCGACAGCGCATCCTTAATCTGGGCCGCAGTCCGACAGATCACCACAGCGCCTTGTTTCTCAAGCTCGAACAGAATTGCGGCCTGCGCCATCACGACGGGAAATGCGTCTTCCCAATCAATCTGAACAGGCAGCGGTAAATCATACGTGGGCTTGGTCATTTCTGCGAAATTTACGCCAAGATCCTTTGGCGAGGGAACAAAAACCGCAAAGAACCCACCGCCAAAGCCGCCCGTTTTGGCCGATGGTATATCGATCGCTCCATCGCGCCCCTCAAGGAAATCGGGCACCGATGTCAGGCCACCAGCAAGGTAGAGCTCGAGTAAAACATCGTTGTGCCCGTCAAAAATGACCGGTTGTGTGAGATTGCGCAAAAGCAAGACTCCCCTCAGCTTTCGCATCGCAGCTTAAACAATAAATTCTTATGTTCCATACAAATAGGGGAGACTGTTGCATTATTCGGTCTGGTTGGCGAGGTTTGACGTTTTGGAGGATCATCATGCCGCGCCAATCGCCGTTCACGGGTTCTGTCGCAAAGTTTTTGCTATTTGATGGGAATGCAGGACGATGTTAGCAGCGGGCCCTTGATTTTGAAGGCGAGTGCCCAAACATGAGCATTGATTTCAAGGGCAGAAATTATCCAAAGTCTGTGATCCTGTACGCTGTGTTTTTCTATGTCCGCTACGCAGTCTCGTATCGAGACCTTGAGGAAATCATGGCCGAGCGTGGCGTCGATGTCGACCATGCCACGCTGAACCGCTGGGTGGTGAAGTTCTCGCCGCTGATCGCCGGAAATGCTCAGGCCAGAAAGAAACCGTCATCCATCTCCTCGCGGATGGATGAGACCTATATCAAAGTTCGGGGAAATGGTTGCACCACTACCGTGCGGTTGATCGAAACGGCCAAACCCTTGATTTCATGCTGTCTGAGCACCGCGATACCGCTGCTGCACGAAGGTTTTTCAAGCGTGCCGTTGCCGCCAACGGTGCTCCCGATCGCATTGCCATCGACAAGATCGGCGCTAATCTGGCAGGTTTGAAAAGTCTAAATATCATCCTTCAATTTACGGGTGCTGGTCGGATCATCGATATCATTCAATCCAAATATCTCAATAATGTAATTAAACAGGATCATCGTTTCATCAAGCGGATCACACGGCCAATGCTCGGATTCAAAGCCTTCCATTCTGCCGCCGCAACGCTCGCGGGGATTGAAACCACGCACATGATCCGCAAAGGTCAGTTAGATCAAGCAAGCATTCCAGCAGTTCACGGCCCTCGCAGCATAAGTGTGCCCAGCCCACACTCTTGCTCAACCTCGGCGTTGTTGCATCGATCATCCGCAGCTTGGAACGCGCCCTCCCCGAGACGGAATTCAGGCGGTGCGTTCGAAACTTGGGTGGCCAAGTCCAGTCATCCGGTTAAAGATCCGGACGCCAATCTTGGCTTCTGTTTTCTGATTTTCTAAGTTGCGCGCTTTTAGCTTGGGCCCGATAATAGCCTTCCAGCGACCCATGAGAGTTTCAACTCGACTGCGTTGATTGTAGCCAGTGGCTTTCTGCCATGCCATCCGCCCGCGGGTTGCGATCACGGCGATACGACAGTCCCGTGCCATCGGATTTTCGGCCACATTGGGGCTCAGGGTCGCGTTTCCGGGAGGTGGGACCGTGACCTTGATCATCAATCCGAACCGGGCGGCAAGCACGTCAGATGTTGGTTCTCCATCTTAGGCACCATCCGCTAGAAACTTCTTAACCTTACCGTCGATTTGCTCCAACAGTCCGGGCAGGGCCCTTGGATCGCCGATGTCATCCGTGGTCAAGTCAGAGCAGACGATCTGGCCGCTGACAAGATCGAGGCCAAGGTGGAGCTTACGCCAAGAGCGCCGTTTGCGCTTGATTTTGTGCTTTTCTTCAAGCCATTCGCCCGCGCCAAAGATCTTAAGGCCAGTACTGTCCACTGCCAAATGGATCGGTGCTCGGCCATCGATCCTTAGCTTTGCAGGTAACTTCAGACTGCTACCCCGCCGCGACAAGCTGGAGAAATCAGGCACCGCGAGTTCAACTCCGAGCAGCTTTGCAATCGAACGCATCAAGCTTTGCGTCTGGCGCAATGGCTGGCCGAACACCGTGCCGAGCGTCAGGCACACTTCAATCGCCAGATCCGAATATTTGCGCTGCCCACCACGGGTAACACGCCGAGGCGCAGCCCATGAACTAATTGCATCCTCACCAATTCAGATTGTCAGATCACCGCGCCGATATCAGAAGACGGGTGATCTGTGCAACAACACCCTCAGGATCGTAGCTGCACACTCCAATTTGTCATTCTCCTTTGGTGCGCGACCTTCCTCAAAAAGAGGACCATGCTTAGCGACGATGGGAGTGTTGCATTAAAGTGCGTGAGGCACGATTATACGACTGAATGCTAATTTTAGACAGCCACCTGAAAGATCTCATGCATGAATGCAATCTCGCCTCGGACGCCTGGTTTCTTGTTGTGAATGTGCCCTCTCTTGATTGTCCTTATCGTCTCCATCCCCGCTGGCGTTGCCTTCGCAGATCGCAATGATCGGAAAATCTGGCGGTAACCAAACAACCTTTTCAATGCAGCATGGTCACTCTCAATGCGGTTGTTGAGATACTTGCGGTCGATGTGCGTGATGGAGTCAAAGTGGGGATCATAAGCGTGATTGATCTCGCGGATCACCTTGCGATAAGTCGGGGCCTTGTCTGTGCAGATGGATACAGGTCGATGCAAGCGCACCCATTCTGCCAGCAGATCAACGACGTCTTGGTAGGATAACGGACATCGCAGATAAATCCGCACCGCACACAGGATAACTGCAGCCGGAAATTGATGACGTTTGAACCGTTGTTTGCAAGGCATGATAGGGTTCTTTCGCGAGGCTCACTTTAACAAAACTAGATTAACGCAACAACGCCGCCACACCGCATAGGCGATCACATCCGGCGGAAAACGGTGGCGGCGATAAAGCGAAGTGCGATTGGAACTGATCGTGCATTCAAGTCGCACATCGGTTGCGGAAGCGCATTAAGTTTACGGTACCGGTCACCTGCATTGCGCTCCGATGATTTGGCTTGCGATGCGCTCAGTGTCTTGTCTGGATTGCACTCTTTCCATTCTCGGGTCATAGACGAGTTTCATGACGATCGCCTCTCGCTGAGAAAACTCTTCGAAAACTGGGGGGCCTAGTTGAACACCTGAGAATGGCGTTGGCGAAAAGATAGAATCCTCTTCCATAGGGTCACCGCGCACACGCGATGTGTTATAGACTTTCTCTTTGACGCAATTGGCGAGCACCTTTGCTTCCAAGCCTGTCTTTATGAGAACTGACCTGCGCCCCTAAAACTCCTCCAGATTTGTGTAGAGTCCGCTCAACAAAAGGAGGGACAAATGAAGGCACGATTCACAGACGAACAGATCATTTCGATGATCAAAGAACAGGAAGCTGG
>NZ_JBDVLG010000020.1:0-40341 GCF_039970775.1 Roseobacter sp.
TGCCATTTTGAGCTATTGCGAACGACGACCGAAAAGGAACTCCACAGCAGGCGCAGGCGCAGGCGCAGGCGACGACACCGCGCAGGGCGAAGTGATTACCGATGTTCTGGCGGCGCCGGGATAGGCGGCTCCATTTTTGCGCTCCTGAACCTTCTCGAAGGTCTCCATGGAAATCAGCGGCGCGTGCTGCGCCTTGAGCCAGTGGATGCCGTAGTGGTCGGAACAAATGTGGCCCGTGTAAATCGGATGCACAAAGATTTCATGCACGCGTTCCTGTGTAATGTCGCCTTTGCTGTTGCGTGGAAATTCGGGGAAGGACTTGAAAAACCTGCGAACCTCGGCCTGCGTGCGGAAGCGGCCTGACGCAAAACCTTCAAAAGCCTCGCGGATGATCCCGTCAAGCGGCGCATCCGGGATCAAAACTTTCCCGCGCCCGCGCGTTTGCTGGTATTTGTAGCCCACAACCGCTTTGTGAACCCAATATCCGTTCTGCATTCGCGCCTTCATCTTTTGCGCGGATTGGCGTCCGTTCTGCTTGCGCTCAAGCTGGCCCTGCGCGGCCACGATGGTTTCAAAAAACTCACCCTCTGGCGTGTCGTCGAAGCGGAAGTTCAGACATTCAATCGTGGCCCCCCGACGACGCAGCGCCTCTCGAAGTTCAATGTGGAACCGGGTTGAGCGCGCAAAGCGTTTGGGGTCATCGAAGATGATGACGAAGTTTTCGTCCGGCTGAGCATCTAGATACGCCAGCAACGCCACCATGCCGGGGCGCTTCATAAAGTCGATACCGCCCGTGATGGTATCCGGAAATGCGACGACGACCTCGTAGCCCTTTGCTTCGGCATACTGGCGGCAGCGCGTTTCCTGCGAGCCAAGCCCGTCGCCTTCGGTGGCCTGTTTCACGTCACTCACGCGCGCGTAAATGATGGCTTTTTGTGCGCTCATACCGCCTCCTGTTCTTTGTCATCGGGGTCTTGTGAGTTTAGCACAGCAGCCCGCAAAGTGGTGGTGAGATCGAGGTCTTTTCCACTAGTTTTTTCGCCGGTATCGATGTCCCAGCCAAGGTCGATAAAGACCATGACGATAGACCAGACGGTTTCAATGACTTGTTGTTTCTCGGCCTCGGAGGCGGTGCTGGCCTCAAAATAGGGCAGCCAGTCCTGCCAATTGAGATGGATGCTGGGGCGGTGTGGCGGCGGTGTTGGGGGCGTGTCTTTCATATGCGGTCCTTTCGTTTTGCTCCTCCTTTGTGAGAACATAGGCGGAACATGGTGGCTCAAATTTTGAGTTCTGTCTAGGATTTATTTCCTATTTCCAGATGGTTACGGATCAGGAGTAGGACTGTGATTGACTGCGAACTGGCTGCTGCTCTGCGTTTCGAGCCTGCCGGGCAGCTTCGCGCACAGGCGTATGGAATTTCTCTTCCAGCGCCTTGCCGTGGGCATAGAGTTCCTTCCCGTAATGCCGCTTGAAGGCGTCTTTCATCATCTCCTTTGCCGCGTTCTGCGTGATCCCGAATTCGCCCGACAGCGTCACCGCCGCGCGGTCGTAGGCCCTGTAGAAGGGCTGCGTTGGGGCGGCTTCGATCAACGCGCCGATGCTTTCCGCGCAGTCCAACGCCCGCGTTTTGGCAATCACCGACAAATTCTCCTTCGCTGCCGCCAGCCCTTCGCGGGTCTGGTTCATCGACTGGCCATGCGTGGCGATATAGACGTCGCGGATCATCTTCTCGGCCCGCATTGCATCGAACTTTTCGCTGCGGGCAAAGGCGTGGGCATAATCGGTGAGTTTTTCGATGAACGAACCGCTGCAATGGATCTCGGCATGGATGATGTCAGCGATTGCGATGGCCTGCATGAGCTGCGTCTCGGTCATGCTCTTGCCCGAGAAGCTCTCGCGGGCGGCTTGCAGTTTGTCGCCTATAATCATGATCTGTCCTTTCAGGATCGGGAGGGGCCGGAGCGGCCTCTGGTTTGCGCCTCGTGTGGCGAGATTTGATTGGTGGTGGCGAAGGTGTCACGCAGAGGCGTTGGACGGACTTCGCGGGCGTGCGCGGCGCGTTCTTGGCTTTCGCGTTTCGCCCGCTCCTGACAAACATCCCGGAGGTCCTTGTATTGATCCGTTTGATCAATGCGGATGGCGGTGATCCGCGCCTCGTGATCCGCCTGCACCCGGTTGCGGGCCAGCAGATCGATTTTTTCGGCGTTCGGCGGCGTATCCACCACCCAATCCGGTTTTGGATGATCGAGAGTTCGGGATGTGTGCTCGCGCAGGACGACCTCGCGCGCTTCTGCGAGACGCTGGTGATAGTTCGCGCGGAAGGCGTCTTTCTCTGCATCGATACGGTGCGCGGCCTCTTCCAGTATCCCTGCGAACCGATCAAACTCAGGTTGGGTTACGACATTGTTGCGTAGGTTCTGCTCAAGCGCGAGGCGATAGGTCTCACGCACGGCTTGTTCTGTAGATAAATGCATGTTTTTACTGCTCAAATTTGCTGGATGGGGTGCAATCTGCTACACTGTCCCCATGGTTGTTTTTGAAGACATTCAGGACGTAGAAGAATGGCTGGCCCCTTACGATTACGCAGGCTTTTGGACCGCTGTAGCACCTTGGCAAGTGTTCACGGACGACGAGCGGGCGCACTATGATCAGGTCATGGCAGACGGCGAGGTGAACCCGGAAACGGTGCTCCTTTGCCTCAAAGGCATGGCGATGATGGAACTGCGGGCACGCTTTGGCCTGAAGGATCGGCTCTTTGAACCCGAAGACGCGCAATATCTGCGGCGTACCCATTAGGAACTCGCCTTGAAGAAGCGTACCCACGGGCATTTCGCATGAGTGGCAGGCACGGTGATGGCACCGGTCCAGCCGTAGTAGGTGCAGGTTGTGTAGTGGCGTTCGGCGGGCTGCAAATAGCGCGATCCGGCGTAGGTGTAGGTGCCGACGACATGCGGCGTGCCCCAAATGGTGATCGCCAGCCAAAAGCCCGCGATGGGCAGAATCCATAGAATGTAGAGGATATGTTTCATGTGGCTGCTCCGGGTGTTGTCAGGGTGATCTTAGGATCCGGCGGCAGCCGTCCACCTTCGAGTGGGTTCTCGGTGATTTCGGAGCAGAATGGAGCCAGGTTCGCTTGAGACAGTGTACGGTGCACAAAGAACCCCACGCCCTTCACGTGACAGACGGCCTGATCTGCCGGGAGCGACATCAGCTCAGCCGCCGTCATGTGCCGCTGCTTAATGAGGCTGAGATTTGTGTTGGTCTTGATGCTTCCGTTTTCACCACTCAACGCAGTTGCAAGAGCGTGCTGATCCCCCATGGCTTTGGAGATGCGATCCGCTTCTGTGAAGCTGCCAAGGCCTCCGATCCATTGCTTTGTGATGGAATTGTCTTCGACAGTCTGGGTAAGATGCTCGCCATATTTGCGGA
Source organism: Roseobacter sp. (assembly GCF_039970775.1). Lineage (GTDB taxonomy): Bacteria > Pseudomonadota > Alphaproteobacteria > Rhodobacterales > Rhodobacteraceae > Roseobacter. The sequence continues at coordinate 3,430 of NZ_JBDVLG010000020.1, forward strand.
GGACCTCACTGTGGCTTTGGGCAATCAAATGATACTCGCCGCCGAAAGCGCGAACGGTACTGATGGCCTCGATCATCAACTTGAGGGGGCTATTGGTGAACTCATCTCCAATGATGCGGAGTGGACCGATGTTTCGGTAAATAGCTTGAACGAAGCCCCCGGTGTGGAGAGCATAGTATGAGCCAAGCTTCGACATGAGAGCCTGTGGCCCTGCCAAGAATACAACATAACCCTCGCGGATTAGATCTTCATGTGAGATTTGCGCATCGCGACCCGCATCTTGCAGTTTTGTACCCGGGCCAAAGTGACGTAGGGCTCTGGCGGCTTCGCCGACGTGTTGTTGGAAGTGTTCGTGATTTCTCATCTCTAAAACGCCACGCGCAGCGGCTTTGAGTGCGGGGTCGCCTTCCTCCGCTTCAATTTCGGCATAGGTCGTGAGCATGTCTAAATCAGAGACAAGAGCGGCTACGGCCCCGGGCGCTGCTAAATTTGGGTCGCGCTTGAGGGATACAGAGTTGGCAAATTCGATGAGTGTTCGAGGCGAATGTCGATAGTAGAAGTTGCGCATGTCTTGATCGGGCGGTTCTTCTATCAACGAATGTGAGACCATCTCGTTGACGTAGATCAGGAGGCTTGGGTCGCGCAGATATGCTGATGCCGTAGATCCAAACGCATTCAACTCAATACGGTACGCGGCCAATTCCGGTCGCACGCCAAAATCATCGATCAACGCAACTTTTCTACCCATGGCGTGGAGCATAGGGATCGCTTGAGCCGCGAGTTCGCCGTCCTTGGGGTCTGATACAAAAACCGCCTTCTCAGGCTCGGATGCTACGAACGAGAACAGACCAGTCATCGCGACTCTGGTGCTTTTGCCCGAACCATTTGGGGCGTAGATGATAGAATGACCCTTTGGTGCCCAAATTGGCTCATCACCCTCAAGTGTCAGGCCTAGTAACCGTCGACCCTCAGGATCAATTGGCCCCGGCACTTTCTGTTTGGCCCACCGCATCATTTGAGCAGGCCCTTTTCGCGTAGGATCTCGAGTGTGGCGGTCGGATCGGCTTTGGGATCAACGCCTTGGGCTTTGAGCGCAGCCATCATGCGTTCATGTCGAATGATCCGGTACAGGTGCCAAATGGCTTTGACCGCGCAGATCAATCCGCCAAGCGCCCAGCAGCCCGCGATGTATAGGAACAACTCAAAGCCGGGCACGGCCATCTGCCAGAACAGCCATGCTCCGCCAAAGCCGATGCAGGCATTGAGACACAGCAGGTTGAATGTAGCCCAGCTTGGGAGCTTCGGTTTCTCGGACATTTCTATGTTCCTTTCGTCCTGCGCATATCGCGCAGGATAGAGCCCGCATCCCGCGCCAAAGGGCGGGATGCGGGCGGTTTGTCATTTTTGGGCAAAACGGATCCGAGGGGTGCGCGTCGCCCCGCGATCCCGCTGCCATCCCCAGTCCGACAGCGCCTGACGGAACCACGCGGGATGCGTGCCGGTGCCGACGTGCCAGATGCGTGCGTGAGGGCGCATATCCGCATGCATGAACCCATGACGGGAGTACGTTCCGAAGCTTGTGAAGCCCTCGGCCAAGAGGTGCCACGTCAACGCATGGCGCTGCAGGGAGGAAAGGCCGTGGAGGTTGATATCCACCGCATCGGAGATCAGGTGACGCGAATGTTTTGCGCCGCCGACGCGGGCATTATGCGCAGGATCACGGTAGCCGGAGGTGATACGGATCGGGTGGCCAACGGCGGCGCGGACGCGGTCCAACGCAGTGATCATCTTCTTGCTGACGGAGACGTAGCCATTGCCCTTGCTGGCAAATTCGCGCGGCGTGAAGTGCTTGGCCGTCCAACCTGTGATCTGATCCGGGTAGCCGCGATAGAACCCGCTATCCGCTTGTGCCGTGACTGCTGTCAGGGCCGTAAGGGAAGCTCCCGCAATAAATTCTCTACGTTTCATTTTTGATCTCCAGTTGTGAGCCGGTTGGCTGTTTCTGAGATCAAGGCTGAAGGGTTTTGCTGTATGAGATGGGCCGCCAGCGGGCTGTTACTGGGCGGATTAAGATCGCGTAACTTTCTGCAATTAAATAAAAAAGAGCGCCCAAAGGCGCTCTTCTTCAAGGCTGGTACTGGACGTCAGGGTGTAGGCCACTGACACGCCGTCCGTCCGGCGCTGATGTCGTCACGTGTGACGCCAGCCGCGCGCCGGGCGCGAGAAGGGACGTCGGCTGCGACAACCGGTGCGCCCCAGTCCTTGTTGCCGAGCCTGATGCGGTGCTGGCTTCCGTCGTGCTGAACAAGGAAGTAGCACCACGCGTTCAGATAGCGGTCAGGGTAATCCTGCGGCACATACTGGATCCCGGTAGTCACCTCGACGCCGCCGAGGCGTGGATGTGGTTCAGAGGCGAAGAGAGAAAAGATGTCAACTTCCACGCCGTTCGGCGTAATCTTCTGTGCCGGGTTCGTCGGCACTCCAGCGCTTTCGGCTTCCGATTCCCAGTCTTGCCCCGTATCTGGATTGAACACGTGCATGTTCTGCGGTGCTGCTGGATCAAGCGGTTTGCTATGGCGTCGATCAGGGGCGTCCTCCCCAGCCAGATCGAAGAGCGTGGCACGTCCTGCCGCATCTTCTGCTGGTGCCTGGTAAGTCATGGACGCGCCATGGCCTTCGACCGTGATGCTCCAAAGCCGCTCTACAGCATAGCGATGTGCCGGGGAAACGGGCCAATCCGACGCGCTCCAACCGAAGTAGACGTCATACCCCTCCAGGCTGCCAGAAAGTGCACTCGTGCCATAGAGAGACGTGTCAGGCCCCGCAGCCACTAATCCATCGGACGGCACGCGATCCCCAACCATGGACTGAGAGGGTGCGTTCACAGGGGCGAAGACCGGATGACCAAAGATGATCAGGTCTGCACCTTCTTCTGGAGCCGGGTAGTGGGTACGCACAAACCGCAACAGCCCGGGGATATCGATTGCGCCGGGGTGTTCGGCATTGGTTGCCGCACGGTCCAAAAAACGACCCACTTTCGCAACAGCTTTGCGGTTGTGCTGGAGCGCGCGTCGGGGTGAGACAGGCTCTGACCCTTTTGGCATCTCGACCTCAGCGACAAGCGCAAGGCTGGTTGCATCGAGAATCCGGGCGTGCTGCCCAGGCTCAAGCGTGGCCAGTAGATGACCAATGGACTGCTCCACCTGGTCTTGCAGTTCTGCCTTGGGCAAGGCGGTGGAAAACGCGATGATGGTCTCGCGTGCGTCCGCAGCGCCTGAAGCTAGTACCGAAGCGCTCAGGAGAGCAGCAGCGGCGCATTGGGATAAAGATGTTCGAAACATGAGATTTCCTTTCATGATTAGATGATTGGGGTGTCGTTTTGCGCGCGACGCGCATCGTGGGAGATGCGGGCCAGCGTGATCTCCGCCTCAAGCGCGTGATCGAGGGTCGCCAGAAAGCCCTCAACCTCGCCCAAACGGGTTTTGAGCGCCGCCAGCTCTGCCTTCAGGTCAGCCCACTGGCGCTCAAGGTAGCGACGCGCGCTGTTGGGGACCTCGCCATTGGCAGCATACAAATCTTGGATCTGAGAAATTCGGAGCGCGATGACGCCGCCTGTGAAGATTTCCGTTGTGAGGGTCACCACGACGAAGGCTGTTTGTTTCAGGCTGCCCCAGAGCGTCGGTTCGGCGAACAGCACACCAACGTCAAAATCCGTACCCAAACCTTTGTAGACCAGCGCGAACAGTACCGCCCAAGCCAGGATCGAAACCGATGTGCTGACCAACAAAAGTGTTTTATAGCGTTTGCGCGCACGATCTGAGCTGAGATGTGCATACATTGTCTTCAGCGCGACCGAGGCCATTGGCGCGATCGCAGCCATGCTCCAAGCCAAAACTGGATTTTGAAGGAAAACGTCGAGCTGTGACCCAACAAGATTGGCGTGCGCCGAAAGCCAGGACGCCGTGAGCGCCACACCAAGGAGCGGTGCCAAGGTGATGACGCCAAGCTTATGTCGCAGTTGATAAGACCAGAATGGGGTCTCGCTATAGCCTTCAGCACTGTCAGTGCCGTGGCGCACCGCTGCTGCTGGCAGGACCTCTGGGCAGTCTTGCAGCTGCGCCCAGGTTTGATCTTTGGCTGCCGATACGCGGTTGATCTCCACTTGAATGTCATCGCGCTCAACTTGCGCTGCAGCGCGGTCTGCGCCGAGCACAGCCCAGTAGGCACTGGTCGTCAAAGCCTCCAGACGCTTGGCAGCCTCCTTTGCATCCGCGATGCGCAGCACCGCATTCATGATCTCCGGACGCCAGGTTTTGATGGCCTCGTCGATTTCCTTGCGGCGCAAAAAGCCAGGGCCTTTGATCCCTGATTTGGTTTTCTTGGATCGTTTCATGGAACCCTCCAGATTGATCACCGCATCATTGCGGCTCTTATCTTTTGAACAGGTCTGGAAGGGAGGAATGGGCTAGCACAAGGCACACTTTGGGCGGATTATGTCCAGATCAGAATTTGCTCGTTGGCCAGGCAAGGATGAGGACCGAGACTACAAGCAATGATAACGCAATCATTTTCCTTGGGTTGGCAGACTCTCCCCAAACGGCGATGCCGAACTCAACGCCCTCAAATGCGGCAGCCAAAACAAACGCTGCGCCACTCAACGACCGAAATGAACCGCCGAGTATAGCAAGCCACAGGAGAGTATGATCTGAAGCCAAGCGGGGGCAGACTGTGCCTACCAAAGACGCCAAGGTTGCGAGAAAAAGGGCTAAGAGTGGTTTCACATATTCGAGCATCTCGAGATTCTCCCCAAAAATGCTACCCCCATCGGAAAGCGCGACAGGGGCAACGCAGTGGGCGACTATTGGGCGGTTACAAAACAGCCTGATCGCAGAATTCCGGGTAACCGGCTCTGGCCAGAAAGACCTTGCGGGCCAAAGAAAGGTAGCAAACCCGCCAAAGCAATTGATCGTTTTCGCTCATGCACAGTTCGTTTGATCGTGGCTTTCTGATCTTTTCTTTAAGGCGGTTCATGTCCCGTCGTGGATACTTCGAGAAAGCATCGCAGATCGTCTTTTCTTTGCGCCAATCTCGAGAAGAAGCGCGGCGGTCAATAAGGATACAGTCCCAATCAAACAAATCGCCTGTCGAGCGCTTGAGATCTAGGTTCCGCAGGATGAAGTTGAACCGTGCGGATCCGGAAGTGCGGCAAAGTCCGGCATTGACGACGGTCTCGACAAACATCGCAGTGCTTTGGTCGTAATCCGGCTCAATGATGCTGTCGAAGTCGTCGCACCACACATCGCCATCATAGCTCAAGGCGATCGACTTTGGTTGAATGTCGACAAGCCGATCATCCGGTAGCATTACCTTTCTCTCCTCTATCGCTTGTTCAAACAAAGCCAATTTACAATCGGCTACATCAATGCCAGTTTCCGGCTGTGCCATGTTTTATCTCCTTGGCACTGCGGAGAAGCGCAACTCCTAGACAGTCAGATGGGCCCATCTGGTTGCGGCGAATGCCTCAACATCCAATGGTGTGGCAGAGTTTGGTCAGCTTGTAATTCCGTGCGGCTGCGGAAATCGCCGGAAACCCGCAGAAACCCGGGAAAAATTACAATACTTTGTTTTTATTGATTTTTTTGTGAATCGTGCTAGTGTGGATGTGTGATTGACTCAAGACCTGGCGAAGGACAAACGCAGTATAACATCAGAGAGATATACGATGACGAGACGGGCGTTATACGGGTGCGGCAGGTGCGGTTGGGCGCAAACCTGCATAGTCCGCCCAGCGGCGAACCTTCCCATGCAATTTTTGACAGCCAAGGCAGGCCACGCACCTTCGAATGGCACCACAATGGTATAGAGCACGCTGACTCTGGCGAACCATCGTCAATCACCTTTTATCCAGACGACGACATGCAACGAGAGTTCTATCGTCTACATGATCAACCCCGACCTAATGTACATGGACCGTTTATTGTTGATCGTCAGATGAGTTCAGGTACAGTTCTTGGCACCAAAGAACTCACAGAGCCGTTTGATCGGCCAAACGATCTTGAACCATAGAAAGTCTTTTGCCACAGTGGGCTTAGCCTTTTTGTGGAGAGCAAATGAAAACCCGACTTATCTTCCCGTATGCGAAGTTCTATGAGGCAGTCAGATACTCGACGCGACTGGAAGACGCAGACCTCAAATACAGATATAAGATGTCGGCTAGATGTTGCGCGTTTTGGTACAGAAATCAAAACTTCGACCTGCAACTCGATGGACCGCAAGACATATGGTGGCAAAACTGGATTAGCGCGCTTGAACCGAAAGAAGCTAAGGACGAGGAGAGCCGTTTATGGAAGCGAGTAAAAAACATCCGAAGAGACAACATCGAAAAGTTAAAGGAGGGGTCTGCACTACATTTTGCTGCAGTTGTTCATCAGGCTCTTCACGCTACCCCTGATCTACGGGCCCAAAAATTTGCAAAACACCTCGATTACCGGGCGTTTGGCGAACCCTCAGAAGAAAAATTTGGCAAAATCTGCGAGTTCATAGAAGAAACCGACTTGCACAGTGCGGAAGTGTTGCACGAAGAGAATAAAGGTAGATCATTGGTTGAGGTTTCCGGTCTTAGTTGGACGCAGATGCCGACCAATAGCTCTGACCGTGAGCTATCTATGGATCTAACTTTCGACGTCTTCGAGCAAGAGATTGGAGGGCGCTATTATGCCTACGGCACCACACAGGCCAGGTTCCAAATTTTGCCTGTGAATTTTGATGTTAAGAAATTTTATCAGAGTAGTCGGCGGGAACTACCGGAATACATAACGGATAATAATCAAGGCCGATATACCGCGCGGGGGCCAAAAGATGATTTTGGGCTTCTCAACGGAAACGCGATTTCTGATGTAATCTGTATTGTCGCGCCAAAAGCCGGTGCGGAAGCTATCGTCCAAATAGAGGCGGAGGTAATGCGCTACCATCTCGATGTGAAATCGATAAACACTGCCACGAACAGGGCTGAGGAAGAGAGTGAGGAAGAACGCATCAACCTGATCAACAAACTGATCTGTGTGCTACTAAATAAGAGGTCACTTAATGCGATGAAACGGGAGATACAGATTTGCCAAGCGAGTATTCATCAGTAGACCAATGGACCTGCCAAAATTGAAAAACCCCTTTGATTGCCTGTCCATTGAAGATCGCGAAAACATCGAAGCGCTTGAGCTTTGCGACGATCTGGACTTCGCAAAGGCTGTCGATATTCTGTCTTTAGACCCTTCCAACGACTTCAAATATGCGGATTTATCGGGCATGAACTTTGAAGGTATAGAACTGTCTCATTTCGATTTCTCAGGCGCAAAACTCGTAAATTGTAACTTTGAAAACTCGACCCTACCAAAGGGTGTTGTAAGAATTCTTGATCGAGTCGAAGCATATGAGTCTAAAGCGCAAGGGCGCTTCTTGAAATCACTTGCCACAATTAGCGCAAATGGAAACATAACGGAGTCAAAAAACTTAAGGACGCAAGCTACGCGATTCATCAAGTTCTCATCCGAAAGCGCTGCCCCCTTAAATTCCATAGTAAAAAAGAATCTAGACGAAAGGTTTGTTGCTCTTGAAGGCATCGTTGAATTAAATATAACAAGCGGCATGGCATCTTTTCTAGGGTTTGGTTTAGCCCCAATAGTTGATGTTCAGATAGATCTTTCTGAATCGGACACCGAGGTATTCGAAACTTTAGATTCTTTGGCCGCAATCATGGAAGACTTTAGCGACATTATTGATGTTACTCTAGAAGTTTGGGATTTGAACGCCTTAATCGATCTGACCTGCTCCCTGAGTCTCCCTCATTCATAACGATAATTTGCGGGTTTGGATTTTATGTTCCACAGTTTCAGTTTGGGCCGACGCGGCGTGCGTGGAGCCTTCAAATTGCTCAAGCGCTCGACGCGCGTGTGATGTGCCACAGGTTGATCTACGGAGCGATATCTGTCGCGCCGGGGCGATGATGCAGACCTATGGTCCAGAATATATCAGTCGTGAGCTAATGGAATGGGTGTCAATCGCAGGGCTTTGAAACATTGCCCTTACAGATTTACGTTTTCTAAAAGGCAGAGGAAATAATGCTACTTGCCCTTCTAAACACAACAAGCAAGATGATCAAAATTACACTTATTACAACGATACTAACTGACGCTATACCAAACGTGAGAAGAACTGCTAGCGTTGGGTTTGTACTAAAAATTGTGTCAGGATGTATTGTGTATCCACATAGAAAGGCCAAAGGTCCGGCAAGAAGCGCTGGTAAGCGTACCAGTACTGCTTTGCTCTTAAGAAGCGAAAATATCAAACAACTTAAAAAAATTAAGATTAGAGCAACTGCTCCAGTGATCACCGCGATCCCAATGTAAACAGTCAGTGACAAGCCTTCTTGAGGGTAGACAGAATAATCGACAAATAACACCAAAGTGACCGATGCCGAAAACCCTAGAATGTAGCTCAACGTGAGCAGTAAAGACTTTAGAAAGCTGAAGGTTTGGTTCGCAAAAAGAATATCAGAGATAGATATCGCGCAGCATTGAAGGAAAATGATGCAACCTAGAAATGCTGAAATGTCTGCAAACACAACGGCCCAAGAACCCCAAGTCGAATACCCGTCAAAAAAAGCAAATAGGATACACAAGCCAGCAGCGAACGCCCAAACAAATGCGTATCCAAAGTCATATGTGGTATATTGACCGGAGTTACTTTTGAGCATCTTCGCGCGTTCTGAATTACTCGGGTGCGCCAAGAAATTGAAAACTTTTACCAGTCCGTTTTTTGCGTTGTGCTTTATTTTGCTATTTTGTTGCTGATCTAGTTGCGCCAAGATATCTTCATAGTTTTCTTGGGCGGCGAGGTTATCTGCTACGAACTCAGTCCGATGAATAACTTTGAAGGCCATAGCTAGCGCGATGCTAAAAAGCACTACCATCGAAACGGTCCAAAACCAGGACGTGTGGTAAAGTTGTTCCGTCGAAGCTTGGTTATTTAGCGGTGCAGCCATGTCTGATAAAAAGCCGTACTCCCTTAATAACCACTGAGAGAAAGATCCACCGCCAGCAAAGATTAGAATTTCGGTCAGTACTTTTTTCGCATTGGTATTTAACCTTACTAAACCTATCTTCTCCAACCCCAATGGTGCCCCTGAGCAAGTGATTACTCCTAGTGCTATCCAAAAAGCGGTGTCAGCTTTCGATATATTGTGGCCTGTGTTAACCGTATTGTAGAGTTCTTTGGATTCGTTCGCCAAAGCGATTATATTTAGGCTCGATCCAATTAACAGCAATGCACTTGTCGCAATAAACCAAACCAAAAGTGCTCCATCGTGGCGCTTATGGTGTATGAGCTCGTGGCGCAGTGCAACTTCCACAGTGCTAGAATTGGTTTTGTCGAAGAATTCCTTTGGTAAAAACAACACCGAAAAGTATGGAATTGAAAATATCCAAGGGTCAGTATTCAAGGACTGACGGAGAAAAATTCTCCTGCTTAGGTTTGCGTGTTTCCTAATTTTTTGCTCAGTTTCCTTCTCGAAACCCTCGAAGGATATCATGAGGTATACAAGCAAAAGCACTGGAAGAAAAAGCGTTGCTAAAGGCGTTATTGCAAACGACGCAATCACAAGAAAGATCGCGAGAGAGTAGTCGTGCCTGCTAAGCCACTTCAATCGCAGATTAGTCAACTGGAGATGTTCGGTGTTTTGAACTTCGATGTTACTCATCACTAATCCTACTAGAATGCGCACTAAATTGCTGTCAGTATTAGATATCTCTGTTGCCTTGCGCATCGTATCATATTGGTGAAATCATCAGCAATATACCAAATGTTAAGAGCCCGGTGATGCGGCTCGGAGGAGATATAAAGTGTGTCGACAGTTTCCACCATCTTTGGGGCAGGTGTGGCGAGAAATACGATGGCGAGCTTTGTGCTGAAGCCCCACAATAAGAACCACTGCTTGCCTCAAGATTATTCATACAGAACAATACGATGGGAACAATACGATGGCAAGCTGTGTTCTGGTAATACCAAAACGATCTTGGCAAGGGGTTAACCCCGTTGCATCCCCCCGAAAGTGCAGTGGCGGCTTGACGAGAACGGCCCCCATTGCGGGCACTCGATAGTCACTTTCCATATAGTCACTTTCCATGCTGCGGTCGCATCCCGCATTGCTACCATTCGCTGCGAGCGCAAAATCCGGGGTTGGTCGATCTCGCAACTCGCGGAAAAATAGAATGCATGTATCGCCTTTAAAACAAGGCGATTTCCGTCGACAAGGGGCAATTATTTTGCGACACTACATTTAAGAAAATACAAAGGTGCAGAAATTAGGCCTTTGAAACAAAATAGGTTTTGACCGACTTAGAGCATTTAGTGAGGGGGTCGCATGTCTAACACAAAGCAAATCCTCGCGATGCTTGAAAGCCGGGCCGATGGCGACGATGAGCAATTTTATGCAATTGCTCTCCAAGTCGCAGCCTCTGAAGCACGATCAGGACGACGTTCGACTGCAGAGCAGCTGCGATCTGCCGTTGAAAAGGCCCGTGAGTTGTCCGGCAAAGGTGCATCGGTCGCCGTCCCGTTTGCATCGCCCCGGGGGGATCTCGCGGACCTTATTGAACTGCGCAGCTTTGAGCACGATCTGGACAATGTCATGCTCAACTCGAAGTTGAGAACTCGTATTGATGACGTCGTGCTACAGCAGAATAAGCGTGATTGGTTGCGCGAACATGGGAAGACGCCAAGTAGACGCGTGTTGTTCGTTGGTCCTCCTGGCTCTGGCAAGACGATGACCGCTGAAGCGTTGGCAGGGGCTTTGCGTTTGCCCTTGTTTGTTATCCGCCTCGAAAGCCTAATCACCCGATATATGGGTGAAACGGCAGCGAAGCTTCGACTGGCTTTTGATGAAACTGCGCGGCACAGGGGTGTATACCTTTTTGACGAGTTTGATGCATTGGGCGGTCATCGCGGTGCCAAAAACGATGTTGCCGAGATGCGTAGAGTACTCAACTCATTTTTGCAGTTTATGGAGGAGCCGAATGGCACTGACAGTTTGATTGTTGGCGCTACGAACTATCCAGATCTTTTAGATCCGGCATTGTTGCGCAGATTTGATTTGGTCTTAGAGTTTCAACCACCATCGGACGACGAGATCAAAGCGATTATCAAAGCGAATTTGCGGCCAATGAAGTACCCCAATTTGGCTTGGAAGAAAATTATTGGATCTGCTCAAGGCTTCAGCCAGTCCGAAATTGCGCGCGCAATCGAAGAAGCGGTGAAGACCGCTATTCTGAATGAGCGCAATAAAGTGACAACCGACGACATTTTACACCGCCTCGATGACCGCAAGGCGATGCGTGACGCATTTGGAGCGGTGAATATAAACTCTTAAGAGTAGCAAATGGTTTCAAGATATAATTTAGAGCATATCGACATTATTAGTCGTAGATCGCGGAACGATTACAAGGCTTCCAACGATCGTTTCCCTGGACAGCAGCAACCGCGCGATCGAACGGTCCACGGCGGTAAGTTGCGCGGCGATTTGGCAACAGCTCTCAGGGGTTTTGACGATAGTCGACCGATTGACCCACGCATCGAACCGGTCAAGGGCGCATTCCTCGAAGTGGAACTCAAACGCGGCGGTGTTGCCGATAAACTTGAGCGTAAAACATCTGGTATAAGACCGCTGGCTGCCCAACTAGACGCCGCTGAAAATAAAGTTGTTGGCCTCTTCGTTCCAGACGAAGCACGCGCAGTTTTGGCGCATGTTTTAGAAGAATATCACACTGGGCCTTTAGCAGAAGACACAAGCAATCCGCCTCAGAAGAGCTTTGTCGATCCGATTGAGAGTTTTCGCCAAGCGCGTCTTGAAACGTTCTGGACCGACGACCCTGCTGCGCTCCCGGATGATCCAACACATTGGATGTGGTGGGAGGTTTGGTGCGTTAAGAGCGCGGAAGCCGAGCTGGAACAACTTGCTGAACAGTTAGATGCGCGCTGTGCGGCTGTGGATCAGCGCCTGCAATTCCCGGAGCATGTGGTAATTCCTGTTTATGCCAACCGCACGATGATTGAGATCATGCTGTTTGGACGATTTGCGATTATGGAGCTGCGACGGGCAACTGATAATCCGACTTTCTTTCTTGATACTCTGGACGACGATGAGCAGGTTGTGTGGACGGACGATCTCGCAAGTCGGGTGCAGTGGCCTGTCTCAGACGCACCAAGTGTATGTCTGCTTGATAGTGGTGTGAACCGGGCTCACAACCTTATTGAACCCGCACTTGCGGCAAACGAACAGGATGCTGTTGTAAGGTCATGGGGCGTTGACGATAGCGGCCCTTTCCCGGGTCACGGAACACAGATGGCTGGGTTGGCCCTACATGGTGATCTCACATTTCGCCTTGGGTCATCTATTCCCTACGAACTGCGTCACCGTTTAGAGTCCATCAAGATTTTACCACCGTCTGGTGTCGCAGCAACCGAAGAGCGGTTTTATGGATCTGTTACAAAATCAGCAGTAAGCATTGCGGAAGCCAACCATCCAGATCGGCGGCGTGTATTCTGCATGGCGGTGACGAATGACGGTGTTTCAGGCATTCAACCAACTACTTGGAGTGCAGCCATTGATCAAGAGGCCGCTGGTGTAACGATTGGTGGGGAGCAGGCTCCCAGAAGGCTTTTCGTCATTTCAGCGGGAAACGCACCGAACCCTATTATGATGCGGGATGTCAAACCCGTTGACACACTTGCCATCGAGGATCCAGCACAGGCCTGGAACGCGCTGGTTGTGGGTGGCTATACAGATAAGATCGACATTCAAGAGCCTGAGCTTGCGGACTACAAACCGATGTCTGATGCGGGTGAACTCAGCCCTTACACAAGGTCTTCGACCCTTTGGACGAAAGGTCGTAGCCCCTACAAGCCTGACATTGTCATGGAAGCTGGCAACCGCGCTGTTGATCCGATGGAGCTGACTGCCGTTGACACAAATTCTCTGTCTGTCCTGACTTCGGGGCCCGATGTTGGCCGCAAACCACTGACAGCTTTTCGCGCGACCAGTGCGGCAACTGCAGAAGCCTCGCGTCTTGCAGCACGGTTGATGGAGCGCCATCCTGATTATTGGCCGGAAACCATTCGTGGACTTTTGGTGCATGGCGCTGAATGGACAGATAAAATGCGCCGTGTGCTCGACCCACTTGGGAAGACGGATGCCGCCGCATTATTACGTCACTTCGGCTATGGCGTGCCAACTTTTGAACGTGCGGCTGCATCGGCCGAGAACCATCTCGCGCTAGTCGCGCAAAGTGAGATCCAGCCATATACATCTTCCGGGGGAAGAAGCTTCAAGGATTGCCATTACTATGATCTTCCTTGGCCAGCTGCGGCACTTGAACTGTTGGGTGACAAAGAAGTTAAGTTGAAGATCACTTTGTCGTATTTTGTGGAACCTAACCCTGGCGCACTCTCAACTTTAGATGCGTACAGGTATCAGTCTTTCGGTCTTCGCTTTGATCTCAAACGGCGAAACGAAACTCTGACTAATTTCAAAAAGCGGGTGAACGTCGCTGAACGTGCAGACCGTTTCGATAAGCCGCCATCGGGGAGCGATGACGGTAATTGGCGGTTTGGGCCAGACTCGATTTCCTGTGGTTCTTTGCACAGTGATGAATGGTCGGGCCCGGCTGCGCATTTGCTAACGCGGGATGTGCTTTGTATCAAGCCGGTCGGCGGATGGTGGCGCGGCCGCGCTGATGCGAAAGTCTGCAACAAAAAGACGCGTTATGCCTTGGTCGTGTCGATCAAAACCCAAGATCAGAGCGTGACACTCCACACCGATATCTCTGCTATCATTTCGCCAACTATCACTGTGGGCACGGACGTCGAAATCGGATTTTAGGACTGACCATTTCCCCAAGATTCCTTATTCGCAAACGCTCGATACCGCGCTCCCGGGCGTTTGCTATGCGGACTACAGCCCCATCACTAATCGAATGTCTCTCTATTGACGGTGCAATCTAAAAAATGGCTCTGCGGCAAATATCAGGACACCGCCCTGATACCTTTCGCTGAGGCGGTAGACGAATATTTGGTCCGCGTTTTGAAGACACAATACTACGACAATTTATCTCAAACCAAGCGTCTAAGCCCGCGCAGCAAGGTGCTCTCGGAAACTTCGAACCGTTCCAGCAGGCTCGCAACTGACCACCCTTCTTGGTGTAACAGGCGGTGGGCCTCTACGACATCCTCAACACTCAGCTTCGGCGGACGTCCCAGCCTTGCCCCACGTGTGCGCGCCGCTGCCAGCCCGTTACGGGTGTTTTCGCGGATGAGATCGCGGTGGAATTCGGCTATGGCGGCGAAGATGTGGAAGACCAGCTTGCCGCCCGGGGTGGCGGTGTTGATGCCTTCGGTGAGCGAGCAAAAGTGGACGCCGTCTTTGTCTAACCGGGTCAGCAGATCGGCGAGATGAAGTACGGATCGCCCGAGGCGGTCCATCTTGTAGACCACCAATGTGTCGCCCGCTTGTAGGGCGTCCAACAGTTCGTCTAGGCCGGGGCGTGCAGCTTTTGCGCCCGACACGCCGTGATCATAGTAGACCTGTGTGCAGGCGGCGCGGGTCAGCGCGTCGAACTGCATGTCGAGCCGTTGGTCGTCGGTTGAGACGCGCGCGTACCCCAGCAGGCTCGCGCCTTTGGTCTGAGAAAGTGGCTGTGGCCAAAGCTCCATGGGCGTTTCTCGCTGGCAAAAAGGAAGGTTTTTGACATCTCGCCATTTCGTCTCTCCATTCTTGTCGCTCGCATCCCGAGCCTTTGATTTCCCAGCGTTTCGCGTGGCTTGCTTTTTGTCGCGTTTCACATATCCTCCATAGTCAATAACCTTCGGTTTTGATTGGAACATTTTGGGGTGGGATGCGGAAGATCGCACTTGCGGCGGCGCTGGTCTGTCCACAGGTTTCAGCGGCGCAAGAGTTTACGGGTAAGACGTTTCTGACTTGGTCAAATGCCGATCAACGCGGCTACATCAGCGCTCAGCTGGTGATGGCATCAACGATTGCATCCCGGATCAAGCCGGACATGAACGCATGCATCGCGGGCGCTTTCTTTGATGGAACTGGTATGTCGGACGCTGCATTTGATCAGGTGGTGCAGACAATCGGAGAGTACCAAGATTTTCACCCAAGCTCCGTCTTGGTGATCCTATTGGAAAATGAATGCGGTACGTTCAACTAAGGCGCATCAGCCGCCGATGGTGGGGAACGCAACAGGGCCGACGGTGATTTCCGCCTCGGCTGACACTGTCGACGCTTCAAGAGCAACGGTATCGGGGCGCGCAGAGTCGATCTCTTCCAACGCATCTCCGATTTCGTCTTTGGTCATTGGATTGCCACGATCTTCATGGCGATCCCTGATGCCGCCCAACGTGTCGTTGCGGTATTTGCGCCAATCATCGAGGCTGGTAATCAACGCGTCGTGGCGGCCTTTGGCGTCAAAGTAATCCTCCGCGCTTGGGGCATTGGGTGGCCACTGAATGCCTTCGGCAATCTCTGGCGGTAGCTCTTCGCCATCGGCGTTCACAACGCGTCCGTCAGCGGTGCGGAACACAGGCGCGCCGTCCGGTCCTTTGGCGGCGTTCGTTTCCATGTCAGCAATTTCGTCTTCGACGGCCTCCAGGGCGGTCTCAATCGCCGCGATGGTTTGATCGGCGTTGCGTTCTGCCTCTGACAGACGGGTGCCGAGTTCTTCGTAAAGCGCCCGATACGCGGGGTCTTGCAGCAGGCGGTCCAGCGCATCTTGATATGCGCGTTCGCTCTTCTTGCGCTCCGCGTTTTCTGCATCGCGGGTCTGGCCGCCAAAGCGCATTTGACGTCCCGTATCACGCCCGGCAATGGCGTTTTGGAAATCATCTGTATCCTCGCGCCAGCGGGCGTCTGCGATCTTGGCCTTATCTTTATCTGTCAGCTCGGTTTCCATGCGTCTCCATAATTTCGAGTAATGCCAATAGTTTATCATATTTGACTGTAATCTCGCAAATTTAGGTACGACGGTATGAGACAAGTGTGGGCGCATCCGCTGGCGCGGATCAGGCCCTCGTGAACCAAACCCACCCGTTTCCCTTGGTGGTTTCGGCCATGCGGCGTCGGTCCTTTGCGCGGTCGGCTGCCGCCTCGCATCTTTACAGGTGCCGCAGCGGGCTGCGTCATGGGCTTGGGGCGCTGCCCCGGGCGCACTTCGCATAAAATAGATCGAACAGCATCTTTCGTCGTCGGTTCCCCCGCAAGCGGTTCCCCCAATGACGAAGAGATCCTTTCGCCGATTTTCCGCGCCGTTTGCACCCCCGCTCTCGGCGAGGGCCAAGGGTTGCATGCGCAACCCCGATCCCATGAAAGGACGAAAAAATGCAGATGAATCAGATTATTGAGGGCGATTCCGCCAAAGTGTTAGAACAACTCCCAGAGGGCAGCATTGACCTTGTGGTGACCGATCCGCCGTATTTGGTGAACTACCGCGACCGCACGGGCCGCAGTTTGCAAAACGATGACAACGCGGGCGGTGTGATGCCCGTTTTCGCCCCGATGGCGCGGGCGATGAAGCGCGACAGCTACGCGGTGTGTTTTGCGGGCTGGTCAGCCTTGCCGCAATTCACCGCCGCTTGGGAGGCCGCAGGGCTTCGCATCGTCAGCCAGATCATTTGGCAAAAACAATATGCCTCCCGCAAGGGCTTTACCGAATACCGTCATGAAAGCGCGTATGTCTTGGCCAAGGGCAACCCCGCCAAGCCCGCGCATCCGCTGCCAAGCGTCATGGATTGGGTCTATTCGGGCAATCGCAGCCACCCGACAGAAAAGGCCGTGGATATTCTTGCGCCGCTTATTCGGTGTTTTTCCAAGCAAGGCGATCTGGTGTGTGACCTATTCAGCGGGTCGGGCAGCACATCCGTTGCGGCGGCATTGACGGGCGGGCGTATCTCGGCATCGACATTGACGCGGCACATGTGCGCACCGCGCAGGCGCGTCTTGCGGGCGTTAGTCGATTCCAAGCAGAGCAAGTCGCTTAGAGAATTGGAAGAAAGGAATTACAATGACTTATAGCATTCAAACATTTTCATTCGTCGATGGTTGGGCGAATACATGGACCGATATTGACGCGGGCGGCGTGTCGCATCCTGTCGAGTTCGCGACACAAGCCGAGGCTCAAATAGAACTTCAACGGTTTTGCAGCGAACGAGGGCAGAGCATTGAAAACATGCGAATAATCTCCATCACAGGAGAGGTGATATGAGCAAACAAGATCAGCTCGGATTTGATGTCCTCTTGCAGGATGCGGCGGCAGACAACGCTGCCCGCATCTTTGCCCGTGAAACCGCGCATTTGCCCGATACGTGGGAAGACGCGCTGGTGTTCCATCGCAACCAGATCAACGAGCATCACGCCGCTATGTTGGCAACGGATTTTGACGGCGCCCTTGCGATCAGGAATGACGCACATTTACTGGCAACGAAGCTCAACGGAGGCAAACCCGGCATTCTGGCGGGAGACGATGCACCGGGGTGTCGGTTGGATACGCTGGCGCGTGCGCCGAACGGCGAAGTGCCGCTCTGGGGGCAAAGCGGCTACTTTGAGATAGAAGCCGCAGGCATGACCGCCCGCATCGACATGGGCGGCATGTTCGGCATTGGCGCAACAGCTATGCCGTTTTTGGGATTCGCAGCCCGTGCCGCGCTTCGAGACAAACCATTCCTCAGCGAAACAGGCTACCGCAGTTTCTTAGGCGTGACCGTAACGCCAGAGCGCGGCATGGATACAGCAGGTTTTGTGCGGCGGGTGATTGAGGTTTATGTCGATACGGAATTGCGCGGGAAACTGGTGCAGATTGATCCTAAATGGTCGAAATAATGCTCCCAAAAAAAAGCGGACAGACCATATGGTCTGCTCCGCGTTTCTATCAGGTCATTGGCGACCTGATGGGAAGGAATGACGGCAGTAATGCATTGCAGCCATTGGTGGAATATACGGCGAATGCTGGGGCAGAGCCCATTCCAAGGGTCAAGATCGGCATGTCAGGAGCTCAATATGACGAATGCTGTATGTTGCACGAAAGTCCGCCTTGACGAAATTTGGGGCAAAACACTCAACAGAACAGATAATTGTGTCGGGTAGTAGACCAGTCTATTGTGCTGAGAGCCCGTAGGGATTAATAGAGATAGATAGCTGATATACCACCTGAGGAGGATGATGAGTAGTCATATTGTAAGCGGTATCGTAGGGATGATATTTGGAGTTTTAGGAACCGTGGTGTTCGTCGAACCCGCAGCCAACGTTCGCGATTTTCTGGAAGACAAAGTGCGGTCATGTGGCGATGCGGCTACAATAGGTTTCAAGGAAATGGAAAAGGGCGAGGCGAACCTTTCAATCGTCCGCCGAAACCTTGAGGCAGCGGCTCAATGCAACACAAGAATAGGTGGGCAGGCTGCGGCAGCGTTGTCTAAGCTACATTGTGACGGTCAGTTCGGAAAGGACGAAAAATTCAGGGGTCAGATGTGGCTTCAAGCGGCAGCGCAGAATACCAGAACGCTAAAGAGTCATTATTCCCCGGCACAGAAATCATGTGATGGGTGATCAATTTTACAAAACACACTCTTCAAACGGTCGGAACAGACACAATTCACGATACTTTCTTAAATCAGCGGTCATACTCTTTTCTGAATCGGTCAAATCTGGAGCATTGGGCTGTGAGGGGATATCCTCTGGACGAACTATTTTTGGGGATGGCACATTCCTATTCGAAGTTCCTCCGTTCGACGGTAATAGAACCATTATCTGATGACGTACGTCGCTATAAAAACTTTCGGCCCATGAAGTTTTTGATGCACTGCTTTGCATTAATCGTAAACTCCGTTGGAGTTCGGCGTCTCTCGAAACGAAAGTGCCAAAGGTAGTTGGGTAGTTAGTACCTGCGGGCCATTTTCGAAGCAACTCGACATCTTCTTTAGTATTAAGATATGAATCGGTTTCGCAGCGTGCTTCCAAGCGATTGAGTTTGTCTAACAATTGCAAAGAATCTTCCCGCAGCCCTCCGCTCAACTCTATTATGTATCTCGCATAGTTTTCAATATTAACTCTGGCGCTACCTTGGAAAACTGTTTCTGCAATCCCTCCTAAGGGTACTTGTGATGGAGACATGATGTCTGTTTGTAGAAGGAAAATAGTGTTGATCGTAGGGGCTAACAATCGACTATTATTTGTTATCGTTTCAACACAAGAACGGGGTGCGTTTTTGAAGTAAGCCTTCTGAAAAGTTGGATTGATCCGTCCAGTTTGAATGTCGATTTCTTTTGGTGCCACTGAACCTGTTGAACAGGCTGTCAATACAAGAAGGCCGCAGATTTTAATGTACTTTGGTAACATCCGCATACCTTAAGTTTATATGTTATAACTAGTTCAAGTTAATCAAAAATCTGCTTGTGTTGCAGCGGTTTAACAGAATACCTATTTTATGTGATATTCTGGGTGGATTGACTATCAAAAAAATTCCAATTAATTCAGTAACTTAAAATTTTGCACATCACTAAGATTTAGCAGTTGCCGGACAAATTATTGAACAAGTGACAGCAGACACTGGTTGATCCACGGCGAATGACCGAAGGCCACGTAACTTACCAGTTTACAATTCAAGGACGAAGGTCATCTATTGCGGAAGCGTGTCAACGGCAGTGCTTCCGCTTTGGGCTGGCTGCGGCCATCTGCTTGGCTACTCCGAACAGCGGCACTGCCCGCGACCTGTGAGTTCATCTGACAGGCAGCGAAAGTCGGCTTCTGTTGCATCATCACTATTGTAACATGACGCAGGCTATCCCAGTGACGGCCCATCACGGGTCCGGTTTCGCTGCGGCGTTTGTTGCCTGTGATGCGTCCATTTGGGGCGATCTTCGCTGCTGACGAAGAGCTGCACACCTTCGCGATGCCGCGTCAGTGCGACATAGGCGAGGTGTTTGTCCATGGATCGTGAGCCAAGGACATAGGCTTGATCGACTGTTGCCCCTTGGGACTTGTGGATGGTCACCGCATAGCCATGGTCGAAGTGGCGGTAGCTGCGCGGGTCGAATGTGATGGTGGATTCATCCTCTCCGTCCAGCGTGACGGAAATTTTGCCGTCAGCGGCTTTGGCCACAGTGCCAAGCATGCCGTTTTTCACCCCAAGCTCTTTGTCATTGCGCATGAAGACGATCCGATCTTCTGCACCAAAGGCGCGTTTGCCTGTTTCGGTTTGCAGCAGGACGTCGCCCGCTTGCTGCTCCTCATCCCGTAGGGCGGTGCGGATTGCTTGGTTCAGGGCATGCACATCGCGCCGTTTATGCGCGAGAGCGAGGCGACCGCTTGCATCGTCTGAAAGCGCATCCATGGCGAACCGTTCTGCCAGCGCTTCAATCGCTTCATCCTGTTTGAGATGTTCGGAAACCGCGCCTGCCTGTCGGTAGGTCTCAACAGCTTTTGCCGTATCGCCCTGCGCTAGGTCCTGTGTCGCTGTGCGCTGCCAGTCTTGCGTTTGACGCCGCACTTCGGTCAGTTTTGCAGCACCACGCGCTTGCGTGACGTCCCTGAACGGCGTCCCTGCCTCAATCGGTTGCAATTGTTCGGGATCGCCGACCAGCACCAGTTTGGCTCCGATATCGTTGATCCTGGACGTGATCCGCGCCATTTGCCGCGTGCAGATCATGCCTGCCTCATCAATCACCAGCACGTCGCCCGCCTTGATCGGGGCGTGTCCGTTCTCCCATGACAATTCCAAAGACGCGAGCGTGCGGCTTTGAATGCCAGAGGCCTCCTGCAATCCATCCGCTGCTTTGCCCGCGAGGGCTGCGCCGTGAACGGTGACGCCTTGTTTGCGCCAAGCATCGGCGGCGGTTTCCAGCATGGTGCTTTTGCCAGCCCCCGCCAGACCAACCACATTGGCGAGCCGTTCTGGCCCGGTCACATGACGAATAGCGGCCTCTTGCTCTGCACTCAGCGCGCCGCCAAAGGCACGGCGCATGTCTCGGTTCTTGGCTGCCAGAGCCGAGCTAATGTGTGATGACGTTACCGGAGACGTCTTGCTTGTGCTGAGTGTCGCAGCCGATTGATGCAGTTCCGTCTCGGCTTTTTGATAGTCGCGCGTCGTATAGAGGGGTTGCTTGTCGCTCGACAGCCGAACAGCCTCAGGTGACTTTAATGCGCCGTCCACAATTTGGCTCAGGGTTTGCGGATCGTCGATCCAGCGCGACAGCGCCCGCAACGTGTCCGTCCGCGTAAAACCCGCACGCGTTTTGGACAGCGCGTCCAAAATCAGCGTTGGCTTGGCGATCAAACGCTCTCTTGTCAGCCCTGATGGCTCGGCCTTGATCTCCAGGCGGTGTTGCGAGGGCGTACGAGCGGGTGCGGGCATGAGTGCCCGGCGCTCGGCAAGGTGGCGATCAATCAAATCCTGTTGTGCCCGTCGCGCCGCTGCCTGCGTCGCAGCCGCCTGCCGCGCACAACGGTCGACATAAGCATCAAAACGCCCGGTCATCTTCATGAAAGCAAGCCGCAACCCTTTGGGCCTTTGCGCCAGCCGCGCGGCTTCATCCAGCCTTTGCTGTGAAACAAGGTCGGCCCGTTCGGCACGTTGCTGCGCGACCAATGCGGCAAGCGCTTTGGTTTTTACATCGGTTTGAGGTGGGGGAGCCTGCGCAGGCAATGTCTGTGCCAACGCCTGCGCCGCATCCACCGCAGGCAATTTCTCAATGTTGGTGATCTTCTGCGCCAGTGCCCTTGGCCTGACGCCACACCACCGCGATAGTGACCAGACCTTGCCATCGGCATCGACCGCCACCAGCCCGCGTCGATTTCCCCGGGCGAGGGCATATCCCTGATCGGCAAGTGCTGCTGCAAAGGCCTGCTGATTGTCTGCGCCATCCCAGCACGCCCGAAACATTTTCTTGAGCGCGACGGTATTCCGCTTGGCCCGTTTGGCTTGCCCGGCCTCGGCGTGGGTAAAGCGATTTGGGTCACGCTGCTGTCTATCGTCAAACCCGCGCGGCATGTCCCAGCTATGCTCCAGATACAGCTCGCGCGACACCGCCATCAGCTTGCGCTTGAAATGCGGCAATTGGATCGCCTTCATCTGGTCGCCATCAATGCGCGAATAGACCGCATGGGCATGCCGCCGCCCATTCTTTTCGTGGAACACCACGGCTTTGGGTTGCCCCGTCAATCCCAGCGCCGTCTCGGCTTTGGCAATGGCGTCCTCAAAGGCTTCGACGGACACAGATGCGTCCGGTGGCGGATTGAGCGATAGCGAGAACAGATATTTCTTACATTGGGTGGCCTGACTGATTGCCTCGGTTTCCTCAAATGCGCCCGCGAGATCATCGGCGAGAAACCCGTCGAGCAGATGCACCTGCACATGATCATTGTCGCGCATGTTCAACAAATGCCGCGCCAGTTCAGCACCGTAGCCGCGTGCATTGCCCTCAAGGATCATCGTGATTTGCCCAAAGCTTTGACAAGCAATGTGCGAATAGCCAGCAAATGGGCATTGGCTTCTGCAATATCCTCCTTTTCCTGTTCGCCAACGATCAACGCGCCAACATTGGCATGATAGGCAAGCTGGTTGAGATTGCTCGCCATCCGCGATTGTCCCAGCAAAGCCAATGCCTCCGCTGCCGCCTTCTTGTCCTCAACCGCATCCTTGGGCCGCCGCTTGCGCTTCGCTGCCTCAGCGCCGAACACACAAGCGCGCACATAGGCACTCAAGGTCATGCCCGCCGCCAGTTCTTCTAACCTCTTCCGTTCCTCCGCCGTAAGCCGCAATGTGAGCGGAGAGCGATCACGACGTTTGTCTGTCGTTACAACGGCAGCGGCAACGTCATTGAAACCCGCCGTTGCCTGTCCGGCCTTGGTGCCGACACCAGCGCTCATGGTTCAAGCCCCGGCAGATCAGTCGCAGGAGGCGAGGATTTATGCCCATCCGCATCAGCTGACGCGGCATCGGCAAAAGCGGCTAGCCTGTGAATAACGTCCGGCTCAGCCTTGAGAACCTCACTCCAGTTCTCTAATTCTTCAAGGACACGGACGCACTCAGATGGTTCTAGGTTGTTCCCCTCCGGTGCACCATAAACGGCCTTTGGGGCCGTCATCCGCCGACATCTTGAACAGTTGTTTTGGTATTGGGGGTCTGTCCCTAATTTTGGCGGTGTTGTACGGGGCCTATAATATCCTGTTTCCGGCAACACCACGCGCGGTCGGGTTGGGCGCGAGGTTGGCAATCGGATTTTTTCAGGGAATGGGCTGCGACCGGGTGCAGTCTATTGCGCAGGATACGCCTGCCGCCAGTGAGGTCCCAAGGCGACAGGCGCCGCCTTGGGGTCGTGTTTAGTGGGCGAACTTCTTGATTTCGCCAGACTTCAGACGTGCCGTATACGACTTCAGTTCTTCGCGCACGATTGACATCAGGAAGTACAGTGCGGTGATATTCACCACTGCCATCGCAAAGATCGCCGCATCTGAGAAGTCGATCACTGGGCCTAGGCTGGCCGCGGCGCCGATCACGATAAAGATGCAGAAGATCACCTTGAACGTCAGTTCAGAGGCTTTGCCTTCCCCAAATAGGTACGTCCATGCCTTGAGCCCGTAGTACGACCACGAGATCATCGTCGAGAAGGCAAAGAGCACAACCGCGATTGCCAGCACAAACGGGAACCAGCTGATCGAGCTGCCGAAGGCTGCCGATGTCAGTGCAACGCCGCCTGTACCGCCCACGGTCGCAATGGCCGAACCTGCTTCGTTCAGCACGTAAAGACCCGTTGCTTCGTCGAAGATCAACTGGCCGGAAATGGTGATCACAAGCGCCGTCATGGTGCAGATCACGACCGTATCGATCAGCGGTTCCAACAGGGATACAAACCCTTCGGTGATGGGTTCTTTGGTCCGCACAGCAGAGTGCGCGATGGCCGCAGAGCCAACGCCCGCTTCGTTGGAAAACGCCGCCCGTTTGAAGCCTTGGATCAACGCGCCGACAAAGCCGCCCGCAACACCCAAACCGGTAAACGCACCGGCAAAGATCTGACCAAAGGCCCAACCGATTTGGTCATAGTTGACGATCAGAATGATCAACGCCGCACCGACGTACAAGATACCCATGAACGGCACGATCTTTTCGGTCACTTTCGCGATGGATTTGATCCCACCGACGATAACGGCAAACACCACAGCGGCAAAGATAATGCCCGTGATCCAGCCAGGGTAATCGCCCGTGATTTGCGTGATCTGCGCATGTGCTTGGTTGGCTTGGAACATGTTCCCACCGCCCAGAGCGCCCAGAATACAGAAGATCGAGAACAAGATCGCCAAAAGACCACCACCAGGCAGCCCGCGCTCTTGAAACCCTTTTTTCATATAGTACATCGGGCCACCAGAGACGGTGCCGTCGGGGTATTCATTGCGATATTTCACGCCCAGCGTACATTCGGTGAACTTGGACGCCATGCCCAGCAGGCCCGCCAAGATCATCCAGAACGTAGCGCCCGGACCACCGATGCCAACCGCAACGGCCACACCGGCAATGTTACCCAAACCAACCGTGCCCGACAGCGCGGTGGCCAAGGCTTGGAAATGGCTGACTTCGCCGGCGTCGTCAGGGTCAGAATAATCCCCTTTGACCAAAGAAATCGCATGGCCAAAGTAGCGCAGCTGCACCACCGAGAAATAGATCGTAAAGATCGACGCGGCCACAACCAACCACAACACGATCCACGGGAAGCTGGTGCCGGGCAGGGGGGCGAAAATCAGGCTCACGAAGGGGCCCGTAAAATCCGCAAACACCGCGTTTACCCGTTGGTCGAGCGTTAGTGCCTCTTGTGCATATGCGGGCAGTGCGGCGCCCATGGCCGTCGCCGCGATGGCGCCTGTTTTTATCAATTTCATAGTGTCCATCCCCTTATCCAATGACCGTGACCGGTACAGTTGCGCTCATCACAAGATTGGCCGTTGAGCTGCCAAATATACGTTTGGTGATGCCGCCCTCGGATGACCGGCACACGATGATCTGGTGCCCGCCTTCTTTTTCGCAAATAGCGTTGAGCGTTTGGGCCACATCGCCGTGGCGCACAACACCGCGCGCCGCCATGCCTTTTTGCGTTAAGGCGTCGACGGCAGGGGTCACGATACGCTCCAGCGCGGTCGAGATCTCTTCTTCGCGGCGTTTGTGCCGTTCGGCGTTTTCTTCGGCCGTTTGGAACGAAAAGGGCGACCATTCGATGACATAGGCCACCAATAACTCGCAGTTTTCCAGACGCGTCGCGAGGTCGCTGGCAAAGTCTAGTGCGCGATCTCCCGATCCCGCCCCATCCAGGCCAATCACCAATTTAGTTGTCATTTCTTGTCCCCTTGGTTTTGTGTCGTGTTCTTATGGGACCATTTTCAACGTTAAGGTGTATTTAGCAAATGATTAATTCGTCCGCTGTTTTGAAATATTGCGTTAAGGAAGAACAATGACGGTTTTTTGATCCCGCAGCAGGCTTGCGGGGGGCTTTCGGTATTTACGCAAAAGGCCGCGCCATACCGGGATGTTTTGCAAACCGCAGCCTTAGGTGGGGGTCGCCCAAAGCCCTGCACGCGCGCCTTCGGTCAAAGCCAGCACCACATGATAGTGAAGACGGCTTAGCGCGTCGGGCCACAAAACCGCGCCGGTGTCGTCAAGATGGTTCACAAAGGCCGTCCGGTCCGCAAAATAGTGGCGAAACATCGACAGCGTCAGCCGGCGCGCATTGTCCGCATGGATCTTGTCAGTGGCCCGAACCGCATATGTTTTCAGCGCTTCGGTCTGGGGCCACAGCAAAAACCGGTCCTCGCGCCAATCTGCGTCTGCCGATACTGCATCAAAGGCAAGGCCCTGCATCACGCCCCCCTGCGCAAAGCCGTGATCATCGGCAAATGCTAACAAGCGCGCCGCAACTGCCGCCATATCCGGGTTACCGCCAAGGTCGACTTCACGCAGCAACAACCACGCCCATTCGCATTGGTGGCCGATCTCGCGGCGCTGCCCCGCGCGTCCGGGCAAGATGGACAAATCAGGGGCGATAAATTCGGTGATGGTGCCGCTGTCGGTGTCAAAGAAAAATTCCAGACCTTTCGCGCGCATGGTTTTGGCACGTTCCAACCACACTGCGTTTTGGGTCATTTCAAACGCCTGAAGGGTGGCTTCATAAAGATGCATATGCGGGTTTTGCGCCCGCGCAGGGGCCGCGTTGTCTGCGGGGTCATCCAGGCTGTCATGTTCCAGCAAAAGACCGGTGGCAGGGTCGATCAAGGTCGTTTCAATCGCGCACCAGATGGCCTCTAGTGCCGGGTCTGTCTGTTCGGATGGGTGCAGTTTGCCCCAGGTGGACAACCCCAAGATAATAAAGCTCTGATCATAGCTGGTCGCGTAATCATCTTCGGCGTTGCCGGTGGGTTGGCCGCTTTGGGTCACGCAGCGCCGGTATAAGCCCGAAGGTTTGCGAAAAGCCGCAAGCGCGTCGTGTGCAACGGCTGCCGCCGCAAGATGCGCAGGGTTGCCCGACAAGAGCGCAAGGTGCGAAAAGGTAAACAACAGCCGCGCTTGCGCCAGCACTGATTTGCGGGCGAGATCCGGTTGGCCGGTCTCGTCGAGCAGATCGAAATACCCCGGACCATCGGGGTCACGGGCACGTTCGACCCACGCGGGCAACAAATCGGACCAATACCAAGCGACCCAATCGCTCGCCTCCGCGCCGTCATGCGGTTGGTGTGTCAAAAGCGGTTGCGCGGCGGTGTTGGGGGTCATCACAGGATTTCACTCGTTTCAGGCTGTTTGTAGCTGGCGCGAGCGATACACAGAACGACACCGCTGGGCTAGGCTAAATCCGGGCCCGTCGCGCCCGTTCGGGCCGTATGCTAGATGTGGTTTGGCGTGTTTTCACGCCCGAATACAGACGCCCGCGCAACATCATAGGCAACAGCTATCGACAATAGAGGACACTGTGTTTTGATGGGAGGGACAAGCCGGTATATCATGGGCGTATATTGGCCTTGCAGATCGGAAGACGATATCCCTGATTTAGAAAAAATGGCGGAGAGACAGGGATTCGAACCCTGGGAACCCGTGAAGGCTCAACGGTTTTCGAGACCGCCCCGTTCGACCACTCCGGCACCTCTCCGCGGGGGTCTGGTGGGGCGCGTTTAGTCGGCTTTGGGCGCCCTGACAAGAGGCGAATGGCCTCTTGCGGTATCACACGAGAAATTTCATTGCCCCGTAACCCAAAAACCCTAACCTATGCACCTAGGACGAATGGTTCGGCGCAGAAACAAGGAGACCCCTATGGCCGCTTTCATGAAATACTGTGCGGGATGTGTGATCGCAACGCTGGTGATGCTTGCGGCGGTGGGACCTGTGCGCGCAACGGATCTGGACCGGCTCGACGCGTTTTTGGAAGTGACCGGGTTTGATGTGGCCTTGGACAGTATCAAACTATCGGCAGAAACCGCACCCAGCATGATTGGGTTGCAGGCTGACGATTTCGGCTCTGAGTGGACGCGGCTGGTTGAGGATGTGTTTGACACTGAACAAATGCACGCGATGGCGTTGGATATTTTATCGCAAACGTTGGACGATGATGTTTTGGTGCATGCGGTCGATTTTTATGCGTCGGATTTGGGGCAGCGGTTGGTGGCCTCAGAAAACGCATCGCACCTCGAAGAAGACGATGCGCTTAAGGACGAAGGCGGTGCGGCGATTGTCGCGGGGTTGGTGCAGATCGGATCGCCGCGTTTGGAAGAACTCAAGCGGCTGAATAGTGCCACAGGTTCACAAGATGCGGCGATCCGCGCCATTCAAGAGGTTCAGGTCAGGTTTTTGATGGCAGCCGCGGCAGCGGGGGTGATTGAGTTACAGATGGAAGAGGGTGATCTGCGAGAAAGGTTCAAATCCCAAGAGGGCGATCTGCGTCGCAGCATCCAGATCAGCGCCCTATCGAGCGCGGCCTTTACGTATCAGGCGTTTTCGGATGACGATGTGACGGCCTATGCGGATGCGCTGGAGCACCCCAAGATGCAAGAGGTCTACCAATTGATGAATGCGGTTCAGTTTGAGATCATGGCCAACCGGTATGAAGCCATCGCCGACCGGATGGGCCGGCTGCGCCCCAGTCAGGATCTATAGCAAATGCGTGGTTTCGTGCTGGGCTTGGCCATGTGTATGATGGCGCCCGTGGCTTGGGCTGACGCGCGTGTGACGGTGTTGATGGATGCATTGCGTGTGCCTGATCTGGTTGCCGCGTTGCGTGCCGAGGGGCTCGCCGATGCCGAGGCCCTGAATGCGGATATGTTAAGCGGACAGGGTGGTGCTTTTTGGCACGAGCAGGTGTCGCGCCTTTACGACGCAGGCCCGATTGAGGACGCCTTTTATCATGCGCTCAAAGGTGGCATGTCGGATGGCGCCTTGGACGTGACCTTGCAATTCTTCGACAGTTTCCGGGGCGCGCGCATCACCGACCTAGAGGCGGCCGCCCGCGCCGCCATGATGGATGGGGCCGTGGAAGACGCCGCAGCAGAGGCCTTTGCCAACCTTCCGGGTGACGACCCCGCGGTGCAGCTTGTGAACAGGTTTATTGCCGTGAACGACCTGCTGGAGCTAAACGTGGCGCTGACCATGAGCACCAGTTACCAGTTTTCGCGCGGGTTGGTGGATGGCGGGTTGGTGCAGATGTCCGAGCCCGAGATACTGAACGATGTCTGGGCCTCTGAAGACACCGTGCGGGCCAGCTCTGAGCGTTGGTTGCACGGGTATTTTCTACTGGCGCAGCAACCGCTGGACCACGCCGACCACGCGGCATATGTGGAGTTTGCGCAATCGCCTGCAGGTCGCGCGCTGAATGCGGCCCTGTTTGCCGGGTACGAAACCGTGTTTGCGGATATTGCCTACGGGCTGGGGCGCGCGGTCGCGATGAATGCCCGTGGCAATGATATCTGATACGGGGTTGAGGCTTGACATAACTGGCGCGCTGGTGCATTGCGCAGCTTCATGAATGAGGTCCGGACTGCCGGGCCTTGTTGTCTTTAGCACAACACCCTGATTGGGGTGCGCTGTCCGAGGTGGCCGTTTGGCCAAAACACCCGCCTGTCGGGGGCCGCAGGACGCGAAGAATACGAAGGAAACGCGATGTTTGCAGTCCTCAAGACTGGCGGCAAGCAGTACAAGGTTCAATCCGGCGATACGCTGCGTGTTGAAAAACTGGCTGCCGATGCGGGTGAAACCGTGCAATTCAATGAAATTCTGATGCTGGGTGGCGACGAGACTGTCGTTGGCGCACCTTTCGTCAAAGACGCGGGCGTTCAGGCCGAGGTCGTGGATCAGGTCAAAGGCGAGAAAGTTATCAACTTCGTCAAGCGCCGTCGGAAACACTCCTCCAAGCGCACCAAGGGTCACCGTCAAAAGCTGACTTTGATCAAGGTCACCGATATTCTCGCCTCGGGCGCGGATAAATCGGGTGTCAAAGCCGCAATGGGCGCAGGGTCTGTGTCTTCCAAAGCGGTTGAAGCGGCGGCTCCTAAGAAAGCGGCCCCCAAGAAAGCCGCTCCAAAAGCAGCAGCCCCAAAGGCTGACGCTGGCGCGGACGACTTGAAAAAGCTATCTGGTGTCGGCCCGGCGCTTGAGAAAAAACTGATCGAAGGCGGCGTGACCACCTTTGCACAGATCGCAGCATGGACCGACGCGGACGTTGCTGATATGGACGAGAAACTGTCATTCAAAGGCCGGATCGAGCGTGAAGGCTGGATCGAACAGGCCAAAGAACTGGCTAAAGGCTAAGGAGAGACCAAATGGCACATAAAAAAGCAGGTGGTTCATCCCGTAACGGCCGCGACTCAGCGGGTCGCCGTCTTGGTGTGAAAAAATACGGTGGCGAAGCCGTCATCCCCGGAAACATCATCGTGCGTCAGCGCGGGACCAAGTTTTGGCCAGCGGCCGGTGTTGGCATGGGCAAAGATCACACGATCTTTGCAACTGTTGACGGCGCTGTGACGTTCCATAAGGGTCTTAAAAACCGTACGTTTATTTCGGTTCTCCCGGCGGCGGAGGCCGCTGAATAAGCCCTTTCCCAAGGACATGACACATTCAGGGGGATCGGCGACACCGCCGGTCCCCTTTTTATATTTATGCTACATTTCCGTGTTAGGCCCAGACGATGTCAGAATGCATCCAGACCAGACGGCTCGTGCTGCGCCCCTTTCGGGACGCGGATGCTGGGCGTGTGGCTGCGTTGATTGGCGACGTGTCGGTGTCTCGCTGGTTAACAAGCGTGCCGCACCCTTATACGCCAGACAACGCCCGTGCTTTTTTCGCCCGACATGCAGATCAAGACATGGTGTTTGCGGTCACGTCGGAAAACGACGGCCTGATCGGAGGCTGCACGATCGGTGCAGAGCTGGGGTATTGGTTGGGGCAGCCGCATTGGGGGTTGGGATACGCGTTTGAAGCCGCAACAGCGGTTGTTGCGCACCATTTCGGCAGGTCACAGGCGGCTCTGCGATCAGGTTATATGTTGGGTAATCAGGCCTCTGCACGCGTTTTGTCGAAACTGGGGTTTGTCCCCACGCAGATCGATTTGGCCCAATGCCAGGCCACACAAACAGCCGTGACAGTGCAAAAAGTCGAGCTAACCCATGCCGCATGGCAGGGTGCAACATGAGCGTCGCTGTCACCAGTTTGGTCGTGTTCGCCGCCTCGCAGATCGGCACGCCGGGGCCTGCGGGCATGGCATTAATGAGCGCCGCTGCACGCCACGGCGTCCGGGCGACGCTGCCGTTTCTGGGTGGTGTTATCCTAAGCAAACAATTGGTGATTTGGCCAATGGGGTTTGGCCTGATGCAATTGGCCAATGACGCCCCTTGGCTGTTCGAGACCCTGAAATACGTCTCGGCGGCGTATATTATGTGGCTGGCTTGGCGGGTCGCCCATATACGGTTGGGGGCCGCGGCACAGGTCAGCGATGCCCCCGGTTTTGTCGCGGGGCTGATGGTGCATCCGGTGAACCCCAAAGCCTGGGCAATGATCATCGGCGGGTTCACCGCGTTTGTTGGCCCGGGCACGCCGACCCTTGAGGCAACCGCGACGATAGCGGCTGTGATGCTGGGCTGCCAGATGGTGCTACATCCGCTTTGGACACTTGCGGGTGAGGCGATCGCGCGCACGGTGGCAGGGAGGGCTCTTGAACCTTATCTAATGTGGACACTCGCGACGCTGACCGTCGCATCGGTGTTGTTCGTACTGTTCGGAGGAGGGATATGACGATGGAAATGGGAAAGATCGCAGTACAACCCACTGTGGAAACCGACCGGTTTGTTTTGCGCCCCTTGCGCAAATCGGACATGGGGTTGATCGAATTATATGGTGGTGACAGGCGCTTGGCGCGGATGACCACGTCTATTCCGCACCCAATCCCCCCCGGCATGACCGAAGCCTTTGTGACCCGTGCTTTGGCCGATGACCGCGACGAAGACGTCTGGGCGATGGATGGCACATTGTCTGACGGAACAGAACTCATGGGCGTTATTTCATTGACCCGGCTGGATCGTGATCAATCCGAAGTGGGCTATTGGGTCGCGCCGCCAGATTGGAACACAGGCCTGGCATCTGACGCCGTACAGGCGCTGGTCGAGGCCAATCCTTTGAAAAACAAGACAATGTTTGCCAGCGTATTTCAAGATAACCCGGCTTCGGCGCGGGTGTTGACCCATTGCGGGTTCGAATACCTTGGCGATGCCGAAAGTTTCAGTCTGGCGCGTGATACCACCGTGCCCACCTGGACTTATTTACGAAAACTGTGATTGAGGCCGCGTACGCCGCGCGCTAGGAAGCCCCCATGAAATTTCTAGATCTATGTAAAGTCTATATCCGTTCTGGTGCGGGGGGCGGTGGCTGTGTCAGCTTCCGGCGCGAGAAATACATCGAATACGGTGGCCCTGATGGGGGCGACGGTGGCACCGGTGGGTCGGTCTGGGCCGAAGCGGTCGAAGGCCTGAATACGTTGATCGATTTCCGCTATCAGCAGCATTTCTTCGCCAAAAACGGCATTCCAGGCATGGGGCGCCAGCGTACCGGTGCCGATGGGGATGACATCATTCTTCGGGTGCCCGTGGGCACGGAAATCTTGGACGAAGACCAAGAAACCGTGATCACCGATCTGACCGAAGTCGGCCAGCGCGTGCAATTGGCACGGGGCGGCAACGGCGGTTTTGGCAACCTACATTTCAAATCGGCGACCAACCAAGCCCCGCGCCGGGCCAACCCCGGCCAAGACGGGGTCGAACGGACGCTGTGGCTGCGGCTAAAACTCATCGCGGATGTGGGGTTGTTGGGGTTGCCCAATGCGGGCAAATCGACGTTTTTGGCTGCCACATCGAATGCGCGCCCGAAAATCGCGGATTATCCGTTTACAACGCTGCACCCCAATCTGGGTGTTGTTGGGGTCGATAATACCGAATTTGTGGTGGCGGACATCCCCGGCCTGATCGAGGGCGCATCAGATGGGCGCGGGTTGGGTGATCTGTTTTTGGGGCATGTGGAACGCTGCGCGGTCTTGTTGCACCTGATCGATGGCACATCCGACACCGTCGCCGAAGATTACCAGACCATTATCACCGAACTGGACGCTTATGGCGGTGGGTTGGCGGAAAAGCCGCGTGTGACGGTGCTCAACAAGATCGATGCGCTCGATGATGAGGAACGTGTTGCGGCGCGCGAGGCATTAGAAGCCGCCGTTGGTGGCCCGGTGATGATGATGTCAGGGGTCGCGCGCGAAGGTGTCACAGAGGTCTTGCGGTCTTTGCGCGGTCAGATTGACGACGACCGTCTGCGTCACAAACCTGCGGTGGAGGAAGAACCGTGGCGTCCCTGACGGCTGCCCGGCGGGTCGTTGTCAAAATCGGCTCGGCGCTGTTGGTGGATCGCGATGCGGGTCGGGTGCGGGCCGATTGGTTGGCGTCTTTGGCGGCGGATATCGCGTGGCTCAAGGCGCGGCAGGTTGATGTGGTGTTGGTGTCGTCGGGGTCCATCGCGCTGGGGCGCGAGGTGCTGGGATTGCCCGCGCTTGAATTGCAGTTGGAACAATCGCAAGCGGCGGCGGCGGTAGGGCAGATCCGGTTGGCGCGTGCCTACGAAGAGGTACTGGCCCCGCATAAAATCACCACAGCGCAAGTGCTTGTCACCCTTGAGGACAGCACCGACCGACGGCGGTACCTAAACAGTCGCGCGACGTTGGAACAGTTGTTGTCGTTGGGTGTGGTACCGATTGTGAATGAAAATGACACCATCGCCACAGATGAAATACGGTTTGGCGACAACGACCGCCTTGCGGCCCAAATTGCGGTGACCGTGGGGGCGGATCAGTTGATTTTGCTGTCGGATGTGGATGGGTTTTATTCGGCCAATCCTGCCGATGACCCGCAGGCGCGCCGGTTTGACGTGATCGATCAGATCACCAGCGACATCGAAGCCATGGCCGGTGACGCCGGGTCTCAATTGTCCAAGGGCGGCATGAAAACCAAACTGATGGCGGCTAAAACCGCGACGGCTGCGGGCTGTGCGATGGCGATCACCGAAGGGTCCCCGTTGAACCCGCTGCGCCAGTTGCAAGACGGCGCGCCTGCCACGTGGTTCACGGCCCAGACGGACCCGCAGACCGCGCGAAAAGGGTGGATCGCCGCGATCAAACCGCGCGGAACCGTGACGTTAGACGCAGGCGCAGTGGCCGCGTTGCAATCGGGCAAAAGCCTGCTGCCTGCGGGCGTGCGCGCGGTATCAGGTAACTTTCAGCGCGGCGATGCCATCGCAATTGCGGACCCGACCGGCCATGTGTTGGGCCACGGGCTAAGCCGGTATACCGCTGTCGAAGCACGCACGATCCAAGGCTGCCAGTCCGGCGATATCGAAGGGTTGCTGGGGTATCCCGGTCGGGCCGCTTTAATCCACCGCGATGATATGGCAGTATGATGCGCATTATTTTCTTATCCCCCGTAGCGTCCTGACAAGAGGTCCGACCCATGAAAGATTTTGAGTCAATCGAACAGCTGATGGCCGATATTGGCGCGCGCGCAAAACAAGCCGCCGCAGTTTTGGCCGCGGCCAGCGCTGAAAGCAAACAGGCAGCCCTGATTGCAGCTGCGGATCATGTCTGGGCCGACCGCGCCGCCATTCTGGAGGCCAACGTCAAAGATCTGGAGTATGGCCGCCAAAAGGGGCTGTCGGATGCGATGATGGACCGTCTTGCGCTAGATGAGGACCGTCTGCGCGGGGTCACCGACGGGCTGCGCGCGATTGCAGACCAAACCGATCCTGTCGGCGAGGTGATCGCGGATTGGACGCAACCAAACGGTCTGCATATCCAACGGGTGCGCACGCCGCTTGGCGTCATTGGCGTGATCTACGAGAGCCGCCCCAACGTGACGGCGGATGCGGGTGCGTTGTGCCTGAAGGCGGGCAACGCTGTGATTTTGCGCGGTGGCTCGGAGAGCTTTCATTCCTCCACTGCGCTGCATGCGGCGCTCGTCAAAGGGCTGCGCGATGCGGGGCTGCCGGAAGATGCCATTCAACTGGTACCAACACGTGATCGCGAAGCGGTTGCTCAAATGCTGACGATGACGGACACGATTGACGTTATCGTGCCGCGCGGAGGCAAGGGGTTGGTCGGGTTGGTGCAAAGCAAGGCGCGGGTGCCGGTTTTTGCGCATCTCGAAGGCATTGTGCACATCTATATCGACAAGGCGGCAGACCCTGAGACCGTGCTGAAGGTTGTGTTAAACGCCAAAACCCGGCGGACCGGAATTTGCGGTGCCGCGGAATGCTTGCTGATCCACGAAGATCTGGCCGGGACGGTTGGGCGCGGGGTGATCAGCGCGCTGGTCGCGTCCGGTGTGGAAGTGCGCACCGATGCGACCCTGTCGCGGATCGACGGCACGGTGCCCGCGCAAAGCGACGATTGGGGGCGCGAATATCTCGATATGATCATTGCCGCGCGGACGGTCCCGGATTTGGATGGGGCGATCGATCACATCCGCCGCTTTGGATCCAGCCACACGGATTGTGTGTTGACCGAAGACCCCGATGTGGCGGCACGGTTCATGAACGAGCTTGATTCCGCGATTTTGATGCACAACGCCTCGACCCAGTTTGCGGATGGGGGCGAGTTTGGCATGGGTGCAGAGATTGGCATTGCCACGGGCAAAATGCATGCCCGCGGGCCTGTTGGTGCTGCACAACTGACCAGCTTTAAGTATCTGGTCAGAGGGCAGGGGACTGTGCGCTCTTAGAAGCGCAGTTTCACGTAGGTGTCTGATATCTCTGTGATGACGCGCCGTCCGCCATCATTGGCCACGACGGGCAGCAGGGCAAACTGAACCTGCGCCGGTCGCAGGTCATCGGGTGTGTCGCGGGTGGCTAGAACGTTCCACAATGCCTCGTCGACATTGAGCTTGTCGGCCTGACCGTGCAGCAGCCAAAGATCGTCTTCGCGGCTAACCTCGATGCGGCCGCCATATGGCATCGCATTTTCGAGACATTGCAGGGCCAGAAACACCATGCGGACTTCTTCGCGTGGTTGCGGGTCAATGGGGCCCCATGCCACGGTCAGCCGCCCACCTTCCATTAGGTCATCAAGGATCGATGTGACCTCGGCGCGGCCCATCATCTGTTCGCCGGTGGCACCAAAAGCGATGCGAAAAAACCGGATGCGGGCGCTGGCATTACCAACGCTTTCCTGTATCAGATCTATCTCGGGGCCGGGCGTTCCGCCGGACATGCCGAGCAATTCTAGCCCATTGTTGATAGCACCGATGGGCGATATCAAATCGTGGCAGATGCGGCTGCCGATCAGTGCGGCAAGGTTAACTGTGCTGTGGCCCATCTACTGTCTCCTGCGGGGAAAGGCTGATATGGAAGATTTAAACGCGATCCTGTCACCCGGTATGCGTGTCCGGCATCCAGGCCAGCCCGATTGGGGGACTGGGCAAGTGCAAAGTAACGTAAGTGCCCGCGTCACCGTGAATTTTCGGGACGTAGGTAAGGTTGTCATTGATAGCACCCGTGTTGGTTTAATCCCTTTATTTGATGAATGAAGAACCTTGCCAAATGGTTAACGCACACGTTGAGATTGTAAACTCTGACGGGCTGTTGCGTTGCACGCAGAGCGTCCCTTTATTAAGACAGTGACAGATTTCACACCAAGACGGAAGGCCCAAGCCACGATGGACCCTCAACCCGAACCTTCCTTCTCGGTTAGGCTTGCGCAAACCTCCCAAGACCTGACGGCGGCGCAACGGCTGCGGTATGAGGTGTTTGTCCAGGAACTGGGCGGTGGTGGGGCGCTGGTTGATCACGGCGCCCGATTGGAAAAGGACCGGTTTGACCCGTTTTTTGACCATCTGTTGTTGTGGGATAATGCACAAAATCGGGTGGCTGGTGTGTACCGGTTGATGCGATCAGATCAGGCGCGCGCTGCGGGGCAGTTTTATTCGGCCGATGAATATGACCTGTCTGTGCTGCAGGGGTCAGGCAGGCGTTTGTTGGAACTGGGCCGATCCTGCGTGCATCAGGACTATCGCGGCGGCATGGCGATGTATCATCTGTGGAGCGGTTTGTCGCGCTACATCGCCACCCATAACATCGAGATTTTGTTCGGTGTCGCCAGCTTTCACGGCACCGATATTGCGGCGATTTCAGAGGCGTTGTCTTTGCTACACCACCGGCACTTGGCGCCCAGCGACCTTCGGGTGCGCGCGCAGCCATCGGCGTTTCAGCGCATGGATTTGGTGGCCAAAGAAGCGCTGGATGCGCGCGCGGCCATGTTGCGCGTGCCTGC
>NZ_JBDVLG010000021.1:0-10483 GCF_039970775.1 Roseobacter sp.
CCGACCATTGGAACCAAGGCATGGTGTTGACCCCAACGACACCGCTTGACCCGCACCATCTGCGCACGGCCCTTGCAGCACTGTCTGATCAACACGACGCCCTGCGTGCCCGATTTACCCACACACCCGAGGGCTGGCAACAGCACTACCTTGCCCCCGGCACCTCCCCAGATTTGCACGAAACCGCAGGTGATATCACCGATGCCGCCGCCGCATTGCAAAGCAGTTTCAACCTGCAACACGGGCCGCTATGGGGCGCGGCCTTGTGCCAGATGCACGATGGCACACAGCGTTTGGCGATCGCGGCGCATCACCTGATCGTGGATGGTGTGTCGTGGCGGATCCTGCTCGAAGACCTGTCGCGGATCTATACGCAGCTGTCCAATGGCACCCCCGTGGCCCCGCGCAGACGTGCCACCAGCGTGGGACGGTGGGCCGATCTGTTAGCCGCGTCGGCCGATCTGCGCGCCGAACACAGTTATTGGTCGCAGGTCTTGGACCACCCCGCCGCCGCCCTGCCATTGGACCGGCCCGGCGGTGTAAACACCACCGCCACGCTCGACCGGGTGGATACGCATATTGACCCCACATTGACCCGCCAAATCCTTGACGAGGTGCCCGCCGCCTATCCCGTCACCGGGGATGAGTTGATGACCGCGGCCCTATATCTGTGCCTGCGCGATTGGTCGGGGGCCAACGGCCTTGCCGTTGAGCTCGAAAGCCACGGGCGCGCAGATCTCGACGATACCGCCGATCTCAGCCGCACCGTGGGGTGGTTGACCGGGCTTTACCCCGTGCATCTGGCCCCCGGCGCCGATGCCTCGGTTGATACGGTCTTGCGCACCGTCAAAGAGACCCTGCGCGCGGTGCCCAACACTGGCATTGGCTACGGAGTTTTGCGGTATATCCACCGTGTGTTGCCAGACACGGCCCCTGCCGACGTGCGGTTCAATTATCTGGGGCGCGCGGGTGCGATGTTTGGCCCCGGGGGCCTGTTCACCCCGGCACCAGAAGCGCCCGGCCCTGCACAGGCCCCCGGTACCCCGCGCGATATTGCGTTAGAAATCAACGCGCTTGCCACCGATCAAGGACTACGGATCGGTTGGAATTTCTCGTCAGGACAATGCGACCGCACGACGATCGAAACCCTAAGTGCGGGGTTCACAGACCACCTTCAACAGCTGGTCGCGCATTGTTTGGCGGGCGATGACACCGGGTTTAGCCCATCTGATTTCCCCGACATGGATTTTGACCAAGACGATCTGGATAGCCTTTTGGAAAGCCTCTGATATGACCGACACCACCCCTGACACCACCGCAAAAAAGCGTAACATCGAAACGATCCTGCCACTGACCCCGCTCCAAGAGGGCATCTTGTTTCACACCTTGCTGGCCCAAGATCGGGGTCTTTATATGCCCCAAATGGCGTATTTCCTGTCGGGTCCGATTGACCCAGACCAGTTGCGCGCCGCTTGGGCGCAGGTGTTGGCGCGCCACAGTGCCCTGCGCAGCGGGATCCATTGGGAAGAGCGCGCAGACCCGTTCCAGATTATATACCGTCAGTTGCCGTTGAATTGGGAACACTTGGATTGGCGCGGCCAAGACACCGACACCGCCCTGAACGCCGTGTTTGAACAAAACCGACGCCGCCCGTTTGACCTGCGTCGCCCGCCGTTGATGCGGTTGCAAATGGCACAAACCGGCCCCGAGCAACATGTGCTGGTGCTGTGCCACCACCATATCGTGCTGGACGGATGGTCCACAGCGCGGATGCTGCAAGATGTCATGGCGTTTTATCACGGTTTGGGCGGTGCGCTGCCGGTTGCACGGCCGTACGCCGATTATATCCGGTGGATGAAACGGCAAGACCGCACCGCGTCGCGCGCCTTTTGGCAGGACCTTATCGCAGGCACCCCCGGCCCCAGCTTGGCGTTTGGGCAAGACAGCGACACCCCCGAATTTGACCGTCAATCATGGCCCTTTCCCGATGATCTGGCCGATGCAGTCACGCAATTTTGCGCGCATCAGGGCATTACGCTGAACACATTGCTGCAAGGCGCTTTGGGTCTGTTTGTTGCCCAAAAACTGGGCCGGTCAGATGTGTTTTTTGGCGCAGCAACATCAGGGCGACCCGCCAACCTGCCCGGCGCGGCGGATATGGTTGGGCTTTTCATCAACGCGCTGCCCGTCAGGATCAAAGTGGCGCCCACTGACCCCGTCGACGTTTGGTTGGACCGGTTGCAACGCCAGCAGGCCGCCACAATAGAGCACGAACACATCGCCCTACGCGACATTCAAGACGGGTTGGGCACGCTGTTTGACTGTCTGTTGGTGGTCGAAAACTACCCCGTTACCATTGGGTCAGGGCAAAGCGATATTGCCTTGGACCGGGTCGAATTTGATGAATGGACCCATTTCCCCCTGACCCTTTTGGTGGCGCCGGGGCACGCAGGCATGAAGCTGATCTTGCGCCGGGATCGCCACGTTTTGGATGACGCCGCACTTGCGGAATTCATTGACCGCTACGTGGCGATCATGCGGCAAATCATAGAAAACCCGCAGGCCCCGTTGAGCGATATCACGGGGCCTTTGCGCGATCTTCCTGCGGCGCAAACAGCGCGCCCTGCGGCCGTCGCGGCAGGGGCCCGCATGCCGACCACCCCAACCGAACAGACAATCGCCGAGATCTGGAGCGACGTCTTGCAAACCGCTCCGCCCAAAGCGCAGGATAATTTCTTTGCCATCGGGGGGCATTCGTTGCTGGCGGCCAAGGTCGTGACCCGGTTGCGCCGGGCGTTTGACATAGATCTGCCGGTCAGGGTGATGTTCGACACGCCTGTGCTGGCGGATATGGCGACCTACCTTGATGCTCGCCAAGCCGCCGCAGCCCCCACCCAGGGCGCGAATGTTATGGAGTTTTGATGACCCTTTGCCCCACCCTTGTTTGCTTGCCCCCTGCGGGGGCGGGCCCGTCGCTGTTTCGCGGGTGGCAGCGCGACGACCCCCAAGTGATCGCGCCGTCTCTTCCGGGGCGCGAGGCGCGCTACCGCGACGCCGCCGCCCCCACCCTAGAGGCCTTGGCGGATCTGATCGCGCAAGACATCGGCCCCACATTACCGCCGCAATACGGGCTATTTGGCTATTCCATGGGGGGGACCGTGGCCATGTTGCTCGCTGAACGGTTGATCGCGCGCGGTTGCCCGCCCCCGCAGGTGGTGTTCACGCTGGGCGCGCTGGCCCCTGACCATCTAAAGGATGGCACAAGTCGGATGCACGGGCAGGACAGTGCCGCGTTTTGGGATGACATCGCGCGCATTGGCGGAACCCCTGACGAGATCTTGCAAAGCGCCGAATTGCGGGCGTTGTTTGAACCGACCCTACGGCAGGATTTTGCCCTGTGTCATGGCTATACCCCGGCGCAGCCCGTGTTTCAGGTGCCGTGCCCCGTGCAGGTTTATGTGGCACAAAACGATCCCTTTGTCGGGCCGGACAGCGCGCAGGATTGGGCACGGTTCACCACCGATGAGGTGACGTTCACGCCGCTTGAAGGCAACCACATGCTAGACCCAGACGCGTTTCGCGCCTTGCGGTCACGTCTGCTGGCGCACTGGCCGTATGCGGGGCGTCGGCAAAACGCAGGTTAACGCGCGCGGCGTGATCTGTGTTTTTCCCACAAAAACCAGATCTCGAGCATCGCCGCATAGCCCAAGAAAAACCCCCACGCCTGAAACACATCAAAGGGGCCGCGCATATCCGGCGTGACCCAAAGGTCACCGAACACCGCGTGCCAGATGGTATAATGCAGCCGGTAAAGCCAAGACGCCAACGCCAAGACCGTCAACCGCATGCCCCAACGCCGATGGTCTAACCACGCGCGGCGCTGCCCCGTGCGCAGGGTTTGCACGGCGGCAACCAGCATCATCACCCCATAAAGCGTTGAAGAAGCGTTCATAAACGCGCCGCCTGTGGTGCCGTGCCGCGCCACATAGATCAACGCGCCTGTGGCCGTCACGACGCCCAACCCCACCGTCACCCGCCCAGACCACCGATGAAACCGGCGATACCTGCGGCGTAACGGGCCCACCACCTGCAAGGTCGCCAGCACCAGCATGAGCCCCCCCGTTATCATGTGGAAAAACATGATGAAGGTCGTATAGGGCAGGTCTGTGGCGAAAAACGGGCTGATGCCGTCGAGGTCGTTGGTCAGCCCCCACAGGCCCAGCCAGATAGAGTGGCGCGTGAAGCCCTGCATCAGCCCAAAGAGGCCCACCAGCGCGAGACACCATTGGACCGCGGGTTGGCGCAGGAATCGCAAGATTGCGGATGTCATGGGGCGATGGGTCGTGCTTTGCATCTGCCGGTGTCCTCTCATTTCAAAGATGTCCGGGCTGGCGCACATGTGTTGGATGAGGCTGGCGGGTCGTCGGATGGGCTGCGTGCCTTGAGGCGATGCCCCATGTCGGTCCGGCGATGTTGTGTTTGTCAGGCTTCGGGCGTGGTTTGTCAATTTGATCTGGGCGCGTTTGGGCGCATATCGTGTTTTGCGGCGGGTCTGGGCCGTCGGATCTTGCGCCCCACGGCGTTGCCCCCTACAACAGCCCCAGCCACCCCGGCTGTTTCACAGCCTACCAGCCAAATCATGCGCGGATCATACCGCATTTTGTTTTGGCCAGCCGGGTTCTTTTTCGCGCTGCGCCCTATCCGCGGCCCACTCGGAAAAAGAGGCAAACGATGACTATTCAACCAGACCTGTCCGCCCAAACGGAAACTGTGCTTTATGGGTTGGCCTATCCGGCGATACGGATGGTGCTACGCCACACAGCGGATGCGCGCGGGTTGACCGTTCTTGACGACAGCGCATCGGGTTTGAGTTTGCAGGCCAAACACGGGCAGTACCATTTTGCCGCGCGCGACGATGGGATCGCGCTCTCTATTCGCGCGACAGACCCAAGCGGGTTGCAAACTCTCAAAGACGGCTTGATGTCACAGTTGACCACCGCGCAACCAGATCTTGCCGACACGGTGCGGTGGTCTGACACCGGGACAGGCGGCCAACTACCCGCGAATTTCCATTTTGTGCAGGTGCAATCCATCGCACCTTTAGGGCGCGATTTTATCCGGGTGCGGGTTCGTGGCACCGACCTGAGCAGTTTCAAAGACGGGGCCATTCATTTTCGCTTGGTTTTGCCCCCCGCGGGCGTAGCACCTGTGGAATGGCCGCATGTGTCAGCAAACGGCACGACGGTCTGGCCCAAGGGCGACAAGGCGTTGCACCGCCCGCCCTACACCACGCGACGCATCAACCATGCCACACAAGAACTGGACTTTGACGTTTTCGTGCATGAGGGGGGGCGCGTAACCGAATGGGCCCGTTCTGTGCAACCGGGCGCCGAAATCGGCATCATTGGCCCCACTGGCGGCGGCATGCCCGATGCCAGCCGTATCCTGATTTATGGGGACGAAACCGCGTTCCCCGCGATTGCCCGTATTTTGGAACACCTGCCACAGGGTGCCACGGGTCAGGTGCATTTGTTCGCGCAATCCGGCGCGGCGTGCGATTACCCGATGGCTGCGCCCACAGGCCTGCGCGTATCGTGGCACGACAGCACGCAAGATGCCGCATTGGCCAATCACGCCTTGACGCAGGTCGCGCAGCACGCGGGGCATTTCTTGTGGTTCGCCAGTGAAAAATCCCAGTCGCAGCAGGTGCGCGCCGCCTTCAAAACCACGCAACGCGACAGCGAAAACGCCTATATTGCAGGATATTGGACCCGTTGATGGGGGACCAACCGCGCCATTGGTTGACAGCTTTGCGCGACTGCGTTTTACCCGGCCCTAGCCACGGTCTTTTGCACCGCAAGCCAGCACGCCCCAAGACCGAGGTTCTCGTGATGCTGCGACGCTTGCTTGCAATGTTTTTCACCGTTTTGATGGTGCCGCATATGGCGCTGGCCTGCGACGGGCGGGTGGTCGAAGACGCGCGGCTTTACGGCAGTCCGCTGTGTATGCCTGTGATGCCGCAACGCGTTGTGGTGCTGGATCAGAGCTTTTCTTTGGGCATCGGGCTAGAACTGGGGTTACCGATTGTGGGCGCCCCTTTGGCCAATATGAGCGACGACACCCTGCGTGCCCAAGCACAAGACGCAGGGATCGTGGATCTGGGGTTTATCACTGACCCCAGCCTCGAACGCATCGTGGCCCTGCAACCCGACCTGATTGTGGCCTTTACCGGCAATGCCGGGTTGGCCCAAAGCATCTACCCAATGTTGTCATCACTTGCGCCCACCTTGCTTGATGTATCGGGCGATTGGCGCGGGTTTTACGACATAATCGCAGATCTTACAGGCAAGCACGACAAGGTGCAGACCTTGTTTGCCGACTATAACGCCCGCCTTGCGGCGATCAAAACGCGGGTGCCGGACACGCCGGTGTCTATCGTCCGGATCACATCGTGGGATTTTCAGGTTTATACGGATGCGCCCAACGCCTATGCCCCGTTTGAGGTTCTGGCCCAAGCAGGCGTGCGCCGCAGCCCCTATGAAACGGCCCCCCAAGGCCCCGCACTGAAACGCCCAGACTGGGAAGAGCTGGCCGGGCTTGATGGGGATCTGTTGCTTTATATTGTGGGCGGCACCAATGACAGCGCCACCAACGGCCGCCACGAAGAGGTTATCAACAACCCACTGTGGCGCATGTTACCGGCGGTGCAGGCGGGTCATGTCCAACGTCTGGATCCAGCCACATGGATGGAATTCAGCGGGCTGGCGTCGG
Source organism: Roseobacter sp. (assembly GCF_039970775.1). GTDB lineage: Bacteria > Pseudomonadota > Alphaproteobacteria > Rhodobacterales > Rhodobacteraceae > Roseobacter. The sequence continues at coordinate 6,772 of NZ_JBDVLG010000021.1, forward strand.
CGCACCGGGTTCTTGATGACATCGAAACCTATGTGATCAATGCCCCCTAACGCGCCGACCTCATCCAACCCCGGACCAGATTGGCGGGTGATCGCGGTGTGTCTGTTGGGCGGTCTTGGCGTGCTTGCGGTGTGGTCAATGGGCGTCGGGGCCGCGGCGTTGCCAATGGGCGATGTGCTTGCTGTCTTGATCAACCCCGATGCCGAAAGCCGCACCAGCATCATCGTGTGGACTGTCCGCCTGCCCCGTGTGCTCGCGGCGATATCGGTGGGCGCGGCGCTGGCCGTGGCCGGTGCGATTATGCAAGCCCTCACCGGGAACCCACTGGCCGAACCGGGGCTGTTGGGGGTCAATGCGGGCGCTGCCTTTGTGGTGGTTATACTGACGGTGGTGTTGGGGCAATCGGTATCCAGCACCATGTTGATCTGGGGCGCGTTTGCGGGGGCGGCCTGTGCGGCCTGCGCGGTCTATGGGTTGGGGGCCGCTGGGCAATCTGGTGCGACCCCGATCAAGCTGGTGCTGGCGGGTGTTGTCATCGGCACGTTTTTGGGTGTGATCACGGCGACGATGCTTATCGTGGATGCGCAAACCCTCGATGCTGTGCGCCACTGGACAGCCGGATCCCTGCGCGGCCGGTCGCTGTCTGACGTCTTGACGGTGCTGCCCTACCTGTGCGCCGGGCTGATCGCGGCCTATGTGCTGCGCGCGCAATTCACGTCGCTTAGCCTTGGCCGCGATGTCGCCCAAAGCCTTGGGCAAAACCCCGCCCTGTGGCGCATGATATCGGGCCTAATCGTTGTGGTCTTGGCAGGCAGTGCGGTGGCGGTGGCAGGCCCCGTTGGGTTTGTCGGGCTGGTGGTGCCCCATATGACACGCATGACCTGCGGGCCCGATTACCGCCGGATCATTCCCGTGGCGTTACTGGGTGGCGCGGTGCTGACGCTGCTGGCAGACAGCATCCCCCGCGCGGTGTGGTCCAACGACGTGCCCGTCGGCATTTCACTGGCCCTGATCGGTGCGCCTTTCTTTGTGTGGCTGGCCCGTGGCCGGATACGCAGCCTATGATGGTCGTGCGGTTTTCCTTGATGGTTCTGGCGCTTATCGCGGCCTTTACGTTGGCTCTGGCGCTGGGGGATCAACCCCTGTCGCTGGCGCAATTGCGCACCGCGGTGTTGGCCCCGGATGACAGCCCCGCCTTTGTTCGCGTCATCGTCTGGGACCTGCGTATGCCACGCGCATTGCTGGCGACGCTTGTGGGCATGGCCTTGGCCATCGCAGGGACAATCAGCCAAGCCATCATGCGCAACCCACTGGCCGAACCCGGCCTATTGGGCATCAACGCTGGCGCTGCACTGGCGGCCATGTTGGTGATTGTGCAGCTCAAATCAATCCCCGAAACTTGGTTGCCGGTTTTGACCTTTGCGGGGGCCTGCAGCATGTCGGGGTTGATCTACCTGCTGTCGTGGCGCCAAGGCACGACGTCGCTGCGGATCATCCTTGTGGGGGTCGGGCTGAGCGCGCTTGCCGGGGCCGCTGCGAGCTTCGTGTCGACCTTTGGCGATATCAGATCAGTGCAACGCGCGATGATCTGGCTGTCGGGCAGCCTGCAAGACAGCCGCTGGAACAAGGTCGAAGCGCTGGCCCTTTGGCTTATTGCGCCCACGGCCTTTGTCTGGTGCGGTGCGCGGGCATTGAACTTGATCGCCATTGGCGACACCGTTGCGCATAGCCTCGGCCAGCGGGTCAACCTGACACGGGGTTTGATGATCCTCGCCACCGCGACCCTATCGGGTGCCGCCGTCGCGGCCTCTGGGTTGATCGCCTTTGTGGGGCTTGCCGCCCCACATATCGCGCGCCGCGTAGTGGGGCACCGTCACCACACCCTGATCCCCGCAGCGGCCCTATGCGGGGCCATCATGGTATTGGGCGCAGACATCGTCGCGCGCCGCGCAATGCCACCTGCACAATTGCCCGTTGGGCTTATGACAGGCCTGCTTGGCGCACCCTTTTTCGGCTGGCTTTTGTGGAAAAAACGCAATGACTGATACGGTTCTAAGCACCAAAGACCTGTCCGCAGGATACGGCCAATCCGCGATCATCCGAGACCTCACCTTGGATATTCCCAAAGGTCAGTTTACCGCGTTGCTGGGCCCCAATGGCTGCGGCAAATCAACGTTGCTGCGCACATTGGCCGGGCTGCACATGCCCCTGTCCGGGTCAGTGACCCTCAACAATCGTCCGCTCGGCGCATTTGGCGCGAAGGAACGCGCCCGGCAGATCGCAATCTTGGCCCAAAACGCGCAGGCTCCCGACGGCCTAACCGTGCATGATCTGGTCTCGCAAGGACGCTACCCGCATCGCAGTTTGTTGGGCGGGTGGCGTGCAGAAGACACCGCGCAGGTCGATGCAGCGTTGGATCTGACACAAATGACCGCGCTGCGTGATCATCCTCTTGACCACCTGTCTGGCGGGCAACAACAACGCGCCTGGATCGCCATGACGCTCGCCCAGCAGGGCCAGGTGCTGTTGTTGGATGAACCCACGTCGTTTCTGGATCTGTCGCATCAAATCGAAGTGCTCGATCTGGTGCGCGGCCTGATTGATGTCAAAGGCGTCAGCGTTGTCGCGGTGCTGCACGATCTCAACCAAGCAGCACGTTATGCTGACCACTTGGTTTTGTTGAAAGATGGGGCAGTGCAGGCCCTCGGCCCACCCACGCACGTCTTGACCCCCGACCGTGTCGCAGAGGTGTTTGGCGTCAAGGTAAGGGTCATCCAAGACCCCGAAACAGATACACCCTTGTGCATCCCAAAACGGTTCCAAACGGGACCGTCGCATTAATTGGGTGTTGTCATATTAACCTCGCCTAGCTTGCTCATCGGCCCTTTGCGGTTTAGCGAACGCCGATGCAGACGTCGCCCATCAGCTACAAGCGCCACCGATATCCACCGCAAATCATCACCCACGCGGTCTGGCTGTACGTTCGCTTCAATCTGTGCCTGCGCGAAATTGAAGAGATGCTATTGGAGCGTGGCATTCATGTGTCTTACGAAACCGTCCGTCGCCGGGTGGTGAAATTTGGACGACTGATTACCAACAATCTTCGAAAGAGGCCGGGTCGTCCCGGCGATGTCTGGCATTTGGATGAGGTGGTCGTGAAGATCGCGGGGAAATCGTTTTACCTATGGCGGGCTGTCGATCCGCACGACGTTGTGCTCAAAGAAATCCTACAACCCAAGCGCAACAAGTGCGCAGCAAAACACTTGCTCATCAGGCTCATCAAACGCTATGGTTTCTCTCCCAAACGGATCATCAAGGGCAAGTTGCGATCCTACAGTGCTGCGAAACGTGAAGTGCACTCAGTCTGGATCATGGATCGGGCAGGGGACTGAACAACCGAACAGAGAACACTCATCTCCCATTTCGTAAACGTGAAAGAGCGATGCAGGGTTTTAGATCGTCTGATGGGCTACAGCGTTTCGTAGCAGTTCATTCCGCCGTCCGAAACTGCTTCTCCGCAACATCCCGCCGCCGTTCAGCCAGCACGACCGTTACCATAGAATGGAAGAGTATTGTCACATTAACTTCCCTGAGGTTGATTGCGCCGCTATTTGGCCGTAGCAGATGGCGATGCAGCCCCCAACCATCAGCTACAGGCGCCACCGGTTTCCGCCTGAAGTCATCAGTCACTCAGTTTGGCTCTATTGCCGTT
>NZ_JBDVLG010000022.1:0-65237 GCF_039970775.1 Roseobacter sp.
CCCCCCCCCACCCCCCCCCGGCGCCCCACACAAACACAACCGCCTGATGGTAAAAGTTCTTATTCCATCTGGTGCCCTGGGGTTAAATTACGACCCCATCGCATTACAGCGCGGGATCGCGGCGCGCCCAGATATCATCGCAATAGACGGTGGCTCAACGGACAGCGGGCCCTCTTATCTAGGGCGCGGCGTTTCCAAATACGCACGCGCCTCGACCAAGCTCGAATGGGCGAGGCTCATGGCCGCACGTACCCAAGCAAACGTCCCACTGGTAATCGGAACCGCCGGAACCTGCGGCACCGATACCGCCGTCGATTGGATGTTCGAAATCACCCGTGAAATCGCAATCGAACAAGGTATACTCGTCAAGGTCGCGCTTTTGCGCAGCTCTCAAACCCCGGTCGACATCGCCGACCAATATGATGCCGGACAGGTCACCCCCTTGGCAGGCGCACCGGGCATCACATCAAATGATATCCGCACATGTTCGAATATTGTCGCGCTGGCCGGCGCCGAACACATCGCAGCGGCGCTTGAAACTGGGGCAGATATCGTCATCGCCGGGCGCGCCACCGACACCGCCATCATCGCCGCCCTGCCTTTGATGCACGGATGCCACGCAGGGGCCGCATGGCACGGCGCCAAAATAGGTGAATGCGGGGCGCTCTGTGCGACCAACCCGCAATCCGGGGTCGTCATGATCGATTTCGACACATCGGGGTTTACCGTCGCGCCGCTCGCAGATGGGGCGCACGCCACACCGCACACCGTTTCGGCGCATATGCTCTATGAAAACTCCGACCCCTTTATCCTGTATGAACCCGGCGGGCATCTTGACGTAACAGGTGCAACCTACACAGCGCTCGATGACACATCCGTACGGGTCGAAGGGTCAACATGGGTCCCGTCAGACAGCTATACCGTCAAGCTCGAAGGCGCGCGCCCGGTTGGTGCGCGGACGGTCGTGATGGCGTTGCTCCGTGATCCGCGTTACGTCGCACAGGCCGATGCATGGGCCCAAGATATCGTCGCGAAATGCACGGCCAAAATCATCGACCGTTTGGGGCTGGCGGCACAGGACTTCACGCTCGAACTTCGGTTGATCGGGCACTCCGCCAGTTTTGGCGCGCTTGAGACGAAAACAGCACAGCCCGTAGAGATTGGGGTGATTGGGATCATCACCGCCCCGACCCAAGATCAAGCCGCCGAAATCGGCAAGCTGCTGAACCCCTATTTGTTGCACCATCCTTTGACCCAAGAAGAAGAGCAACCCACCTTTGCCTTTCTGTTTTCGCCGCCCGAAATGCACCACGGCACGATCTACGAATTCACGCTGAACCACGTGCTGCATCTTGATGATCCGATGCAGGCGTTCCAGCTCGAGGTGATCGATGTCGGTTGAATTGCGCACCCTCGTCACCAAGGTCCGCTGCAAAAATGCGGGCCCGTTCTGGCTAACGGTCGATATCTTCTGCGGCACGCCCCAAGCATATGCCCGCGTGGTCCGTGGCCTGCACACCGCCCGGATCGCCACCGCGTTTGATGTCGAGGCGTGCACCATCAAGCGGTTCGATATCGCTGAGCTGAACGTCGTGAAATTCTCGCTGCCACGGCCAACTGTGCAAGGCGCCAAAAATGACCGCGATATGCATGGGGCCTCGTGGGCTGCACTTGTTGGTGAAATCCCAATATAACAGTTTTTTCACCATTTATGTGGTAATTTACCGGCTCACTGTTTCCCGGTTTGGGTGGACGTCGCCATGGTTCGGCCGCTCTGCCCCCCCGACCATCACCGGGATAGCAAGACACGGGGCTGCAGCATGCATTTATCCATCGTTGTTCCATGCATGAACGAAGAAGGCGCGATTGCACCCTTGGTCGACCGCCTGTGCGCTGTGATCGCCCCCTGGGCCCACAAGGCAGAAATCATCCTGGTCGATGACGGATCCACCGATGGAACCTGGGAAGCCATCGAGGACGTGCGCCTGTTTCACAAAATCGTCGTTGGGGTGCGGCTGTCCACCAATCGCGGTCATCAGATCGCATTGACCGCTGGCCTGCATGCCGCTCAAGGCGCGCGCATTCTGATGCTGGACGCTGACCTGCAAGACCCGCCAGAGCTGCTGGCCGACATGATGCATATGATGGATCAGGGGTACGATGTCGTCTACGGCCGCCGCATCGAACGTCAGGGCGAAACCTTGTTCAAACGCGCGACAGCGGCAATATTTTACCGCCTGCTCAACGCCCTGTCTGATGTCGATATCCCCCACAACACGGGTGATTTTCGTCTGGTGAACCGCACGACGCTTGATGCAGTTCTGGCGATGCCGGAACGCGCACGGTTCATTCGGGGTATGTTTGCGTGGGTCGGCTTCCGCCAAATCGGGATCGAATACACCCGTGCCCCCCGCACCAACGGCGAAACCAAATACCCCCTGCGCAAAATGTTGCGATTTGCCATGGACGCCATGACATCGTTTTCCACCAAACCGCTGCGATTGGCGACGCGCCTGTCATTTGCAAGCTTGGGCGTTGCGGGTTTGATGGCCGCGTATGTCGTGCGGTCGTTGATCTTGTTTCAGACGGTGCCGGGGTGGGCGTCGGTGGTACTCGCGGTGAGCTTCTTTTCCGGGGTGCAACTTTTGACCTTGGGCATTTTGGGCGAATACATCGGTAGACTGTATATGGAGGCCAAGAACCGCCCGCTGTATTTTGTCCAAGACGAACTGCGCGAGACCCCGCCCGCCAAATTGCGCGAATCAGCGTGACCCGTCTGTTGCGGTTTGCAGTCATCGGGGTCTGCACGGCCATACTGTATTCCGGGCTATACGTGGGTTTTCTGTCGCTTGGCATAACGCGCGGGCCCGCCAATGCTTTGGCCTTTGGGCTGGCTGTCTGCGCACAATATACCGGCCACGCCACCCTGACATTTCGCACGCCCCTGCGCGATACCCGGCAAATGGCCCGTTTCGGGATCACCGTCAGCTTTGGGTTTGTGACCTCTGCTATCATCACCGGTTGGCTGGGCCCCCGCCTTGGCATACCCGATTGGGCCGCAGTGGGCATCGCCGCCATAATACTACCGATCCAAAACTATATGTTCATGACCTTGTGGGTTTTCACCAGATCATTTTCAAAAGGCCCGCTATCGTGACCCACATCTACAACGATTCATTTTTTAACTACATAGATCACAGCGCCCGCCGTTCCGCACAGGTGCTCACCGCGCTGCTGTTTCCGCTTCTGCGGCCTGCCAGTGTGGTCGACATGGGGTGCGGGCGTGGCATTTGGCTGGATGCTTGGCAGCGCGCGGGCGCGGATACCATCCTTGGTGTCGATGGCGATTATGTCGACCCAAGCACGCTCGCCATAGCGCCCACCGCCTTTGTACCGTCCGATCTGACGATGCCGCTAGAGACCAGGCGCCGCTTTGATCTCGCACAAAGCCTTGAGGTTGGCGAACATCTGCCCGCTACAGCCGCCGCAACCTTGGTTGATAGCCTCACGCGCGCCTCTGATCGGGTCTTGTTTTCCGCAGCCGTCGTGGGCCAAGGCGGTGAACACCATATCAACGAACGCCCCCTTTCTTATTGGCAGGCCCTCTTCAAAGACCGCGGCTACAGCGCCTACGATTACCTACGCCCCCAATTGCGCCACAGACGAGACGTTGCGCCGTGGTATCGCTATAACACACTCCTTTACCTCAATGACGCCGGGCGCGCGGGAGTGTCCGCAGACGTTCTACGCCGAAATGTCCCCCCGGGGCATCAGGTGCCAAACGGCGGCGATGTGTTGTGGCGTCTACGTTGTGCTGTCGTGTCCCACCTGCCCCGCGCAACCGTGACCCGCATCGCGCAAATACGAGCCACCGCATTGGCCACCCGCTTTCGCGACCGTCCCGGCCCGGATGCGGCTTGACCCTTTGGAGATCACCGGCCGATCCTCATTTTCCTACGGGCGTCAGTGGCGCCTCCATCCTGCGTTTTGGGTCGCTTTGGCTGTGGCCACCGCGATGTGCCTGCCAAACCTCATAGATCCAATGATCCGCCATGATGACTATCCCGCGCTGTTGGGCCGGGCGGAGGATTTCTGGTCCAAGACCCTCCACGAAGGACGCTGGCTCAACTACCTCTGGCATCTGCGCAAGGTGCTCACCCCGGCATGGGTGAACCACGCCGTGTATCAAATTTGCTGGGTCATTTTCGCCAGCGTGCTGGCCATCGCAGCGGCACCCCCAGGGCGGCATCCGCTCATCGCGGCGCCCATGGCCGCCCTGATCGTCGTGGCCCCGCCCGCCGCACTAATATCATTGTGGTTCAACACGTTATTGCCGGGCTTAGCCCTCGTCGCGGTCTATGCGTTGGTCGTCCACCACGTATCCCAACGCACAGCACGATGGCTGCTGCCCGTGTTCATTCTGCCCACCTTCATGGCCTACACGACCTACCCCATCCTGTTGTTGGCCCTGTGTCTGGCGCGTACCGGCACCCGGTCGCTGCGTGATCTTGCAGGGCTACTTTGCGTTTTTACCATCAGTTTCGCGGCGGCTATTCTCGCGACGTACACGTTAAACTGGCACGTGCACGGCGTCTTTGGCATACCTCTGGCCGACTGGCGCAATGCGTCGCCCGCCCATGATCTAGGTGGCCTGTTGCACAACCTCAGCGCCGTGCGGGCGACTTTTGTCGACTTTGCCACCAAAATCAGCGTTGGGTCCCATAGCCTGATGGTCACCCATCTGGTGTGCTTTACCGGGGCCATAACCCTACTGGCCCGGCACGCGCGGCTGGAACTGGCCTATCTTGGCGCCGGGCTGCTGGTTGGCGTCGCGCTGACCATCCTGCAAGCTGCCAAACTAGGTGTTTTAGTGCCGACGCGCGCGCTATTGTTCATCTGGGTATTTTACGCGCTGATCATGATGCGTGGTGCTCAAATATTGATGCGCCGGGACGGTCCAATCCGCTATCTTGGCCTCATGGTCACGATCACGCTCGTCGTGATCTATGCAGGGATCAACCATGTCCGTTATGCTCAGTTTCATGAATGGCAAGCCCAGACACACAAGACCGCCGCACACCTAGCGACGCTTCCGGGGCCTGTGCATGTCCAAGGCAGCGCCACGCGCAACACCGTCGGGCAAAGCGCGGGAATACAGTCAGATTGGGCGCTATATTTCCGGCTGTTTCAGTTGGCAGGCCGCGACGTCGTATTGTGCCAAGAACACAACGCTGATTGCAACGGAGCGCCGGGGCCATCCCCCCGTACCGACTGGCACATCACCCAAACGGCAGGGAAAACTTGGCTGGTCATCCCTGATACAGACGCCCCCAACCCTTAGAAACGCAAACAAACGCCCCTGATAGGAGTGTTTGTCAAAGCTACATCTTCAAGGCGGTCAACGGGTTATCCTTTGCCCTTCCACGGCACCAAAATCCGCTCGGCCCATCGCATCAACATATCGATGCCAAAGCCAATCACGCCGATCAGGATGATCCCCATAATCACGATATCGGTGTTCTGGAATTTGGACGCAGTCATGATCATCATACCCGCGCCTTGTTCTGCCGCGACCAGTTCGGCGGCAACCACAGTGCCCCAGCACACCCCCATAGCAACCCGTGCACCGGTAAAGATTTCGGGCAGCGAATTCGGCACGATCACATGACGCATGATTTGCCACTTGCTCGCCCCTAGTGAATAGGCCGCGTGTACCTTGGATATTTTCACCCCGGACACACCAGACCGCGCGGCAATCGCCATGATCCACAGCGCCGCCAGAAACAGCAGGATAATCTTGCCCGCCTCGCCGATACCCGCCCAAATGATCACCAGCGGGATCAACGCAAGCGGCGGCACCGGTCGCATAAATTCAACAATCGGGTCAAACCATCCACGGAACCAATCGCTGAGCCCCATGGCATAGCCCAACGGAATACCCACCGCAGCACCAAGCAAAAAGCCCAGAACAACGCGGAACAACGAGTATCCCAAATGCTCGATCAGGGTGAAATTACGGAACCCTGAATCGACGATCTCAAGGCTGCGGGACCAGACGGCTTCGGGGGCAGGCAGGTACAGCGGTTCCATTTGCCAGCCACGCGTCGGCGCAAAATTTGGCGTGCCGCGATCACTGAGCGTGACCGACCCGCCATCGACCTTGACCCGGTCACCCGGTGCAATGCTTTGACCGTTGATCGCCACCACTTTCACACCGTCATCGCGCCCCAGTTCATCGTTGCGATCCACCCGGATCAACCCGGTGCGCCATTGCGCAATCGCCGCGCTGTCGTTTTTGGCAAACCCGTCGCCCGGATCGACCTGCGGGGCGTCGGTGTCTGTGTCGCGGGGGTGCACCACCACGGTGACCGTCGCGTCGTCGGCGTCTTGGCCGTCAGCCTGCGCGGTATATGTAAAGGTCGTGGTGCCCTCAAACGGCCCCGGCGCGTGCAAAAACCCCGGCAATAACGCGGAGCCCGTGAAGATCCCCCACATCAGGAAAATCGTGAGGATCGAAATCACCCCCGCTGCCCGGTTGGGCCGCACAGCGCTTTCATCGCCAAAGGTCACGGTTTTAAGCGAGGTATAATCAGAAGATCCCGCGCGTTGCACCACTTTGGTGACAATGAAAAAGGCCGCAATAAAGATGCCCACATAGATCAATAAGGGGATCATGCCGCGTCCTCCTTACCGCCCATAATTTCTTCTTCCATATCCCAGATCATATTCAGGATCTCTTCGCGTTTTGGCCCGAAATCGGGGTGTTTCTTGACCTCGCGCAAATCGGCATCGACGCCCAGATCTGCAAACGGCAAACGGTATTCTGTGTGAATGCGACCGGGACGCGGCGCCATGACGATCAGGCGTTCGCCCAGCAACAATGCCTCTTCGACCGAATGCGTGATCAGGATGATCGTCTTGCCGGTCTCTTTCCATAGCTTGAGCACCAGAGATTGCATCTTTTCGCGGGTCAATGCGTCCAACGCGCCCAAGGGTTCGTCCATCAAGATGACATCCGGATCGTTGGCCAAACACCGGGCCAGAGCCACGCGTTGCTGCATCCCGCCGGACAATTCGTACACGGCTTTTTCTTTGAAATCCTGTAGGCCGACCACGTCCAAAAGGTGGTTCACGATCTCGTCTTTTTCGGCCTTGGGCATGCCCTTCATCGACGGGCCAAAGCCTACGTTTTCGCGCACTGACATCCATTCAAACAACGCGCCCTGTTGGAACACCATGCCGCGTTCGGCATCAGGCCCGGTGACCTTGTTTCCATTCAACACCAGCTCGCCTGCGGTGGGCGCCAAAAAACCTGCAACAATGTTCAGCAACGTGGTTTTGCCGCATCCTGACGGGCCCAAAACGCTCAGTAACTCGCCCGCTTTGAGGTCAAGCGACACGTCCTGCAACGCCTGAACATGGTCCCCATTGGGCAGTTCAAAGCGCATCGATAAACCATGTATGGATAATCCGGTCATAAAATCCCCACCTGTTGTCCGCATATTGCGGGTGGATGGGCAGGGTTGGCCCCGCCTCGTGTCCTAAAACGTAAAACGGCGCGAGGGATCCCCGCGCCGTTTGTTACCGTCAGGAACCGCCTGCTGCGGTTTCGAGCGGGCCGATATTTACGGCGTCTTCGTAGCTGTCGAGCGCGCCGTCAATCGAGCCCGCTTCGACGAACACATCCGCCACGCCTTTCATGAAGGACGCCGCATTGCCACCCAGCCATGCATCAGAAAGCTGCTCTTCCACCGACGGGAATTCGAAGGTCGAAATCGACCCGCGCGCGGCTTCGATATCCATGCCCGACTGCTCTGCGATCACGGCCAGCATTTCTTCGCTTTCGTTGGCTTTCCATTCCGCGTTTGCAGCTGCGGTCACGGCCGCGAATTTGGCAACCGTGTCGCCATGTTCTGCAATATAGGACGCAGGGGCAGATGTGACGTCAAACACCAAAATGCCCAGCTCTTGCTTTTCCGCGCCGGTCAAAAGGATGTTGCCGTATTCTTTCATCCGCGACAGACCACCGCCCCAACCACAGGCGAAATCAACCGCGCCTTGGCTCAATGCTGCGGCACCTTCTGGTGGCGCCATGTCGACAACCTGCAGGGTGCTCAGATCAACGCCGAAGTGGTCCATTTGGCGCAAAAATCCGTAATGCGCGGCGGTTCCCAGTGGCACGGCCACTTTTTTGCCCGCCAATTCGCCTGCAGTCTCTTTATCGATTTCCAGATCGCCATGGACCACGCAGTTGTCATTGTCAGAATACGAAACAGCCACATCCAACACCTGAATGTCCTGCCCGCCGGACGTCGCGACCACGAAGGGTGGCACGCCTTGGCTGACAGAAATCTGCACGTCGCCGCTGGCCATGGCCGCCGACATCGCTGTCCCGGTTTCAAACGACACCCAGTTGACCTTCATGCCAAGCGCGTCATCATAGGCGCCCGATGCTTTGGCCGCGAGAAATGGCATTGGCCATTCCAAAAAATAGCCCACGGTGATTTCGCCGTGGCCATCGGCAGATACGCTCTGTGCACCCATCGCCATCACGGCGGCTGCTACAAAAGCACATGTTGTTGTCTTGATCATAATATTCTCCCGTTGATCATACGCTGACCTGTTTCAGGCCAGCCTTCTTTTGGTGCGCAACAGCTTATCGCTGTTTTTTAATCGCGGTGCACCTCAATACCCAATGTCAGTTTTGACACGCCTGCAAGTGCATTATTGATACAAAATCGCCATCCCGGTGAAACTGCACGAAATTACACCACAGGTTTGAGGTATCATTTCCCGATGACAAAAAGCTCATAAATCCAATCGCAGGTCGCTACATTCAGAAACGCCCCATGCGCTCTGTCCCTCGACCATAGAGATGCCCTTTTCCGAAAATCAAAGGTCCAGTTAGCGCAGCCCGATAAGTCCAAATAACCGCCAAACACGTGATTTTTGCGCCCCTTCGCCTCTAAGCTAGGGGAATCCGTCAAAAAACCAACATCTACCGAATATTGCACCCAATACCTGGCCTCACAAAAACCCGCATGAATGCTCACTTATATGGCACATGAAATTACCCATGATTTTAACGATTCACCGCGGAAGAATCTGGGAATATCCATAGTTTCATGGCGCTTCGGCAGATGTCGCCTGAAAAGGTAAACAGATTGGCATTATCTTTGTGTCAAAACTGGCCCTACTTTCAGTGCCCAAAATTCAGTCATGTCACCAAAACACGGCACGCTTTGCGTCCGGTTGCATCTGATTCTACGCCAACAGAAAGGCCAGACCTATGGACGGCAATTTCAACGACAACGACCTGAACCGCGTCATCGAAGCGGACCGCGCGCACATCTGGCATCACCTGACCCAGCACAAACCCCTTTTTAACGGCGCAGACCCCAAGATCATCATCGAGGGCAAAGGCATGCGTGTCTGGGACCAGCATGGCACCGAACATATCGATGCGGTGTCGGGCGGTGTCTGGACGGTCAATGTTGGCTATGGCCGCGAAACCATGGGCGACGCAGTGCGCGACGCTATTGTTAAGATGAACTTCTTTGGCGGTACGGTCGGCTCAATCCCCGGCGCGCTTTTCGCAGAAAAACTGCTGTCGAAGATGCCCGGTTTGGACCGCATTTATTATGCCAACTCCGGGTCAGAGGCGAACGAGAAGGCCTTCAAGATGGTCCGTCAGATCGCGCACAAACGCTATGGCGGCAAAAAGCACAAGATCCTGTACCGGGATCGCGACTACCACGGCACGACCATCGCCTGCCTGTCGGCTGGTGGCCAAGACGAACGCAACGCGCAATACGGGCCCTTTACGCCGGGCTTCATCCCCGTGCCGCACTGCCTAGAATATCGCAAACATGAACAAGACGGCGCGCCTGAGCAAAACTACGGCGAATGGGCCGCTAACCAGATCGAAGAAATCATCCTGCGCGAAGGCCCGGATACTGTCGGGGCGCTGTGCCTTGAACCGGTGACGGCAGGCGGTGGTGTGATTGTGCCGCCCGAAGGGTACTGGCCGCGTGTCGCAGAGATCTGCAAAAAATACGACATTTTGCTGCACATCGACGAGGTCGTATGTGGGGTGGGCCGTACTGGCGAATGGTTTGGATATCAACACTACGGCATCCAGCCCGACATGGTCAGCATGGCCAAAGGTGTGGCGTCCGGCTATGCGGCGATCTCGTGCTTGGCCACCACAAACGAAGTGTTCGACATGTTTATGGACGACACGTCAGACACCCTGAACTACTTCCGCGATATCTCGACGTTTGGCGGGTGCACCGCGGGGCCGGCCGCCGCGCTGGAAAACATGCGGATCATCGAAGACGAAAACCTGCTGGAAAATACCAACGCCATGGGCGCGTATATGCTGGACCAACTGCACGCGCTGCAGGATCGTCACAGCGTGATCGGGGATGTGCGCGGCAAAGGCCTGTTCTTGGGCGCCGAACTTGTCTCGGATCGTATGACCCGCGACCCTGCCGCCGAAAAAATGGTGCAGGCGGTTGTCGCCGATTGCATGAAACAGGCGGTGATCATCGGCGCGACCAACCGGTCGTTGGCGGGGAAAAACAACACTCTGTGCTTCTCGCCTGCGCTGATCGCGACCAAAGACGACATCGACCAAATTTTGAGCGCTGTTGACGGCGCGCTCACCCGCGTATTTGGCTAAGTTACCCATAAATTCAGGCGGGCCCTCATAGTATCTGAGGGCCCGTTGGGCGGGTCAGCCCGCAGGTGTCAGGACACAGGGGCAGTGATGCATATTTAGTGCGCACAACACCCCATCACGCGCGGTGCGCATACCTTCAGCCCCCCACACGGCCTTTCGTTACAGGTTTCTTTCTGCGATGGTGCGCATATCGCGGCGCCCACGCCCCCAAGCGAGGTGCAAACCAGCCCGTGCTGCGCACAGATCGGCACAGGTGTTTTCAGCGATAGCGCGGCCAGTACCGCGTGGCTTGCTTGTCAAAGCCAATAGCTAATGATACTGCCAGTTCCATTAATCGCCAAAAAACCGTAACGGACTGCGTAGATTGGACGAATGGATTTCGCAAATTTGCGGAAACCTAATGCCAGATTGCCATCGGTCTATATCCAGTTTAGGCTCACTGCATGGCATTGCCGGTCGAGACTTTCTTTCTGCATCCTGATGCTCAGGGGACGCTGCAATCGCAGATACAGCAGATGATTGCCCAAGGCATCCTGTCGGGGCGGTTTCAACGGGGCGAAAAACTGCCCTCAACGCGCAAGCTCGCCGCCCATCTCGGCGTTAGCAGGATCACCGTGACGATTGCCTACACCGAATTGCTGGCGAATGACTACCTGACCTCGCGTGGGCGCTCGGGGTATTTCGTTTCTGAAAACGCACCGGTGCCTCCGGCCTTTACACCCAGCGAGATGGGCCCCGACGCCGTTGATTGGACCCGCGCCATCGGTCAAAAATTCACCGGTGGCGATACTGTGCGCAAGCCCCCGGATTGGAGCAGCTACCGCCACCCCTTTATTTACGGACAAGCAGACCCCGCCCTGTTTGATCACGCCAACTGGCGGCTTTGCGCGCTTAAGGCGCTGGGGCAAAAAGACTTCACCGCGCTGACCACCGATTACTACGACCAAGACGACCCGCAGCTGATCGAATTTATCGCCCGCCACACCCTGCCGCGCCGTGGCATTTCGGCCCGCCCCGAACAGATCCTTATCACATTGGGCGCGCAGAATGCGCTGTGGCTGACGACGCAAGTGTTGCTAACGCAACGCAGGCGCGCAGCGCTCGAAGATCCGTGTTATCATGCGCTTAGAGACATATTGCGACAATCTCGCTGTCATGTGACCCCAGTGCGCGTAGACGCAGACGGCATGCCGCCCGATGCGATCCCGCCCGATACAGATGTCATTTTCACCACGCCGAGCCACCAATGCCCAACAACAGCCACGATGCCCATGCATCGCCGCCACGACCTGCTGGAACGTGCCGCGCAGATGGACGCATTGATCGTCGAAGACGACTATGAATTTGAGATGTCCTTCTTAAAAAACCCCTCTCCTGCGCTCAAAAGTCTAGATGCGGATGGGCGTGTGATCTATGTGGGCAGCTTTTCAAAGTCGTTGTTTCCGGGGCTGCGACTGGGATATTTGGTGGGGTCAGAACCGTTTATCCGCGAGGCCCGCGCCCTGCGTGCCAGCGTGTTGCGCCACCCTCCCGGACACATCCAACGGACGGCCGCGTATTTTCTGTCGTTGGGCCACCACGATGCGTTGATCCGGCGAATGGGGGCAGCGCTGCACGAAAGACGCGGGGTAATGGCCAAGGCGATCGCGGACCACAATCTGCAAATCGCAGGGCAAGGGGTCTATGGCGGGTCGTCCTTTTGGATGCGCGCGCCCGACACTATCAACACCCAACATCTGGCCCGGCGGCTGCAGTCCCGTGGCGTGCTGATCGAACCGGGGCACGCGTTCTTTTCCGGGCCGACACGCCCCAAAAACTACTATCGTCTAGCGTATTCTTCCTGCCCGACGCACCGGATCGAGAAGGGCGTGGATCTAATCACAGACGAAATGCGCGAAATGTCTCATCTGGGGTTAACCGAAGCCAACAACTGGCCCTAACCGCGCCGAGCTCAACGTTCTAAGTATCACGCAACAAGAATCATAACATCTCATCGAAGGACCCGACCCATGAAGATGACCACCGAAGAAGCTTTTGTAAAAACACTGCAATCGCACGGTATTGAACATGCCTTTGGTATTATCGGATCGGCGATGATGCCCATTTCCGATATTTTCCCCGACGCTGGCATCCAATTTTGGGACTGCGCGCACGAAGGGTCTGCCGGCATGATGTCGGATGGCTACACCCGCGCCACAGGCAAAATGTCGATGATGATCGCGCAAAACGGCCCCGGCATCACCAATTTTGTAACGGCTGTGAAGACCGCCTATTGGAACCACACGCCGCTGTTGTTGGTGACACCTCAGGCGGCAAACAAAACCATCGGTCAGGGTGGTTTTCAGGAAGTAGAACAGATGAAACTGTTCGAAGACATGGTGGCCTATCAAGAAGAGGTGCGCGACCCATCCCGCGTGGCCGAGGTGCTGGCCCGTGTGATTGCCAAGGCCAAGCGCCTGTCAGGCCCGGCGCAAATCAATATCCCGCGCGATTTCTGGACCCAAGTCGTGGATCTTGAGATCCCCGAGCCCATCGAATTCGAAGCCTCGCCCGGTGGTGAAACATCCGTGGCCAAGGCTGCTGAAATTTTGTCTGGCGCGAAAAACCCTGTCATCCTGAACGGCGCGGGCGTCGTTTTGTCCAAGGGCGGTATCGACGCGTCCAAGGTGTTGGCGGAACGTCTGGATGCGCCCGTGTGTGTCGGTTACCAACACAACGACGCCTTCCCCGGCAACCACCCGTTGTTTGCGGGGCCACTGGGGTACAACGGGTCTAAGGCCGGGATGCAGTTGATCAAAGACGCCGATGTGGTGTTGTGCCTTGGCACGCGGTTGAATCCGTTTTCGACGCTGCCGGGTTATGGCATCGAATATTGGCCAGCGGACGCCAAGATCATTCAGGTGGACATCAACCCAGACCGCATCGGCCTGACAAAAAAGGTCACCGTGGGTATTGTGGGGGATGCCGCCAAGGTCGCCAATGGCATCATCGCGCAACTGTCTGACACCGCAGGCGACGCCGGCCGCGCCGACCGCAAAGCCCGTATCGCACAGACCAAATCGGCCTGGGCGCAAGAGCTAACCTCGATGACCCATGAGGAAGACGACCCCGGCACCGACTGGAACGTGCGCGCCCGCGACGCCAAGCCCGACTGGATGAGCCCGCGCATGGCATGGCGTGCGATCCAATCTGCGCTGCCCGTTGAGGCGATCATTTCGTCCGACATCGGCAACAACTGTGCCATCGGCAACGCGTATCCTGCGTTCGAAGAGGGCCGCAAATACCTGGCACCTGGTCTGTTTGGCCCCTGTGGATACGGCCTGCCTGCCATCGTTGGTGCGAAAATCGGCCAGCCAGAGGTACCCGTTGTGGGCTTTGCCGGTGACGGCGCGTTTGGCATCGCGGTCAATGAATTGACGGCGATTGGGCGCGGCGAATGGCCCGCGATCACGCAGATCGTGTTCCGGAACTACCAGTGGGGCGCGGAAAAGCGGAATTCGACCTTGTGGTTCGATGACAATTTTGTCGGCACCGAACTGGATACCGAAGTGTCCTACGCGGGTATCGCCAATGCCTGTGGTCTCAAAGGTGTCGTGGCCCGCACCCAAGACGAGCTAACAGCGGCGTTGAACCAAGCGATCAAGGATCAGATGGAAAACGGCATCACCACTTTGATCGAGGCGATGATCAACCAAGAACTCGGCGACCCGTTCCGCCGTGATGCGATGAAAAAGCCCGTCGAAGTTGCTGGCATCAGCAAAGACGACATGCGTCCGCAGACTGTCTGATCTGGGTGTCTGACACGTCTGATATGAACGAAAAGGTCAGGCCATGACCGTGCTGCGCGCCCTCAAAGACCGCGCGGCGGCCCGGCCTGCCCATATTGTCCTCAGCGAAGGCCACGATCCCCGGATCGTGGCTGGTGCTGTTGCGGCTGTCACCGCGGGTATCGCGCGTATTACGCTGGTGGGGCCGCATGATGATGTCGCCGCCCAACTGGTGGCTGCGGGCCTGCCAAACCACCCCAACATCCGCATCGAAGACCCAACCACTTCGCCGCTGAGCCCTGATTTTGCGGCGGCCTTTCACGCTCTGCGCAAACACAAAGGTGTCACGCCCGAAATCGCAGAAACCCAGGTGCAAAACCCGCTGATCTTTGCGGCGCTCATGGTGCGCACGGGGCATGCGGATGGCACTCTTGGGGGCGCTGTCGCCACCACATCCGATACCGTGCGCGCAGCACTTCAGGTGATCGGCAAGGCCAAAGACGCACCGCTGGTGTCTAGTTTTTTCTTGATGGCGCTGCCGGAAAACCACGCGTCCGGGCGCGACGCGATGATCTTTGGCGACTGCGGGCTGGTTATCGACCCGTCGCCCCAAGACCTCGCGGCCATCGCGGCGGCATCGGCGCAATCATGTGCGCAATTGCTGGGCATCGAACCCCATGTCGCGTTGTTGTCGTTTTCGACCAGAGGCTCCGCGAAACACCCAGCCGTAGATAAGGTCAGCACCGCCACGGCACTGCTAAAAGCCCAACACCCCGAGATCAAAGCAGATGGCGAGCTGCAATTCGACGCGGCATTTGTGCCCGACGTGGCCGGCTCCAAGGCGCCGGGGTCGCCCACTGCGGGCCAAGCCAATGTGATGATATTTCCCAATCTTGATGCCGGGAATATCGGCTACAAAATTGCCCAACGCATCGGCGGGGCGCAGGCCATTGGCCCTGCCCTGCAAGGTCTGGCCAAACCTGCCAACGACCTTAGTCGGGGCTGCACTGCGCAAGACGTGACCAATATGATCGCCGTCACCGTGTTGCAGGCCCATACAACCGGATGACCCACCCGATCACCATCTGCCGCGCAGGCGGCCCAACGCGGAGACCCGCACGACCATGAGCCCCCTTACTGCCGCCGCTGATTTCATCGGCGCCGTTCCCAAACGCACACAAGAACTGTTTCCCGGCGTTATCGTCGCGGTGCTTGTTGCGATGACCGCACAATTT
This sequence comes from Roseobacter sp., assembly GCF_039970775.1. Classification (GTDB taxonomy): domain Bacteria; phylum Pseudomonadota; class Alphaproteobacteria; order Rhodobacterales; family Rhodobacteraceae; genus Roseobacter. The sequence continues at coordinate 15,687 of NZ_JBDVLG010000022.1, forward strand.
CTGGCCGAACATTACGAAGCCCCCGCCATGTTGATGGCCTTGCTGCTGGGGATCGCCGTCGCGTTTTTGGGTGACGAAGGCAAGACCGTCCCCGGCATAGGGTTCGCCGCCCGCAGCATCCTGCGCATTGGCATCGCCTTTTTGGGGGTGCGCATTTCCTTCGACCTGATGGCGGGGCTTGGACTGCCAGTTGTGTTGTTGGTCATCAGCGGTGTTTTGGCGACCATCGGGTTTGGCCTTTTGGTGGCGCGGTTTTTCGGTCACGGGTGGCGGTTCGCATTTTTGACCGCCGGGTCTGTGGCGATTTGCGGGGCCTCGGCCGCGATGGCCATCAGTGCCATTTTGCCCAAAGACGACAAATCCGAACAACGTCTGATCTTTACGGTGCTGGGCGTCACGGTTTTATCAACCGTCGCGATGATCGCTTATCCCATTTTGGTGACACGTTTGGGGTTGGATGAAACAGCCGGTGGTATCTTTTTGGGGGCCACCATCCACGATGTCGCACAGGTCGTCGGTGCGGGGTTCTCGATCTCGGAATATGCGGGCGATACGGCCACGTTGGTCAAGCTCATGCGGGTGTCGATGCTGGCACCGATCGTATTGATCGCCGCCTTGATCATCCGCAGCTACGCCGACGCGCCCGATGATGGCAAACGCCCCCCCTTGTTGCCGATGTTTGTGATCGGCTTTCTTGCCTTGGCGGGGCTGAATTCTCTGGGCTTGATTCCCACCGTGATCGCGGATTTCATGAGCCAAGCGTCCAAATGGCTGTTGCTGATAGCGATCTCTGCGGTCGGCATGAAAACAAATCTCAAGCGGGTGCTTGCCGTCGGTGGGCCGGCGATTGCGCTGCTTGTAATAGAAACCTTTTTTATCGCGGGGCTGATCCTTGCGGGACTTTATTATCTAGCCTGACCAAACAGGCGCACGGGGAGGCCAGATGACATTCCAGCAACCAACGCTCGACACTTCACCTCATGTATCCGACGAGGTGCGCAAGACCACCTGTTATATGTGCGCCTGCCGCTGTGGCATCAACGTACACATGAAAACAGACGCCGATGGCAACAAACAGGTCGCCTATATTGAGGGCAACAAGGACCACCCCGTCAATCAGGGTGTTCTATGTGCCAAAGGGTCGGCGGGCATCATGCAGGTCAACGCCCCGTCGCGATTGCGCAAACCTCTCAAGCGTGTGGGCGAACGCGGCGCCGGTGATTTCGAAGAAATCGAATGGGATGAGGCGTTGCAAATCGCCACCGATTGGCTGGAACCCGTGCGTCGGGACAACCCCGAAAAGCTGGCGTTTTTTACCGGTCGCGATCAGTCACAGTCTTTCACCTCTTTTTGGGCGCAAAATTTCGGCACCTGTAACTATGCGGCCCACGGTGGGTTTTGTTCGGTCAATATGGCCGCCGCAGGTATCTACACAATGGGCGGCGCGTTCTGGGAATTTGGCCAACCCGATTGGGACCACACCAAGTTGTTCATGCTGTTCGGGGTTGCCGAAGATCATGACAGCAACCCGATTAAAATGGGCATCGGCAAAATCAAGAAACGCGGTGCGCGGGTCATCGGGGTGAATCCCATTCGCACCGGGTATAACGCTGTGGCCGATGATTGGGTTGGCATCACACCGGGCACCGATGGGTTGTTCATTCTGGCGATGATCCACTGCCTGATGAAGGCGGGCAAGATCGACCTGACGTATCTGGCGCAATACACCAACGCGCCCGTGCTGGTGATCAACAACCCCGGCAAGGCCGACCATGGTCTGTTGATGCGTGATGAAAACGGCAAGGAATTGGTCGTTGATCGCGCCACCGGCAAGCTCACACCGTTTGACCAACCCGGCGTGAAACCCGACCTTGCCGCCACCTACGACAAAGACGGCCAAACCCATCGGCCGGTATTTCACCAGATGGCCGATATGTATCTGGATGATCAATACACACCAGAAAACGTGGCCGAACGGTGCGGGATCCCGGCCAAACGTATCCGTGCCATCGCCGCCGAACTGGCCCGCGTGGCCTTTGACGAAGCGTTTGAGCTTGATCAAAAGTGGACAGATTTCCGGGGCGAAACCCACGATAAAATGGTGGGGCGGCCGGTGTCGTTCCATTCCATGCGGGGGATATCGGCCCATGCGAACGGGTTTCAGACCTGCCGCGCGCTGCATACGCTGCAAATTATCCTTGGCACGGTCGAGGTGCCGGGCGGGTTCCGGTTTAAGCCGCCCTACCCCAAACCGGCCACCGCCCACCCCAAACCACACTGCAAGGTCACCTCTGATGCGCCGTTGGACGGGCCCCACCTGGGGTTTGTGCACGGGCCAGAAGACCTGATGCTAAAAGACGACGGTACGCCCGCGCGCATCGACAAGGCCTTTACCTGGGAAAACCCCATGTCCAGCCACGGGCTGATGCATATGGTGATCTCCAACGCCTATGCCGGCGACCCCTATAAGATCGACGTTTTGTTCATGTATATGGCCAATATGTCGTGGAATTCGTCGATGAACACGCGCGGTGTCATCGATATGCTGACCGACAAAGACGAGACCGGCGAATATGTGATCCCCAAGATCATCTATTCTGATGCCTATTCGTCCGAAATGGTCGCCTACGCCGATCTGATCCTACCCGACACGACGTATCTGGAACGGCACGATTGCATTTCCCTGCTCGACCGCCCCATCTGCGAGGCCGACGCCGCCGCCGATGCGATCCGTTGGCCGGTGATCGAACCCGACCGTGACGTCAAAGGGTTTCAGTCGGTGCTGTGCGATCTGGGGGCAAAACTGGGCCTACCGGGGTTTGTGAACGAAGATGGCAGCCAGAAATACGCCGACTATGGCGACTATATCGTGAACCACGAACGCAAGCCCGGCATTGGGCCGTTGGCCGGGTTCCGCGGTGAAAATGGCGACCAATCGGGCCGCGGGGCGGTGAACCCCAAGCAGCTTGATAAATATATCGAAAACGGTGGATTTTTCGTCGAACACATCCCCGAGGGGGCGAATTACTACAAACCTTGGAACGCCGCGTATCAGGATTGGGCCGTGGGGATGGGGATTTTCGACAGCCCGCAACCCTATCTGTTTTCGCTTTATGCCGAGCCCATGCGCAAATTCCAGCTGGCCGCCGAAGGCCACGGCGACCGCCAGCCCCCCGAACACCTGCGCGCCCAGATCCAAGAGAAAATGTCGCCGCTGCCGATCTGGTATTCTTGCGAGGCCGAAAACCACGCTGCCGATTACCCCATCACGGCGCTGACCCAGCGGCCGATGGCAATGTACCATTCTTGGGGGTCGCAAAACGCGTGGTTGCGGCAGTTGCATGGGCACAACCCACTGTATCTGCCCACGAAACTGATGTCAGAGCACGGTCTGGTTGATGGCGACTGGGCGCGTGTGACCTCACCACATGGCGAGATCACGGTGCCGGTGCTGGAAATGGCCGCGTTGAACGAAAACACCGTCTGGACATGGAACGCCATCGGCAAACGCAAAGGCGCGTGGGCGTTGGAAGAAGACGCGCCTGAGGCCACGCGTGGGTTCTTGCTCAACCACTTGATCCACGAATTGCTGCCCCCCAAAGGCGACGGTTTGCGGTGGGCCAATTCGGACCCGATCACCGGGCAGGCCGCGTGGTTTGACCTAAAAGTACGCATCGCCAAGGCCGCAGCCCCAGAGGAGGCGCAACCGGGCTTTGACCCGATCAAATCGCCTGTAGGGTCTGGCCCCAAAGATTTAACGTGGAAGGTAGGCAAATGACCGATTTCTCGTTTTATCATTCTGCAGCAAGGGCTTGCGTTGGCCAAACCAACCACGCGCACCCAGCCAACCAAGAGGGCCACCTATGACCACTCTGCCAGCTAAAACCGAAAAGAAACTCGGCCTTGTCATTGATCTGGACACTTGCGTGGGCTGCCACGCCTGCGTGATTTCCTGCAAAGGCTGGAACACCGAAAACTACGGCGCGCCGCTATCGGATCAAAACGCCTATGGCGCCGATAATTCGGGCACGTTTTTGAACCGGGTGCATAGTTTTGAGGTGCAACCAGACGACGGCGCGGCCCAGCTGATCCATTTTCCCAAGTCGTGCCTACATTGCGAAGACGCCCCCTGCGTGACCGTGTGCCCCACAGGCGCTAGCTACAAACGGGTCGAAGACGGCATCGTTTTGGTCAACGAAAGCGACTGCATCGGCTGTGGGTTATGCGCGTGGGCCTGCCCCTATGGCGCCCGCGAACTGGACCAAGCCGAAGGCGTGATGAAGAAATGCACGTTGTGTGTAGACCGGATCTACAACGAAAACCTACCCGAAGAAGACCGCCAGCCCGCCTGTGTGCGCACCTGCCCATCAAACGCGCGCCACTTTGGCGATTTGGGCGACCCTGACAGCGACGTCAGCAAACTGGTGGCCGAACGCGGCGGTATGGATCTGATGCCCGAACAAGGCACCAAACCCGTCAACAAATACCTACCGCCCCGCCCCAAGGACGCCATGCCCGAATTTGACGTGCTGGCCCCCTTCCTTGAACCCATCGCGCAAGAACCCAAGGGGTTTCTTGGGTGGCTCGATAAGACTTTGGAGAAACTTTAATGCACCCCGCACCTTCTGTTATTTTCTTCACCGCATTCAGCGGGTTGGGTTTTGGATTGCTGGTTTTTCTGGGGCTTGGGTTTCCCGGTGTGACCGGCTGGACGGCCTTTGCGTTCTTTGCGATCGCCTACATCATGGCCGTGGGCGGACTGATGGCGTCTACCTTCCATCTGGGGCGCCCTGAACGGGCCCTCAAGGCGTTTGCGCAGTGGCGTTCCAGCTGGCTCAGCCGCGAGGCATGGTGCGCGGTTGGCGCCCTTGTGACGATGGCTATTTATGGGGCCGGGCTGGTGTTTTTCGGCACGCGTCTGGGCTGGCTGGGGTGTATCGGCGCGCTGCTGTCCATAGCCACCGTTTTCACGACCTCTATGATTTACGCACAGCTCAAAACCATCCCCCGGTGGAACAGCGGCCTGACGCCGTTCACATTTCTGTCCATTTCCTTGGCGGGGGGCGCGATTTTGTCCAGCGAGGTCGGCGCGGCGGTTGTTATGTTGATCATCGCGGGTCTGGTGCAGCTGTTTGCGTGGTCCGAAGGGGACAAGGCCTTTGCGGAATCCGCCACCAACATGGACACGGCCACCGGTCTGGGCGACCGCGGACGCGTCCGCGCCTTTGAGCCACCGCACACGGGTACCAACTATCTGCTGCGCGAGTTCGTGCACCAAATCGGGCGCAAACACAGCCAGAAGCTGCGCATCATTGCCATGGTGTTGATGATCGTGCTGCCGTTTATTTTGCTGATCTTGCCGTTCTCGCATTTCTTTGCGCTGCTGGCCGTCCTGAGCCATATCGGCGGTGTCTTGACCTCGCGCTGGTTGTTTTTCGCACAAGCAGAGCACGTCGTGGGGCTGTACTACGGCGAACGTTAACGACTGGCACATATCAAAAAAGGCGCGGGTCGAAACCTGCGCCTTTTTACGTTTCAGTCTTTGAGATTGCTTAGTTCAAAAGCCCGGCGTGACGCAGCCCCGCATCAACAAGCGCCCGCGTGTCATCAGACAGCGCAACCAACGGCAAGCGGATCTCGTCAGAACACAGGCCCAACTGCGACATCGCGTATTTAACGCCAACAAGGCCGGGTTCGGTAAAGATCGCCTTGTGCAGCGGCATCAACCGGTCCTGAATAGACAGCGCGGTGGCATAGTCGCCCGCCAAACAGGCCGCCTGCATATCGCTCAGCAACTTGGGCGCCACATTCGCCGTCACCGAAATACAGCCCACGCCGCCTTGTGCGTTGAACCCATGCGCCGTCGCGTCTTCGCCAGACAGCTGCACAAAATCGGGCCCGCAGGTCAGACGTTGGTCGCAAACCCGCGCCAGATCGCCCGTGGCATCTTTGACGCCAACAATCCGGGGCAGTTTTGCCAGCTCGCCCATGGTTTCAGGCGTCATATCCACGACAGACCGGCCCGGGATATTATAGATGACAATCGGCAGTTCGGCACAATCATGCAGCGCGGTGAAATGCGCCAACAGCCCCGCTTGCGTCGGTTTATTATAGTACGGCGTGACCACAAGTGCGGCATCCGCACCGACCTTTTCAGCGTGACGCACAAGGCGCATCGCCTCGACCGTGTTGTTGGACCCGGCACCGGCAATTACGGGCACGCGACCTGCAGCGGCCTTAACCACCTCTTCCACGACCACCTCATGTTCGCGATGGGTCAGCGTGGGGCTTTCGCCGGTGGTCCCGACGGGCACCAAGCCGCTACAGCCTTCAGCAATGTGCCATTCCACAAGTTTCTTCAGTGTCTCCAGATCCAGCTCGCCGTTCCTGAACGGCGTGATGAGGGCAGGCATCGAGCCTTTAAACATGTACACGCTCCTTTTTTCGTTTTTTGGCCGGCAAATGGCCCGAGATTAATAGTCTGTAAGCGGTATCGTGATTTGCTGTGTGACGACCACGCTATATGTATGCCTCTAGACCTCAAACACTGGGAATTGCAAGTGATCAGACGCTGGCTGACGACCCTGTTCATGATTTTCGCGCTTGTGTCGCCCGCAATGGCGGACCGGCCGCGCCCGCTCGCCCATGCCATAGAGGCCATGCGCAAAGGCGAATGGAACACCGCCGCCAAAATTGCCGCACGCGATGGCGACGTTGCGGCCGACATCATCGAATGGTCGCGGTTGCGCGCAGGTGCGGGATCGTTTGAAGAGGTCACCGCCTTCCTGGCGCGCCGCCCAGATTGGCCCGGCGAACGATATCTGCGCAAACAATCCGAACGGGCCGTGCTGTCGCAGGTTGATTCGCAGGTTTTGGCGTTTTTCGCGACCACCCAAGCACAAACCCCCGAGGGTGCGTTGCGCCACGTCGAAGCATTGATGCGAAGCGGCGCCGACAGCAAAGCGACCGAGGTGCTCGTCAACGCCTGGCAAGACATGACCATGGGCAGCACCGCACAGGCGTTGTTTTTAGCCACCCATGGCGACAGGTTAACCCCGTATCATTCGGTCCGGTTGGACAATATGCTTTGGTCCGGCGCATTCGAGAATGCAAAACGCATGTATAGTCTGGTGTCCAAGGCGGACATCGCCGCAGCCAACGCGCGCATGGCGCTGCGCCACCGTGCCGCTGGCGTCGACACCTTGATATCGCGCATACCGTCCAGCCACGCCAACAGCGGTGGGGTGCAATACGAACGTTTCATGTGGCGGGTCGCCAAAGGACGTTGGGCGGACGCCAAAGAGTTATTAGTCGCAACATCAACCAGCACGGATGCCTTGGGCAAACCCGAAGCCTGGGCCAACCGGCGCCGCTCTATGGCGCGCGACGAAATGCGCGATGGTCTGGCAGAGCGCGCGTACGTAATTGCGTCTCGGCATTTTCTGGCATCGGGCTCCAATTACGCGGATCTAGAGTGGCTTGCGGGGTATATTGCCCTGCGCAAACTCAACGAACCGGAGACGGCCCTGCAGCATTTCCGAAATCATGATGCAGCTGTGCGGTCCCCTATATCCAAGGGACGATCAGGCTACTGGCAAGGTCGTGCATTGGAGGCAATGGGCGATGTGGCTGGCGCCGATCAAGCGTATACTGCCGCCGCGCAACACCAAACATCCTATTACGGCCTTCTGGCGGCCGACCGGGCCGATCTGCCGTTTGATACCGCGCTGGCGGCGGAAGCGACCGAAGGTAACTGGCGTACTTCTGCTCTTGCAACCGATTCGGTTTTTGTGGCGGGGATGCTTTTGCAGGCATCCGGCCAGCGGGATCTGGCAGAACGGTTTTGGACGCATCTCGCCGAATCGCTCGACCATGAAACCGCGGCTCTTTTGGCAGAAGCCGCCCTCGAAGTAGAAGAGCATCATATCGCGGTTATGATCGGGAAAAGAACCGCGCGCCGTGCTGTTGTGGTTCCACGTGGGTACTACCCCGTGCATCCACTGGCCACCCGCCGGTTGCCAATGGCCCCCGAGATGTTGCTGGCCATCGCCCGGCGCGAAAGCGAATTTGACCCCGGTGTGCAAAGTGGCGCAGGCGCCCGTGGGTTGATGCAGATTATGCCCGCCACTGGCCGCGAAGTAGCCGCATCTATCGGACGGTCAAAATCGTTTAGTGCAGACCGCCTCATCAACGATCCGGCCTATAATGCCGAATTGGGCGCCGCGTATTTGTCCACCCTCGCGGGCCGTTTTCGCGGAAACGTTGTGATGATGTCGGCCGCTTACAACGCAGGCCCAAGCCGCCCTGACCGATGGATGATCAGGTTTGGCGATCCCCGCAAAGGCGACATAGACATCGTGGATTGGGTGGAACACATACCTTTCCGGGAAACTCGCAACTACGTTATGCGTGTCACAGAAAGCCTGCCCATCTACCGCGCCCGTCTTGGCAAAGATCCTATGCCCAACACCTTTGCAGAAGAGCTCACTGGGTCAACGCTGTTGTCGTTCGCGCCACAAAGTGAATAGCCCCGCCGTAACAATAACCGCCACCCCGAGCGCCACATTTAGGCGAATACTTTCGCCAAAGACAACAACGCCCAATGTTGATGCAAACACCAACTGGAAATATGCAAACGGCTGCACAGCACTTGCTTCGGCCACTTCATAGCAGCGAATGAGTAACCAATGCCCTGCTACGCCGCTGACGCATAAGACACCCATCCAGATCCAGTCGCTCCAGATCATTGGCTCCCAAAACCATATGCCAATGACCGTCATGACGCAGGCACCCGCCGTGCCCGTCCAGAAAAAACTGGTTGCGGTTGCGTCTTGGCGCGCAGCGTATCGCGTCAACAAACCATAAAGCGCGAACATCAGCGCGGCCACCAACGGGATCATGGCATAGGGGTCAAACACCGATACGCCCGGCTGCAAAATGATCATCACGCCAACAAATCCAACGCCAATCGCAAGCCAGCGACGCCAGCCTACGTTTTCGCCAAGAACCGGGCCGGACAAAGCCGCAACCAACAAAGGATAGCAGGCAAAAACCGCGTGACTTTCCACCAACCCAAGGTAGGTGAACCCAGTCACCATAACGCAAACTTCGAGCGCCAACAAAACGCCACGGAAGCTCTGCAAAAGCGGCTGCCGGGTCTGCGCTGCCGCCCGGACACCCCCTGCATTGCGCCGCGCAATCGCAATCACGAACGCGGCAAAAAACCAATACCGCACCATGACGACAAGATAGACGTTATAGGCCCCCGCCAAATGGCGTGAAATCCCGTCTTGAAACGCGAAAACAATGGTGGTCAGCACCATTAACCCCACGCCCAATCGGACATTGTTAGATTGTGTCATGCCCGCAACGTTCCGATCGTCATATGGCGTTTGCGTCCGAAACCCGGCACCCGCTGCACATCGAACCCGGCCGCATCCAATGACCGGCGCACCCCGCCTGCGGCCGAATATGTCGCACAGGTTCCGCCTGTGGCCGTGTGTCGACCGACCTCATCCATCAACGCACTCGACCATAGTTCGGGGTTCTTGGCCGGTGAAAAGCCATCAAGGTACCAGGCATTTGCGCGCCCTTGCCATGCGGGCAAGCTGGTTCGGGCGTCACCGATCACCACTTCTAACGACACATTTTGCACTGGTGAAAACGCCCCACCATCAACGCTCCAGTGATCAACCAAGCTGTCGCGGAGGTCTCCCAACACATGAAAAGGCGCCAGCGCACGCGCCATTTCTGCGCCCGTCATTGGGAAGGCTTCGAAACTGGTAAACCGCAACGGCCCGCGCACACCCGCCTGTTGCCACACCTGCAACGTCGTCAGAAAATTCAACCCCGTGCCAAACCCCAACTCGGCGATGTGAAACCCATCGCAGAACCGTTCTGGCAATTGGTTACCCTGCAAAAATACGTGCCGTGTTTCTTCCATTCCGTCTTCAAGACTGAAATAGGGATCGTCAAAACGATCCGACACTGGCACCCCATCCGGGTTCCATGACACATCCGCCGTCTGGTTCTGCACAGCTAAGCCTTGTAGGGTAATGACCAATTGGCGCGACATTGGGGGAGACGCAAGCCTTTGGCAATGGCCGATATAACGATCCGTGGGGCGGGCATCTTTGGCCTGTCCATCGCGTGGGTTTGTGCGCAACGAGGTGCGCGGGTGGCCGTGATTGATCCCGGCGGCCCTGCGGCAGGCAGCAGCGGTGGTTTGGTCGGGGCGCTGGCCCCGCATGTCCCCGAAAACTGGAACGCAAAGAAGGCGTTCCAATTCGAGAGCCTTTTGATGTCACCGCAATTTTGGGCCGAAGTCGAAGACGCAGGCGGCGCGCAGGCCGGGTATATCCGGTCGGGTCGCGTGCAGCCGGTGCTTGACCTGCGCAGCCTTGAGCGCGCCCACCAGCGCACCCACACAGCCGCAGACCTGTGGCGGGATCACGCAGAATGGTCCGTGCAGACCGCGCAAGACACCCCATGGCAGCCGCATTCGCCCACAGGCTGGATAATCAAAGATACGCTCAGCGCGCATCTGCACCCGCAACAGGCTTGCGCCGCACTGGTTGCTGCGCTTGCGTCAAAAGGGGTCACGGTTCAGTCAGACGGTGCAGATACCGGCGCGGTCGTTTGGGCCACCGGGGTCGCGGGTCTGGCCGCGTTAACGCAGGGGCACCATCGGCAGGTCGGCAACGGGGTCAAAGGTCAGGCCGCATTGCTGGATTACGATGCACGCGGGGCGGCACAGATTTTTGCAGACGGTGTGCATATTATCCCCCATCTTGATGGGACGGTGGCGATTGGGTCTACATCTGAGCGCGATTTTGCAGACCCCGCATCGACGGATCATCAACTAGAAGACGTCATCGCCAAGGCGCGCACGGTTGTGCCGGTGCTTTGCGATGCGCCGGTGCTCAAACGGTGGGCCGGGGTGCGCCCACGCAGCCGCAGTCGCGCGCCAATGTTGGGCGCATGGCCCGATCGTCCGGGACATTTCATCGCAAACGGTGGGTTCAAAATCGGCTTTGGCATGGCGCCCAAAACCGCCCATGTTATGGCCGATTTGGTCTTGGACAGGCGCGATGCGATCCCCGCAGGGTTTGAGGTCGCCGCGTCACTATAGTGACATCGTGCCCAAAACGGCCTGTGGTTTAGCGGTCAACTGCGGTGCGCAACGCAGCCATCAACGCGGTCAAATCGCGCAAATAGGCCTCTGCGGTCAGGTGGCCTTCGGCGTCAAATTGGTTGCTGCTATCGGCCAGATGCACTTCGGGGCCCTGCAGAATGACCGGACGAAACGGCTGCATGAACCCTCGTAGCACCATTTGCGCCCGCTCGCCGCCTGCGCGCCCTGCCGCAGCCGACATAACTGCGACCGGTTTACCCGACCACGGGCGGGTGCCTGTACGGCTGACCCAGTCCAATGCGTTTTTCAACACACCTGACGGGCCCTTGTTGTATTCGGGCGTCGAAATCACCACCGCATCGGCTGCCGCAATCTGATCACACAGTGTTTGCACAGCACCGGGGACACCAGTCGCGGCCTCTTGGTCGCCGTCATACAGGGGCAACCGCAGGTCGCCCAACACAAGGTCGCACTCTCCGAACAGCCGCGCGGCCTCGCGCACCAGCATCGTGTTCGTTGCATCTTGCCGCAGCGATCCCGATATGCCGAGAAGTGTATAGGCTGCCATGGCGGCTCTCCTTTGGGTCAGTTGCTTTTGCGCATTTGACCTAGCCTTACCATGCTACAGCCCTGTGGCAAGGCCACAGAGCTGCATCTATTTTCACCAATACGACCCGTTAGTTGGTCGGCACAATGACGATCTCGACCCGGCGGTTTTGGGCCTTGCCAGACGCGTTTAGATTGCTTGCAATGGGTTGATTTTCACCCCGTCCAAAGGTCTGTAGCCGCGCATTGGGCACACCTGCGTTCAGCAACACAGAGGCAACCGCATTGGCACGCCGTTCCGACAGTTGTTGGTTGTAGGCGGCATCGCCGTCGCTATCGGTGTGGCCGATCACCTGAACCGTCGATTGCGGGTATTTGTTTAGGCTGCTGGCCACCGCATACAGATCGTTTTGCAGATCCGACCTGACGGCAAAGCTGCCGGTTGCAAAGACAATGCTCTGCGGCAGGTTCAGGATCAGACGGTCGCCGGTATTGGTGATACCAACATCGCTGTCCAAATCACGCCGCAACTCGGCTTCTTGTTGATCAAGGTTATACCCAATGCCAGCCCCCAAGGCCCCACCGATCACGGCACCTACCAACGCGCCATCGCTACGGTTGCCATCGCCGCGCGACAAAGCCCCCGCAAGAGCACCGGCCCCTGCACCAATCAACGCACCCCGTTGTGTTTTGGACGTATTCGTCCCCAGCTGGTTAGGGTCGGTACAGGCGGCGAGCCCAAGAGCACCCGAAAGCGCGAGGATTACCGGAATTTTTACAAATGTCATATCGTACTGCTTTCAATGATTGCGGCCCCGTTCGGGCGGGGCGTCTTGGTGTGAACTCCGTATACATGGCGTCGGTTCCCCCACAAACCAAGGGGAAAAGCCATCGGCAATACCCCGCCACCCCGACGCCACGCTTATGTTTCGGTGTGTGCTGCCTCATAGGCCAACATGGTGCGTTTCATTGGCAACCCCCAATGATACCCGCCCAATCCCCCCGATTTTCGCAAAGCCCGGTGGCAGGGAATAAGCCAACTGATCGGGTTGCGCCCAACGGCCGTGCCCACGGCACGCACGGCCGCCGGTTTGCCGATGGCTTGGGCGATTTCAGAATAGGTTGTGACGTGGCCGGTGGGCACGGTCAGCAAGGCCTCCCAGACGTTGATCTGAAACGGCGCACCAATCAGGAACATGGGCGCCTTGTCCAAGGTGCCATCCCCCGCGCCAAACGCGTGCAACACCCACGCGCGCAGCATCGTTTCGTCTTTGACGAAATCGGCCTTGGGCCACCGTGACATCATATCCTGCAAGGCGGCGTCTTCGCCCATTTCGGCAGAAAACCCCATGCCGCAGATCCCCCTTGCGGTGCCCATGACGATCGCCGGGCCAAAGGGGCTGTCGAACCACCCCCAAAAAATCGTCAACCCCGCACCGCTGCGGGCAAATTCCCCCGGACTCATGGCTTCCCACCGCAAGAACAAGTCGTGCAACCGCCCGCTGCCGGACAGCCCAACGGCATGGGATGCATCCAACGTCGTAAACCTGTCACGCAGCAGCGATTTCGCGTGCCCCAACGTCAGATATTGCTGATACCGCTTGGGCGAAATCCCCGCCCACCGCGAAAACAGTCGCTGGAAATGCGCCGTGCTCATGCCCATGTCGGCGGCCAGTTGGTCAAGCGTCAGAGGGTCGTCTGCGGCATCGATAAGATCAATCGCGCGGCGCACGATCTGATAGTGGTACGCCGTTTCGGTCTGGTCGGGGTTTGGGAGGTTCTGTGTCATGGCACCAATGCTATGCAATTGCGGCTGCGCGTGCGACCCGAAACATGCGTGTTCGGCCAGGCGGGCCATGTTGACGGCCTTGCCCACGCGTCCAAAAAGCCCCATACCATCGCCATGGTAAAACAGCTCGGTTATCACACCATCCGCGAGATTTTCACGCGCTTTCAAGAGGCAGATCCAGAACCCAAGGGGGAGCTGGATCACGTCAACGTTTATACGCTGGTGGTGGCTGTGGCGCTCAGCGCGCAGGCGACTGATGCGGGCGTCAACAAAGCCACGCGCAAATTGTTTCAGATCGCAGACACCCCGCAAAAGATGCTGGATCTGGGGATTGAGGGCGTCACCGAACATATCAAAACCATCGGGTTGTTTCGCCAAAAGGCCAAGAACGTGATCAAGCTCAGCCAGATCTTGGTCGATGATTACGACGGCGTTGTCCCCAACAGCCGCGCCGCCTTGCAAGGGTTGCCCGGTGTCGGGCGCAAGACGGCTAACGTGGTGTTAAACATGTGGTGGCAATATCCGGCACAGGCTGTGGACACACATATCTTTCGTCTTGGCAATCGCACCGGCATCGCGCCCGGCAAAACCGTCGAGGCCGTTGAACGCGCCATCGAAGACCATATTCCCGCTGATTTTCAGCTTCATGCCCATCATTGGATGATTTTACACGGGCGCTATCATTGCAAGGCACGCAAACCGATATGCCCCACATGCATCATCCACGACCTTTGCCCCTTTGAGGAAAAAACCACATGAAAACCTACCAGCTTGTTGGCATCGGAAACGCCGTTGTTGATGTGATCACCCATGCCGATGACAATTTTCTGGACCTGATGGGGATCGAAAAAGGCATCATGCAACTGGTGCCGCGCGACCGGTCAGAAACGCTTTATGCCGCGATGCAGGACCGTTTGCAGACCCCCGGCGGCGCGGTCGCAAACACGGTAGCGGGCGTAGGTGCGTTGGGGTTGCAAACTGCGTTTATCGGCCGGGTCCGCGATGACGCATTGGGCCAGTTTTACGCCAGCGCCATGACAGACAACGGCATCGATTTTGCCAACCCGCCCGTCGCGGACGGCGAAGACCCCACATCGCGCAGCATGATTTTCGTGGCGCCCGATGGCGAACGGTCGATGAACACCTATTTGGGCATTTCTACCGGGCTAACGTCGGCAGACGTGTCGCCCGACGTCACAGCCAACGCGCGGATCATGTTCCTGGAAGGCTATCTGTTTGACCACGACGCGGGCAAAAGTGCATTTCGCGAAGCCGCCCGTGCGACCAAGGCAGGGGGCGGCATTGCGGGCATCGCCATTTCTGACCCCTTCTGCGTAGAACGCCACCGCGATGATTTTCTGTCACTGATCGAAAACGACCTTGATTACGTCATCGGCAACGAACACGAGATCGCCTCCCTGTTCCAAACCGATTTTGAGACCGCTCTGGCCAAAACAGCCGAAATTTGCCCTCTCGTTATCGCCACCAGATCCAAGGATGGGGTTAGCGTCGTAGGCGACGGCAAGCGCGTCGATATGCCCGTCACGCAGGTAACCCCCGTAGACGCCACAGGCGCGGGCGACCAGTTTGCCGCCGGGTTCCTATACGGATTGGCCACCGGCCGTGACCTAGAAATCTGCGCGAAAATGGGCAACCTCTGCGCCGCCGAAGTCATCAGCCATGTGGGCCCCCGCCCACAGATCGACATGATGCAGGTGTTTAAAAACGAAGGCCTCGTATGACGATGTTGGCGGATGGGATGCACGATGTGCCCCGTGGCAAATTGGCCACGGTTGTCACCCACCTCGAAATGACATCCCACGTGCAAACCACACCGCGCGCGTTGCCCGAAGGTGTTACCTTTCGGCGCGTTCAGCCTGACGTGGCTTGGTACCGCGATGTTTACAAACGCGTCGGTGGGCTTGATTGGTTGTGGTTTGGGCGGCTGACGGTCGACGATGACGCGCTCGGGGCGATCCTGACGGATCCGGGAACGGAATTTTATACGCTGTCAAAAGACGGCCAAGACCACGCCCTGCTCGAACTCGACTTTCGCACACCGGGGGAATGTGAACTGATGTATTTCGGCCTCACGGCCAGCTTGATCGGCACCGGATGTGGGCGCGCCCTGATGAACGAGGCCGTCGCGCACGCATGGTCCAAACCGATCACGCGGTTCCATCTGCGCACCTGCACCTTCGACAGCCCGCAGGCCTTGAGGTTCTACCAGCGCAGCGGGTTCACAATCGTCAAACACGCCATTGAAATCGCAGATGATCCGCGTAAATTGGGTCTTTTGCCAGAAACCGCCGCCCCGCATGTGCCCTTGCTGCGGGGTTAAAGAAGATCGCGGAATTCGGCCATCACGGCCGCATAGACATCGCGTTTGAACGGCACGATATTTTCGACCAAAGCATCGGCGCTCAGCCACCGCCAATGCGAAAATTCGGGGTGTTCGGTGGCGATGTTGACCTGGCTATCGTCACCGTCAAACCGCATCAGGAACCATTTTTGTTCTTGCCCACGATAGCGCCCCTTCCACAGCTTGGGTACCAAATCATGCGGCAATTCATAGGGTAGCCACTGCGCGCTTTCGGCCTCTATGCGCACCAAATCAGCCGTGACGCCGGTTTCTTCCCACAGCTCGCGCAGGGCGGCCGCGCGCGGGGCCTCGCCTTTGTCGACCCCTCCCTGAGGCATCTGCCAAGCGTCATATTCGCTATCGCGCCGTTGCCCGACAAACACCTGCCCGTGCGCATTCACCAACATCACACCCACACAAGGCCGGTAGGGCAGTTTTTCGATGTCTTCTGGGGTCATCCGAGCCGTTTCTCCATCTTTGCACGCGCCAAGGTTTCGCCGTGACGTTCCACCGTTTCATGATGGATAACCAAAAACCCCATCGCCCGAAAGGCCGGTTGTGCCATCAAACTCGCGTGGGTCGACAAGACCTGATCCCCCTGCGATCTGGCCTGACGGTCGATGTGTTCATAAAGCTGGCGGAAAATCCCCTGCCCGCGATATTGCAGCCGCATGAACGCAAGATCGATATACCCACCTGCCATGATGCTCATGAAACCTGCCGCATTGCCGTCCCGTTCGGCCATGGCAATGTGGTGCCCCGCCAACCGGTCCCGCCACAGGTCGCCCGATGGCGGCGCGGCCACCCAAGCGGCCCGTTGCGCATCCGTATAGGGGCTGGGCCCCTCGTGGATCGCCGCATAAAACACTCGGCCCAATGTGTCGGCGTCCTGCGGCCCTGCCCATCTGATCATGCAGCCCCCTTGCGCCTATATGACGCCGCGTTTGACGTGACAGCCAATACCTGATCGTGTGATCTCGTGCCAACCATATCCGGGGGGAAAATCTTATGGCTGACTATCCGCATCTTCTGGCACCGCTTGATCTGGGCTTTACCACGCTGAAAAACCGCGTGCTGATGGGGTCGATGCACACCGGTCTGGAAGAAACCCACGACTGGGCGCGGGTGGCTGAATTTTATGCAGCACGGGCGCGGGGGCAGGTCGCGTTGATGGTCACCGGCGGGATTGGCCCCAACCTCGAAGGGTCCGTCCTACCCGGAGCGGCGATGATGGTCAGCGACCAAGATGTCGCCAATCACCGCGTGGTCACGCAGGCGGTGCATGCCGAAGGCGGCAAGATCGCGATGCAAATCTTGCATGCGGGGCGCTATGCGTATGGGCCTAAATGCGTGGCCCCCTCTGCGGTGAAATCCCCCATTTCGCCGTTTGCGCCCACTTCGTTAGATGCCGCCGGGATCGAAACGCAGATCGCCGATATTGTCACCTGCGCCCAACGTGCCCGCGAGGCAGGCTATGACGGCGTCGAAATCATGGGATCCGAAGGGTATTTCCTGAACCAATTCCTCGTCACCCACACCAACAAGCGCACCGACGATTGGGGCGGGTCCTATCAAAACCGGATGCGATTGCCCGTCGAGGTTGTGCGCCGGGTGCGCGCGGCTGTGGGTCCCGATTTCATCCTGATCTACCGGTTATCGATGATCGATCTGGTGCCCAACGGGTCCACCCATGACGAGGTCGTGCAACTGGCGCAGGCGGTTGAACACGCAGGCGCCACCATCATCAACACCGGCATCGGCTGGCACGAAGCGCGCATCCCCACCATCGCAACATCGGTTCCACGCGCGGCGTTTGCCTGGGTCACCAAGAAACTGATGGGGCAGGTGGCAATCCCGGTGATCACCTCCAACCGGATCAACACCCCCGACGTCGCCGAAGGTGTGTTGGCGGACGGATGCGCCGATATGGTGTCAATGGCGCGCCCGATGTTGGCTGACGCTGATTTTGTGGCCAAGGCAATGCGCGGGGCATCTGACCAAATCGCCCCCTGTATTGCGTGCAATCAGGCCTGTCTGGACCACACCTTTGGCGGCAAGATTTCCACATGTTTGGTGAACCCCCGCGCCTGTTACGAAACCGAGCTACAGATCACGCCCACCACCACCCCGAAAAACATCGCCGTTGTCGGGGCGGGGCCTGCCGGGTTGTCGGCCGCGATGACCGCTGCAGACCGTGGGCACAAAGTGACCCTGTTTGATCAATCGGACGAGATCGGCGGTCAGTTGAACATGGCCAAACAGGTCCCCGGCAAAGAGGAATTTCACGGCCTTGTCGCGTGGTACCGCACCATGGTGGCCGCCGATAAAATCACGCTGCGGCTGGGCCAACGCGTCACCGCCAGCGACCTGACCTCATATAACGAGGTGATCCTCGCAACCGGGGTCACCCCGCGTGATCCGGGTATCCCCGGCCAAGACGGCGCCCATGTCCTGAGCTATATTGATGTGCTGCGCGGCAAGGCCCCGGTTGGACCCCGTGTGGCGGTGGTGGGTGCGGGTGGTATCGGGTTTGATGTGGCCGAATACCTTGTGCACGCAGGCACCAGCCCCACCGAAAGCATACCAGATTGGATGCGCGAATGGGGCGTGGCCGACCCCGCCGACCACCGCGCAGGGCTGGCCCCCGAAGGCCCACAACCCAATGCGCCCGCCCGACAGGTCACGCTGTTGCAACGCAAGGCCGAAAAACCCGGCAAGCGTCTGGGCAAAACAACCGGCTGGATCCACCGCGCCGTCCTGTCCATGAAGGGCGTGAAAATGATAGGTGGGGTCAGCTACGAGCGTATCGAAGACGCCGGGATCATGGTGTCATATGGCGATGCACGCGAAAACCCGACGCTGATCCCAGCCGATACGATTGTGCTCTGTGCTGGGCAATTGCCCGAACGCGGCCTTGTCGAGGCGTTGGCCGCGCAGGGCACGCCGTGTCATGTTATCGGCGGCGCAGATGTGGCCGCTGAACTGGACGCGAAACGGGCGATTAATCAGGGCACCCGCCTTGCCGCCACGTTGTGACCACACAGGATGCGCCCTGCATTTGGGCGTTTCCACATGCAAAACGATCCGCCCAAATAACGCGAT
Source organism: Roseobacter sp. (assembly GCF_039970775.1). Taxonomy (GTDB): domain Bacteria; phylum Pseudomonadota; class Alphaproteobacteria; order Rhodobacterales; family Rhodobacteraceae; genus Roseobacter. The sequence goes on from NZ_JBDVLG010000022.1 coordinate 34,620, forward strand.
ACTGTCTCACCCCTGCCCCGTTCTTGCCCAATTTGCCCGGCATTACATAAGCCAACAGCATATTGATATAAGGGATGGCGATGGACCGCCTCACAGAAATGGAAGCCTTCGCCACGGTCGTGGATCAGGGCGGCTTTACCGACGCAGCCCGCAAAATGGGGATCTCAAAATCCGCCGTCTCCAAGCACGTGTCCTCTCTTGAGGCGCGTCTGGGTGTGCGGCTGTTGAACCGCACAACACGGCGTGTGAACCCCACGGAAATCGGTCTGGCCTACTATGATCGCGCCCGCCGTGTGCTGAACGACGCGGGCGAGGCCGACGCGCTTGTGACCTCTATGCAGACGGCGCCCTCGGGGCTTTTGCGAATATCGGTGGCGACCGATTTTGGGGTCAACCACCTGTCCCCGGTCCTAAGCGATTTCTTGACGGATTTCCCGGATATCACCGTGAATATGGTCCTGAACAATCGCTACGTAGAGCTCATTTCCGAAGGGTTCGATATGGCCATTCGCATCGGCGAGTTAGAAGACAGTTCGCTACGCGCGCGCAAGCTTACGGAAACCACCAAACGTATGATCGCCAGCCCCGCGTATTTCGAAAAATACGGGCGGCCACAGAAAATCGACGATCTGAATGATCACAAGCTGCTGCATTATTCCAACCAATCCTCAGGGAATGTCTGGAAGCTGACCGCGCCATCGGGCGAGAAACGCCAAGTGCGCACCGCAGGTTGGCTCAGCGTCAATGACGGGCAATCCCTTCTAAACGCGGCGATTTCCGGCCTGGGGATCGCGTATTTGCCCAGCTTTCTGTATGCTGAAGCCATGGAAAAGGGGCTGATCGAAGACGCCATTCCTGACCTGCCGGTTGAGACCCAAGGGATCTATGCCGTCTACCCGCCGGGGCGTTTCACACAGCCCAAAGTGCGCGCGTTCATTGATTTTCTGGTGCATGTTTTCGCCGACAAAGGGCCGTCTGACTGGTAACATCCCGCCGCGGACCGGCCTATTGCGTGCCCAACACCACCGCTTCGACCCGGCGGTTGCGGTCGCGCCCGTCGGGGGTGGCATTCGTTGTGAGCGGCGCAAGGTAGCCCACGCCTTCGGCATCAAGACGCGTGGCGTTGATCCCGTATTCGTCGACCAGACGTGACTTTACCGCCTGCGCACGGGCCCGCGACACACCAATGTTGGGCGCAAGCCCGCCCACCGTGTCTGTGTGCCCGACCAACGCGATCCGTAGATCTGGGCGATCTGTCAACAGCGCGGCCAGTCGCGCCAGCGTCGCAAACGGTCCCGGCCCCAGCGTCGTTGTGCCCGTCGCGAAATCCAGATCATACAGCGCCAAATAGCCGTCCACCAACGGATCAGCCTGCGTGTTGCCCGAGGGGGCGGGTTGTGTGGCCGGTGCCACAACAACCGGCGGCCTAACCGACGTGCCCGCATGGATCACCTGCACATATGCAGAGGCGGTTGTTGTGCTGGCCAAAACGGTTACCGCTTCGGTTGGGGCGTCTTGCGGGCCTTTGAAGGCGGTCAAATACCGATAGGCCCCGATGTTGACGTACATATTTGGCCCCGGCAGCACCTCAACCGCAAACCGGAAATCGAACCCCCCGCAAGAGGCCTCACCGCATTCAAACGCGACCCGGTAACCCAACGCTTCGATTTGGTCGCGCAAAGGGGCCATCACTTGCAGAGGCGTCAGGCCACGCGCACCCAGCCGCCAAGCCCGCCGCGTCACGGCCCCCTCAAGGGTCAGCCCAGGCACCGCGCCATCAACGAACCCACCAACAGGCGCATCAAAGCTATCCAGCTTTGTGGCGCGTTCCACGGTCATCTGCCCGCCGGATGGCAATGCCAGATCAAGCGCCCAAGCACCCCCAGCCGCCCACGACAGCACCGCGATAAGGAACATTGCCCGCGCGGTCATCTGGCCTGCGCGTGGTAGTCGTCGTTGGGTCGCATGGCCGTGGCGCTGGCCACGCGGTTGGTCATGTTGAAAAACCCCGCCACATTCGCGATGTCCCAGATGTCGTGGTCGGTGAACCCTGCGTCGCGCAACGCCGCGCGGTGGGGGTCTTCTATGGTGGCGCTTGCGGTTGTCATCTGTGCGGCGAAATCCAGCATCGCCCGTTGGCGCGCGTCCAGATCCGCCACGCGGTAGTTCATCACCAAGGTCTCGCCCAATTGCGGGTCGCCTGACAACGCACGCACCGCGGCCCCATGAGCAACCAGACAGTAGAAACATTTGTTGATCGACGACACGACAACTGCGATCATCTCGCGGTCTAGTTTGCTAAGACCCGACGGCGCCAACATCAGGTTGTTATACATCGCCGTGAACGCATCCAGTTTATCAATATCAAACGCATAGGCGCGCAAGACATTGGGGACCATGCCTAATTTGTCCTGGCAGACGTCGAAATATGTCTGTGTGGGCGCAGGCAGCGGGTCGACCATTGGCAGGTTCAAAGCGGTGGGCAGGGCGGTATCAACCATCTTGGAGTGTCTCCAGTGCGGCTTTTTGGCGGTAATGGTACTGCCCCACCACCTCAAAGCCCAGTGAGGAATAGAGCTGGTTGGCACCGTGATTGGCTTGGGTACACAGCACCGCAATATGACGCGCACCCTGACCCTGCGCCCAATGCGCCGCCGCCCGCATGATCCAGCGCGCTACACCTTGGCGGCGCTGGCTGGCCAGAACCTCGACGGCATGCACCATACATATATCGGTATGCAGGGCCGCAAATCCAACCCCTGCGGGTTTTTCGTTCCAGCGGGCCAAAATACCGGTTTTCTGCGCCGCGCGGTCCATCACGGCCAAACGCGCAGGCCCAATGCCCCCCGCCGCCCAGATTTCGCGCATGATGGCCAGCGGTTCCCAGACGCAAAACGCCGTCACCGGTGGAATGGCCACATCCGTCAACGCGGTCACAGGGGCGATATACAGGTTCACCGGATCGACGATATCATAGCCACGCGCGGCCAATGCTGTATCCAAGTCGGTCTGATCCGGGCGCAGGGTAAACAGCAGGCCTTGGCCCCGTGCGCGCATGGCCGCTTCGGCCTGTGGGATGTCGGCGGCCGTCGCACCTGCCAGTGCTGACGCCGCAGAGACGCGCTTGCCGCCGCCCTGCCCGTCACGCAACAACCACGGGCCGTTTTCGCAATATCCAGCCGCAGGCCAGGTTGCATCCACCGCCGCAAAGAGCGCCGGTACCGTCATGCCGGAAAGATCGCGGCCAGTTGGTCGTGGGCCCGGCGCACCAAATCGGCATCAACCCCGCGAATGACGATATTGGCCCCATAGCCACCGTCCTTTTGGGTGAACGGATAGGACCCCATGCTCAACATCGGGTACTCTGCGGCCAGCGCCCCCAGCGGCCCTGCGATCTCGCCCTCACCCCGTTCGATCCGCAGGGTTTCAGACACCAACGGTGCCCCCCCGGCCAGCGTGGGCAGCACGCTTTCTACCATCGCAACAAACACCGATGGAACACCCGCCATCACATGCACGTTTTCCACCGTAAAGCCGGGCGCACCCGACACCGGATTGTCGATCAACGTGGCCCCTGCGGGAATGCGCGCCATACGCAGGCGCGCGGCGTTCATTTCCGTGCCGGCGGCGTCATAACGGGCCTGCAAAATCGCGCGGGCATCATCGCGCACGTCAATCGCGACGCCAAACGCGGCGGCGATACAATCGGCGGTGATATCGTCATGGGTGGGGCCAATCCCGCCGCTGGTGAACACAACGTCATAGGCACCCGACAACGTCTGCACGGCGGCGATGATGGCGTCTTTGTCGTCGCTGACCACGCGGACCTCGGTCAGGTCGATCCCGGCGTTGGTCAGTTGGCCCGCCAGATGGTACATATTGGCGTCGCGGGTGCGCCCCGATAAGATCTCGTCTCCGATGACCAACATGGCGGCGGTAGGATTGGACATTGCGTGGCTTTCCTTGCGTCTCGGTTGAGCGCAGGTATAGACGCGGGGTCATGCGCTTTCAAACCGAACTTGTCCCCGCCCGCCTGACCCGCCGCTACAAACGGTTTCTGGCCGATTGTGTGTTAGACAGTACCGGGGCCGAGATCACCGCCCATTGCGCCAACCCCGGATCGATGATGGGTTTGGCCGAACCCGGCACGCGGGTGTGGCTGGAACCCAACGACGATCCCAAAAAGAAACTAAAATACGGCTGGCGGTTGGTCGAAGACGACGCGGGGCATTTCACTGGTGTGGATACCGCATTGCCCAACAGGCTGATGCGGGCGGCGTTAGAACAACAGGCCGTGCCAGAGCTGACCGCCTATAAAACCGTCCGCCCCGAGGTCAAATACGGCGAAAACAGCCGGATCGATTTCCTGTTGCAGCAAGACAGCCTGCCCGACGTCTACGTCGAGGTCAAAAGCGTCACCCTATCGCGCCAGCCGGGCCTTGCGGAATTCCCCGACAGCGTCACCGCGCGCGGGGCGAAACATTTGCACGAACTGACCCGCATGGTGCAGGCAGGCCACCGGGCCGTCATGTTCTATCTGCTGCAACGCACAGATTGCGACCGCTTTGCGCTTGCGGGCGATATCGACCCGGCCTATGCCGCCGCCTATCGCGCCGCCTGCAACGAAGGCGTTGAAACTTTGTGTTATCGCACCAATATCTGTCCCACGGGCATCACGCTTGCGGATACCGTTATTCACCTACCCTGAACGCCCTCTGGCCCTTGGGGATCATGCGCGGTACAAGCGCGTCAAACAGTCACGACGGAGCACTTTCGTGGACGAAGATCATCGCGGCCGCCACACCAAAGACGGCATACGTATTTACGACCCGGCCGATTTCGCAGGTATGCATGCCGCGGGAGCGTTGGCCGCACGCATCCTTGACGATGTCGCACCCCTAGTTTTTGTGGGCCAAACCACAACGGCCATTGATGCCGCGATCACCCAGATGGTCGAAGACGCAGGCGCGACCTCGGCCACCATCGGCTACAAGGGCTACAAACACGCCAGCTGTATTTCGGTGAACCACGTGGTGTGTCACGGCATCCCCAGCGACAAGCGCCTCAAGGATGGCGACATCCTGAACATCGACGTGACCGTGATCGTGGATGGATGGTTTGGCGACACAAGCCGCATGTATGTGGCGGGCAAATTGCCGCGCAAAGCCGAACGTCTGATCCAAGTCACCCACGACGCGCTGATGCTGGGCATCGAGGCGGTGAAACCCGGCAACACCTTTGGTGACATCGGCCACGCCATCCAGACCTATGCAGAGGCCCACCGCATGTCGGTTGTGCGCGATTTCTGCGGCCACGGGTTGGGGCGGGTGTTTCATGCGCCGCCCAACGTCTTGCACTACGGGCGTCCGGGCACGGCTGCTGTGCTGGAAGAGGGCATGTTTTTCACCATCGAACCCATGGTGAACCTGGGCCGCCCCGAAACCAAAACCCTCGCCGATGACTGGACAGCCGTGACCCGCGACAAGTCGCTGTCAGCGCAGTTTGAACATTCCATTGGGGTGACGGCGACCGGTGCCGAGATCTTCACCCTATCCCCCGGCGGTCGGTATCACCCGACCTATCCCGCAGAATAATCAGGGCTGTTTGATACAGCCCCGACACGGACCGCCGTGTCAAACAGCCGTCTGCGCCAGCAACGTCACATGGGTATCGCCATAGCGGCGGTGGTCCAGCAGGGTAAACCCGTCTGGCGGCTGCATGGGGCGGGTCTCTTCCCAGACGACAAACGCCTCGGCGGTCAACCACCCCCCGGCTTGCGCCACGGCCAGCGCCTTTTGCCCCATATCCTTGCCATAAGGAGGATCAAGAAAGACCAGATCGAAGGGCGCGGTTTGGCACGGCGGCAACCGCAGTGCGTCCCGTTTTATGATGTCAGTCTGCGGCTCGGCCCGTAGTTTTGCGATGTTCTGACGGATCAGCCCCAGCGCCACGCGGCCGTCATCGACCAGACAGACGTGTTCTGCCCCCCGCGACAGCGCCTCTAGGCCCAACGCGCCTGTGCCCGCAAACAGATCCAACACGCGCGCGTTCTCCAGCACGTCGTGATGGGTCAGCACGCTGAACAGGCTCTCGCGGACGCGGTCAGTTGTGGGGCGCAAATGCGCGGCGGTGTCGCCCTTGCCAACGCTGGCCAGCGCCGTGCCGCGATACTGCCCCGCGATGATCCTCACGCCTTGAGCAACGGTTTAAGGTCGGTCTCTGGGTCGGCGACCATGGCCGGATCGGCGGTTTTGCCCGCCTCGATCAGGCGTTTGCCGATCATATAGGCGCGCGGGTCGTTCATTGCGTCCACCGCCAGCAACGCGCCATCACGGTAGTACCAAAACGACGCCGTCTGCCCCGCGCCAATGCGGCTGACCACGTCCGTATAGCCGGTATTTAGACCTGCGATCTGCAATTTGACGTCATATTGGTCAGACCAAAACCACGGCTTTGCGATGTAGTCTTTGCCCGCGCCCATGATGTTTTCGGCAACTACCTCGGCCTGATCAATCGCGTTGGGCACGCTTTCCAGCCGGATCCGCCCGCCTTGATAGGGAAAGGACGTGCAATCGCCCGCCGCCCAGATGTGCGGATCAGAGGTGCGGCCCTGCGCATCCACCGCGATGCCATTGTTCAACGCGACACCTGCCGCCTCGGCCAGTGCCGTGGCAGGCGCGATACCCACACCGGCGATCACAAAATCAACGTCTAGTTCGCGGCCATCGCTCAAGACCGCGCCGCTGACGGCCCCCGTGCCTGTCAGACGTTGCAGACCGACCCCCTCGAGGATCGTGACACCCTTGTCTGAATGCAGCGCCCGGAAATAATCGCTGGTTTGGGGGGCTGCGACCCGTTGCAGGATGCGGTCGGACATTTCCACCAATGTGACCTCAAGACCCAGCTTGGCCGCGACCGATGCGGCCTCTAGCCCGATGTACCCGCCGCCCACGATGAGCACGCGTTTTCCCGGCGTAAACCGCGGGGCCATTGTATCGACATCCAGCAAATCGCGGACGACAAAGACACCGTCCAGATCCCCACCAATGCTGGCAGGCAGGCGGTTTGGCACCGACCCGGTGGTCAGCACCAGATCATCATAGCGCAGCACATCATCGCCCACGGTCACGGTCTGCGCGTCTGCATCAATGGCCGACACCGCCGCGCCCAACCGCAAGGTCACGTCATTGTCGGTGTAAAATGTCTCTGGCCGCAGAAACATGCGCTCTAACGTCATCTCTTGCATCAAGTAGGCCTTGGACAAGGGCGGGCGTTGATAGGGCGGTACCGTTTCGGCACCCACCAGCGTGATGCGGTCGGTACATCCGCTGTTGCGCAACTTGGCCACACAAGACGACCCTGCCTGCCCTGCCCCGATAACGATAATATGGCGCATGTCGCCCCCTACCTGCACTGAATTTTCTGGTCTCAGACCCGGCTGCACCCTATATCCACGGCAAGAACAAACGCAATTGCTAGAAAGGCGTAGCACATGACGATCTCACAGGGCGATCAACTTCCCCAAGCAACTTTGATAGAACTTGGTGCCGAGGGGCCTGCGCAGGTGTCTTTGGCGGATAAAACCAAGGGCCGCAAGGTCGTGATCTTTGCGGTACCCGGCGCTTATACGCCTACGTGCCATTCCGCGCATGTGCCCAGTTTCATCCGCACCAAAGGTGATTTCGACGCAAAAGGCGTGGATGAGATCATCTGCGTGTCGGTCAATGACCCGTTTGTGATGAAATCATGGGGCGAGGCCACGGGCGCAACCGAGGCAGGCATCACCATGTTGGGCGACGCGGACAGCAGCTTTACCAAGGCCATCGGCATGGATTTTGACGCCCCACCGGCAGGCCTGATGGCGCGCTCCAAACGGTACGCTATGTTGGTCGAAGACGGCACAGTCACATTGTTGCAGCCCGAAGAAAGCCCCGGCACCTGCGAAGTATCCGCGGGCGAAGCCCTGCTGGCAAACATGTAAACGACAGGGCCCGGCGGGTTGCCGGCCGGGCCCATTTGATCACGCCACGTTGGCCTGCACAATGGTGCGCGTCGGGAATGGGATATCGATCCCACCGGTGTCCAACGCCTCTTTGACGGCGCGTTTAATGTCGGCCTGATACACAAAGAATTCAGGCGCATCGACCCAGACACGCACCAGAAAATCAACCGAACTTTCGCCCAGATTATTGACCTGAATGAACGGTTCGGGCACGGGCTTTGACCGCGGATCAGCCATGATTGTATCGCGGATAATGCGTTCAGCATCGGCGAGGTTCACACCGTAGCCTACGCCAAAGGTCCATTCGGCGCGGCGTTTGTCGTTGGTCGAATAGTTGGTGATCACATTGCCCCAGACCTCAGAGTTGGGGATGATCACCTGAACGTTGCTGACATCTGCCAGTTCGGTGAAATTCAAGGTGATCGCTTTGATTGTGCCCATCTTGCCGCCGACCTCGACGAAATCGCCCAGTTTGATAGGCCGGAACAAGATCAGCATCACGCCCGCCGCCACATTCGACAGCGTGCCCTGCAACGCCAGACCAATGGCCAGACCCGCCGCACCAATAACCGCGACCACAGATGTGGTCTGCACACCAAAGGTGTTGAGCACGAACAAAACCGTGAACCCCAGCACCACGTACCGCACAATGGACGACAGGAAATCAAACAACATATCATCGAGATGTTTGTTCCGGCGGCCAAGGTTGCGCACCCGGCGCTGCAACCACGCAGATACGACCCAGCCGATCACCAAGATGCCGATGGCCGCCAATGCAGACCCCGCCGCACCCACAAGAAAATCAAGCGTCAGAAGATCCGCGAGGGTTTTGCCCTGCCAGATTTCAGTTTGTAGTAGGTTTTGCATTGTTTACTCCGACAACCCGTCCATTTTGCGCGCCAGCTTTGCGTCGAGCGTGCTCAGACCGCCAACGTCATGGGTGCTTAGCACCACGTTGACCGTTTTGTAGACGTTGTGCCATTCGGGGTGGTGGTCCCATTTTTCGGCCCAGATTGCGACGCGTGTCATCCAGCCAAAGGCCTCTATGAAATTCCTGAATTCGTAGGTCTTGGTGATGGCGTCGCGCCCCTCGAGCATCTGCCACCCGGCCGCAAAAAGCGGGTCTAACAGGGGCCCACGGGTTTCCGCGCTCAGTCTTTCTGTCATTCTTGTTCCTCAACTTCGGCCCGCTTGAAGGGGCCGTATTCCGTTAGCACGCTGATCTCTTCGTCAACCGCATCGCGTTCGGCCTTGAGGTAGGCGCCGATGGCATCGGCAAAGCCCGCGTCATTCACCCAATGCAACGACCAAGTCGGGCGGGGCAAATACCCGCGCGCCAGTTTGTGTTCGCCTTGTGCGCCGGCTTCGACCCGCAACAGACCCTGTGCAATCGCGATATCAATCGCGCGGTAGTAACATAGCTCAAAGTGCAGGCAAGGATGATGCTCTGTGCAGCCCCAATACCGGCCATATAGCGCCTCTGCCCCAATGAAATTCAGCGCCCCGGCGACCCAACACCCGTCACGTTCAGCCAAAACCAGCGCGATATCATCGCGCAACTGGTCCTGCGCAATGTCGAAAAACGGCCGCGTCAGGTACGGGGTGCCCCATTTGCGCGCGCCGGTGTCTTGGTAGAACCGCCAGAAGGCATCCCAATGTTCCGGCTGCAAATCATCGCCGGTAAAGGTGTGGATGGTACCGCCAAACGCCTGCGCCTTCTGACGTTCTTTGCGGATGTTTTTGCGTTTGCGCGAACTGAGGCTGGCAAGGAACCCGTCAAAATCCGCATACCCGTCGTTGAGCCAGTGGAACTGTTGGGTTTTGCGCTGCATCAGGCCCATTTCAGCACCGCGTGCGGCCTCTGCTTGGGTGCAAAACGTCAGGTGCAGCGACGACAGGTTGTTGTTATCGGCCAGCTGCACGGCGCCTTGGATCAATGCGGCAGGTCCTGTTTCTTCAAACCCCGGACGCGCCAACAACCGCCGCCCTGTTGCGGGCGTATGCGGCACTGCCATCTGCAGTTTGGGGTAATACCGCCCGCCTGCGCGTTCGTAGGCATGGGCCCAATTGTGGTCAAAGATATATTCGCCCTGACTGTGCGATTTGGCGTACATCGGCGCGACGGCAATCAACTGGCCCTCCGCCCGTGCCGTCAGGTATTGTGGCTGCCACCCTGTGCCCGGCCCAACCGACCCGCTGTCTTCGAGCGCACGCAGGAACCGGTACGTCGTGAACGGATCCACCGGGCGCGCACCACCGGCGGCTTCGGGGCAGGCGCATGCGTCCCAATCGCTGGCGTCAATGTCGCGCAGCGACGGCAGTATCGTAATTTCGATGTCGTGTTCGTGCATATCCCGTCACCTCTGCTTGCCACCTTACCTGTAGCCCCGCCGCGCAGGATCAAGCCGAATGCGGCGCCAGATATTGTTCAAACGTGATATTTTGCGCAACCTCACGGGCTTGTGCTTCGTCTGCGGGCGATTTCACCGTCCAGCACAAAATGTCAGCGCCTTGCGCCTTCAGTTCGGCCACACGGGGGCGCCCCAGATCACGCCAGTTGTGGCTGATAAAACTACACCCTGCGCTGTCGTAATACGGGATGGTCCGCAAATGGCCGCGCAGGTCTTCGGGCAACGCCCAATGATCAGCGCTGTAGGCGTCACTGACCATCCCACGGGGCACATCCGGGCAAAGTTCTGCCATACGCATCACCGTATGTGGGTTGAACGACATCACAGCGACAGGCCCGTCGTACCCGCGCAACGCGGCGGCCACGGCGGCGTCTAGCGCGCCGATATTGGTGCCCATGGCCCCATCTTGATCCTTGATTTCGATCAGCAGGGGCACCTGCCCATCAACCAACGATAGGATTTCCGCAAGATCCGGGATCCCCTCATCACCGCCCCGCAGCGGCACATCCGACAACGCACGCGCTGTCAGATCCCGCACGGGCCCCGTGGCTTTGGCCAGACGTTCCAATGCGTAGTCATGGAACACCATGGCCTGTGCATCGGCGCTCATTTGTAGGTCGATCTCTATGCCGTAGCCTGCGGCAATCGCAGCCCGCACCGCCGCGCGGCTGTTTTCGGGCCGCCCGTCGGTGACATCATGAAGCGCACGATGGGCTAAGGGCGTCGTCAAGAAGACATCAGAAAGCCGTGGTGTCATTTCAGTTCGAAAATGCCTTCGATTTCGACCGCAACACCCAATGGCAATGATGCCGCAGATACCGCAGACCGGGCGTGCGCGCCCACGTCACCCAAGGCGTCTACCAAAAAGTCGGATGCGCCGTTGATCACTTTGGGCTGGTCGGTGAAATCTGCCGTAGAATTCACAAAGCCGGTCAATTTGACCACCCGTGCCAGCCCATCGATATCGCCACCACACGCAGCTTTGACTTGCGCCAACAGGCCAATCGCACATAGCTTGGCCGCTGCCGCGCCTGCGTCAACATCCATGTCCGCACCCAGTTTGCCAATAACCAACCCGTCGGGCCCTGCCGAGATCTGACCCGACACATAAAGCGTGCTGCCCATCCGCACAAACGGCACATAGTTGGCAGCAGGTGCAGGTGCGTCGGGCAACGTAACACCCATATCGGTGAGGCGAGAAGCGATCGTCATAGGGCTGTCCTTTTGGATGGATCTGCGAAGAAATTCTTGCAGGTATTCCGGCGGAGTATGCCCAACCAATACCATACTACAAGCACCAAGATGCCCAAAATTCGGCCCTTCATGTGCGCACACTGTGCCCTGCGACAGTGATCAGTGTATTTACGCACTTTAATGTGTTAAGTTTTTGTAAATATGCATCACGGGTTGAATTTACATTTTTCCGGTCACATGTCAGAACAGGTCGCCAGAGGTTGGACTATAAAGCCCAAAGACCACCAAGTTTACGCGACCTTTCGTGCGGAAATCACGAAAATACCACAATACCGCCCTTTGGGCATCACGCCGTACCGCTAACGATATCACAATGTTCATTCACAGGATGATGCCCGTGCCCGCTTTTCAAAACTCCAAGGCTGTTGCCCGGCCATGTCTCGCTCTTATGACCGCCCTTGCGCTTGGCGCCTGTGCGACATCCCAGGACGTCGCCACGCGTGCGAATGGGGTCAATGACCCCTACGAGACGCAAAACCGGAAGGTGCATGGCTTTAACAAAGGTCTGGATAAAAACATCGTCCGGCCAGTGTCTCAGGCCTATGGCGTTGTGCCTGTCGAAGTCCGTAACACTGTAAACAATTTCTCCGAGAACCTGTCGATGCCCGGCGTTGCGGTCAACAGCTTGCTTCAGGGCGACTTGCGCGGCACCGGTCTGGCGACGGTTCGCTTTGTGATGAACACCACGCTGGGACTGGGCGGTTTCTTTGACCCCGCCACCGAATTGCATATCCCCGCACACACAACAGATTTTGGCGAAACGCTGGCTGTTTGGGGGACTGGCGAAGGCGCCTATGTCGAATTGCCCGTGTTTGGCCCATCGACCCAACGTGATACGGTCGGGCTGGTTGTGGACTTTTTCACCAACCCGCTGACCCTGAATACCCTTGATGGCGACGCACGGCGCATCCCGCCCACCGCTGCGGGCGCGGCCGCTGTGAACGACCGTGAAAAGTTCACAGACACCATCGATTCTGTTTTGTACGACAGTGCAGACAGCTACGCACAATCCCGCTCGATCTACCTGCAAAACCGTCGGTTTGAATTAGGTGACGGACAAGAAGCTGAGATCGATCCCTTTTCAGCAGACCCATACGAGGATCCCTATGCCCAGTAATCTCACCCGCCGAGATACCTTTCTGAGTGCCGCAGCTTTCTCTTTGATCGCTGCAAGCCCTGCCGCTGCGCTAACCGAAAACGGCGCACGGCAACTGGTTGACAAGGTCGTGACAGACATCGACCGCGTCATCACTTCAGGAAAATCAGACACCGCAATCCTGCGTGAATTCGAAAAGCTGTTCGTACGTTACGCAGACGTGAAAATCATGGCGCAATATGCGTTGGGTGCCGATGGCCGGTCCGCCAGCGCGTCGCAAAAGCGCGCCTTCAACGATGCGTTCACATCGTATATTGCGCGCAAATACGGCAAGCAATTCCGCGAATTCATCGGTGGCCGCATCGAAGTGAAATCTGCCCGCCCGATCAAAGCCGGGTATGAAGTTCACACCCGCGCGTTTTTGGGTGGCGAAGGCCCGTTCGAAGTCGCGTTCCACGTGTCGGACAAATCCGGCAGCGACAAGCTCTTCAACATCTATATTGAAGGCGTGAACCTGCTGTTGACCGAACGCGGTGAGATTGGCGCGCTGTTGGACCGCCGCGGCGGCAACATCAACGCGATGATCGCAGACCTTAAAAAGGCAGGCTGACCTACCGGTCACTGCCACTCTGGTTCGGCTGACGCGTGCGGTTGCCCGCGTCGCCGCCCAGAATATCACGCAACAGCCCTTCTAACAAACCAACGGCGCCACCGCTTTGCGGCTGTGGTTCGCGCTGCTCGCTGGTGTTTGATGGCATCATCAACGGCAGGGGCGCATGCGGCACGCCTTCGTGCACGCGCATCATGGTTTCGCGCCAGATATCCGCAGGCAGGCCCGCACCCGTGACCCCGGTGAGCGGGGTATTGTCATCATACCCCATCCAAACACCCGCAACGTAATCCGCAGAAAACCCAACAAACCACGCATCCCGTGCAGCCTGTGTTGTGCCCGTCTTGCCAGCCAGTTGCCGCCCGTCAAATTGCGCGCGCTTGCCGGTGCCTTCGAACACGACCTTTTCCATCATATAAATCAACTGCCGTGCGGCTTTTTCCTGCACCACGCGTTCGCCGATACCGCCGCCGGTGCCCATCAATGGGGCATCATCGCCCAACAGGCGCAGTTCGATCAAACCATAAGGTTCCACCGAAGACCCCCCGTTAAGGATCCCCGCATAGGCGCCTGTCATCTCTATCAAGGTGCTTTCTGACGCGCCCAAGGCCAGTGCCGGACCCGCCGCCAGATCGCTCTCTAGGCCGAAATCGCTGGCGACCTGACGCACCAGATCACGGCCCACAGATTCCGACACTTTGACCGCCGGGATGTTCAGGCTATCGCGCAACGCTTGGGTCAGGCTGACCGTGCCGTAAAAACGGTTGGTGTAGTTGCGCGGCGACCACGGCCCCGAACCGGGGATGTCTATCGTCAGCGGTTCATCCGTGATGGTGTCATTGGGCGAATACCCCAGATCAAGCGCCGCCGCGTAAACGAACGGTTTGAACGCCGACCCAGTCTGGCGTTTGGCCTGTACCGCGCGGTTGAACGCCCCCGCGACTTTGGTCTGGCGTCCGCCGACCATCGCACGCACGGCCCCATCCGCAGACATCACGACAATCGCCGCCTGCGCCTTGCTGCCCGGTCGGATTTTGTTCTCAAAGACCCAATCCATCGCGGCATCTGCGGCGCGTTGAATACGTTGGTCCAGCGTGGTTTTGATGATCACATCTTCGGTTGTCTTGCGGGTGAAAAACTCGGGCCCGGATGACATCACCCAATCGGCGAAATATCCCCCCGCGCGCGCCTCGGCTGCTTGCGACAGGCGTGCCGGGGTGTTTTGGGCCTGCCTAGCTTCGGCGTCGCTCAGGTAGCCTTGTTCATTCATCAACCGCACGATGGTCGCGGCGCGGTTTTGCGACCGCGCGAGGTCATTTGTTGGGGCAAACCGCGTGGGCGCGACCAACAAGCCTGCCAACATTGCCGCCTCCGCCGCGGTCACGTTGGCCGCGGATTTCCCGAAATACCGCTGACTGGCGGCCTCAAATCCACGCGCGCCTGCCCCTAAAAACGTCCGGTTCATATAGACGGTCAAGATCTCGTCTTTGGAATATTTGGCCTCCATGGCCAACGCATACAGCGCCTCAGAGGCTTTGCGTTTGATCGTCCCCTGACGGCAATCGCCCTCGTATTCGGCCTCTGTTTGGATGGTCGGATCGTAGGGCGTGCCCAGACACAACAATTTCGCCGTCTGCTGCGTAATCGTGGACCCGCCGTGCCCAGACAACGGCCCCCGGCCCTCGCTGAGGTTAATCCGCACCGCGCTGGCAATCCCACGTGGGCTTAGGCCGAAATGCCGGTAAAATCGTTTGTCTTCGGTCGCAACAATCGCATTTCGCAGGTGCGGCGAAACCGTATCGGTGGTGATTGCCCCGCCAAATTGATCGCCCCGCCAGGCGAACACCTGACCGTCCTGATCCAGCAAGGTCACCGACCCACGCGCGCGCCCATCCAACAGATCCGTCACATCTGGCAATGTGGTGTAATAATAGCCAACGAACAGGCCAAGCACGACTGACGTGGCAAGGCCCACCCGCCACGTGATGCCCCAGATCAAACGTACGCACCACCGGATCAGGCGCTGAATCAGCCCAACCAGCCCCCCACGACGGCGCGCAGTGGTTTTGCGACGCGCGGTTTTGCGCGGCTTGGCCTTGGGTTTTGCCTTGGCTTTGCGTGCTGTTTTTGACGGCGCAGCATAGCGCTTGTCCGCGACCAACGGCCGCTTGCGTTTACGTGAATCACTCATGACGAACCTGCCCGGCTCACTATTGTTTTGTGGTACTGTAGCCTGTTCATGCCCGATTGTTGAGGTGCTTCGGTACAGCACGGACTTTATTATTTGCCTATATTTTATGCATTTGTGATTATATGCCCACCATATGGGCATATTTACCGCGTTCTGCCTAGCAATTGGCCGCGAAAACTTCCAACTGCACCAGTCTGTGACGTCTTCTACGGGCGTAAAGTCTGCAGCCAAGGCTGCCTAATGAAGGGGACACGAGGTGAAACTCATCATTGCAACAATCAAGCCGTTCAAGCTGGAGGAAGTGCGTGAGGCACTGACTGAGGCCGGTGTACGCGGCATGATGGTGACCGAAATCAAGGGCTTTGGCTCTCAATCCGGCCACACCGAAATCTACCGCGGCGCAGAATACGCCGTGAACTTTGTACCAAAGGTCAAAATCGAGATCGTCGTAGCAGAAAGCGTTGTCGATCAGGTGGTGGATACCATCACCAAGACGGCGCAAACCGGCAAAATCGGCGACGGCAAAATCTTTGTCCTCAGCGTCGATCAGGCTGTGCGTGTGCGCACCGGCGAAACCAACGAAGACGCGCTCTGATCACCGCGCATCAACCAGGGATACTACACTCATGAAGCTTCTTACTTATCTTGCCCCAGCTGCTGCGCTCGTTGCGCTGCCAAGCCTTGGGTTGGCTCAGGAAGGTCCGACACCCGGCGTGAATGCGTCGACTGATTCGGTCTTTATTTTTAACTCACTGCTGTTTTTGATCGGTGGTTTTCTGGTGTTCTGGATGGCGGCAGGGTTCGCCATGCTTGAGGCGGGTCTTGTCCGCTCCAAGAACGTCACGATGCAGCTGACCAAAAACATGGCGCTCTTTTCACTGGCCGCGATCTTTTACTACCTGATCGGCTATAACCTGATGTACCCACTGGGCACATGGGCAATGGACGGCGTGCTGTCCGGCGTCTGGGGTCCGGCCGTTCTCGAAGCCGTTGGCGTGACCGCCGATGCAGCCGACGACTACGGCTATGCCTCTACCGGTTCCGACTTCTTCTTCCAGCTGATGTTCTGTGCGGCGACCGCATCTATCGTGTCTGGCGCATTGGCAGAACGCATCAAACTGTGGCCCTTCCTGGCCTTTGTGATCGTCCTGACAGCTGTGATTTACCCGCTGCAAGCCTCCTGGAAATGGGGCGGTGGCTTCCTTGACGAAATGGGCTTCCTCGACTTTGCGGGCTCGACTGTTGTGCACTCTGTGGGTGGCTGGGCTGCTCTGGCAGGCGCGCTGATCCTGGGGCCACGTATCGGCAAATACAAAGACGGCCGCGTGAACCCGATGCCCGGCTCCAACCTTGCGTTGGCCACATTGGGCACGTTCATCCTGTGGCTGGGTTGGTTTGGCTTTAACGGTGGCTCGCAATTGGCGATGGGCACCGTGGGCGATGTCGCTGATATCTCGCGTATCTTTGCTAACACCAATGCCGCTGCTGCGGGCGGGTCTGTTGCCGCGTTGATCCTGACGCAGGTACTGTACAAGAAACCTGACCTCACCATGATCCTGAACGGCGCGTTGGCCGGTCTGGTCTCTATCACAGCCGAGCCGCTGACCCCAACATTGGGTTCTGCCACGCTGATCGGTGCCGTGGGTGGTGTGATCGTTGTCTTCGCCGTGCCGTTCCTCGACAAGCTGAAAATCGACGATGTCGTTGGTGCGATCCCAGTTCACCTGTTTGCCGGCATCTGGGGCACAATCGCCGTGGTCTTCACCAACTCTGATGCCGCACTTGGCGTACAGCTTTATTCCATCGCTGTGGTTGGTATCTTCACGCTGGTGGCGTCGGGTGTGCTTTGGTTCATCCTCAAGGCGACCGTGGGTATCCGCGTCAGCGAAGAGGCCGAAATCAACGGTCTCGACACTGCGGAACTGGGCATGGAAGCCTACCCGGATTTCACCAAAGGCTAAGCTTTCCGAACACTTAAAACAAAAAGCCCGGGCGATTAATTTCGCCCGGGCTTTGTCGTTTCTGGCCTTGAAAGGCCGATGTCAGTGGGTGTCGTTAAACGCCCGCGTCAATGATCGCTTGGGCCAAAATAGGCACCGTCTGCGCGTTCAACCCCGCGATGTTCATGCGGCTATCGCCCACCATGTATATCGCGTGCTTTTCGCGCATCTCGATCACCTTGTCTTGGGTGGTGCCCAGCCGCGAAAACATACCGCGGTGCTGCGCCAGAAAACCAAACCGGTCGGACCCGGACAAGCGTTGCAGTTCGGCGGCCAACTGGCTGCGTAGGTCCAGCATATTACCGCGCACCTCTTCCAGTTCGGCCATCCAATCGGCCCGCAAGGCATCATCCGTCAAGATCATGGTCACCAACCGGGCCCCGTGATCGGGCGGAAAGGAAAAATTCTGGCGGTTCAAAAACGCCAGCGTGTCTTGGTGCAATTTGCGCGCCTGCGTGCTTTGGCTCACCACCATCAACACGCCTGTGCGTTCGCGGTAGATGCCAAAGTTCTTGGAACAACTGGCCGCGATCAGACATTCTGGCACCGAAGATGCCACCAAACGGGTCGCCGCTGCGTCTTCGTCCAACCCATCGCCAAAGCCCTGATACGCGATGTCGATCATCGGCACCGCGCCGGTTTCCAACAACACATCGATCACCGCCTGCCACTGGGTCAAGTTCAGGTTGGCACCCGTCGGATTGTGGCAACAGCCGTGCAACAACACCACATCGCCCGATTTGGCGGTTTTCAGATCGGCAATCATGCCGTCAAAATCAACACCACGGGTTTCTTCATCGAAATACCGATAGTTCACCACGTCGACATTCAGATAACCCAGAATAGACAGGTGGTTGGGCCACGTCGGGTCAGATACAAACACCCGCGCATCGGGGCGTGCCATCTGGACCAGTTCAAACGCCTGACGCACAGCGCCCGTGCCACCCGGCGTCGCCACAGACGCGACCGCATCACGGGCGACCGCAGTGCCCAGCACCAGATTGATCATCGCATCAGAAAACGCAGGATCACCGGCAAGCCCGGTGTACACTTTGGTGTCTTGCACGTCCCACAGCTGTTTTTCCGCGGTTTTCACGGCGCGCATAATCGGCGTCAACCCGGTGGCGTCTTTGTAGACGCCCACCCCAAGATCGACCTTTGTCTGGCGTGGGTCGTCGCGGTACATCTGCACAAGGGCAAGGATACTGTCGGGGGGGCGGGCAGTTAAGGCTTCGAACATCAAGCTTCTCCAGTAGCAACAGGTACAGTGGGGAACATGCCCCATTCGGTCCAGGATCCGTCATACAGCGACCATTGGTGGTGCCCCATACGTTCCAGCGCCAACGTCAGGACGGTGGCGGTCACGCCCGACCCGCATGACGTGATAATCGGTTTGTTCAAATCCACGCCAGCGGCTTCAAAAATGGCACGGCACGCATCGGGGGTTTTCATCGTCTGATCTTTGTTCAGCAGGTCAGTGTAGGGCACATTGCGCGCGCCCGGAATATGGCCAACGCGCATGCCTTCACGCGGCTCGGGCGCCTCTCCGCGAAACCGCAACGCGGCGCGGGCGTCTACAATCACGTGGTCTTGCAGTTTAGACGCCGCAGACACTTGCGTCACGTCCCGCACCAGATGGTTTTGCAAACGCACGGTCATATGGCGGTCACGGATCACAGGGGGCATATCGTCCACCGCGTGCCCTTGGCTTTGCCATTTTGGCAACCCGCCATCCAGGACCGCGACGTTCTCTTGCCCCATCAGGCGGAACATCCACCAGACACGCGCCGCAGAAAACAGCCCAGCGCCATCATAAACCACAATCTGGTGACCATCCCCCACACCCATGGCCCGCAAACGTGACATGAATTTTTCAACCGGGGGGGCCATATGCGGCAAATCAGACCGGTGGTCGGATATATCGTCAATATCAAAGAAGCGCGCGCCAGGGATGTGGGCGGCGGCGTATTCTGCTTTGGCGTCACGCCCAGCGCTCGGCAAGTACCAAGAGCCATCCAAGATCCGCAGATCGGGGTCCTTGAGGTGTTGTGCCAGCCACGCCGCAGACACCAATGTTTTTGGATCATCAGACATAAGAAACTCCCTGCACTGCAACGACGTCTGGGTAACGGGCACAGCCCATGCTGGCAAGCCTACAGATGTCAGTGGCGCGCTATATAGAGCGGCCTGCCTGGTCAGCCGTGGTCTTTCAACAGGCGTGACTTTTGCCGCGACCAATCCCGTTTGGCGGCGGTTTCACGTTTGTCGTGCAGTTTTTTACCCTTGGCGACGCCCACCTTGATCTTGGCCATCCCGCGATGGTTGAAGTACAGCACCAGCGGCACCAGGGTCATACCCTTGCGTTGCGTTTCGTTCCAGAAATCGGCCAGTTGCTTGCGCGACACCAACAGTTTGCGGCGGCGGCGTTCTTCGTGCTGAAACGTTTTGGCTTGTTTGTAGGGCGCGATGTAGCTGTTGACCAACCACAGTTCTCCGTCTTCGACGGCGGCATAGCTTTCGGCGATATTTGCACCACCACTGCGCAGGGATTTCACCTCGGAGCCTTCAAGAATGATCCCACATTCCACATCTTCTTCGATCGCGTAATCAAACCGCGCACGTCGGTTTTCAGCAACCACCTTGTAGTTGGGGTCGGATTTTGAGGAAGAGTTCACCTGTGCCATAGGCGGACATCTAATCTGTGTCAGCGCGCCGCGCAAGCACGCGCGTGGCTCTGGCCCAAATCCCTGCGGGGATGGTATTAGGCCGCCGGGCAAAAACGGTGTATACAGATCCTATCCGCCATGGCCTGGGAGACCTTGATGTTTAACCCAACAGCAACGCTTGCGTCCTCTTTTGGCGACCACCTGTCTGATACGTTTTTGCAGTATTACGCCGGGCGCGAACCGGAATACGCCGCCTATCTCAACGGCTGTGCCACAATGGTTCTGGAACGACTGGCCAATTCTGACGCGCTATATCACAATGCAGAACACACGATTATGGTGACCCTTGTGGGGCAGCAAATCATCCGTGGGCGGCTGGTCACCAAAGCGGTTCAGCCGCGCGATTGGCTGCATTACATTGTCGCGCTCTTGCTACATGACGTGGGCTACATGCGCGATATCTGTCAGGGCGACCAACCCGGCAAGGTCGTCATCCGGCCAGACGGCACCACCATAACCCCACCGCGCGGCGCGTCAGACGCCTATCTGGCCCCCTATCACGTGGATCGCGGCATGATGTACGCGCGCCAGCGGTTTGCGGACTCTCCTATTATCGACGAAGAGCGCATCGCCGCGGCCATCGATTACACCCGGTTCCCGGTGCCCCAAGATGCACGGTTCGCCTCAACCACCAGCGAACCGGCGCTGGTGCGGGCCGCTGATCTGATCGGCCAGATGGCTGACCCGTTTTACCACCGCAAAATCGGCGCGCTCTATCAGGAATTCGCAGAGACGGGCATGGCGCAACAGCTTGGCTACACCAGTGCCGTCGACCTTATGGAGCAGTTTCCTGATTTCTTCTGGGCGCAGGTGCAACCCCTGATTGGCCCCGCGCTTGCGCATCTGGAACACACGATGGAAGGTAAACAATGGGTCGCACAGCTGTATAACCACATCTTTCAGGTGCATCATCGCACCAGCATGCTGGGCCCGTTCGTCGGATAAAGATCACCCACCCAACTTGGCGTGCACCTCATCTAGGTCAATTTCAGACAGGGGCATTTTGTTGCCCGGATCCTGCCGGTCATAGCGAAACAGTTCAAAATCCTGTTTGTACATTTCATAGACCAAATGCATCGATAGATCGTCAAAATAATCGGCAACCGGGTGCGCACGTTTGGGGCCGTGGCCCTCGCTTTCATTAAAGCGCGGTACTTGATCCAGCTCGATGGGGGTCGGCGTGTCTGTGGTGTTCAAGACATCCTGCATGCCCTCGTTGAAGTTTTCGGTCCATAGGATTTTGTCGTAGGTCCCGCCGTTGATGATAAACGTGCCCACGTGACTGGATATAGCCGACCAGTGGATGTCAGGATCCATCGGTTTGCGAAATGCAACCGTGTCCCGCGCGAACAACAAAAACCGCCGGAACGATGCGATCTGGTCAAATTCCCCCTGCCCGTCGTCGCCGCCGACCTCAATCCCGTATTTCTGCACCAGCATAGGGACCAGATTACCCCTGTACCGCACGCCATTGCGCTGAATGCCGCAAATTTTGTCGAAAAACGAGCTTAGGATACGGGTATAGGGGTTGCGCACACAGGTGAACGAAAGCGATTTATGCTGGCGCACGTTTTCTGTGATCGGGCCTTTGCTGTTGTCCAGCGCCCATTTGTACAGGCCGTCTTTGGCATCGTGAATGTCGCCGTCAAAATACCGTCCGTGATCCGAATAATACATGATTTGGCCAATGGTCGAACACGCGCATTTCGGCACCACGCGGTATACCATGCTTTCGCTTTCGGTCATCCAGGTGCCCGGGAAACCCATGTCGCCTAACTCCTGCGCGGCCAGTCATTTTTTGGCTTATCAGCCCTTTTGGTTAGAAAAAAGCAAATACGGACAGTTTATTCAATGTCCCTTGGAGCGGATCGCCCTATAAATGTGATGCAGTTTGATCAAACCGGGACCCAAAATGGCCAAAATCGCCTATATTCTTTTGTGCCACAAAGACCCCGATGCCATCATCCAACAAGCGGAACGGCTGACCTCCGAGGGCGATTACATCGCAATCCACTTTGACGCCCGCGCGCAGACAGCGGACTATGAGAAAATACGCAAGGCGCTGATGAAAAACGAAAATGTGGCGCTCACCAAACGTCGCATCAAATGTGGCTGGGGAGAATGGTCACTGGTTCAGGCCACGCTTACGACGCTGGAAACCGCGTTGGAAACCTTTCCCCGCGCCAGCCATTTCTACATGCTGTCAGGCGATTGCATGCCCATCAAGACAGCCCAGTATATTCATCAGGCCCTTGATGCAGATGACGCGGATTTTATCGAGAGTTTCGACTATTTTGAGAGTAATTGGATCAAAGGCGGCCTCAAAAAGGAACGGCTGATCTATCGGCACTTCTTTAATGAACGCAAAAATCAGCGGCTGTTTTACGCCTCAATGAACCTGCAACGGCGGTTCAAGCTTCAACGCAAACTGCCCGCCGATATCCAGATACGGATCGGCAGCCAATGGTGGTGCTTGCGGCGCGAAACCGTCGAGGCGGTCTTTGAGTTTCTGAAAACCCGCCGCGATGTGGCGCGGTTTTTCACACATACCTGGATCCCCGACGAGACGTTTTTTCAGACCGTTGTTTCGCATTTGGTACCCGAAAGCCAGATCCGCACCCGCACCCTGACGTTTTTGATGTTCTCCGAATACGGCATGCCGGTAACCTTTTATAACGACCACTACGACATGCTGATCGGCCAAGATTACCTCTTTGCGCGCAAGATCAGCCCCGACGCGGACGACCTAAAACGACGTCTGGGGCAGCTTTATTCAGAGGTCGATACGACCTTTCAAATCTCGAACGAAGGGCCCGGTTTGTTCAAGTTTCTGACGGGGCGCGGCCGCGTTGGCCGGCGCTTTGCACAGCGGTTCTGGGAGCAAGGTTCCACTCTGGGCCGCGAGCGCGAGCTATTGATTGTGGTGTGCAAGAAATGGCATGTGGCCAAACGCCTGCTGGACCGTATCCGGCACAATACAGACCTGCCCACGACCGCCTATCTATTTGACGAAGACGACACACCGCTGCCCGATCTGGGCGGCCTGCAAAACGGTCTGGAAAAACGCGCAAGGCATCGGCGCGCATTGGTGCGGATGTTGTTTGATCACTTTGAAACCGACCGCATGGTGGTCTGCATGGACCCCAGCAACATTGATGTGTTGCAGGACTTTGCGGCAGATCGATCTGTCACGCGTCTGCTGGAAATCGACTGCACCTTTAGCGATGACTACCTGATGGGGCACGCCATGCGCATCGGGCTTGCGGGGGACCAAACCACCGCGTGCACGCTCGAACGGTTGCTGCCCACGCTGCGCAACGATCTGGTGTTTGAAAGCGACCAGATCCGCGATGCAGAGTTTCTCCATCACACCCGCATCCGCGAAACCGCCGACCACGATGAAAACAGCCGCGCCGTTGCGCAATTTTTGTCTGTGCCGCAGGATGTCGCCCGTGATATCGTCAGCGCCCCGCATCTTTTCGCCGACTAACCCGTATTTTCTGTTTGAGCCGCCGCGAAAACCCGGCGAAAAGACGGACACCTCTCCTGAACGGCCACAAGGACCCGCCATGACCTATACCTACGATGACCAAAACATCTTTGCCAAAATCCTGCGCGGCGAAATCCCCAACACCACCGTGCTGGACACCGACCATAGCCTCGCGTTTCGCGATCTTTATCCGCAGGCGCCCAATCATGTGCTGGTGATCCCCAAAGGGGCCTATGTCAGCTATGACCACTTTGCCGCCGAAGCCACCGACGCCGAGATCGTCGATTATACCCGCGCGATCGGCGAGGTCTGCCGCCTTGAAGAGGTCACGTTGACCGCAGGCGACGGGTTCCGGCTGATCTCAAACGCAGGGCGCGATGGGGTGCAAGAAGTGCCGCACCTTCACGTGCATATCTTGGGCGGGCGTGATCTAGGGCGGATGTTGGCCAAGGCCTAATATCCGCGCCGTTTGGCCGCCCACCACCGGCGCAGGCGGGTACGTTTTTCGGCAAAGCTGTCTTCGGTCGCTTCCCAGCTGTCTTGCATTTCTTCCAGCTTGGGGTCGATCCGGGCCTCGCGGAACCGGCGCCAGCGTTTCCAGATGCCGAAGAACAACGCCCCCAGCGCCGCAAGGATCAGCACATTGCGCCACGGCAACGGTTTGCTGGCCTCGGGGCCATCGACCGACCAGATGGCAACCGCATTGGGAAAGATCGAAAAGAACTCAACCCGCCAGCCATAATGCCGGATCGCTGCATATTGTGGATCAGCCGCGGTTGATCGCAGTTCGGCGGCTTCGGCCTGTAGGTTCGAGGTGTCGAACTTGAAATACGGCGGCCAGCCCCACCCGGTGTCTTCGTTGCGGTACACCATCACGCCGCTTTCGACCTGCCGGGTCTGGATGAAAAACACATCGCGCCCATTTTCCGTTGCCGCACTACCAGCATCGCCCCGCGCCCAAAACAGGCTGTTTGTCCCCGGATTTTCGCGTTTTTCATAGGTGTCGGTCACGCGGACGATATCGACCTGCGGCAAGGTATAGTGAAGAAACCCACCAATCAGCAGCCAGAGCGCGATGATAAAAACCCATTTGACGTAGAACATGGCAAGCCCTCTCTCAGGCGGTATTCGTAAAGTAAATAAGCAGCGCAATGGCCACCGACGGGATTACATAAACCCCCACAACAAGCCAGCGTCGCAACGGCCCGGCAAAGCTTTGTAACCCGTCTGCGACAAAGCTGTCGCAGGTCTGTGTGCTATCCGTGGTTTTCCACGTGGTCTCTAGCGTTTCGCGCCGACGTGCGCGCGCATAAAACCACAGGCACGTGTATATGACCGTCAGGGCGATGAACCCCATGAACAGTATCCGCGCCAATGCCACCATGCCCGCCTCCCCTTTGTGCGTCTGGATGAAACATAGGCCATTCACGGCAAATTTACATCCCCAGATGGCCTCCAGATGGCCCATTGTGGTGGGGCCGCAGGCAAATCGACCGCGCGCGACAAAGGCTGCCCTGCGTGGGCAGCCGATACGTTTATCCCACGATATTAAAATCGGGGCCGTAGGGATATCCGGTGATATTTTCGGCGCCGTCTTCGGTGATCACCAGAATATCGTGTTCGCGGTAGCCCCCTGCACCCGGTTTATCGGCGCCCAGCGTCAGCATCGGTTCCATCGAGATCACCATGCCGGGTTCCAGCACGGTGTCGATGTCTTCGCGCAATTCTAGCCCGGCCTCGCGCCCGTAATAATGGCTAAGCACCCCAAAGGAATGCCCGTAGCCAAAGGTGCGGTATTGCAGCAAATCACGTTCGGCAAAGAAATCGTTGATCTTGAGCGTCACATCCGCGCAAGACACCCCCGGTTTCAACAGCCCCATGCCGTATTCATGGGCGGCGACATTGGCATCCCAGATCTTGCGGCTGGCCGCGTCGCAGTCTTGCACAAACAGCGTGCGTTCCAGCGCGGTGTAATACCCCGAAATCATCGGAAACGCGTTGAGCGACAGAATATCGCCCCGTTCCAGCACCCTCCCGGTGACGGGGTTATGCGCGCCATCGGTGTTCAGCCCGGATTGAAACCACACCCAAGTGTCGCGGTATTCGGCATCGGGAAAGCGTTTGGCGATCTCAAGTTCCATCGCGTCACGGCCGGCCATGGCCACGTCGATCTCACGCACACCGGGTTTGATCGCATCGCGGATCGCATAGCCGCCCACATCGGCAACCTGCGCGCCATGACGGATCAGCGCGATTTCTGCGGCAGATTTGTGGATCCGTTGGCGCATCGTTGTTTCGTGCAAATCGACCATGGTCAGAGGTTGCAGAAAATCCTCGAGTTTATCGCGCTGCATCAGGGTCAGGTGGTCCCCCTCATAGCCGACAATCGCGTTTGTGCCCGTGACGCTGGCCACCGCGCGCCAGAAATTATCGCGCTGCCAGTCCGTATAGGTGATGTTGTCGCAAAAACTGCGCCGCCAAGGTTGGCCCGCATCAATACCCGCGCTGATGGTGACCGCATCTGTTTCGGTCACGACCAACCCGTAGGGCCGCCCAAACGCGCAATATAAAAATCCTGAATAATAGGCGATGTTGTGCATCGACGTGAACACCGCTGCCGTGGCGCCCGCGGCTTGCATGCGTTCGCGCAGCTCTGCCAAGCGGGCCTCGTATTCGGCGACCTCAAAGGGCAGTGTGGATTTTTCACCATTGTGAAACCGGTACATGTCCGGGCGGTCAGGAAAAGACGAAGTGGTCATGTCAGACCCTCCTTATTCAGAAAGGTCCCGGCGTTCAGGACGGATCGGGCCACAGCATGAGGCGACGCCATCGCCCCACAGCCTACCCCAATCCTTGGCCGATTCCATGCACACGATCAAGCGTTAGCGCCGGTTAAGAACCGCACGATATCACTGCCTGCGTGATCGAGGGCATCAATCACGTCAAAGTGGTGTTTGTGCGGCACAATCACCTGCGGCACGTCCCACGCCTGCGCCAATGCCGCGGCCTGATCCAGAAACGCAGGGCGTTCATCGGCACCAACCCAAATGCGCACGGCGGCACCCTTGGGTTTGGGCGTCAATGTGGGGCTTTCGGCGGCAGCCTCGGCGGCGTCTAACCCTAGGGTGTCGTTCATGGATGTCTGCAACAACGGCGCCAGATCAGCGACAGGCGAAATGGGCGCAACCCGTTTGATGCGGTCACGCACGGGCGCGGGGAGCACCGCCGCATCCAGCATACGCGCCACCAGATGCCCTCCAGCGGAATGCCCCGCCAACACAATGGGCCCCTGTGTGCGCGCGGCAATCGCCTGGACGGCCTGCGCGATCTGGCCTGTGATCTGCGATATGCGCACATCGGGGCACAAATCATATCCGGGCATCGCAACCGACCACCCTGCCGCCAAAGGCCCAGCCGCCAAATGTGACCACACACTGGGGTCAAAAGCCTTCCAATAGCCGCCATGCACAAAGATCACGGTGCCGTTGGACGGCCCCTGCGTGTTAAAGAAATCAAACACCTGCCGGTCTGTTGCACCATAGGGCACGCCAATCTCTGCGCGTTCTTTGAGGCCCGCGCGAAACGCCGTAGCCGCAGCCTGCCATTTGGGTGGGTAGGTTTCTGCCCCTTGAATGTAGGGGCCATTTGCATAAGCATCGTCCAATAGCATCATCTCTTTCACCCTCGTTTGAGAACTGGACAATCATAGCCGGAGTTGTAATGACAACGGTAGCTACTTTTGCAAAGGAACAAGACATGAAAGATATTTTAAACACTGATCTGAAATCTTTGCTCAAGGATCCCAGCCTGCTGGTGACCCGTGCCTACATTGGCGGCGCTTGGGTGGATGGCGATGACGGCACGTTTGACGTCACCAACCCCGCCCGTGGCGATGTGATCGCACAGGTCGCAGATCTGAGCCGCGCGCAGGTCGCAGGGGCCATTGCACAGGCCGAAACCGCCCAAAAGGAATGGGCCAGCTGGACCGGCAAAGAACGCGCCGCAGTGTTGCGCAAGTGGTTCGATCTGATGATCGAAAACGCCGATGATCTGGCGACCATTCTGACCGCAGAGCAGGGCAAACCCTGGGCCGAGGCCAAAGGCGAAATCACCTATGGCGCGTCCTTCATCGAGTTCTTTGGCGAAGAAGCCAAACGCGTCTACGGCGAAACCATCCCCGGCCACCAACGCGACAAACGCATCACCGTGCTGAAACAACCCATCGGCGTTGCGGCATCGATCACGCCGTGGAATTTCCCCAACGCGATGATCACCCGCAAGGCCGCACCTGCCTTGGCTGTGGGCTGTTCGTTTGTGGCGCGCCCTGCGACCGAAACGCCATTGTCGGCGCTGGTTATGGGTGTTCTGGCCGAACGCGCGGGCATCCCAGCGGGCGTGTTTAACGTGCTGCCGTCATCGTCGGCCTCGGCCGTGGGCAAGGAATTCTGCGAAAACCCTGCCGTGCGCAAGTTGACCTTTACCGGATCCACCAACGTGGGGCGGATCTTGCTGAAACAAGCCGCTGATCAAGTGATGAAATGCTCGATGGAGCTGGGCGGCAATGCGCCGTTCATCGTCTTTGATGACGCCGATCTGGATGCCGCCGTTGATGGCGCGATGATGTGCAAGTTCCGCAACAACGGGCAAACCTGCGTTTGTGCCAACCGCATCTATGTACAGGCGGGCGTTTATGATGCGTTTGCCGCCAAGCTGAAGGTTGCCGTCGAAAACCTGAACGTCGGTGACGGGCTTGAGGATGGCGTCACCACCGGCCCGCTGATCAACGAAAAAGCCGTCATCAAGGTGCAGGAACACACGCAAGATGTCATCGACAACGGCGGCGCGATCCTGACAGGTGGCAAAGCGCATCAAAAAGGTGGCACGTTCTTTGAACCCACCATCGTCACCGGCGTGACCCAAGACATGAAAGTGGCACAAGAAGAAACGTTTGGCCCCCTTGCCCCGCTGTTCAAGTTTGAGGACGAAGACGAGGTGATCGCCATGGCGAATGACACGATCTTTGGTCTGGCCAGCTATTTCTACGCCAAAGATCTCAGCCGCGTCTACAAGGTCGCCGAAGCGCTGGAATACGGCATCGTCGGTGTGAACACGGGCATCATCTCGACCGAACTGGCGCCCTTTGGCGGGGTCAAACAATCCGGTCTGGGCCGTGAAGGCTCCCACAATGGGATCGATGACTATCTGGAAATGAAATACATCTGCATGAGCATCTAATACCTCATGAAAACAAGGGCGCCGTGGAAAGACAGCGCCCTTGTCACGCCCCTATATCACAGGCTGGGCACGGGTTCGCGCAGGTCTTCGTATAGGGCCTCTGGCGTGGATGCCTGACTTTCAGACACCAGCGCCGCGTCAAGCCGTGCCTTTAGCGCGGCCCAATCAATCCCCGCACCGATAAACACGATCTCTTGGCGGCGGTCCCCCCAAGGTTCTTGCCAGTTTTCGGCCATGTAATCGCGCATGCCGCTGTGATCTGGCCACTCTTCCCGCGGGACAGACGCCCACCACTTGCCCATTGTCCTGACCGATGACAGCGCCCCCGCCAACGAAAATTCGGCGGCAAAATCGGGCTGTGCTGCGGTCCAAAAATGACCCTTTGCGCGGATAACACCCGGCAAATCGCCGTTCAGCAAGGCGGTGATTTTATCTGACACAAACGGCCTGCGGGCGCGGTACACAAACGACGCGACACCGTATTCTTCGGTCTCGGGCACGTGGTCGGCAAAGCCGTATAGCTCTTTGGCCCACATCGGGTGCGTGTGTGCTTTTTCGAAATCAAACAACCCTGTATCCAGAACCGCATCTGCGGGTACATCCGAATGGCTGGTCGAAATAATGCGCGCATCTGCGTTCAAACTGCGGATAATCTGGCGCGCGGCCTCTACCTGTTGCGGGGTCGCATCTGCGATTTTGTTCAACACAACCACATCCGCAAATTCGATCTGCTCCACCAGCAGATTGACCAACGTACGTTCGTCATCGGGGCCCAATGTTTCCCCCCGGTCGCTTAGGAAATCGTGGCTGGAATAATCGTTCAACAGGTTCACCGCATCCACGACCGTGACCATGGTATCGAGGCGCGCAACATCCGAAAGGCTTTGCCCTTGTTCGTCGCGAAATTCGAATGTGGCGGCGACGGGCAGAGGCTCGGAGATACCTGTGGATTCGATCAACAGATAGTCAAAACGTCCCTCGGCGGACAACCGGCGCACTTCTGCCAGCAGATCATCGCGCAACGTGCAGCAAATGCAGCCGTTCGACATCTCGACCAAGGTTTCGTCTGTGCGGCTCAGTTCGGTGTCGGCGCGCACAAGATCGGCGTCGATATTCACCTCTGACATGTCATTCACGATGACCGCCACGCGGCGCCCCTCGCGGTTGTTGAGCACGCGGTTCAGCAGGGTGGTTTTCCCGGCGCCAAGAAAGCCGGACAGGACAGTAACGGGAAGCTTTTGGGTCATTTAACGTATCCTCAGACGGGTTGGTTTTCGGTTTCGGCGGATTGGCGGGCGCGCAACATATCAAGGCTGTAGACAAGTTCGGCGTTGGTCATGTCGCGCGCGATAACAACGATACGGGACGTATGATCATCGCCCGTCCACCCATTGAGCGGCACCGGCGGATCAAACAAATGTTGCACCCCGTGAAACACAAACGGGGTCTCCACGCCTTCCAGATGCACGATCCCTTTGACGCGCAATATATCGGGCCCGCGCAACATGATGAGCGTATCGAGCCACAGGTCAAACGCGACCGACGGAATGGGCGTATCAAGCACGATTGACGCAGATCCAATGCGCGCGTCATGGGGGGTGGT
>NZ_JBDVLG010000023.1:0-6157 GCF_039970775.1 Roseobacter sp.
ACGCGGGGTTGCGCAGTGAAATATCAAGCGCACGCGGCTCTGCCTCGATCGGGCGGGTCCAAAGATCGCCAAAGGTGCTGTGCAATTCGGCGCCGTTGTGCAAAATCGCGTGCACGGTCTCGCAGATCGGCATCGACACACCCACCCGGCGCGCAAGATCCACGATAGAGGCGGCGTTGGCCTCGCCTTCCACCACAACCGGCCGCCCGTCAAAGCACGCGGCACGGGGCGTGCCCCGCCCCAACTGCACCCCCAGCGACATGTTGCGCGAGGTTTGGCTGGAACACGTCAACGTCAGATCACCCGCACCCGCCAGCCCGGTCACGGTTTCGCGCCGCCCACCAAGCGCTTCGGCCAAGGCTTTCATTTCGTCCATGCCGCGCGTGATCAGCGCCGCGCGGGTGTTTTCGGCAAATCCCGCACCCGTCATCATGCCACAGCCAATGGCGATCACGTTTTTGATCGCGCCGCCGATTTCCACGCCGACCAGATCGTCAGATATGTAGGTCTTGAAAGACGCGGTGCTCATGGACACCGCCAACCGCGCGGCGGGGCTTTGGTTGGGCGCGAGCCTGTCGGAATGGCTAAAGTCAAAGGCCACCGTTGCCGCGGTCAGATGCCCTAAGGCGGTTTCCCGCGCAAATGTCGGCCCTGATATAGTGCCAACGGGGATATCGCCCAATTCCTGCGCGGCCACCTGCGACATCAGCATACCGGTTTGCGGTTCGATCCCTTTGGTGCAGACGGCAACAGGGGTTCCGGCCGGTAAAAACGCTCTCAGATCGGCGGCGACACGCCGCACGGCCCCTGACGGCACGACCAATAAAACCGCATCGACCCCTGACAGGGCTTCTGACAAATGTGCCGTCGCCACGAGCGTTTCTGGCAGGGCAATACCGGGTAAATAAGTGGTGTTTTCATGTGTTTGGTTGATTGCATTCACGGTTTCAACGTCGCGACCAAAGATCCGCACCTGTCGGCCTGCAGTGGCGGCAATACTGGCCAGCGCCGTCCCCCAAGCGCCCGCACCAACAACGGCAATCCGTTCATAAGGTCTGCTATGGACGTCTGTCGTTTGTGCCGGGGGCGATACAACCATGAGGGGTTAGATAAAGATATCTGCCGCGACTTCAAGCGGCCTTGTCCGGTTGCGACATTGGATTGCGTAATATGTGTCACAATGCGCCCATTTATTGTGCAAAAGTCATCATCCATGGGCAGGCTTGTTGTGTTGGGCTGAACCAGAACATCGACTGAAAAACAAATAAACATTATAAAACAAATGCTTAAAAATCGTTCTTACCCTGTCGCATGTGGGCATGGACACCACGATGGGCCATCGCCATGGCATGTCGTTTTTGGCCCATTCAAACGCGCCATCGCTGCGCCGGTTGCGGATGTCGGCGCGACTATTCGCCGTTGCACATGTGTCTTTGCAGAGGTGACGTCCTTTCCTATAAAAGCGCGTTCAGGGGCGATTCAACACCGCGCCCTATGATCGCGACAAGCGCCGCTTGATCCGTTCGCCCAACTGGGGAGAGTGACGTGGGTATGATTTTGGGCAGGCAGTGCGTTATGGCTGCCATTTTGGGCCTGTGCAGCACATCGGTGCAGGCGCTGGATGTGACGGTGCAGGGCACGCTGGGGGATGATTTGCGCGCCGATATCGATGGCGGGTCGCTGTTGCTGGAGCAATCAAAGTCAGAGGATGACGTGTCACCGCAGGAAATTGTATCGCTTGCGCAGGCCGACTATCAGCGGTTGCTGGCGGTGCTCTATGACCACGGATATTATGGGGCGCAGATCCAGATCACCCTTGATGGGCGCGAGGCGGCGGCGATCAAATCGGTTGTGCCCCCCGACAGTGTGACACGCGCCGAGATCACAATAACCACAGGCAAGGTGTTTGGGTTTGGCACCGCGCAAATCGGCCCGCTGGCCAAAAACACCACTCTGCCTGACGGGTTTCGCACTGGCGAAACGGCGCGTCTTAGCCTGCTGCGCGATGCGGTGGGTGCGGCCACACTGGCATGGCGCAACGATGGCCACGCCAAGGCCGCATTGCAAAGTCAAAGCGTGACGGCGCGGCATTCAGATGCCACCATAAAGGCGACCCTGCGGATGGATCCCGGGCCGAAACTGCGGTTTGGCGCGTTGGACGTGGCGGGCAACACGACCGTTCGCACCGAACGGATCATCGAAATTGCGGGCCTGCCCGAGGGCACCACCTACACCCCCCAAGAATTGAGCCGCGCCGCCACACGTTTGCGGCGCACCGGGGCGTTTCGGTCAGTCGCGATGATCGAGGCCGACACCCCCACCGCAGACGGCGCCTTGCCTATCACGGCCCGGATCAGCGAAGAGCAACCCCGCCGGTTCGGATTTGGCGCTGAGGTATCCACAGTAGAGGGCGTGACGCTGAGCGCGTTTTGGCTGCATCGCAATCTGTTTGGGGGCGCAGAGCAGCTGCGGTTTGACGCCGAAATCGAAGGCATCGGCGGTGAAACGGGGGGCACCGATTTCCGGCTGGGCGCGCGGTACGAACGCCCGGCCACCTTCAACGAAGACACCAAATTATTTTTGCTGAGCGAGATCGAACAGCAAGACGAGGTCAATTTCTTTTCACGTCAAGCCACCATCGGCGCAGGAATAGAACGCATTGCCTCCGAACAACGAACCTATCAACTGGGCGTGGGGTTCCGGCGCGCCACGACGCGCGACGCCTTTGGCGAAAACAATTACACGTTGTTTTTGGTCCCGTTGGCGGCGACCTTTGACTACCGCGACAAAATCCTCGACGCCCGCAAGGGGTATTTCCTGAACGCCGAAGTCACGCCGTTCTTGGCGATTGATGGGGCCGACAATGGGGTGCTGACCTCGCTGGACCTGCGCGGCTACCGCACCTTTGGCGATGCGCGGCCCACAACTTTGGCGCTGCGGGGGCAGTTGGGGTCGCTGGTGGGGCCGGGGCTGTCTGTGGCGCCGGCTGATTTCCTGTTTTATTCGGGCGGCAGTGATACGGTCAGAGGCCACGAATACCAATCTTTGGGCGTCGATCTGGGGGGTGGTCAATTGGTTGGTGGGCGGTCCTTTCTGGGTTTATCCGCAGAACTTCGCATGCGCACTGCCGGCAGTCTTGGCTATGTGGGGTTCTTTGATGTGGGTTATATCGGCGAAGAGGCCTTTCCCGACGGGTCGGGCGACTGGCAAAGCGGCGCAGGCGTGGGCTTGCGGTATGACACACCGATTGGCCCCATTCGGTTTGACGTGGCGGTGCCCACCACGGGCGATGACGACGGATCGGCCGTCGAAATTTACATTGGTATAGGACAGGCGTTTTGATGCGTATTCTTCGCTCTTTTTTCGCAGGTGTCACCGTGCTTTGGCTGGCGCCGATGGCAACATTGGCCCAGGAAGATGACGGCGGGTTTCTGACCCGCACCATCGAAGATCTGCTGTCTGGTGCCGGGCGCGAGGTCAACATCGAAGGCTTTGCCGGGGCGCTCAGCTCTGAGGCGTCCTTTGACCGGATGACCATCGCCGATGACGATGGCATTTGGCTGACGCTAGAGGACGTGCAGCTCAACTGGAGCCGCCTTGCCTTGCTGCGCGGCCGCCTAGAGGTAGACCGCCTGAGCGCCGCCAGCCTGACATTGCCACGCTTGCCACAAACAGAAGACACCACCCAAGTGCCATCTGCCGAGGCCACCGCATTTGCCCTGCCGGATCTGCCCGTTTCTATTAATATCAATACCTTCGAGGTGGCGCGCATTGCGTTGGGCGAACCTATCATCGGGGTGGCTGCGGATCTGGGCGTGCAGGCCAGCGCGCGGTTGGACGGCGATGGTGCGGTCATTGACCTGACGGCCAACCGGGTCGATGGACCACAAGGATTATACCTGATCAAGGGCAGCTTTGCGCGCGACACGTCCGAACTTGCGATCCAGATCGAACTGGACGAAGACGCAGGCGGTATTGCGGGGCGGTTGATGGCGTTGCCGGGCGGGCCATCGGTGGATCTGACCGTGGCGGGCGCCGGCCCGTTGGATGATTTCACCGCCGATATCGCGCTGGCCACCGATGGCGCGCCGCGTGTGGCCGGGCAGGTGGTGCTGGGCACACAACCGGTAAGCACCGAAGGCGCCCCCCCTGACAGGCGCATCCGTGCGGATCTGGGCGGCGACATCACCGCGCTGGTGGCCCCGCAGTCGCGTGATTTCTTTGGCCCCGATGTGCGCATCACGGTTGATGCTATTTTGGCGGCCGCGGGCGGCGTCGATGTGCAGGATTTCACGCTTGATGCGCAATCGGCGGATCTGTCAGGCGCGGTGCGGCTGAACGCCGACAATTGGCCGGTGTTTGTTGATGTGGACGGCAAGATCGCGCGGGCCGATGGGGCGCCGGTGCGGCTGCCCGGGTCAGGCACGGACACCACCGTTCAGGCCGTGACATTGAACGTTGATTACGATGCAGGGGCGGGCGATGCCTTTCGCGGGGTGTTTGATATCGATCAGCTCAACCGCGATGATCTACGGTTCGAAACTGCACAGATGACGCTGGACGGCACGTTGCAAGGCGACGTCGGCACGGTTGGTCGGTTCTTGGGCGATATAGAACTGGCCGCGCGCGGGCTGGAACTGGCAGACCCAAATGCGGCGCAGGCGTTGGGGCAGGATCTGCGCGGCAAAGCCAACATTGATTATGTCGAAGACAGCCCCATCCGCATCACCGGGCTTCATCTGGCGGGCGATGATTTCAGCCTTGCGGGCGATATCGTGATCCAAGGCCTTGTGGGCGGGTTTCCCACCACGCTTGACCTACGTGTTCAGGCCGCAGAACTGGCGCGGTTTGCAGCATTGGCGCAACAGCCGATCGCGGGTGCGGCGGCGTTGAATGTGGCGGGCGACATCACACCATTGAGCAGTATGTTTGATCTGGCAATCACCGGCACCACGACAGATTTGACCGTGGGCGTCGCGCAGGCCGATGCCGTCCTTGCCGGTGAAACCCAACTGATGTTGCAGGCACGCCGGGATCAATCTGGCACTTTCGTTGAAGGGCTCGACCTTAGCAATGCAGCACTGGACGTGGCCGGTGATTTTGCCCTGCGGACCAACGATAGCTTGGTGTCTGCGCGGGCATCGCTGCGCGACATCGGGTTGGTTTTGCCGCAGTATCAAGGGCCTGTGACCATCGTCGCCGAGGCCACACAAGACGCACAAGGCTGGGTGGTCGATCTGGATGCCGATGCCCCCTACGACAGCGCACTCAGCGTGTCGGGGCGGGCCACCGGGCCACAAACGGATGTAGATTTTCGGCTGTCGGTGCCCGAGGTCAACCCGTTGGTCGATAGTCTCAAGGGGCCGCTGGCCGCGGCAGGGCGACTGTGGTTGACCGATCAGGGGTATAATGTCGACGTCACCGCCGACGGCCCGTTTGCGTCGCAAGTCAGCGTTGCGGGTTTGGCCACAGGGCCGCAAGCCGCGATCACCTTCGCCGCGA
Source organism: Roseobacter sp. (assembly GCF_039970775.1). Taxonomy (GTDB): domain Bacteria; phylum Pseudomonadota; class Alphaproteobacteria; order Rhodobacterales; family Rhodobacteraceae; genus Roseobacter. Next base: position 5,503 of record NZ_JBDVLG010000023.1, read on the forward strand.
ACCTGCCCGATATCGGCGTGTTTGTGCCCGAAATTCGCGGTCCATTGTCTATCGAAGGTGACGCGGCGCGCGCGGGCACCGCATGGCAATTGAACACCAACGCCAAAGGCCCCGCAGGCACCGATGCCACCATCACGGGGCAGGTCCAAGAGGACGGTCTGTTGGATCTGGCGATCGCAGGCACCGTACCATTGGGTCTGTCAGAGCCGTTTTTGGCGCCGCGCAGCCTTCAGGGGCAGGCGCGGTTTGACTTTAACGTCAAAGGCGCGCCGGGGCTTGATGCGGTGTCCGGGCGGATCACCACCGACGGCGCGCGCTTTGCCGAGCCCAACCTGCGTGTGGCGCTGACCGACCTTGATACAACGCTAGATCTGGCCAACAGTTCCATGCGCATCACCGTCGACAGTGCGGTGGATGCGGGGGGCCGTTTGGGGGTGACGGGGTCGCTGAACCTGGTCAGTCTGGCCGCCGATCTAGACATCGCGCTGCGCAGCCTTGGGTTCGCGGACCCAAAGCTGTTTTCGACGGTATTAGACGGTGCGGTCACAGTAGACGGCCCGCTGACCGGTGGCGCGCGGATCGCGGGCACCATCAACGTCGGTGAAACCTTGGTATCGGTGCCGTCATCGGGGCTAACGAGTATTGGCACGATCCC
>NZ_JBDVLG010000024.1:0-35804 GCF_039970775.1 Roseobacter sp.
GACGGCACCACCGCGTTGGTGGCGCATATGGAAACGGCGGGCGAAGCGATGGATGTGTGCCTTGTTGGTGAACCCACCTGCCCCGACCGTATGGGCGAAATGATCAAGATCGGGCGGCGCGGGTCGATGTCCGCCTGGATCACCGTGATCGGCAAACAGGGGCATTCCGCCTATCCACATCGGGCGCTGAACCCGCTACCCGCGATGATGCGCCTGATGGACCGTCTGGCCAGCCGCACATTGGACGAGGGCACCGACCATTTTGACCCTTCCACATTAGCGGTGGTCACCGTCGATACCGGCAACCCCGCCACCAATGTGATCCCCGCAGAATGTTCCGCCACGGTCAATATCAGGTTCAACGACACCCACACCGGTGCGTCTCTAAGCGATTGGATCAAAGACGAAATCGCCGGTATCGAGACCGAATTCGGCGTGAAAACCGCATTGAAACTCAAAATCTCGGGCGAGAGCTTTTTGACACCACCCGGCGCGCTGTCAGATCTGGTCGCCAATGCGGTTGAACAGGTCACCGGCATCGCGCCGGTGCTGTCCACCACCGGGGGCACATCTGACGCGCGGTTCGTCAAAAACCACTGTCCCGTGGTGGAATTTGGTCTGGTCGGGCAATCCATGCATCAGGTGGATGAACATGTGCAGGTCGCCCATATCCACGAGCTCAAGACGGTCTATTCCCGTATTCTGGCCGACTATTTCGCGTAAAACGACGCGTCAATGGGCCGGTGACGCATGGTAAAACCCTCTGCCCTGCCGATGTCGGCCCATCAGCGCGATTTGCGCATGACGACACCGGGCGTGCGTGCTACCGACTATTTATGACCCGGATCCCCTCAAAACCCGAAATCCTCGACTGGATCAGCGAAAACCCAACGCTGACGGCCAAACGCGACATCGCCAAAGCCTTTGGCATCAAAGGTGCCGCACGGATTGATCTCAAACGTGTGTTGAAAGAGCTTGAGGCCGAAGGGCATCTGGAAAAACGCAACCGAAGCTATCAAGACCCCGATAGATTGCCCCCGGTCAGCGTGCTGCTGGTGACGGGCCCGGATGCGGATGGCGATCTGTTTGCCAAACCGATGGAATGGCACGGTGATGGTGTCGAACCTGTGGTGCTGGTGGTGACCCGCGCCGCCGACCCGGCGCTGGGGGCTGGTGACCGCATTCTGGCGCGGCTGACCCTCGTCAAAGACGAAGCACATCACTACGAGGCGCGCCTGATCAGGCGTATTGGGACAAACCCGCGCCGTGTGATGGGCGTGTTTCGCAAGACAGCCGAAGGCGGGCGCATCCTGCCCATCGACAAAGGCTCGGACAAGGAATGGATCGTGGCCAGCGATGCAGCCTATGGTGCCAAAGACGGCGAATTGGTCGAGGCCGAACAGGCAGGCCCGAAAGGCCGGATGGGCCTGCCCCGCGCGCGCATTGTCGAACGTCTGGGTGATCCATCTGCGGCCAAAGCGGTGTCCCTGATTGCGATCCACCAACACGGTATCCCAGATAGTTTCCCCGATGACGTCATCGCAGATGCGGATCGCGCGAAACCCGTGGGCCTGAAAGGGCGCGAAGATCTGCGCGATCTGCCGTTGGTCACCATCGACCCGTCTGATGCCCGCGACCATGACGATGCGTGTTATGCCCACGCCGATGACGACCCCGCAAACGCGGGCGGGCATATCGTTTGGGTCGCGATTGCGGATGTCGCGGCCTATGTTACGCCCGGCGGCGCGTTGGACGGCGAGGCCCGCAAGCGCGGCAATTCAACCTATTTCCCCGACCGCGTTGTGCCGATGTTGCCAGACCGTCTGTCGGGCGATTTATGTTCCCTGCATGAAGGCGTGCCGCGCGGTTGCATCGCCGTGCGCATGCAACTGGATACCCAAGGCACCAAACTGTCCCATAGTTTTCACCGCGGGCTGATGCGGTCGCCTGCGTCACTGCATTACGAAGAGGTTCAGCAAGCCATCGACGGCCAGCCAAACGACCGGTGCAGTGCCTTGTTGGAACCGGTGATCAAGCCGCTCTATGCCGCCTATGCCGCGCTGGTCGCTGCACGTGAACGGCGTCAACCGCTGGATCTTGATCTGCCCGAACGCCGGATCGAACTGGACGACGACGGACAGGTCACATCGGTGCATTTCAAAGACCGCCTTGATGCCCACCGCCTGATCGAAGAATTCATGGTATTGGCAAATGTCGCAGCGGCAGAAACCCTGATCGCGAAAAAGGTACCGCTGCTGTTTCGCGTGCACGAAGAACCCACCCCTGAAAAGCTAGACGCCCTGCGCGAAACGGCACAGGCGAGCGGCTTTACCTTGGCCAAAGGGCAGGTGCTGAAAACAGCGCACCTCAATAGGTTGCTAACAGCCGCCGCTGGCACCGACGAGGCCGAGCTGATCAATATATCCACCCTGCGGTCGATGACGCAGGCCTACTATGGCCCGCAAAATCTGGGCCATTTCGGGCTGGCGCTGGGGCGGTATGCGCATTTCACCTCGCCCATTCGTCGCTATGCGGATCTGATAGTGCACCGGGCGCTGATCACGGCGCATGGGTGGGGCACCGACGGGCTGCGACCCGAAGACTACGACGCGCTCGAGGCCACAGGCGAACATATCTCGGATACAGAACGCCGGTCGATGGTGGCCGAACGCGACACCACAGACCGCTATATGGCCGCCTATCTGAGCGAACGCGTCGGCAATGAATTCTCGGGCCGGATCAGTGGTATCGCGCGGTTTGGCGTCTTTGTGAAACTAGACGAAACCGGCGCAGACGGGTTGATCCCTATGCGGTCCATCGGGCGCGAATATTTCCACTATGACGCAGATGAGAACACATTGATGGGCGCGGACACCGGCATGACCATTGCTTTGGGCCAACGCGCAACCGTGCGTCTGGCCGAAGCGGCCCCCGTAACGGGGGGCATCGCACTAGAGCTGCTATCGTTGGACGGCGACGCGATCCCCCAAGGCCGGCAGTCCCCCGCCGGCCGAACACCGCGCCGCAATCGTGTCAAAGCCAAACGCAAAGCCGACAAAACCAAGCGCAAAGTCAAACGCAGCCGCCGTTAATCAAGCAACCCGTCGATGCGCTCAACATACCCCATCAACACCGCGTTTTCCTTGATGCGTTGAGACAAGGCCGACGGGTTTGGCCGGGCCACCGCCGCGCTGATCATGGGCCCGACAGAGGCATCCGCCGCCGTCGGTTTATCGCCAAACAAAAACCGGTTTTGCCACAGTCGCGTGGTCACCGCGTCTAGGTCGGGTTCAATCCGCGCAAGGCGGTCTTGTTCTGACAAACGTCCAAGACCTTGGGTGTGCATCCCTTTCAACACGGTTTTGCGGATACTGTTGGCCACAAAATTTCGCATAATCCACGGTATTGCCTGAAAATATGTATCGCGTAGTACTGGCCACATGGCATCATCGCCCCAGCGATCCAATAGAACGTGAAAGTAAATATGTTCTTCGGCCATACGGATAAACGCCCGTGACGTGGATTTATCTATATCCGACAGCCCCTCGTCAAACTGCGCGCCCTGCGCTTCGAGGTAGCTGCGAATGCTGTCACTGTCCGCGATTAATGTGCCCTCGGTACGAATGACTGGCAGCTTCTGAAACGGCATTTTCCGCGGGTCCAACATATCTTCGCGGCGCCACTGCACGCCCGACAGCTTTAGAAATTGCGCCGCTTTCGTGCAAAACGGACTGCCGGAATATTGGCCAAAGGCGCGCGGATACGTCAGTAAGGTAATCATAGGGTCTGCTCCTGTTAAACTAAGCGCAGGCTAGATCTTGATGCTGTCAGTTTTTGTCAGCACCTGTGATACACTGTCTGTATGAGCCGCACACACCGCCTGTTTCAGATGATGCAAACGTTGCGCCGATTGCCACCGCCCATCACGGCATCGCAATTGGCGGATGAAATGCACATGTCAGCCCGCACGATCTACCGCGATATTGATGCGCTACGCAGTATGGGCGCGGTCATCGATGGTGAGGCCGGTTTTGGATATACCCTGATCGAAGATGCCGCGCTGCCCCCTTTGGGGTTCGAAAACGATGAGCTAGAGGCCTTGGTGCTGGGGCTGCGCGATGTCGCCCTTATTGGCGATCCGGCGTTGGCCAAAGCCGCACGATCTGCATTGGCAAAGATCAAAGCGCGGGTGCCACCGCGCCAGGCACACCGGTTGCAGCATGCGGTTCTGGATGTGCATCGGTTTGCCAGCCTCCCCACGATCACGATCGATGTCGCCGCCCTGCGTCACGCCACGTGGGATGAGGTCAGCGTGACGTTCGACTATCGCGACCGAAACGGCGCCGATACCGCGCGGCAGGTTGATCCACTGGGGTTGGTTTATCTTGATCGCACCAACATGCTGTTGGCGTGGTGCCATTTGCGGCGCGATTTTAGGTCATTCCGGTTAGATCGGATGTCTAACCTGACCTGTACTGACCATAGTTTTCGCCCCCGCCGCGTGCCCATGCTGCGCGAACACTTGAAAATTATCCGCTGTCAGGTCAGCGAAATGACGCAAGATCGCGTGACCTTTGATTGAATTCTTTTGATATGCAGCATTTCGCGCTAGACTGGTGAGAATAATAAAGAGCAGCAGTAGGGCATACCATGCGGTTAAGATCGTTTTGCACAGTTGCTTTGGCAACTGGATTGATAGGTACGAGCGTCGGCGCATTGGGGACATCGCCCTTGTTGCGGCCGGTGCCGCGGCCGGTTGAACAAAGCATCCCACAGGGGGTGACCTTGGCGTCAGCGCCGCGCCCCAAACTCAGGCCCACGCAACCTTTGGCCACGTCGCAGGAGACTGTCACCCAAGTGGCGTCAAATGCCGGGTTACAACGGTGGATTGACGGGTTTGAACGGCGCGCGCGGGCGCAGGGTATTCGCGCATCGATCCTGCAGGCGGCGTTTCGCGGCGTGCAATACGACGCCGACGTGATCCGTCGGGATCGTAACCAATCTGAATTTACCAAGACGATCTGGGAATATCTGGACAGCGCAGCCTCCGACAGCCGGATCGCGAACGGCAAGGCCGCCTTGCGCAAACACCGGCGCACCCTGGATGCTATCGAGGCCCGGTATGGCGTCGAAAAAGAGGTCGTTGCTGCGGTTTGGGGGCTGGAAAGCGCCTATGGCGTACATCGCGGGAAGAACGACATCGTGCAATCGCTGGCGACGTTGGCCTATGATGGGCGGCGGGGGAAGTTCTTTGAAGAACAGCTGATTGCCGCGCTGAAAATCCTGCAAAACGGTGATACCAGCCCGCGCAACATGACCGGTAGCTGGGCTGGAGCGATGGGGCACACCCAATTCATCCCGACGTCCTATTTGGCCTATGCAGTCGATTTCACGGGTGACGGGCGGCGCGATATTTGGGCCGATGATCCCACCGATGCGCTGGCCTCTACCGCCGCGTATCTCAAACGCTTTGGGTGGGTCAAAGGCCAGCCTTGGGGTGTCGAAGTGCAACTGCCCCGTGGGTTTGACTATGCGCAGGCCAGTCGCAAGATCACCAAGACGCCGGCGCAATGGGCCCGGTTGGGCGTGGTCGGCACAAATGGTCGCGCGGTGGCAAACCATGGGAACGCCTCAATTTTACTGCCAGCTGGCGGGCAAGGTGCCGCGTTCATGATCTTTAAGAACTTCAGCGTGATTGAACGATATAACGCCGCCGACGCCTATGTGATTGGCGTTGGGCATCTCAGTGATCGAATCAACGGTGGCCCTGCTATCAAATCCAGCTGGCCGCGTGGCGACCGCGCGCTGACATTCGCGGAACGCAAAGAAATGCAACAACGTTTGACGCGGGCAGGGTTCAACACGCAGGGTGTCGATGGGCGGATCGGGCCAAACACCATTCAAGCCGTGCGCGCCTACCAACGCAACCAAGGGCTGGCACCTGACGGCTATGCGTCGCTGAGCTTGCTCAAACGGTTGCGGTAAAATGCAGCGCCTGATCCACAACTGCGGGTCAGGCCACTTGTACGCTTAGGCGGGCGACATGCCGCGCAGACGTTCGGACCGACGGCGCAGCATTTCCACCACGGTCAGCAATGCGATGGAAACGATCACCAAGATCGTAGCCACCGCCAAAATCGTCGGACTGATCTGTTCGCGCAATCCGGTAAACATCTGCCAAGGAAGGGTTTTTTGCCCTGCCGAACCGACAAACAGCACCACAACGACCTCGTCAAAGCTAGTGATAAAGGCAAACAAACCGCCCGAAATAACACCGGGCAAGATCAACGGCATCTGCACCCGGAAAAAGGTGGTGACGGGCCCTGCCCCCATGTTGGCGGCCGCGCGGGTCAGCGAATTGTCAAACCCCACCAGCGTCGCCGTGACCGTGATAATAACAAACGGAATGCCCAATGCGGCATGCGCCAGAACAACGCCCATATAGGTGCCTTGCAAGCCAATCCGGCTATAGAAAAAGTACATCCCAGCAGCAGAGATGATCAGCGGTACGATCATCGGCGAAATCATGATCGCCATGATCGCCCGGCGGAACGGCACATGGGGTTGGCTAAGCCCGATGGCGGCAAGGGTGCCAAAACTGACCGACAGTAGCGTCGCCATAGGGGCGATTTTCACAGAGTTCGCCAACGCGCCTTGCCAGTCGGAATTGGTAAAGAAATCCTCGTAGTGCTTGAGCGAATAGCCGGCCGGGTCAAACCGCAGCATTTCGGGCGTGAAGGTAAAGAAATCCTGAGCGTTAAAGCTCAACGGCATGACTACGAGGATCGGCGTGATCAGAAACACCAAAATCGCGCCACAAATCACCCGGAATGTATAGTGCCACAGCACTTGGCCGGGGGTCAGATAGGGGGCGACATACGCGCGGTATCGTCCTTCAAAAAGCCAAAAGGAAAACCAGCCGAAAAACCAACCGAACGCCGCGCCAATCACCCCTGCGGCGATCCCACTGAGGGCGAAACCACCCAAGGCCATGAGGATGACCAAGCCCCAGCGACTGGATTTTTCCGCATTCATGATCTGGGTCATACCAAAGGCGATGGCCGCCATGAGAATGGCACCCAGCACGATGCCCAAGACAGAGCTGCCTTGCGCCGTGCCCACCAACAGGCCTGCAAAGGCCCCTGCAGCGGCGACAACGGGCACATAAAACGAAACGGGTGTGCGGGAAATAGGGGTCAGGGCAGCCATGGTTAGCCTCCGAGTTTTACGTTGTCGATGCCAACGATTTTGTCATAGGCCCAATAGAGACCCAGCACGACCGCGAGCAAGATCGCGCCCAATGCAGCCGCAAGTCCCCAGTTCAACGAGCTGGAAATATGATAGGCGATCCGGTTGGAAATGAAGGTGCCTGTCGTACCGCCGACCAATTCTGGCGTGATGTAATAGCCAATCGACAGGATAAAGACGAGGATCGACCCCGCGCCAATACCCGGCACGGACTGCGGGAAATACACCCGCCAGAACGCGGTCCAATTGGTGGCGCCCAAGGATTTCGCCGCGCGCAGATAGCTGGGCGGGATGGTTTTCATCACCGAATAGAGCGGCAAGATCATGAACGGCAGCAAGATATGCGTCATCGCGATGATCGTCCCCGTTTGGTTGTTGATCAGCGCAAGGCGGCTGTCGTCGGCCACCAGCCCCAACCAAACCAACGTGTCGTTGATCACGCCTTGCTGTTGCAACATGACCTTCCAGGCCGATGTACGCACCAACAGCGATGTCCAGAACGGCAACAACACAAGGATCATCAACAGGTTCGCGGTACGCGCGGGTAGGTTTGCCAAGATCCACGCAACCGGGTAGCCCAGCAAAATACAGCTGGTTGTGATCGCCATGGACATGATCAGCGTGCGAATAAATAGCTTGATATAAAGCTGTTCATTCTCGGGCCGCATCTCTGCGCCGTCGTCCGATTTTTTCATATCGACGGCGTTCAGGAAGTAGCCGGATGTAAACGCAGGGCTATAGATTTGGATCGTCTTCCAGACGTCATTGCTGTGCCAGTCTTCGTCGATGTCTTCGAAAACCGCCGTGTAGTCGACTGTCTCGAATGTGGCGGTTGCCCCCATCGCCTCTTGCAGTTCGGCCGCGCCGGGCCCGGTGTACCCAGAGATATCAGGCGTTTGAACCAAATCGTTATACAGTGCCGAATACACCAGCGCCCATGGGTCTTCATCGGCCAGATTATCCTGATCTTCGTTTTGCACGAAATCGGCAAAAATCTGGAAAACAGCGGCGGTTTGCGGCAGCAGTGTCGCGATATCCTCACGCGGTTCAAACGCAGGCTGGGGCGTGTCGGATTTCTCATCCCACGCGGTTTGTGCGGCCAGCCAAGTGTCGCTGCCCATCAGCGCATTCCAGGTTTTGCTGTCTTTCCAGAACGCGTTCAGGTCTTCGAACTGGTCTTGGTAGACCTCGCCCATGTCTTCGACATTGCGCCCCGTTTTGCGAAACAAAGACGACACGCCGGTCAATTCGTAGTTCAACCGCGAGCCCAAGCGCGTGTGCAGTTTGCGTTCTTGCGCCACAAAGACGTCAACATAAAGCGCCTCAAAGACCTCTGGGGGCGGGATATCCGCGCCGTCCCAATCGGCCAATAATTCGGTGGTGCGCGGCAGAGTGTCACCGACGATCTGGTTTTCGACAGACCGGAACAACATGTCCGCGATGGGTGCGATAAACGTCACCAGTATGAAAATCAGCAACGGCGCGATCAACATCAGCGCGCGGATTTTTTGGCGACGCAGCGCCCGGTTCAGACTGGATTTCAGCGTCGTGCCATCTGCGGCCATCATCGGGCCCGATTGCTGTGTCGTATCGGTCATTTAGGTGCCCTCAACGACAATGATCGTGCTTTTGGCAGTGCGGTGGCGAATTTTCATGATCTCTTGGTATTCCGGGTCATTATAGGCGGCTTTCGCAGCCGCGTAGGACGGAAATTCAATGACCACGTGACGTTCAAAACTGTCACCTTCCATCACCTCAGACGAACCGCCCCGTATGATGAAACGCCCGCCTAGACCTTCCAAAACCGGCGTGTCTTTGACCACATATTCCTTATAGGCGTCTGGGTCAGTCACGGTAACATGTCCGATGATGTAGCCTTTAGGCATGGGGGTGTCCTCTTTCCTGCGCATGGGCGGGGCCGTTATAGCCCCACCCGATTTCATATGTGCCTATAAGGGCTTATTGAGCCAACCAAGCTTGGAATTTCGCGTCGATGTCGTCGCGGTAGTCCGCCCAGAAGCTGTAGTTATACAGCAAGGAGCTCTTGGCGTTGGCAGGGTCGGTCGGCATGTGTGGCGCCATTTCGATACCCAGTTCAGCGTGCTTGCCAACAAGCGGTGCAGAGGACGCACGCGCCGGGCCGTAGCTGATGTATTTGGACTGATCCGCCAGACGCTGCGTGTCCGTGGCGTAATAGATGTAGTCCAACGCACGTGCTTGACGCTCTTCGCTCAGACCTGTGGGGATGATCCAGCCGTCCAGGTCAAACACCTGTGCGTCCCAAAGCATCGCAACGGGCTGTTCTTGCTCAACGATGACCGAAAACAGACGTCCGTTGTAGGTGGAGCCCATGACGATCTCGCCGTCCGCCAACAGTTGTGGCGTGTCCGCACCTGCAGACCACCAGATCACGTCGTCTTTGATGGTCGCCAACTTATCAAGCGCCTGCTGCTGGCCCTCATCGGTTTCCAGAACGTCGTAGATGTCGTCTTTGGCAACGCCATCACACAGCAACGCCCATTCCATGTTGAAAATCGGGCGCTTTTCCAACGACCGTTTGCCAGGATACGCGTCGGTATCGAAAACAGCGCAAACCGATGTTGGGGGTGTGTCGCCAACCAGGTCCGTGCGGTAGCCGAATGTCGTGGAATACACGATCTGCGGGATAAAGCAGTCAGACACCAGCAAATCGCCAAAGTCGTCTTTGGCGGATGTGCCATCGGGCGCTGGCGCGAGGTGCTCGTCTGGGTCGATTTCCATCGCCAGACCTTCGTCGCACAGACGGATCGCATCAGCGGCGACGACGTCAACCACGTCCCACGTGACGTTGCCTGCTTCGTTCATCGCGCGCAGCTTGGCCACCGCTTCGGCAGAGGATTCATCGTTGATGATGCTCACGCCGGTGTTTTCCATGTAGGGGTTATGGTAGGCTTGCTGCTGCGAATTAGAGTACGCGCCGCCCCAGCTGACGATCGTCATCTCGGATGCCAGGTGGCCATCAGCAACGGCCATTCCGCCTGCGACTGTGAGCGCGGTGGATGCCAAAAGCGTCTTGGTCAGTTTCATCAATAATCTCCCAATTATCTGCCCGTTGAGGGTTGTGAGACAGGCGGCAACGGGCTTGGGCCGCCTTCTCTGTTGTATCGCGCCCATGGATGGGCACGATGGATCACGCACAAATGCCATCAGGCATCCAATGCGCGACAATCTTGAGGAAGCCATCCGATTTCAAGCTGTTGACCCGGGGTCAGCCGTTCTACGTCGGGGGCATTTCGTGTCTTGATCACGAATTCATCGGTGCCCGCCACGCGCAGCCGCGTGCGGAACATATCACCCATATAGATGAATTCCAGCACCTCCGCCTTGAGCGTGTGCGCGCCGTCACTCAGCCGATCTTTGTTATATTCCACACGTTCGGGCCGAATCGAAACACGGGTCCGTTCACCGGGTTTTGTCACGTTGACGGGCCGGGCTTGAATAAGCTCACCGCCGTCTAGCTCTACCAGTGCCGTGTCACCTTTGATCTCTTTGACCACACCATCGAGCGTGTTGTTTTCGCCAATGAACTGCGCCACAAAACTGTTTTCAGGCGCCTCATAGAGCTGATCCGGCGGCGCCAGCTGCTGGATACGGCCGTCATCAAACACGGCAACACGGTCCGACATGGTCAGCGCTTCGGTCTGGTCGTGGGTCACGTAAACAACCGTGATGCCCAGATCATGGGCCAGTTTGGTGATCTCAAACTGCAGTGTTTCGCGCAGTTGTTTGTCCAGCGCACCCAGGGGCTCGTCCATCAAGACCAATTCGGGTTCGAACACCAAGGCCCGCGCCAGCGCGATCCGCTGCTGTTGCCCCCCGGACAACTGGGTGGGCCGGCGCCCTGCAAAACTGCCCATTTGCACCATGTCCAAAGCCCGCGTAATTTTGGCCTCGCGGTCAGATTTCCCCATCTTGCGAACTTCGAGCGGGAACGACAGGTTTTCGGCGACTGTCATGTGCGGGAACAACGCGTAGTTCTGAAAAACCATGCCGATCCCGCGTTTGTGCGGCGGGATGTTGTTGATCGACACGCCATCAAGGCGAATGTCGCCGTGGGTTGCCGTTTCAAACCCTGCCAGCATCATCAGGCAGGTCGTTTTGCCGGACCCGGATGGCCCCAACATCGTCAGAAATTCACCCTTGGGCATCGCGAGATTCAAATCTTTGACGACGAGGTTCTCGCCATCATAACTTTTCTGCACACGTTCAAATTCAACAAACGCGTCGGCATTACTTAGATCGGCCAAGAGTGGCTCCCCGTGTTTTTCCGGCGGTTTTCCGCACTGATTGGGGTGAATGTAACACCAAGGGGCTGTGCGGGCGCAAGCGCATAACCGGGAATGTATGGTTTCAAGACCAATTCAAGGCGGTTTCACCACCCACTGCGCATATTCTACGCCAAAGTGTCGCTAAATCGTGGTTTTACCGCACGATAGCCTGTCCCGCCCCGCGTGTACGAATCGAGATTTAACGCGCCAGACGCGATTACGGCGCAGATTTGAGCAAATCTTGGGCTTTCAGCACTGCGTAGGTTTCATCAAGCGCAGTGCGCGCCCGCGTCATGAATACATCGATATCGTCGGGCGTGATCACCAATGGCGGCGAAATAATCATTCTATCGCCCACATGCCGCATTACTAGGTTGTTTGCAAAACACCGCTCGCGGCACATGTGACCGACGGTGCCTGTGTCCGCGGCGAATTTGGCGCGGCTGCCCTTGTCAGGCGTCAGCGGCAAAGAGGCCATCATACCGCTGATCGACAAACCACCCACCAGCGGATGTTCGGCCAACTGCTCCAACCCCGCCTTTAGCGCGGGGGCTGCTGTGGTCCTTACGTGATCAATGATCGCATCATCTTGCAGAATGCGCAGGTTTTCCAGCGCAACAGCCGCCGCCACAGGATGCCCTGAATAGGTGTAGCCATGGTTAAATTCCGTGGCGCCGATGACCTCGGCGACCTCATCACACACGATGGAGCCGCCAATCGGCTGGTAGCCAGAACTGAGCCCCTTAGCGATGGTCATGATGTGCGCCCGAATGCCCACCGTTTGACTGCCAAACCAGTTCCCCGTGCGCCCAAACCCGCAGATCACCTCGTCTGCGATCAACAAAATATCATAGGCGTCGCAGATGCGTTGGATTTCAGGCCAGTAGGTTTCGGGCGGGACAATAACGCCCCCCGCACCCTGTATCGGCTCTGCGATAAAGGCCGCGACCTTATCTTCGCCCAGCTCTAATATCTTGGCTTCCAACTCGCGTGCGCGGGCAAGTCCAAAGGCTTCGGGCGTCATATCACCGCCTTCGGCCCACCAATCGGGTTGGCCAATGTGGTGAATGCCGGGGATCGGCATACCACCCTGCGCGTGCATATAGCTCATACCGCCCAAAGACCCCGACCCCATGGATGACCCATGGTACGCGTTCTTGCGGCTGATGATCTGGGTTTTTTCAGGGTGTCCCTTTTCGGCCCAATAGGTGCGCACCATGCGGATATTGGTGTCGTTGGCCTCTGATCCAGACCCCGCAAAAAACACGTGATTCAACCCCTCGGGCGCCAGTTTGGCAACCTCTTGTGCCAACGCAAGCGCGGGCACGTGGGTGGTCATGAAAAACGTGTTGTAATAAGGTAGTTCCATCATTTGTCGGGCGGCAACCTCGGCCATCTCGGGACGCCCGTAGCCAATATTGACGCACCACAACCCGGCCATCCCATCGAGGATCCTGTTCCCTTCGCTGTCCGTCAGATACACGCCGTCGGCGCGCGTAATGACCCGCGCACCCTTTTCGGCAAGCTCGTCGTTGGTGGTGAAAGGGTGCATGTGATGCGCGGCATCAAGCGCCTGCAATTCGGCTGTGGGCATGTGGTTCGTGATCGCAGACATCGTACACCTATGGCTAGAGTTGGGTGGTTTTAGACCGCTTGCAGAATATGATCAAATTATACCATGTCAATCGAATCGCTTAGCCATGGGGCCTTGTTCAAGGGTCGCGCGAATCTGCGCCATACCCTGATGCACATCCTCTGCCATGGCCTGCGCTGCCGCTTCTGCATCCCGTTGCGTTAAGGCGGCCATCAAATCAACGTGTTTATCCGGCAAGTTGAGCGTCCCGTATCGTCCGCACACAACCCGCAATGATGGGGCAAACCGCAGCCACAATCGATCAACCGTCGCGACCAGTATCGGCGCCTGCGCCATGCCGTAGACAGCCGCGTGAAACTGGTAATTGTGCGTCAGGTACCCAACGGTGTCGCCAGTTTCAATGGACAGATTAAGTGCATCGTCATGACACCGCAACGCTGCGAGCCCAGCGTCATCAACATGCCCCACAGCCAACCGTGCGAGCTGTGGTTCCAAGGATTTTCTCATAAAATCAAGCTGGTCTACACAGGCCTCGCTTAGTTTTGGCAAAACAACCCGCCGATTTCCCATCATGCTCAGCGCGCCGTCCGAGATCAGCCTGCGGATCGCTTCGCGGACCGGCGTCATCCCGGCACCCAGTTCATCGACAAGACCCTGGATCGTAACGGCCTGACCGGGCGCGAGATCACCAAACAAAATACGGCACCGCAGCTGATGATAGACGTGTTGATGGGCAGGCGGTTTGGCCTTGACCACATCGCGCTCGGGCGCCGCATTTGTGAGCAACTGCATGATCTGTCTTTCGCTATGGCCGCGGGCATACTGTGATCTCTTGCACAGACTGCCACCGCGTGAAAGCATAGCGCACCTTGCCCACCGAGGCAAAACTTGATCAAATCCACTGAAATCGGGAGAAACCCGATCGATATCAACGGGAGTATGATATGAAAAAACTCATGCTAAGCAGCGCTGCACTGGCGCTTTGCACGACGGCCGCTTTTGCCGATGAAGTCCGCGTTTACAACTGGTCCGATTATATTGACGAAGCACTGCTCGAGAAATTCGAAGCAGAAACCGGCATTGATCTGATCTACGATGTCTTTGACAGCAACGAAGTTTTGGAAACCAAAATGCTGGCCGGTGGGTCAGGTTATGACGTCGTTGTACCGACCGGAACCTTCCTACAACGCCAAATTTCGGCGGGTGCATTCCAAGCGTTGGACAAATCGCAGTTGCCCAACATTGAAAACATGTGGGACACGATCGAAGCCCGCACCGCCCAATATGACCCCGAAAACGCCCATTCCATTAACTATATGTGGGGCACGACCGGAATTGGCGCAAACGTTAACAAAGTTCAGGAACTGTTAGGGGCTGACGCGCCGGTTGGGTCGCTGGACCTTTTGTTCAATCCCGCCAACATGGAAAAGCTGGCCGAATGCGGCGTTCATTTCCTAGACGCACCGGCAGAGATGATCCCCGCCGCGTTGAAATTCCTTGGCGAAGACCCCGACAGCCATGACCCCGACGTGATTGCCAAAGCCGAAGACGTGCTGACGGCAGTCCGCCCATACATTCAGAAATTTCACAGCTCTGAATACATCAATGCGCTGGCAAATGGCGATATTTGCGTGGCGTTTGGCTGGTCCGGCGACATCCTACAGGCCCGTGACCGCGCCGCCGAAGCCGAAAATGGCGTGGAAATCATATTCAATGCACCTTCCGAAGGCGCCTTGATGTGGTTTGACCAAATGGCGATCCCCACCGATGCCCCGAATCCAGAAGCCGCCCATATATTTTTGAACTTCATCATGGATGCGCAAAACATGGCGGACGCATCAAACTACGTCTACTATGCGAACGGAAACGAGGCGTCCAAGCCTTTGCTGGAAGAAGACGTTATCGGAGATCCGGCGATTTACCCAGATGAGGCAACGTTGGAAAACTTATACACAACAACGCCTTATCCGGCCAAAGTGCAACGGGTTGTGACCCGGCTCTGGACCAAAATCAAATCCGGAACCTGACCGTAGAAAACCCAATGGGCGAGGCACACTGCCCCGCCCGTTTTGTTTTTACCTACGACACAGGCGCGCAAAGGACCTCATTCGATGCAAACCGTTTTTGCCCCTTGGGATGATCCGGCTGAGACACCCCTTATCCGATTTCAGAATGTCACCAAACAGTTCGGCGATTTCACGGCGATCGACGACCTGACCCTGGATATTTTTGAAAGAGAGTTCTTTGCGCTGCTTGGCCCGTCAGGGTGTGGCAAGACAACCATGATGCGCATGTTGGCCGGGTTTGAAACGCCGACATCTGGCAGCATCCAACTGGCCGGGCAAGACATCGCGACGGTGCCGCCCAACAAACGCGCCGTGAACATGATGTTTCAGTCCTATGCGCTGTTTCCTCACCTGAGCGTTTACGAAAATATCGCCTTTGGGCTGCGCAGAGATCGTCTGTCCAAAGGCGATATCGACGCACGCGTGGCGGAAATGCTCAAATTGACACGCTTGGAAAAATTCGCGCGCCGAAAACCACATCAAATCTCTGGCGGGCAACGGCAAAGAGTTGCATTGGCCCGCAGTTTGGCGAAAGCGCCCAAACTGTTGTTGCTGGACGAACCGTTGGGTGCGCTGGATGCAAAGCTGCGCCAAGCGACGCAATTTGAGCTGATGGATATTCAGGAAAAAACCGGAACAACCTTCGTGATTGTAACCCACGACCAAGAAGAGGCGATGACCGTGGCCAGCCGCGTTGCCGTTATGGACGAAGGCCAAATCATGCAAGTGGCCACACCTCAACGAATTTACGAGGCCCCAGAAAGTGTTTATGTTGCTGATTTTATTGGGGAAGTGAACATTTTATCTGGCACAACACATGCCCAATCCCAAGATTTGTATGAACTCAGATGGGCAGAAAATCACGCCCCGTTGGTCACCGCATCCGACCGCACCATCGGCGATGGCCAAAAGTGCCATCTCGCCGTACGGCCCGAAAAAATCCACATCAGCGCGGAACAACCCGCAGATGCTGAAAATGCCGTGCAAGGCAAAGTGCTGGACATTGCCTACCTCGGCAATCTGAGCACCTATCATGTGGAATTGGTCGGTGGGCAGGTGATCAAGGCGCAAACTGCAAACACGCGGCGTATTTCCCGCCGCAGTTTTACCTGGGAAGACCCCGTCTGGGTGTCATGGAGCGCCACCGCTGGCGTATTGTTGGATCAATGAGGGCGGTTTGATGCAACGTTTTGCCCTGATTGCAGTCCCTTACGCATGGCTTGTCGCGTTGTTCCTGATCCCTTTTGTGATCGTTTTCAAGATCTCGCTGTCGGACATTGCCTTGGCGATCCCCCCCTACACGCCGCGTCTAAACGAAGGGATCGGCCCATTTTTCGCGGCATTAGATTTCGAGAATTTCGTCTTTCTCACATCGGATGATCTTTACTGGAAGGCCTACGCAAGCTCATTCCAGATCGCGGGAATATCCACGATCTTCACCTTGCTCGTTGGCTACCCCATCGCCTACGCAATGGCCCGTGCGCCCGAAGAGTGGCGCGCGACGTTGATGATGTTGGTTATTTTACCCTTTTGGACCTCATTTCTCATCCGGGTTTACGCATGGATGGGGATCCTTAGCCAAGAAGGGTTTCTTAACCAATTCTTGATCTGGACCGGCATAATCAGCACGCCCCTCACCATCCTCAACACCAACACCGCAGTCTACATCGGCATCGTCTACACCTATCTTCCCTTCATGATCTTGCCGATTTTCGCGGCGTTGGATCGTCTAGACGAGTCCCTCATAGAAGCGGCCGAAGACCTAGGGTGTTCACGATTTCAGGCCTTCTGGCTGGTCACGATCCCCTTGTCGAAAAATGGCATCATCGCTGGTAGTTTTTTGGTGTTCATCCCTGCCTTGGGCGAATTCGTTATTCCGTCACTGCTCGGTGGTTCGGGTACCTTGATGATCGGGAAAATCCTGTGGGAAGAGTTCTTTAACAATCGCGACTGGCCCGTCGCCAGCGCTGTCGCGGTCGTCCTATTGTTGATCCTGATCATCCCCATCGTTCTGTTTCAACGCAACCAACAACGCCAAGCGGAGCAAGAAACATGAACAAGCTCAGCTGGTTCAACGTCACCTCCCTGACATTGGGGTTCGCATTTCTCTATCTACCGATGGTTATTTTGGTCATCTATTCATTCAATGAAAGCAAACTGGTTACAGTGTGGGCCGGATTTTCGACAAAATGGTACGGTGAACTTTTACAAAACGAAGCCTTTCTGGATGCGGCATGGGTCACGATCAAAGTGGCCGTTTTATCATCGACCTGCGCCACGGTTCTCGGCACGATGGCGGCGTATGTGCTGGTCCGCGGTGGTCGGTTTCTGGGCCGAACGGTCTTTTCCGGCATGATTTACGCGCCTTTGGTGATGCCAGAGGTAATCACCGGCCTATCGTTGCTGCTGTTGTTCATCGGATTTGGACTAGATCGAGGCGTGCTCACGATTGTCCTCGCCCACACGACATTTTCGATGTGCTATGTGTCCGTGGTCGTATCATCGCGATTGATGAGTTTTGATCGGTCGCTAGAAGAAGCCGCGCTTGATCTGGGGTGCTCAAGTTTTGACGCATTCCGGCTCGTTACCCTGCCAATCATCGCACCGGCGGTCATTTCGGGGTGGTTGCTGGCCTTCACTTTGAGCCTCGACGACCTCGTCATTGCCTCGTTTGCGGCCGGCCCATCCGCAACAACGTTGCCGATCAAAATCTTTTCGGCTGTCCGCCTAGGTGTCTCTCCAGAAATTAACGCGCTATCAACGATTATGATCGGGATTGTTACCGTAGGCGTCATTGCCACATCCCTTGTGTCCAAACGCAACAATCTTCGGCAACAAAACGACGAGCGCGCTGCCGCACGCACAATATGACCCGCATTTTTTCGGACTATGCCTACGGCGCAGGGCCCCGCGACGGATGCTGGTGGGACAAGACCTGTAAAACACCAACACGCCCAACGCTTGAAGGCTCGAAAACTGCGGATGTCGCTATTGTTGGCGCAGGCTTTACCGGCCTATCTGCCGCACTACACCTCGCGAAAGCCGGTCTCTCTGTGAGAGTGCTCGATACACATTTCCCAGGGTGGGGCGCGTCTGGTCGCAACGGCGGTTTTTGTTGTTTAGGCGGAGGCATGTTAGAGGATGCGGAACTGGATGCAGAATACGGCCTCGCCCAACGTCTCGCATTCCGGAAATCTGAAAAAGCCGCTGTCGCGTTGGTTACTGATCTGATCGACGAATACCAGCTGGACGTAGACCGGCATTCGTCAGGCGAAACGGAACTGGCACATCGCCCCAAAGACATGGCTGCGCTACGCGACAAGGCCCAGTCGGTGCTTGAAAATTATGGTGTTACGCCTTCGCTCATAGAACAGCATGCTCTTGAGGATCATGGGTTAGGGCGCGAGTTTTTCGGCGCTCTGACAATTCCAATAGGGTTTGGCCTTAATCCATTGAGGTACGTTTCAGGTTTGGCGCGCGCTGCCGAATGCGAAGGCGCCATAATACATCACCACACGAACGTCACATCAATCCACACCAAAAACGGCCGCTACGCACTTGGCACGCAAGCAGGCACCGTTCATGCCGACCATACAATCATTGCGACCAACGGATATTCTTCAGAAGATATCCCTGCTGATTTGGCGGGACGCTACATGCCTGGCCAATCCAACGTCCTAGTAACGCGCCCACTCAATTCGTCAGAAATTGAACGTCAAGGCTGGTTCAGCGATCAAATGTGCTTCGATACGCGACATCTGTTGCATTACTTTCGTCTTATGCCAGATCGGAGGTTTTTATTTGGCATGAGAGGTGGGTTGCTGAGTGGCCCATCCGCAGAGGCGCGATCGCATCATCGCATACGACGGGAATTTTGCAAAATGTTCCCTGAGTGGGCTGACGTCGACGTAACTCATATGTGGTCAGGTATGGTGTGTCTGTCTCGAAATCGTATGCCGTTTATCGGAGAACTCGCCAACAATAGCAATATGTGGGCGGGGCTTTGCTATCACGGAAACGGTGTCGCAATGGGCACTTTAGGCGGTAAAATTCTTGCGGAGCTGATACAAGGAATTCGCCCCAGGCACTATTCGGAAGCGTTACGCAACCCGCTAAAGAAATTTCCGCTTGGGCGAGGGCGGCGTGCTCTCATGCCGCCTCTCTACCTTGCTTTGATGGCCTCGGATATGAGGCCCTAGTCAGGCAGCCTCGCGCAATGCACTGACGTCATCGGCCGTAACAACAGAACCACCGTCAAGCACGAAGACGGTATTTGTGCCGTCGCGGCGGGCTTCAGTGATTTTTGCATAGGTTTCAGCCGCTGTTACACCCAGTTCTTGCCCGGCTGATCGGCTCTCCACTTTAAACGTGTAGAGGCCACTGGGAAATGCGCTGCCGGTGCTGTCTATGCCCACCCATTCAACCACTTCACTGTCGAGCGGTATCGTTTTTCGATCAACTTCAGCACCATCTGAGTTATACGCAACGATAAATGCCTCATCAGCACCCGTCTCAATCTCAGGCGCAACCGTGATCGGAGACCCATCAAATGACACAGCCGCTGTCGTTCTGGCCTCCATGCCAATCCACCCAGCAATCTGGCCTATATTCGATGCCGAAATTTGACCGCTAAGCAAATTAAGTAGGTCGTTGGATTGAACCTGTTGTTCCACCATCGAAAATTGCGCCAATTGCGAAGCGTATTGCGACGAATCGATCGGTTCCAGTGGATCCTGATAGCGCGCCTGCGCAGTGAGCATTTGAAGAAACGTCTCGAAATCTGATGCCAAGACGGCGGCAGTGCTTTCAGTTTCAACCGCTTGCGGAACACTCGTTTGGGTCGTTTGAGTAGGGGTTGTTACATCCATTATGATTCTCCTTAAATTCGCAAATCAACACCAGAGGAAGGCGCCATAGTCACAGGTACAACAGGTTCAACGTCGGGTGCTTCGGCTGACGCGCTTGCATGTAATTCGGAGCTGCCATCACCGTTTGCTTGACCCTCGGCGTCTGTTTGACCTTCATTGAAGGCAAAATTAATATTCTCGTACCCTAAAGCTTGGAATTCACGTGCCAGCTGATCGATGTGCCGACGCATCAGATCCAACGTTTCCGGGCGCTCCGCGAGGACATTCAGAGTAATGCCTCCCTCCGACGCGGAAATGCTCATCCGAACGCGCCCCAGTTCTTCTGGATTCAGTGACAGTTCTACCGGTCTATCAGGGAGCCGCTGCAAAACTTCAGCCATCTGACGGCCGATCATACTCGGTGTTTCTGGTCGCGAAAGCGTTTGTGCGAGCGTTGTCGGCGCAGTGCTTCGCGGATCCCAGGTCGAGGGGCCCTCAACATCACCGACGGGTGAAAGCGTTGCTACATCCAACCCGGCAGAATCAGGTTGTGCCGTAATCGGCATGACAGGTTGCGGCGTTGCTATGGGCGTTCGTGGAACCGCAGTTTCAGCATTTACTTTAGGGGTTGCCGATGGCCCGGCAGTCAACATGTCGAATCTATCCGCTTTGCGGCTTTCCGTTCCTTTGACCCTCATTTCAGGGGTCGGAACTGTCGGCTCTTCTGGAGTGGTGGAAAGCACAGCAGGCGCAGGTAAAACCGGCTCTTTGTTCAGCGCAGCGATCGTTCGCGAATTCGCCTCACCTTGGGCGGCATTACTCAACTGTGCGGTCAATGCAGTATCTTGAGCCGGTTGTACGACGTCACCTTTCCCTTGAACCAATGGACTTTGAACATGTCTTTGTGGGTGCGGCACTTCCAGGGATTGCGCAACCGTCGGGGTATCAGCGCGCGCCGGGACTGCGTCAGGAACCTTGGCTTGCACGGCATCTTGTTGCGCACGAACACGCTGGGCAAAAAGTAGCTCGCTCGTCGCAGGAACTGTAGGTTTCTGGGCTGGCCCTTCTGAAACAGTATCTTGTTTCGGCTTCACTACCTCTTCGAAATCAGCTTCAATCCCTAGTGCGAATTCATCATCTATTTCAGCGGCATCACCATCAATCGCCGTGATATCGGTAGGCTTCGGCTCCTCAACTTCAACATTACTGTCGTCAGCTGTCGCTAAAGTTGTTTCCTCAGCCTTGGGATCGTCATCCGCGGTATAGGCTGCTTCAAAATCGGCCTCGGCCGCATCATCCGTCGCCTTATCTGCGGCAGGCATTTTCTCGTGCTGGCGATTTTTAGGCGCCACTTGGGTCATTGGGATTTCTAACACAATTATCTCCGGGAATTCTTCCTCGCTCGCAGACCTTATCTCCGGTTTTGGTTACTGCATCTTTACCGATTGCGCGCATGATCACAAAAAGTAGTTGCAATTGGAGACACTTGTATGACCCCAACCTCACCGGTCGGCGCCACGCCGACCCCCATGTCCCCTCAAGACAAAGCCCTCAAAGAGGTCGCCCAAAAACTTGAGGCCAGTTTTCTTGCGGAAATGTTGAAATCCGCAGGTTTAGGGAAAACCAGCGAACATTTCGGCGGGGGCGCTGGCGAAGACCAGTTCAGCTCGTTTCTAGTGGAAGAGCAAGCCATGCAAATGGTGAAAGCCGGCGGAATCGGATTAAGCGAATCACTTTTCGACGCATTAAAGGAGAAACAGAATGACCAATGAAGATTTTGAAGACATAATCGATGCACTAGACGATGTACTAGAAGCGGAGCGTACCGCGCTGCTCGCCGGTGATCTTGATGAAATCGGCCGGTTGCTTGAACGCAAAGAAACGCTGATCGATCAACTTGCAACATTGGACGAAGCCGATCGTGAGCCTTTGGAGGCCCTCAATGCAAAGGTCAAACGCAATCAAGCCATGCTGGATCAAGCATTGGAAGGGATCCGGTCGGTGTCTCGTAGACTTGCTGCATTGCGCCGTGTCCGCAGTTCGCTGGAGACCTATGATGAAAAAGGCGAACGCCGTACCATCAACCTGGCAACACAAGGCGATGTTGAGAAGCGCGCATGATGTTGGATTTGATTAAAAACCAACCGACACAGACAAAGTGATTTAAGCACTCATTAGCCTTTTCAGGGGCATGTTGGCGTTGCATCCGAGGTCGGGTGGCGCTTCGTCAGACAAAGACGACAGCATTGGTCAGAATGACTGTTTGGTCCCCAGACAAATGTACTGGGGGCACAATCCACGCAAAGCGTGAATGATCAAAGGAACATGCTTCATGTCGAGCATTCTTACAAACAACAGCGCAATGGTTGCGCTTCAGACTCTGAAATCCATCAACCAGAACCTGGGCAAAGTCCAAAGCGAGATTTCCACA
This sequence comes from Roseobacter sp., assembly GCF_039970775.1. GTDB lineage: Bacteria > Pseudomonadota > Alphaproteobacteria > Rhodobacterales > Rhodobacteraceae > Roseobacter. Next base: position 22,494 of record NZ_JBDVLG010000024.1, read on the forward strand.
GGTAAAACCGTTGAAAGCGCCAAAGACAACGCAGCTGTTTGGGCGATTTCCAAAGTTATGTCCTCGGATGTGTCGGGTTTCGAAGCAATTTCAGATTCGCTTTCATTGGGTCAAGCTACTGTTGGTGTCGCTTTGGACGCGGCCGAAGGTGTGACCGATCTGCTGACAGAAATCAAAGGCAAGATCGTCAACTCCCAGGAAGACAACGTAGACCGGGAAAAAATTCAGACAGACATCGAAGCTTTGCGGAGCCAGGTTTCTAGTATTGTTGGCGCGGCACAGTTTAACGGTCTGAACTTGCTGTCAAACACAGATACCGAAGCAGGTTCTGGTACAACAAGCATCCTGTCTTCTCTTGATCGTGCTGCTGACGGTTCGGTCGTCGATTCCAGCATTGACGTCGTCAAGCAAGATCTGGGTACCAACCAAGAATCTATTGACGCTTCGGGTACCTTTACTGCGGCCGCCGTTCCAAACACCGTAATCAACACCGCGACCGCATCTGCAGACATCGACTTGTCGGCGCTTGCCGTCGCAGGCACCGCCGTAACCATTAACTTTGTTGGCACCGACGCAGATGCGAACACGTTTACTCCTGCTGATTATACAAATGCGACCACTGGGGGTACAACCGTCGCAGAAGCGATTGCTGGCGACGTCACTTACGTCGTACGAGATGGTGATACGGCAGCGGATATCGGCTCAGCTCTCGCCGACGCTTTTGCAACGTATGCCGCAGAAAATGGCTTAGACACGAGTATCATCAATCTTGAGGCAAACTCCACTGGTTTGACCGCGTCGAAAACCGCAACATTTACCGATGCTGGTGATAACATTCAAGTGCGTGTTGCTTCGGTTGTCTCTGACGAAAATGTTATCGGCGGTGGTCTTGCAGCTCTTGCAGACATCGACGTCTCCACTGCGGAAGGTAGCGAAGCTGCGCTAGCTGCAATCGAAGGTTTGATCCAAACATCGATCGACTCTGCAGCGGCATTGGGTTCGGCGGGTAGCCGTATCGAAACTCAGTCTAACTTTGTCAGCGCTTTGACCGATAACCTGAAGTCGGGCATCGGTGCGTTGGTGGACGCCGACATGGAAGCCACCTCGGCAAAACTTCAAGCGCTGCAAACACAACAGCAGTTGGGTGTTCAGTCGTTGTCTATTGCCAATCAGGCACCACAGACCATCCTGTCGCTCTTCCGTTAAGCGATATCTCAGGGGCGCGGCACGTCGCGCCCCTGAACCTTTTCACCAGTACCAAATAAAGGTTATATCGTGAACGCATACGCACAGGCCCAAAGCGCATACGCGCCCGCAGCGGCCCCGACCAGAACGGCACGCAGTGCAGAATACGAAGTCATCGCAAGAATATCTCATCGCCTGAAAAAAGCGATAAAATCCAATAAATATCCAGCATTGGCTGAGGCGTTATACGAAAATGACAAACTTTGGAAAACACTCGCAATTGATGTGATGGATGACGGTAACCTACTGCCCGACGAATTGCGCGCCAATATCCTCTATCTGGCTGAGTTCACACGCCTACACACTCAAAAAGTACTTCGTAAAGAAGAATCCGCCATACCGCTTCTCGAAATAAATGCAACAATTTTAGGCGGCTTGCGCCCAGCGGGAGAGACAAAATGACCGGTCTGGTTTTAAAACTTAGCCCCAAAGAGCGCGTATTGATCAATGGCGTTGTAATCGAAAATGGAGATCGCCGCAGCCGCCTCGCTATCATGACGCCCGGTGCAAACATTCTTCGTCTACGCGATGCTATCCATCCCGAAGACGCAAAAACCCCAGTTAAACGTGCCTGCTTTGCGATGCAACTTGTCCTATCCGGGGACAAGGATCCAGATGACGCGCATTTGCAGCTTCTGAGGCAGATAGAAGAGCTAAGTCAAGTGTTTACTGATACAGATAGCCGTAACGTATTAGCGGAAGCGACGCGCGGCCTCGTAGAAAAACAACACTATAAGTCACTCAAAGCACTCCGTGCACTACTACCCCGTGAAGAACGAATTTTAGCAACAAGAATGAACTGAAATTCAGGCGTGCAAATGTCATTTGCACGCCTATTTTCTTTAGACCTTCAAAGGCGTACCGCCTCTTTCCCACAACAGTGGATGAAAAACCTCATCAACCGGTGTCTCTGCAACGTGGTTTATATAGTTAGACATCGTTTTTTGAGCCAACCCTAAAATGACGTCAAGCACAGCTCGATGACTATAACCCGCATCAAAAAATACCTGCATTTGACCCTGCGAAACATTACCTCGCTCGCGAACCATTTGCACCGTAAAGGTGCGCAGTGCTTCGAGCTTCGCGTTCGGCAAGGGTGTTTCATTCCGAAGCGCTTCTGTAATCTCATCAGAGACCTTCATCATTTTGGCAATGCCCGTGTGCGCTGGAACGCAGTAGTGGCACCCATGTTCAACGTTGATAGACTGCCAAACTACGGTTAGCTCATCAGCGTCAAAATCGGTTTCGGTGAACAGTTTGTGAAGCAATTGGTAGGCTTCATAAGACTGAGGGCTCTCAGCCAGGACTTTATGCAGTCCAGGCAAGCGCCCAAATGCTTTTTGCGAGTTCTCGAGCAGTGCTTTGGAACCTTCGGGAGCAGATTCCATATCGTGTGCGGGGAATGCCATATCTTACTTTCCTAATAAATTTCCGTTCTAGGATTAACTAGGGTTTATTGAGCGATCACTCAAGTATATATTTGAGCGATCAATCAAATATTGGTGACCCAATGCCTCGCAAACCTAACTACAACCGTGACGACCTGATCGAGCGCGCCCGCGATTTGTTTTGGCGACAAGGCTGGGCCGGGACATCATTAAAAAATCTAGAAGCAGAGTTGAACATGAAACCCGGAAGCTTTTACGCAGCGTTTGGGTCAAAGGATGCACTGTTTGCGCTCGCATTAGAAAAATACGCATCGGACGGTGCGAACCGACTTCGCCAACTGAAAGAAAGGCATGGGCCACTTTGTGCGTTGCAACGCTTTCCAGCAATGGTCGTGAATAATCCTGAGTCACCAGCCAAGGCGTGTATGTTGTCCAGAACGCTTCTCGAACTACAGGCAAGCGAGCATCCATTGGCCGAACTTGCAAACCAACACCTTCTCAAAATGGAGGCTCAGTTTTGTGAATTATTCACTCATGCACAGGCACTAGAGGAGATCAGCACGAAACACCGTCCCGATGTGCTAGCCCGTAGATATCAGTCAGATCTTCTAGGGTTGAGGGTCTCGGCAGAACGCAACGATGTTGATGCGGGCGCTATCGCGGCCGAAATTGCCCATGATCTAAGCGCGCTTTGAGCGCTAACGCCAGATCCTCTTTGGTGTGACATTCGAAGGCACCCGTGCCATCATATTTATTACTGAATGATCCGTATCTTCAATCACCAAGCCCAATGGAGCGCGCGACAATGACAGAAAAGCTGACCCACGTTCTTAAACTGATCGATGACGCAAATCGCGCAGATCCGACGATCCATATTGACGACGAAGGCGTTCCGCATCCCGAGGCCTATCTTTACGGTCAGCGCATGTCCTCAGAGTTAGACCGCCTGTGTGGTAATACGGCAAGCGACGTTTTGCGGATCGCGGCACGCGGCCAACACATCGAACGCTGGCAGATAAAGCGCGCGCAATACCCGGAGGGACGAACGGGCTATTTAACATGGCGCCGCGACCAAGCCCAAGCACATGGCGACCGGTTAGCAGGCTTTATGCAAGACGCAAACTATACCCCCGAAGACTGCGAGCGTGTCCGTATTTTGTTACGCAAAGAAGGTTTAAAACGAGACGCCGAAGTACAACAGTTAGAAGACATCATCTGCTTCACCTTCATCAAGTGGTACTTCAAACCGTTTGCCGAAAAGCACCCCGATGAAAAAGTGTTGGACATCGTAGCCAAAACAGCTCGGAAAATGTCGACCGACGCACGCACCCGGGCTCTCGCCGAGTTTGATTTGCCTGACGCATTGCGAGACGTGATGAGCGCCGCCGCGTGACACATCGAAAGCGTCCGTACATCGCATTCTAGGCGCCTAGCTCACATGAGGTAGCTTAGTTCATCGAAAAACGCGAATACACTACGACAAACGTGCAAGTTCTGTATCTAACCGCCTTGATGCCGCCCCCGGCCTGCTGCCCCAGACTGTGATCCACCGATAAAATATGGGCGTGAGAAACAGCGTAAACACAGTGGCAAACCCAAGGCCACCGACAATGACCCAGCCAACTTCCATACGCGCTTCGGCGCCTGCACCAGACGTCAAAACCAACGGCAATCCACCCAGAACCGTGGACACCATCGTCATCATCACGGGCCGAATGCGCAGGCGCATCGCGCTTCGGATTGCGGTATCAATGTCGTGCCCGGCTTCGCGCAGTTGGTTGGCAAATTCAACGATGAGAATGCCGTTTTTTGCCATGACCCCGATCAACATCACCAGCCCGATCTGGCTATAATAATTCAATGACCCGCCGCTAACCGAAATCGCCAGAAGCGCCGCAGCGAGACCAAAAGGCACCGTCATCATGATAACCAGCGCGCTGGAAAAGCTCTCAAATTGGGCAGCCAGCACCAAAAGCACCACGATCAGCGCAATTCCGAAGACCAAAAACACCGACTGAGTGCTGTCGTTCAGGGTCGCGGCTTCGCCTGTAAACACAAGGCCCACGCCGTCGGGTAAGACGTCATTCGCGAGAGCGCGCGCTTCGGTGATGGCCACAGACAGATCCACCCCGGCGCCTAGATTGGCCTGCAATGCGACAGATAACGCGCCGCCCAGACGTTCGATTTGCGCGTCAGTAACGACCGTTTCCAGGGACGCGACCGACGACAGCGGCACATAAGACCCATCCGCCAACCGGATCGAGATCGATTCGATATCAGACGGGTCGTCGATCGGCGGCCCGCCGGGCACCACGTTGACGTCGATCTCTTCGTCATTTTCGAACACGCTGACCGCGACATCGCCCTGCACCAACGCGCCCACTACACTGGTAATCGCGGCTGGCGACAGACCCATGTCGCGCGCTGCGGCTTGATCCACACTGACTTGCAATTCCGCGTTCACGGGTGAATTGGACAGCTGCGGGTTCACGAATGTCGCGTTGCGAGACATCGCGGCAACGAGGGTATTGGCGGCTTCTGTCAGGTCTTTCAGATTGTTGCCCGTAACCGCCAGCCCCAAACCACTGCCGCCCCCCCGAATGTTGAGACTATTGGGGGACCGCGTCCGGATCCGAACACCCGGCACAGATGCCATTTTCGCGGTGACTTCGCGCATCAGATCGGCCTGAACGTAATCGCGGGCGTCCCATCTGGGCAATCGCACAACGATGAACGCGCTGCTGCCACCGCGGATGCCGATGATGCTTTGCACCGCTCTGATTTCGCCGCTTTCGACATAGGGTGCCAGCACGTCTTCTATCATCAGAACTTGGCTATCGAGATATTCAAGCGTGGTATCCGAGGCACCGCTGGCCTGTATCAAAAACACCCCACGGTCTTCTGTTGGGGTGATGCTGGAGGGCAACGTCAACGCCGCGCCGATGGCAAAGATCACAAAGCTGGCGGCGATGGCCAGAACCAAAAGAGGCGTACGGATCGACCAATCCATGATTTTATCAAAACTGCGCGCCAACAGGCCGGGCTCTTTGGGGGGTGCGCCGGGTGTGGCCAGTGATTTACCCGGATCCAACAGCGCCGAAAGCACTGGCGCCAACGTCAATGCCGTGATCGACGACAACGTCACCGCAAAGGCCAGCACAAACCCGAATTCGGAAAACACGCCACCGGCCTGTCCGGGCAAGAACGAGATGGGGATAAACACCGCGGCCAAGGTTGCGGTTGTCGAGACCACGGCAAAGAAGACTTCGTTCGTCCCGGTTGCGGCGGCAGCGAATGCCCCCATGCCTTGAGCCCGTTTGCGCACGATATTTTCAACCACCACGATTGCGTCATCGACCACCATGCCCGTCGCCAAAACCAATGCCAGCAAGCTGATCGTATTGACCGAAAACCCCGTGATCCAGATTGCGGCCAGCGATCCGATCAGGGCAACAGGGATCGTCACCGCCGGGATCAACGTGGCGCGCGGCGAGCGCAAAAACAAAAAGATCACAGCCGTTACAATCACCGTCGCCAGTAAGATCGATGTCACGACTTCGTTGATCGCGCTGTCGACAAAAATACCGTCATCGGAGCCAATAATAAGCTGCACACCCTCTGGTAGTTGGGTCCGCAATTCCTCGACGGCCGCTGTGACCTGTCGCGAAATTTCCAACGTATTGCCGACCGATTGCCGGGTGATGTTCATCCCCACGGCGGGTTGGTCATTCACGCGGGCATAAACGGTCGAGTCCTCAGGCACCAGTTGCACCAGCGCGATATCGGCGATCTGCGTGGTATCGTTTACCTGAATGTTTTGGATGCCTTCGATGGTCACATCCTTGTTGGCCACGCTCAGCGGCAACGTCTGACTGTCGCTTTCCAGCGTGCCCAAAGGCGTGTCATCCCGCAGCACGCCCAGCGCATCGCTGACGTCAAAGATCGTCAAGCCACGGCTCAACAACGAGGGCATGTTCAGCGTCACGCGGAACTCGTTGGCCCTGTCGCCACGTACGCTGATCTCGGCGATGCCATCGATGGTGGACAGCCGCTCATACACCGGGCCCTCGGCGATTTGGGTCAGTTCGTTGAACGTCGCATCACCCATCAGCGCCAGCCGGATGATCGGGTCCGCGTTGGCGTTGCCCTTGCTGACAATCGGATCATCCACGTCTTCGGGCAATGACCGCAGAGAAGACGATACGATTTCACGCGCTTCATTGGCCGCCAGATCAATGTCGGTGCCATCGGACAGGTCAATCGTGATGCTGCTGGATCCAGCGCTGGAATCAGATTCCATAAACGACAGACCCTCAAGCGCGCTCAGCGCATCTTCGAGAACCTGCGTCACCTCTTTATCCACCGTTGCAGGCACTGCGCCTTCAAAGGTGGTGCGCACCGAAATCACAGGCCGTTCGACATCGGGCATTTCGCGCACATCGACACTGGTCAAAGCGGCGAGCCCCGCAATGATGATCAACACATTCAAGACGATCCCAAAAATAGGCCGGCTGACAAAAAGGGTGGCAAAGCCGGTTTTCTGCAGCTTGTGCTCAATGCTCATGATTGTGGCTCGGCGGTGGAATTGACGCGGGCGCCGGGGCGCAATTTGGCGGCACCCTCTACGACAACCGATGCGCCCAATGGGACATCCGTTTCGACCCAAACACGGGCGCCTTCGCGGTACCGGATCGCAATGGGTTCGCGCGTGACGCTCCCGTTTTCTTCGACCCATATGCCCGCGCCGCCACGGTCCCATGTGATGGCTGTGGCGGGCAGCACTGGCAATGGGTCTGTGGCTTCGATCATGCGCACTGCGAATGTCATGCCCGAAATCAGCAACCCATCAGAGTTGTCTATTTGCGCGCGCACCGTGGCACTGCGCGTTGTGCTGTCGAGCTTGGTATCAAAGGCGGTGACGCTGCCATGAAAGACGCGTCCGGCATAGGTGGGCGTGCCGACAACGACGGGTTTGCCGATTTCCAGCAACGCAATGGATCGTTCAGGCACTTCAAATTCCGCCACCAAAACACTGGATTCGTCAATCGTTACAATCGGATCACCGGTGCTAAGGTAATCACCAGGCAACAAGTCGCTGAGGCCAAGCGTCCCGGCGATGGGCGCTGTGATCGTACGGTCGTCTAGTTCAACTTGGGCGATTTCCATATTGGCCTCAGCCAGACGCAAGGCAACGTTGGCATCGCTCAGCGTAACATCGGTGATCGTGGAATTGCCGGTGTTGCGCAGTGTCGCATAGCGCGTCAGCGTATCTTGCGCCTGATCGCGTTCGGCCGTTGCGATTTCCAGCGCCAGCCGTTGGGTGCGGTCGTCCAAACGGACCAATACTTCGCCCGGTTCGACCTGCCGATTTGCGTCCAGCATGATCTCGGATACCTCGCCGGTGACGCTTGATACAAGATCGACGCTGCGCACCGAGGTTGCCGTCCCAATCGTTCGCAAAACCACACTAAACGGCATGTCGCGCAAGGGCTGCATGACCACGTTTGTCTCGCGGTTCCGTCCGCCTTGTCGCGCAGTGCCGCCGCCTGTGTCGTCTTGGGCGGTGATGCCAACAGCCTGCTGAATGACCGATGGCACACCGAAGTTATAGCAATAGGCGGCGGCCAATACACCAAGTGAGGCGAGGCTAACGATGATCTGTCTCAAGGACTTTCCTTTGCTGCTGTCGCGCCGTTGGTATGCGGCGCTGCTGCTTAGAACGCGGGAGCCGTAGATTTCCGTCGGAGGTTTACGCCAATTTGTCAAATATCAAAATGGTGCGAAACGCCCGCATGTCGACTTTAAGGCCTCTCTAAGTAGCAATGATCAGCGTAAAGTGAACACAGGCGGCGAAATTTTGGGCCTGATGCAGGCCTGCCAGATATTTACGCGCGTTCCCTTGGCGCCATGCACCCCACGAAGGGTGTCTCACGTTCAAGGGCTATCACCTGTTCAAGCTCACGTTCAGGCAACGCACCAATCACAAGCGTGCGGCCGACCATAGCGCCAGGCGTGCCGGGAATACCCAACGCCCGCCCCAATGCCAACGCGTCTTCAACCGCCTGCACGATCTGGGGACTGGACGCATCATTGGCCAGCTGGTCGGCATCTAATCCATGGCGCTCCGCCACGTCGCGGATGCCAACAAGACCGGGGCGCAGAACGCGCTGCATCATATCCAAATGGATCGCTGTGTGATCCCCCTGCCGTGCGGCAGCCAAGGCGACACCTGCGGCGCGCACCGACCGCTCCCCAAGAAGCGGCAGCTCATGGAACCGCACATCAATGGGCGCACCTTGCGCCTGTAGATCCGCCAACCGCTGATCCAAAATAGCGCAATAAGGACAGTAATAGTCACTAAAAACCGCGACCGGCACCCGGTCTGTGGTGATGGCATCGGGGAAAACAGCGGTACAGAGATCCTGGGGCAAACGGGCTGTTGCCGCGGCTTCGTCGGGGGTTTGCAGCCCCGCAAACATATCAGCCCCACCCGACAGATTGCCCCGGTTCAGGCGTCGAAACCCCGGAATGGCCCGCATGGGGGTGAACTCAAACGCGGTCTGCCGACGTCGCAGCAGCGGCGGTATCGCGAGGGCAACGGCCATGGCGCCGCCCACAACGATCGCATCGCGCCGCCGCATCAGGCGTTTGCGATCCCGGCGTCTGCTTCGATCTGACGGCGTGATTTGCGTGCGCGTTCGGTCGCCGATTTGAGCTGCCCACAGGCCGCCATGATGTCTTCGCCACGGGGTTTTCGCACTGGCGACGAATAGCCCCCTTTGTGGATAATATCGGCAAACGCATGGATGCGATTGTTCGAAGACCGTTTATAAGGCGCGCCGGGCCATTCATTAAACGGGATCAGGTTGATCTTGGCGGGGATGCCGTCGATCAGCTTTAGCAGACGGTGGGCGTCTTCGTCGGTATCATTCACACCGTTCAGCATGACGTACTCAAACGTGATCCGCTCGGAATTGGATACTTTGGGATAGCTGCGCAGCGCCTCGAGCAACTCTGCGATATTCCAGCGCTTGTTGATCGGCACCAGAGTGTCGCGCACGTCATCGGTGGTGGCATGAAAACTCACCGCCAACTGACAGCCGATTTCCTGAGCCGTGCGCGCGATTTCAGGCACAACACCGGACGTAGACAGCGTGATCCGGCGGCGGCTAAGCTGAATACCCTCTGGATCCATCGCGATCTTCATCGCATCACGGACGTTTTCGAAATTATAAAGCGGCTCACCCATCCCCATCAAAACGATATTGCTCAGCAGGCGTGCGTCTTGCGTGCGCGTGCCATGCTCGGGCCACTCACCCAGATCGTCGCGCGCCATCATCACCTGCCCGATGATCTCAGCCGATGTCAGGTTGCGTACCAGTTTTTGCGTGCCCGTGTGGCAAAACGAACATGTCAGCGTGCACCCAACCTGGCTGGACACACACAGCGTGCCGCGCCCCTCTTCGGGGATATACACAACTTCGACCTCGTGGCCGCCAGCGATCCGCACCAGATATTTGCGTGTACCGTCTTCACTGACCTGCTTGGACACGACCTCGGGGATCTCGATGACAAAACGGTCGCTTAGGTCCGCACGCAGAGATTTGCCCAGATTGGTCATCGCGTCAAAATCACGCACGCCCCATTGGTAGATCCATTGCCAGATCTGCCCCACCCGCATTTTCGCCTGCTTTTCAGCGACGCCAGCCTCGATCAGCGCCGCGCGCATCGCGTCGCGGGTCATACCCACAAGGTTGGCTGGCCCGTCCGGCAATTTGCGCGGAATGGTGTGAACATCTTGCGTGATCGGTGCTGCAACAGACATGCGGTTTCCTGACGTGACGAAGATGCGCCTCTATATAGAGGTTTCCGCCAAGATCAAAAGGAAAACACCGTCAAAGTTACCGCCTAGCTTGCGCAGCGCTTTTCGGCCTCTTCAATGGCTGCGGTAAAGCCCCGTAGCGAAAAGGTATCTTTTGTCGTCGTGCCACGGCTCGACAGGCCGGTGACGACCGCATCAGCACCACGGCGCATGGCGGCTACAATCTTGGCGTCTTCTTCGGGGGTTTCAGGCCAAGCCCATTCCCCATCGGTAAACAATGCAAAATTCGACCCGCTGATATCAATGTTGACCTTGGACCCGCTGGCAAACGGATAGCCACCGGTAAAGGTGACCTGTGCGGTTGCGCCGGACCCAGGGCGGTAAAACACCATCAGCAAAATCTGCCCGCGGGTGGCCGCCGTGACCTTCCCATCGCGCGTGTTTACAGTGTTTGTGGGTATGGACACGCCCCAACATTCCTTGGGGTTTGTGTCTTCGTAAACGCCCCAATCGGTTTTTTCAGCAACCAGATTGCTGCTTTGATCTTGCGCGTGTGCAGCCGTCGCCATCAGCGCCACCGCTGACACCACGCCGACGAAACCTTTGAAAATTCGCATGCCTTACAGCCTCCAGCCGTATTTAACCTCAATGCCTTGGGTGTTGCCCGGCCAGTCTTTTTCGACCCGCTCTCTTGCAAGACCCCTCAATCTTCTCGACAATTGTCATAATAGCGCAAAAGCCGCGACCCCGGAAAGGGTGATTAGCAGGTTTTTGCCACAAAAACGAGGATCGAAAATGACGCAACCCACCCCTATGGTCGAAATCTGGCGCGGAGAATTTCTAGAAAGCGCGCACGCCGGGCACGCAGTGGTCTGCGATACGTCGGGCCATATCGTCGAGGCATGGGGCGATCCTGATGCGCTGGTTTTGCCGCGCAGCTCGTCCAAGATGATACAGGCGTTGCCGTTGATCACCTCTGGCGCGGCCGATGCCGCACGCCTGACGACCGAACATTTGGCGTTGGCCTGTGCATCGCATAACGGCGCGTCGATCCACACCGACCGGGTGAACACATGGTTAGGTGATTTGGGGTTGGCCGATGATGCCCTGCGGTGCGGGCCGCAATTGCCCAATGACCCCACCGCACGCGAAGGTCTGATCTGTGGGGATGCAAGCCCGTGCCAGATCCACAACAATTGTTCAGGAAAGCACGCAGGGTTTTTGACGCTGGCCAAACATTTGGGGGCGGGTCCCGAATATATCGATGCGGATCACCCTGTTCAAATGGCCGGGCTCGATGCGTTTGAACAGACAACCGGGGAAACCTCGCCCGGGTTCGGGATAGACGGGTGTTCTGCGCCGAATTACGCCACCAGCCTGACAGGCATGGCCCGCGCAATGGCGCATTTTGCCGGTGCCGCATCAGACAGCGCCGAGGCGCGCCTGCATCAAGCCATGCGGTTACACCCCGATTTGGTCGCAGGCGAAGGCCGCGCCTGCACCGAATTGATGCGTGCGATGGGCGGCAAGGTCGCGATCAAAACAGGCGCGGAGGCATTTTTCATAGCGATCTTGCCAGAGCAAAAATTGGGTGTTGCGCTCAAAATTGTTGATGGCAGCACCCGCGCGTCTGAATGTGCGATTGCGGCGATATTGGTCAAATTGGGCGTGTTAGAGCCTGCTCACCCAGCCACCCGCAAACGCATGAACGCACCAATCGAAAACCGCCGTGCGGTTCAAACCGGGTGGATCAGACCGGCAGCTGCTTTGTGCTAATGCGTGTTTAGGGTCTAAGCAGGGGTTTCAAAATCGGCTTTGGCATAGCCCTGTAGATACAACAACGCCGTCAAATCCCCGTGGTTGATCCTGATGTCACATTGTGCTGCCACGCTGGGTTTGGCGTGCAGCGCCACCCCCATACCCGCACGCCCCAGCATGCCCAAGTCGTTGGCGCCATCACCCACAGCAAGCACGTCTTGGTCAGTCAGGTCGAGACGTTTGGTGATATCTTCCAGCGCATCAACCTTGGCCTGCTGGCCCAAAATTGGCATGCCAACGTCGCCGGTCAATATGCCAGCGTCCGAGAGCAATGTATTTGCGCGGTTTTCGTCAAAGCCAAGCTGCTTTGCAACTGCGCGCGTGAAATCGGTGAAACCGCCCGACACAAGGGCTGCATATGCGCCCTGAGCCTTCATCGTCGTCAAAAGCACCTTGCCACCGGGCATCAGCGTAATCCGTTTTTCCAGCACGTCGGAAATGGTGGAAACGGGCAAACCCTTTAACAGCCCAACACGAGCACGCAAAGCGTCTTCAAAATCTAGCTCGCCGTTCATGGCGCGGGCGGTGATCTCTTTGACCCGTTCGCCAACGCCGGCCTCATCTGCCAGTTCGTCGATGCATTCTTGCTGGATCATGGTGCTGTCCATATCCGCCAAAAGCACGGCTTTGCGTCGGCCCTTGGTGGGCTGAACCACAAGATCCACACCTTGGTTTTGCACATCTGCCCAGACATCCCACAGGTTATCTGGATGCTGCGCGACGGCAAATTCTGCGGCCTCATCGGGCGCCAACCAGAGCACATCGCCACCACCCCATGCGTTGCGCAACGCCTCGGCCAAGGCAGGATCAAGGGCGCGCCCGGTCGGCGCACCAAGAAGAGTAACGGTATACATGAGCAAAAATCCGATCAACGCAGGGGGTGTTGCGGTGTTCTAGCGCCGTTTTTTTGAACACGCCAGAGCAGAGGCCGCCGCCGTGTTCCGCTCACGATCTCTGCGTTGGGAGGTCGCGGATGGTGCCAGGTTTGGCTAGATCATCTTGCGCCTCACTTGCCTACCCAGGGTTTGAGCTTTCTGG
>NZ_JBDVLG010000025.1:0-91732 GCF_039970775.1 Roseobacter sp.
CAGCCTCAGCCTCAGCCTCAGCCTCAGCCTCAGCCTCAGCCTCAGCCTCAGCCTCAGCCTCAGCCTCAGCCTCAGCCTCAGCCTCAGCCTCAGCCTCAGCCTCAGCCTCAGCCTCAGCCTCAGCCTCAGCCTCAGCTTCAATGTCTGGTGTAAGCGCTAACTCCGCCTGAAGATTTTGCTCCAGATCTGGTGCAATTTCCGCAGGTGGTGCATCAGGCGCGTCATTCGGTTCAAACGCTACTGCGTCGGCGCCAATATCATCTGGCGTGACCTCTATCTCTTCATCCGCCTCGCCCGACGGCTGCGTGGCCTCTGGCTCTTCGAGACCTAAATCCGTAGGTGCCAGCGTCAATTCCGGTTCAATATCGTCTAGCGGTGGCTCAAACGCCAAATCCTCGGGCGATTCGGCTGCGGCCTCCGCCTGTTGGTCGGGTGCTGCGGCCTCATCCTCTGATGGTACGGCGACGTCATGCGCAGGCATCGGTGCATCCAAGGCGAGCGCATCGTCCTGTTCAGCGGTGTCGGCAAAATCAGTGTCCACATGTTGGGGCTCGGGGGTGGCTTCAGGAGCATCCGGTTTTCGCGCGTCCTCGGGCGTGTCTGCCGCAACGTCCGGCAGCGCGGTGGTGGCGTCATCACCGGCCGTTTCAAGCTGCTCGGGCGCAATTTCGGCCACGGCCTCATCATCCATCGGCGCGGGCGTCGGGGCATCAGATGGCGGGTCCGCCACGTCCAAATGCGCCTCGGGCAAGGTCTCCGCCGTATCGGCGGGGGTGTCCATTTCCGGCGCGAGGTCTGCTTCCTTGGGCGCATCGACAATTGGCAGGGCCTCTGGCTCTTCAATATCGTCGGGGGCCGGAGGGGACGTGTCTATTTCAGGTGTCGCGCTGTCCTCGGCGATACCGTCCAATGGCGCGACATCATCCAACGGCGCGAGATCCGCTGGCACATCATTGGCACCTGTATCGCTTGCATCGGTGGGCGCCTCGACAGGGACGTCTTCGACCGGAGCCTCAACGATAGGCTCTGCGTCCTCCGCCACATCCGGCAGCGCAGTCTCGGCAGGTTCGGGCAGGGCTGGCGCAGGCTCTTCTATCGGCGCGGGGTCTGGCAGTGGTTCTGGGTGCTCGGCCGCCGCCTCGATATCTTGCGCCATACCCCCGGCGGCGCTTTCGATCACCGCCAACGTCAAGTCATCCAGCGGTTGAGATTGGTCTGCCACGTGGTTCACACTGTGATCACGCAGCAGCTTTTGAACACCTTTGATGGTCAGGCCATCTTCGTGCAGCAGCTTTTTGATGCCCCCCAATAACAACATGTCGGCGGGGCGATAATACCGCCGTCCGCCGGCACGCTTTACAGGTTTGAGCTGGCTGAACTTGCTTTCCCAAAACCGCAACACATGCGCTTGCACGCCCAGCCAGTCGGCAACTTCGGAGATCGTGCGAAACGCATCAGGTGATTTAGACATCAGATCAGGACTTGTTCCCGTCGGCCACGCGGTCTTTCATCAAATGCGATGGACGAAACGTCAAAACCCGGCGTGGGTTAATAGGAACCTCTTCGCCAGTTTTGGGGTTGCGTCCAACACGGGCCGATTTGTCTCGAACGGAAAATGTTCCAAAGGACGAAATCTTAACCTGCTCGCCACGTACCAGCGCATCAGACAGGTGATCAAGCACCGATTCTACCAATTGCGCGCTCTCGTTACGTGACAATCCGACCTCGCGGAACACAGCTTCACTTAAATCCATACGCGTCAAAGTCTTTTCGGCCATCATTATCCCCCTTTAAATTTTAACAACCATAGGGGACGCTGATTTTCAGAGTCAATATCAATGGCTTGGCACACGGCGTTTGAGCAAGATTTTATGCGTTACCAACGTAGCACGACGGCTCCCCACGCCAATCCACCGCCGATTGCCTCGGTGACGATCAGATCGCCGGGTTTTATCTGGCCCCGGTCGCGCCCTACAGACAGGGCGAGAGGAATCGATGCGGCAGAGGTGTTGCCATGATCTTGCACCGTCACAACGACCTGATCCATCGGCAACCCGAGCTTTTTCGCGGTGCCTTGAATGATGCGGATGTTGGCCTGATGCGGCACGATCCAATCGACATCCTCGGGGGTGACGCCAGCGCGTTCCATCGCTGTGGTGGCGGTCGAGGCGAGCTTTTCCACCGCATGGCGGAAAACCTGGTTGCCCTGCATCCGCAGATGGCCGGTGGTGCCTGTAGACACGCCACCGTCGACGTAGAGCAGATCTTTGTGCCGCCCGTCGGAATTCAGGTCTGTCGATAGAATGCCGCGGTCTTGTGCGGTGCCTTCACCCTCTTGTGCTTCGAGCAACAGCGCCCCTGCGCCATCGCCAAACAGCACGCAGGTGGACCGATCCGTCCAATCCATGATGCGGCTGAATGTTTCTGCGCCGATCACCAGCACACGTTTGGCCTGACCCGACAGGATCAGCGCATTGGCGTTGCTGAGCGCATAGATGAACCCGGCGCAGACGGCCTGAATGTCAAAGGCAAACCCCGTGTGCATGCCCAATTCGGCCTGCACCATGGTGGCCACTGATGGGAATGTCAGGTCTGGTGTGGAGGTTGCGATGATGATCGCATCTACTTGATCCGCCTCGCACCCCGCATCCGACAACGCCGCGCGTGCGGCAGCGGCGGCCATGTTGGAGGTTGTCTCACCTTCGGCTGCGAAATGCCGCCGTTCGATGCCCGACCGCGCACGGATCCATTCGTCGTTGGTGTCGAGCGTCGCCTCAAATTCGGCATTGGGCACGATACGTTCGGGCAGGTAGTGGCCAACCCCTTTGACACAGGCGCGCAGGGTCATGATTTGCTCTCCTCGGCGGGCAGCCCGGCCACGCGGGCGGCTAGCTTGTCCGTAAATTTAATGTCAGCCAGTTGAGCCGCCAGTTTGATGGCCGCCGATACACCCGTGGCGTCGGCGGATCCATGGGATTTCACGACCGTGCCGTTTAATCCCAAAAACACGCCGCCGTTCACACGCCGGGGGTCGATGTTTTTCTTCAACCGTCGCAGTGATGGATAGGCCAACAACGATGCCATCTGCGATAGGGGCGAATATTTGAACGCCTGACGCAGCCTGTCGCCGATGAGGCTGGCAGTGCCTTCGCCGGTTTTGATCGCCACGTTGCCGGTAAACCCATCGGTGACGATCACGTCGCAGATATCCCCCGAAATATCACCGCCTTCGACAAATCCGACAAACTCAAACTCGGCCACATCGCTTTGATCGCGAATCAAATCATAGGCGTGTTTGAGGTCGGTGTGGCCTTTGTGCTCTTCGGTGCCCACATTCAACAGCCCCACACGTGGGCGCGTCAAATCCAGACCGTTGCGCGCATAAGACATGCCCATCATCGCATACCGCAGCAAATCATCGGCATCTGCACGCACGTCGGCACCAACGTCGAGCAATACGTTAAACCCCTGCGGATTGGAGGACGGATATAGAACCGCAATCGCGGGCCTGTTCACGCCCGGCAATTTGCGCAGGCGGATCATCGACAACGCCATCAATGCGCCGGTGTTGCCGCACGACACCGCAACCGTGGCGGATTTGTCGCGCACGGCTTCGATCGCAGACCACATAGATGTGTCTTTGCCATTTCGGACAATGTGGCTGGGCTTGTCTTCCATGGTCACAACACCCGTTGCATCACGGATGTCGACCCGACCATAGAGTGCCCGCCTACGAGCCACAAGCGCAGTCAGCTCCGCTTGTGGTCCATGCAATATAAACTGGATGTCAGGATTTTTGCGTGCAGACACATCACACCCTGCCACCACGGTAGCGGGACCTTCGTCCCCCCCCATAGCATCTACAGATATTGTAATGCGTCTGGCCTGCCTGGTGTCCTGATCGGTCTGCGCCGTCATAAAAGCGACTGCCCCCCCAAACCTTCTGCCCGTATTGGTTAAGGCACAGGTTTAGGCTGCGTCGTCTTCCAGATCAATCTCTTCTGACAGCGCTACGATTTCTTTATCGTCGTAGTGACCGCAAGAGGCACACACGTGGTGTGGGCGTTTCAATTCGCCACAGTTGGAGCATTCGTTCGGGTTTGCCGCAACCAGAGAATCATGCGCACGGCGGTTGTTGCGGCGTGATTTGGAGACTTTGTTCTGCTGAACAGCCATTGTCTTGGGCCTTTTGTCATTCGGGGCCGGGCGTACCATAAAAGCACGTGGCCGAGTTTCATTTCAGTTCCCACAGTTTGGGTGTGACGTGCGTTTAGGCCCCAGCCCTGCACTTGTCCAACCCTAATTGGGTGAGCGCCGCAAAATACTGGGATGCGCCCAGTTTGCAAGACGTTTTTTCTGACCCAAATCTAGTTGGATGATCGTGGTTAACCATCGGTTTTCTTTGGGTCCGACAGTTGGTCGCGCAAGCCCGCCAATCCGGCAAAGGGGCGCGCATCTTCATCGCGCATGGGTGTCACGCCGGGTTCGGCATAAACCTGTTCGCCCAAATCGGCATCTGTGCTGCGTGGATACAGCGGCAACGCCAGAACCAACGCCTCTATCATGACGTGATGCGGTTCGATCCACGCCCCCAGCGGTTCGGTGCTGTCGTCGTCGCCCATTTCGACCTCGGGCGCGGTGTCGTGTTCGAAATGGGCAAGAAACTGCCGGCTTACCGGCACATCAATGCGCGTGGTCACAGGGTCCAGCGTCACGGCGCAGGGCTGCACCACGGTGGCGCCCAATTTGGCGGTCAACCGCCAGTCGCGCCCGGCTTGGGCCCGAATATCGCCCACCAAAGATAATTTGCGCAGACCCATCAAATCTAATTCGGTCGCCAGCGCTTTGAGCGTGGCGGCATCGGGGCGCAGCGCAAAGGGCGTCACGGTGTTTTGATTGAGCTCTGATACACGCAGGGCGTGCGGAGAGGGGGAAGGTTGCTTGGCCATTGGTCACTTTCGTTTCTTGAACCATGGGCAGTGCATGGTGTAAGCGGGATAAAAGCCACGGCACTTAAGGGCAAGAGGGCAGGTTGAATGGGTATCAAAGACGTGGTGATCGGTAGTATGCCGAGACCGGTGCGGTTTGCGGGTGTGGGCCTTCTATGTTTGACGTTGACGGCCTGTGGCGGCACGTTTCGTGACCATGGATATATCCCACCGCAAGAAGATCTGGAACAGATCGTTGTAGGAATCGACACCCGTGCGAGCGTGGTCGAGACCCTTGGTGGCGCGGCCTCTGGGTCGGTTCTCAAGGATCGGGGCCTGTATTTTGTCCGCAGCCGGGTGCAAACCGTCGCCCTGTTTGAGCCCAAAGTCGTTGAGCGGCAGGTGCTTGCGATCACATTCGATACGGCGGGGGTGGTCACCAACCTAGAAACATTCGGTCTGGAACGTGGTCAGGTCGTGCCGCTGTCGCGCCGGGTCACCAGCTCTGGGGTGCGTGATACGACGTTCCTGAAGCAGCTGTTGGGGAATATTGGCCAATTCTCGCCCGCCTCGGGGCTGGATAGCTGATCGCGTCGCGCGACGTTTGGCAAAACCGTGGTACACCGGTGTGGCATAGGCTGCGACACGGGGGCACAAGATGATCTCCTTAAAAAGGGGCCGCTACCATGCACGGCTGGCCACGTCGGCGCATGATATCGATGCGGCGCAGGCCCTGCGCGCACGGTGCTTCGGGCTGACCGTGGCGCGCGACGCAGATGCGTTTGATGCGCAATGCAGCCATGTGATCGTATCAGACACCGGATCAGGAGCCGTGGTGTGCACCTACCGGATGCACCACATCACGGGGGCGGCGATTTCCACCAGCTATGCCGCGCAATTTTACGAGCTTTCGGCACTGGAAACCTTCGATGGCGCGATGGTCGAAATGGGCCGGTTCTGCATTGACCCTGATCTGCGCGACCCAGATATCCTGCGGATGGCGTGGGCTGCGATGACGGCCTATGTGGATACGCATAATGTACGACTGTTGTTTGGGTGTTCCTCATTTGCGGGGCAGGACCCTGCGACCTATCTGGATGCGTTTGCGATGCTCAAGGCGCGCCATCTGGCCCCCAAACGGTGGTTGCCGCGGGTCAAAGCCCCCGATGTGTTTCGATTTGCCGCGCGGTTGCGGCGCAAACCCGATCTGAAAAAGG
Organism: Roseobacter sp.; assembly: GCF_039970775.1. Taxonomy (GTDB): domain Bacteria; phylum Pseudomonadota; class Alphaproteobacteria; order Rhodobacterales; family Rhodobacteraceae; genus Roseobacter. The sequence goes on from NZ_JBDVLG010000025.1 coordinate 6,146, forward strand.
CGATGCTGCATATGCCGCCTTTGTTGCGCACCTATCTGCTGATGGGGGGGTGGGTCAGTGACCATGCGGTGGTGGACCGGCAGATGAACACATTGCACGTCTTCACCGGGGTCGAGATCGGGGCGATTCCCGCCGCGCGCAAACGATTGCTGCGCGCATTGGTGTGATTTTGCGTCAATTGCGCAGATATTTTACGTCACAGGCGGTGCCATACGTTGACGCGGGCCGGGATGCAGCATAGCTGCGGGGCATGGCGCGTATCCCCCTTTTACAACTGAATGAAATATCACTGACCTTTGGCGGTGATCCTGTTTTTGATGGCCTCAGCCTTGTTGTGCAGCCCGGCGACCGTGTGGCGCTGGTTGGGCGCAACGGGTCCGGCAAATCCACCTTGATGAAGGTCATGGCTGGCATGGTCGAACCCGACCGCGGCGAGGTGATCCCCGGCCCCGGTGTGTCGGTGGGCTATATGGAACAGGACCCCGATTTGTCGGGGTTCGAAACGCTGGGCGATTTTGCGGCCCACGGGTTGGATGCCTCTGAAATGTATCTGGTGGAACGCGCAGGCGAGGGGCTGAAATTTGACCCCGCGCGCCCGGTCAGTACCGCCAGTGGTGGCGAACGGCGGCGCGCGGCATTGGCGCGGTTGATGGCGCATGCGCCCGACCTGATGTTGCTTGACGAGCCAACCAACCACCTGGACATCGAAGCGATCGCGTGGCTGGAAAGTGAACTAAAACAAAGCCGTAAGGGTTATATCATCATCAGCCACGACCGCGCGTTTTTGCGTGCGTTGACGCGGGCGACCCTGTGGGTAGACCGGGGCGATGTGCGCCGCCAAGAAAAGGGCTTTGAGGCCTTTGAAGAATGGCGCGACACGATCTGGGACGAAGAAGACATGCAGCGCCACAAGCTGAACCGCAAGATCAAGGCCGAAGCCCGTTGGGCGGTCGAAGGGATCAGCGCGCGGCGCAAACGCAATCAGGGCCGGGTGCGCGCGTTGCAAGATTTGCGCGCCGAACGGGCCTCGCAAATCACACGGCAGGGCACGGCGGCGATGGCGCTGGACGCGGGCCCCAAATCGGGCCGCAAGGTGATCGAGGCCGACAATATCACAAAATCCTTCGGCGATAAAACCATTCTGCGGCCGTTTTCCATGACCATCCAACGGGGCGACCGCATTGCGTTGGTGGGGCCCAATGGTGTGGGCAAAACCACGCTGTTGAACATGCTCATCGGGCGCGAATCCCCCGACAGCGGCATCGTCAAACAGGGCACAAACCTCGAATTGGCGCTGTTTGATCAGGCGCGCGCGCAGCTCGACCCGGATATGACCCTGTGGGACAGTCTGACAGGCGACCCCGATATGCGGGTGTCGGGCAAGGCCGACCAGGTCATGGTGCGGGGCCAGCCCAAACATGTGGTGGGGTACCTCAAGGAATTCCTCTTTGACGAGGCGCAGGCCCGTGCGCCGGTGCGCGCCTTGTCGGGTGGCGAAAAGGCACGGCTGTTGTTGGCGCGGATCATGGCGCGGCCCAGCAACCTGTTGGTGCTGGATGAACCGACCAATGACTTAGACGTAGAAACGCTGGACCTGATGCAGGAACTGCTGGGCACTTATGACGGCACGGTTTTGTTGGTCAGCCACGACCGCGATTTTCTGGACCGGGTGGCCGCAACCACCATCGCGATGGAAGGCGACGGGCGTGCGACCGTCTATGCCGGCGGCTGGACAGATTATCTGCGGCAACGCACGCAGGATGATTTCACCGAAAGCGTGCGCAAGTCCAAGACATCGCAGGGGGCGGACAAACCCAAATCGGCGCCCAAATCGGGTCTGAGTTTCACTGAAAAGCACCGGCTCGAGGCCTTGCCCGCCGAAATCGCCCGCCTAGAGGCCGAGATCGCCAAGCTCGAAGAGCTGTTGGGGGATCCTGCGTTGTTCACCGATCATCCGGTCAAGTTTCAGAAAGCCAGCGATGCGTTGATCGAACGCCACGCCAAGCTGAGCGATGCCGAAGAAGAATGGCTGGCCCTCGAAGACAAGGCGGGTGGCTAGCGCATCCGCAGGCCACCGTCGATACGGATCACTTCGCCGTTCAAATACCTCGCGCCAATGATGAACGCGGCCAACTGCGCGTATTCCGCAGGGTCGCCCAACCGCGGCGGGCAGGGCACATCTGCGGCCAACCCGGCCTGAACCTCTGCGCCGAGCCCTGCCAACATGGGCGTCATGAAAATTCCGGGCGCGATGGTCATCACGCGAATCCCGTCGCGCGCCAGATCCCGCGCCATCGGCAGGCATAACCCCACAACCCCGCCCTTGGAGGCGGCATAGGCGGTTTGCCCTTTTTGCCCATCAAACGCCGCGACAGAGGCTGTGTTGATGATCACACCGCGCGCGCCATCGGCGTCGGGGGTGTTGTCTTGCATGGCCGCAGCCGCCAGACGTGCCACGTTGAACGTGCCCACAAGGTTGATATCCACGGTGCGTTGGAACAGAGCGAGCGGATGCGGCCCATCGCGCCCCACCGTTTTGGCGGCATCGGCAATGCCTGCGCAATTCACCGCCACCGTGATACGCCCCATACGGTCGCGCGCCAGATCAATCGCCGCCTGCACAGAGGTTTCATCGGTGACGTCGGTTTGGGCGAAAAACCCACCAATCTCGGTGGCGATCTGTGGCCCGCGTTGGGTATCGCGGTCCAGCAGGGTGACACGTGCGCCCTGTTTGGCCAAATGCCGGGCCGTGGCTTCGCCCAGCCCCGAGGCGCCCCCGGTTACGATGGCGGCGGTGTCGTTGATGCGCATGGTCTGATCCCCTTGTGTTCGGCTGGCGAGATCATGCCCCGCGCGCGCCGCCTAGCCAAGGTGCATAAGTTTGCGGTCTATCCGCGCGATGTGGCGCAGCGGCGATGTAAGGGGCAGCCAACGCAACCACGTCCCCCCCAACGGCCGCGCCACAGCACCGGTGCCCAGTTTGAACCGCGCCAGACCACTGGCATCTTCGCTGTCTAATGTGCCCAATTCGAGGGTCTGAAGGTCTTTGGATTTCGCCCAAAGGATCGCCGACCAGATCAACAGATTATGGGCTGACATCACCCGCCCCGATGGGCGCGTGTGGCCGATATGGTAACTGGTCGACAGGCCGTGGCGCAAAATAACGATCCCGGCAACCGGTTCGCGCCCGTAAAAGGCGGTGAACAGTTTGGCGTGGCTGCGGTTGGCGCGGGCATAGGCCTGTGTGAGCGCGGCCGGCCAGGCCCGGTACCCTTGGGCGCGTTGTTGTGACTGGTCGGCTTGCAGCAGCCAATGGTCAGGGTCATCGGGCAGGTTTTGCCGGGTGATCCGCAGGTTTTGGCCTTGGGCGTGGCGCAACCGGTTGCGCCATTTTTGGTGCTGCGCAGCCATCAGGCTGTCGGTATCTGGGGTCAAATCCAGCGTTGCGACCCAGTTGGGACTGACCAAGGGCAGCGCCCCGATTTGGTTCAGCGCCATAGGCCGGTCGGGCGCCAGAATTTGCAGGCCCTTTCCGGGCACGGATCGCGCCAATTCATGCATCTCGTGGGGTGTTTGCGCTGCGGGTCGCGCGATCATCGATACAGGTACAGGGCCCCATTTGCGGCGCAACACAACCGTGCCATCCGCAAGCCGCAGATGCGGGGTTCCTATGGCGTCAAGCGCGCGGATAAAGCTGTCGCTTTGTTGAAGCGGGACAAGGGCGGGCACGGGGGCGGCATCAAACATGCCAGCATTAACCCCTCTGAAACCTAATTGGGGGTTAATGCTGGCATGAAAAAGACTGCAAAAGGCATTGCTGCCCCCGCTCCACGTCTGACAAAAACCGCCGCATTCCTGATCGCGGTGGGGATGTCGATCCCTGTGTTCGCGTTGCTGACGCTGGTTGATCAGCTCTGGTTTTAGGCCAGTTGCACCAAGGCATGGCGCTTTTTACCGGCACTTAGCTTGATCGGGCTCGACAGGGCTGCGGCATCAATCATCAGACCCGCATTCGACAGCGGTTGATCATCCAGCCGCGCGCCGTTCTCGGAAATCAGGCGCTTGGCCTCTTTGCCAGACCCGGCCAGACCTGACCGCACGATCAATTGCACGATGGATATCCCGTCGCCCACGTCTTGGGCCGTCAAGGTCAAGGTGGGCAGGTCGTCGCCGACACCGCCCTTTTCAAACACCTCGCGCGCTGTGGCCTCGGCCGCCGCGGCCGCATCCGCCCCATGCAACAGGGTGGTGATTTCCCCCGCCAGCCGCACTTTGGCCTCGTTGATCTCGGCGCCTTGTAGCGCGCCCAAGCGGTCGCATTCATCTACGGGCAGTTCTGTGTACAGTTTCAGGAACCGGCCAACATCTGCATCGGTGGTGTTGCGCCAGAACTGCCAGAATTCATAGGCCGACAACATATCGCTGTTCAGCCAGATCGCCCCAGACTGCGATTTGCCCATTTTCTTGCCGTCAGAGGTCGTCAGCAAGGGCGACGTCAGGCCGTAGACCTCGCCGTCAATCACCCGGCGCGTCAGGTCGATACCATTGACGATATTGCCCCATTGATCCGACCCACCCATTTGCAGGATACAGCCATAGCGCCGGTGCAATTCCATGAAATCATAGGCTTGCAGGATCATGTAGTTGAATTCGAGAAACGACAGCGATTGTTCCCGGTCGAGCCGCGATTTCACGCTTTCGAACGACAACATCCGGTTGATCGAAAAATGCCGCCCGATGTCGCGCAGAAAATCGAGGTAATTCAGACCATCCAGCCATTCGGCGTTGTTGATCATCAACGCATCAGACGGCCCGTCGCCGTAGGTCAGATAGGCGGAAAACACCTGTTTGATGCCGGCGATATTGTCGTCAATCGCGGCCGGCGTCAGCAGCGGGCGCTCATCGGCGCGAAACGACGGATCGCCCACCTTGGTGGTGCCGCCCCCCATTAGGGTGATCGGCTTGCCGCCGGTTTTTTGCAGCCACCGCAGCATCATGATCTGGATCAGCGACCCCACATGCAGCGAACTGGCCGTGGCATCAAACCCGATATACCCCGCCTGGCCCCCTTGCAGCAGCGCGTCGTCCAGCCCTTGATAATCGGTGCAATCGGCCAGAAAGCCTCGCTCCATCATCACGGCAACAAAATCGGACTTGGGGTGATAGGTCATCATGCTTGCTCTTCGCTGAAATTCCGCCCACTCTATAGGGGGTGCGCAGACAAAGGAAAAGGCTTTGACAAAGGTCCTTGCAAAAACAGGCCCGGTGACAGCCCTTGGCGCCATGAGCGGCACGTCACTGGATGGGGTCGATGCGGCCGTGGTGCGCACCGATGGCCACCAGATTGAGAGGTTTGGCGCCATCGCCTACCGCGCCTATGATGCCGCCGAACGCGATGTGTTGCGCGCGGGGTTGGGGCAGTGGTCGGGCCCGGCGGTTGCGGCTGCTGCGCACGTGGTCGAGGCCGCGCATCTGACGTTGCTGGCGCAGTTCACAGAGGTTGATGTGATAGGCTTTCACGGTCAAACCTTGGCCCATGCCCCCCAGACGCGCGGCACCTTGCAGGTGGGCGATGGGGCGCATTTGGCGCAGACATTGTCGTGCCCGGTTGTGTGGGATTTTCGCAGTGCGGATGTGGCCGCAGGCGGGCAGGGCGCGCCGCTTGCGCCGTTTTTCCATTTTGCCTGTGCCAAGCATATCGGCGCCACCGAACCTGTGGCGTTTTTGAACCTAGGCGGTGTGGGTAACATCACATATGTGGATCCGTCATATGAGGCGGCCGATACACCTGGCGCGCTCTTGGCCTTTGACACAGGGCCCGCGAACGCACCGATCAACGACCTGATGCAGGCGCGTCTGAACCTGCCCTTTGACGCAGACGGCGCGGTGGCCCGCACCGGTAGGGTGCACCCATCGGTGGTGGATGAATTCCGCGCGGCGGCGTATTTCGCGCAGGTTCCGCCCAAATCGCTGGACCGGGATGATTTTGCGCAAATGACCCGTTTGGTGGACCCATTAGGCAACGCGGATGCGGCGGCGACCTTGACCGCAATGTGCGTCGCGGGTGTTGTAGAGGGCATGCGCCACTGCCCCGAGCCGCCCGCGCGGGTGTTGGTGACAGGGGGCGGGCGGCATAATCCGGTGTTGATGCAGATGTTACGCGACGCTTTGGCATGTGCGGTGCTGCCGGTCGAAGACGTAGGCTTGGACGGGGATATGCTCGAGGCGCAGGCCTTTGCCTATCTGGCCGTGCGGGTCAGTCGCGGGTTGCCCACATCATGCCCGGGCACCACCGGCGTGCAGGCCCCCGTGGGGGGCGGCACGGTCAGTTGGCCGCAGCCCAAAGGCATCGCAGTATAGCGACCCGTGCAGGCGCTAAAGGGGGCACAGTCATGAAAGTCATCGTGGTCGGGTCAGGCGTCATTGGCGCCGTGACGGCCTACCGATTGGCCCGCGCAGGCGTGCAGGTCACCGTGATAGAGGCGGGCCAACCGGCCAACGCGGCATCTGGCGCGTCCTTTGGGTGGATCAACGCCAGCTTTTACCTTGATGATGACCATTTCCGCCTGCGGTACGCCGGTATGGCCGCGCACAAACGGCTGGCGGTTGATCTGGGCTCAGAGGCGATATCCTGGCCGGGGTGCTTGTGTTGGGAACACAGCGGTGCGGCCTTTGACATCCACCTGCGCGCGCTGGCCGATCTGGGGTACCCGGTGCAAGAGATCGGCGCGGATGCCTTTGCGCGGCTTGAACCTGCCATGCCCGCGCCAGACCGTGCGCTGTATCTGCCAGGTGAGGGCGTCGTGGATCTGGTGCAGCTGACGGCGGATGCGATGCGCGGCGCGATGGCGCAGGGCGCGCGTTGGATCACAGGTGTCGCGGCGGCGGGGTTTGACATGACGTCCGACCGCATCACCGGGGTGCGCACAGATGTGGGGACGTTTGCGGCCGACAAGGTCGTGGTGGCCGCAGGGGTGGCCACGCAGACGTTGTTGCAGGGGGTAGATGTAGCGGTGCCGATGGTGCACCGACCTGCGTTGATCTTACGGTCCGAACCCTTGCCGCCCCTGATGCGTCACGTGCTGGTCGCCCCCGATCAGGAAGTGCGCCAGACGCCGCAGGGGCATCTTTTGGCCCCCACAACGGCCGGGCATCAAGGCGACAGCGCTGATGGGATCGATGCAGCCCCGGACGTTTTGGCGGATGCGGCGATTGCGCGGATATCCACGTTGATTGGCCGCGACGTGGCGTGGGAGCAGGTCACCCTTGCCGCGCGCCCTATGCCTGCGGACACCCTGCCTGTGATTGGGCCGTGCGGGCCTGCGGGGTTGTATGTCGCCACATTGCATTCTGGGGCGACACTGGCGGCTGTGGTGGCAGAATTGGTCAGCGCAGAGGTGCGTGACACCGCCCTAACCAACGCGCAAACGGCGATGTTGGCGCCCTATAGACCAGCCCGCTTCACAGGGTGAATTCGTAGAACACCAGCAAGTCTTCGGTGCCGGGGGGCAGGTCAGAATAGCTGCCCCGTGCCTGAAACCCTAACCTTTCATAAAGACGTTGTGCGCCTTTGAATTCTTTGGAGGTGTCCAGCAAAACGCGGCTGTAGCCGTCCGCGCGTGCGTGATCGATCAACGCCTTTGATAGTGCCTGACCGGCCCCTGTCCCGCGGGCACCGGCTTGCACGAAGACGCGTTTGATTTCGGCATCGCTGTCTGACAACGGATAATACATGCCGCAGCCCACCGGCGCGCCATCGAGTTCTGCCATCAGGATAATCCCACCGGGGCGGGCGTGTTTTTGTGCCAACACATCCATCAGGGCGGCGTAGTCATCAACCGGATAGAACGTTTCAATAGTCGGGCGCAGCGTATCGCTAAACCCGATCAAATAGTCGCGGTACGCCCAACATAGCGTGCGTACCGCGTCAATGTCCTGTTCGGACGTGGCTGCCCGAACCGTTAGCTCAGCCATCAGCGCAGGATAGACCGGCCCGCATATTCTGCGGTTTCGCCCAAGGCTTCTTCGATGCGGATCAGCTGGTTGTATTTCGCCAGTCTATCGGACCGTGCGAGCGACCCGGTTTTGATTTGGCCGCAATTGGTGGCCACAGCCAGATCGGCGATTGTGGCGTCTTCGGTTTCGCCCGAACGGTGCGACATTACGTTGGTAAAGCCCGCGCGATGCGCCATGTCGACCGCCTTGAGGGTCTCTGTCAGGCTGCCGATTTGGTTGACCTTAACCAGCATCGAATTGGCCGAGCCACGTTCGATCCCTGTGGCCAGACGGGCAGGGTTGGTGACAAACAGATCGTCGCCCACTAGCTGGATTTTGTCGCCCAACGCGTCTGTCAGGGCCTTCCAGCCGTCCCAATCGTCTTCGGACATGCCGTCTTCGATAGAGATGATCGGGTAGTCGGCCACCAATGCCGCCAGATAGGCCACGTTTTCTTCGGAGGTCAGCGATTTGCCCTCGCCAGAGAGTTCGTATTTGCCGTCTTTGTAGTATTCTGTCGCGGCACAATCCATCGCCAGATAGATGTCATCGCCGGGTTTGTAGCCTGCCTTTTCGATGGATTTCAGCACGAAATCCAAGGCATCACGGGTAGAGCTGATGTTGGGGGCAAAGCCGCCCTCGTCGCCGATGCCGGTGGACAGACCTGCCGCAGACAGTTCTTTTTTCAACGTGTGAAAGACCTCTGACCCCATGCGCACAGCGTCGCGGATGTTGTCGGCCGCGACGGGCATGATCATGAATTCTTGGATGTCGATAGGGTTGTCGGCGTGTTCGCCGCCATTGATGATGTTCATCATCGGCACCGGCAAAACCCGCGCCGATGTGCCACCCACATAACGGTAAAGCGGCTGCGCACAGAAATCTGCCGCGGCTTTGGCTGTGGCCAGCGACACACCCAAAATGGCGTTCGCGCCTAGGCGTGATTTGTTTTCAGTGCCGTCCAATTCGATCATGACGCTGTCGACTTCGACTTGTTCGGTGGCGTCAATGCCCACCAGTGCTTCGGCGATCTCGCCGTTGACGGCGGCGCAGGCCTCGAGCACGCCTTTGCCCATATAGCGCGCCTTGTCGCCATCGCGGCGTTCGACGGCCTCATAGGCGCCGGTGGATGCGCCTGATGGAACCGCCGCGCGGCCCATTGTGCCATCTTCCAAAATCACATCCACTTCGACCGTGGGGTTGCCCCGGCTGTCGAGGATTTCGCGTGCGTGAATGTCGATGATGGTGCTCATGTCAGGCTCCTATATGGGTGATCCCTCGCGTCTTAACGGTCTGGGGCGGGTATGGAAACCCTTAGGCGGCGTTAGCGCGAACATTCCGTTCACGCCATAGGGTATATAGCCCCGACCCAACAATGATGCTGGCCCCGACCAAGGTCAACGTATCGGGGCGTTCACCAAACACCAAAACACCCACAAACAACGCAAACACAATACGCGAATACCGAAACGGCGTGACAAAGCTGACCTCGCCCATGCGCATGGCCGACACGATCCCGTAATAGGCGACGACCCCGATCAGCACGGCAAACCCGAAATACACCCAATTTATGGGGGACAGATCCGTGATGTGGCTGCCGTTGACCCACATCAGCCCAGCCGCAGCGGGGATTAACACCAGAAACGCCAAAAAGCTAAGTTGCAGTGACGATGTGTGGCGTGGCACCCGGCGGGTCGCAAGATCGCGGACGCCCAGCCCGACGACGCCTTGGAGCGCAAACAACGACTGCCAACTGAAGCCGTCGAGGCCCGGCCGGATGATCAGCAGCACACCGCAAAACCCGACCAAGATCGCGACCCAACGGCGCCAGCCAACGGATTCTTGCAAAAATAACGCGGCCCCCAAGGTCACGAACAACGGTGTCGCCTGTAGGATCGCAGAGGCCGTCGACAACGGGATCAGCGCAATGGCCGTCACAAACCCCATGCTGCCCACAAGTTCACCGACCAGCCGAATGGCGATGGCCGGGGTCAGCATATCACGTGAAAACAGGGCTTGTTTTTGGACGGTTAAAATGACCCCGATCACCGCCGCGCTGCCAACGCCCAGCATGCCGATAATTTGACCAACAGGTAGGGCTGCGGCCATCAGTTTGATCAACATGTCTTCGAGTGCAAAGGCCAGCATGGCCGCCACCATGAGGGCCGCGCCGCGTAAGTTGTCCATTGGGTGTCCTTTTATGGAGGCTGCTTGCGTCGTTTCAGAAAGCCGCGGGCAGGTCAATCGTGCGGGGATGGTAAGGTGTTGGATACATTTATGACAGCTTTGTGTTCTTTTTTTGTTCTATGTCCACACTTTGGAAACTTTGCCATGACATACAAAGCTAGGAACGAGGATAGGAGCCAGAATGGAACCTCAAGCTAGAATTGGCTTAGCCCAATTGACGAAATTGGCATTTGACGGGGTGGATCTAAGTCCACTGCGCACACAGTTGTTGACCCAATGCCTCGCAGAAAGCGGGCAAGCAGGCGCCTTAATGGACCTTGCTGTCATCGACCAACTGACCGGGAACCGCGAACAAGGGTTGGCCTGGCAGACGCAGGCATTTGAGACCTGCCGCATGTTCAAAACACATCGTGCATCAGATGCCCGCAAGCGGGTGTTGGTGTTTGCGGCACCCATCGACATGGGGGGGAACACCCCCGTCGAGTTCTTGCTGCAAACATCTGATTTTGAGGTGATGTTTTATTATCCGTGCCTGCAGTCGGGGCGCGATTTTGAACTGCCGCGGCATGATGTTGCATTTTGCGCAGCCCCTGCCGATTCGGAAAATAACGCCGAGTTCTATGAGCATGTGCGTTATTTGACCCGCAAATCAGGGACACGCACCCTGAACCTCCCCGAAACACCTGTAAGCTTGGACCGCGATAGCATGCCGGCCCTGTTGGCAGATGTTGACAAGGCGCGTTTCCCAGCGTCGTTGCGCATTGAGCGTGAGACATTGGAGAGCAGTGAAGGGCAAGCTGCATTGCAGACCCTTGGTGGGTATCCGTTGATCATTCGCCCCGTTGGGTCGCACGCCGGGTTGGGTCTGAAAAAGCTTGCAGGACCGCACGACTTGACCGCCTATCTGACGGAGCGGGATGAGGCCGAGTTCTATGTGTCTGACTTCGAGGACTACGCGTCACCGCATGACGGTAAATATCGCAAATACCGAATTGTGTTTGTCGATGGCAAAGCCTTCCCTTGCCATATGGCCGTCGCCGATCAGTGGGACGTGTGGTATTTGAACGCGGACATGCACGCCTTTGCTGACAAACGCCAAGAAGAAGCGACCTTTATGGCGCAGTTCGACACTGGATTTGGGGCGCGCCATCAAGCCAGCTTTGATGCGCTTGTTGCGCAGGTCGGCCTGGATTACTTCGGGATTGATTGTGCCGAAGATGCCGACGGAAACTTGATCGTGTTTGAGGCCGACAACGCCTTGATCGTGCACGATATGGACCCTGAGGTGATTTTTCCGTACAAACGCGCACCGATGCAGGCGATTTTCGCAGCGTTCGAACGTATGCTGCTCGGTAACAGCTGGACGGCCGCGCAGCCTGGTCCGCAACGCCACTAAGTGATGCGAGTTGGGGGAGCGTGAATACGGTCCCCCAACTCATGCAAAAACCGATTACTCTGCCGGATCGGCATCGTGCTTTTTCAGCGGAACACCATATAGCTCTAGGCGGTGCCCGCGCAGGGCATACCCCAATTTGTGCGCGATGCGTTCCTGTAGCGCCTCAATTTCGGCGTCAACAAATTCGATCACCTCGCCTGAATTCATATCAATCAGGTGGTCATGGTGATCGCGTTCCGCGTCCTCATAGCGCGCGCGGCCATCTCCGAATTCGAGCTTTTCCAAAATGCCTGCTTCTTCAAACAGCTTTACCGTCCGGTAAACCGTTGCAATTGAAATCCCCGCATCAATGGCGGCGGCACGGGCATATAGTTCTTCGACATCCGGATGGTCGGCACTGTTTTCGAGAACTTTGGCAATCACGCGCCGTTGCCCCGTCATACGGAGCCCCTTGGCTTCGCAGCGCTGGATGATTGTCGTACCCATGTCTTGACCCTTAGTGTTTGAATATCTCGTTTAACGGTATTTTGCGCCGCCATCCAGATGCCTTTGACGGTTTGATGTTGACTTTTCACATTGAATGCTGCATCCGCAGCGCCAGCGATATCTTCTGCCGCGTGAGCAGTTGGAAGCGCTGACGGACCAAAATAGATGTCCGCCGCTTGCATAAAAAGATCCGCTGTTGTTCCCAAAATCACGCGTGGGTGCAAACGCCACAGACAGGTGTGCGCATTGGCGCCCCCTGCGATCTGTTTGGTGTCTCCCAAGCGGTGCCCATATGTGGCGCGGCCAATATATGCGTGCCGCGCCGGTGCGCCGGAAAGAGATAAATGAGCGATTTTGACATGATGGGTCTGCCACCGAAATTGGTGGCGCGGTTGAAAGATATGGGTCTGAACGATCCGACACCGATCCAGAAACAGGCTATCCCTCACGCGCTGAACGGGCGCGATGTGATGGGTTTGGCCCAAACAGGAACTGGCAAAACCGCCGCCTTTGGTGTGCCGCTGGTTGCGCAAATGTTAGAGCTAGACGGGCGCCCGGCGCCAAAATCGGTGCGTGGTTTGGTGCTGGCACCGACCCGCGAGCTGGCCACCCAGATCAGCGTCAATCTGCGCGCCTTTGCTGAAAATACTTCATTGAAGGTCGCGATGGTCGTGGGCGGCCAGTCGATCAACAATCAAATCAAACGGTTGGAGCGCGGTGTTGACCTTCTGGTGGCGACGCCGGGCCGCTTGCTTGACCTCATGGATCGCCGTGCCGTGCGCTTGAACGACGCGACGTTCTTGGTGCTGGATGAGGCCGACCAGATGCTCGACATGGGGTTTATCCATGACCTGCGTAAAATCGCTGCTGTGATCCCGCCAGAACGGCAAACCATGTTGTTTTCGGCGACGATGCCCAAACAAATGAACGAATTGGCGCAAAGCTACCTGCGCAGCCCAATCCGTATCGAAGTCTCGCCTCCCGGCAAGGCCGCGGATAAGGTCACCCAAGAGGTGCATTTTATCGCCAAAGCCGAGAAATCGGGGCTGCTGATCGAACTGCTGGACAAGCACCGTGATGAACGCGCCTTGGTATTCGGGCGCACGAAGCATGGCTCTGAAAAGCTGATGAAAAACCTGGTCAAAGCAGGGTATGCCGCCAGTTCGATCCACGGCAACAAATCTCAGGGCCAACGGGACCGGGCGATTGCAGCGTTTAAATCGGGCGAAATCAAGGTGTTGGTGGCCACGGATGTCGCCGCGCGCGGTCTTGATATCCCCGATGTGAAACACGTGTACAACTACGATCTGCCGAATGTGCCTGACAACTATGTACACCGGATCGGGCGGACCGCGCGGGCTGGCAAAGATGGCGCAGCCGTCGCATTTTGCGCCCCCGACGAGATGGGCGAATTGAAAGCCATCCAGAAAACCATGGGCATATCGATCCCGGTCGCCTCGGGGCGCCCATGGGAAGCGATGGACATTCCCGAAGACAGCAAATCCAAAGGACGTGGTCGCAGACGTGGTGGTCGTGGGCAAGGCAGCCCAAAACCTGCGTCGGGGCAACCGCAGGGCGCAAAACCGGCACGCAACCGGCGTCGGCGCAATCGTGGCGGGAAATCTGGCGGTGATGGCCAGCAGGCCGCTTGATCCCTGAATATACGTTAAAAAAGCATCTGCGCCGCGATTGACATTGCGGGGCAGAGCCGCCCATTTGGCGCAATGACCACCAAACCTCATATGGATACAATCGGCGCCGTTGCCTTGATCGCCTTTGCGGTGCATTTGGCGTTCAATCAGGTGGTCGTCAAAGTCACAAACGGCGGATTTAACCCGGTTTTTGCAGCCGGTGTGCGGTCGGCCGGAGCGATGGTTGTCTTGCTGATCTGGATGCGGTGGCGCGGTATCAGTTTTGTTTTGCCAAAGCGCGCGATCCCGGCAGGGCTGTTGTCTGGGATGCTCTTTGCGCTGGAATTCACCTGCTTGTTCGTCGCACTCGATTTCACCACCGTCAGCCGTGCTTCTGTCATCTTTTATTCGATGCCGGTATGGTTGGCGATCGTCAGTCACTTTGTGCTGCCGTCAGACCGTTTGACCGGGCGGCGATTGGCGGGGATGGCGCTGGCGATGGGGGGCGTTGCGCTGGCGCTTTTGGACCACAGCGATGTCACCGCCAGCCTGACCGGCGACTTGTTGGCGTTGACGGCGGCTTTGTGTTGGGCCGGCATTGCGCTCTGCGTCAAGGCGACGCCGCTGCAAACCGTGGCGCCTGCGCATCAGCTGATGTTTCAGGTGCTGGTATCCGCGCCGATCTTGTTGCTGGCCTCTTTAGGGTTCGGGGATTTGATCCGCGATGTACAACCCATCCACGTGGCGGGGCTGATATTTCAAATTGTTGCCGTCGCCAGCTTGGGGTTTCTGGCGTGGTTCTGGCTGATGTCTATTTATCCCGCTTCTGCGGTCGCCTCATTTAGCTTTTTGTCGCCTGTTTTCGCGGTGATCTTGGGGTGGGCGCTTTTGGACGAACACGTCAGTCCCAAGGTGTGGGGCGCGCTGGCGCTTGTTGCGGGCGGCCTGTATCTGATCAACCGCCGGCCCCGAAACCACGCCGTAGATTGATCAGGTGCCACAAAATGTTGCTGGCACACGTTGCGCTTTGGTCGGCGGATGCATCAGATCAAGATCATCGGTGCCGTAGGGGTCGGCCAGCGCGGTCATCAGCCGGTCAAACGGTGCGAAATCACCTGCGACGGCGGCGGCGATCATGTCTTCGATGCGGTGGTTGCGCGGGATGACCCGCGGCGATGCCGCCTGCATGGTGTTTTGCGGGGCCGGTTCGTCGCATAGCCGATCCTGCCAGCGTATAGACCAGCGATCAAAGCGCGCCCGGTTCACAAATTGGTCGCGGGCATCACCCCGTGCAAGCGCATCAAATGTATTGGTAAAATCGGCCCCGTCGTTTTGCATCAACGTCAGTAGGTCTTGGATCAGCGTGGCATCATCCGGGCCGGGGGATGTCAGGCCAACCTTGGCGCCAAAACGGGCCAGCCACGCGGCGTCGATCTGGCCGGGCATGGCGTCAATGATCGCGGTTGCCTCTTCGACGCCCGCTGCGGGGTCATCCAGTTGTTGCAAAAGGGCCGTGGCGAATTGCGCCATGTTCCAGACGATAACATGCCGTTGGTTGGAATAGGCGTAGCGCCCCGTCCGGTCGATAGAACTAAACACCGTATCTTCATGATAATCATCGATAAAAGCGCAAGGACCGTAGTCAATGGTTTCGCCTGATATCGTGCAATTATCGGTGTTCATCACCCCGTGGATGAACCCCACCGACATCCACGCCGCGACCAGATCAGCCTGCCGGGCACAGACTGCACGCAGTAGATCCATCGGGGTTTTGGCACCCGGGTCGTGGCGGTCGATGGCATATTGCGTCAGCTGCGACAGTTCCGCATTTTGGCCCCGGTGGGCGAACACCTGAAAGGTGCCCACCCGCAGATGGCTTTGCGCGACGCGGGCCAAAACGGCGCCGGGCAAGGCGGTTTCGCGGTAGATGTCTTCGCCCGTTAACGTGGCCGCAAGGGCGCGGGTGGTCGGGACGCCAAGCGCATGCATCGCCTCCGAAATCACATATTCGCGCAACACAGGGCCCAGCCACGCACGGCCATCCCCACGCCGGGAATAGGGCGTGGGCCCCGACCCCTTCAGCTGAATATCCCGGCGGATGCCATCGGTGCCGATGGTTTCACCCAACAACACCGCGCGCCCATCGCCCAACTGTGGGTTGTAGCTGCCAAAC
The DNA here is from genome assembly GCF_039970775.1 of Roseobacter sp. Lineage (GTDB taxonomy): Bacteria > Pseudomonadota > Alphaproteobacteria > Rhodobacterales > Rhodobacteraceae > Roseobacter. The sequence goes on from NZ_JBDVLG010000025.1 coordinate 22,014, forward strand.
TGATGCCCCGCATAAAGCTGCGCCAACGGGTCGGCGCCCAGTGGCACGCGTTGCCCCGAAAAGATCGCGGTCAATTCTGGCTCAGATGCGTCGGGCAGGCGCAATAGCGTCGCCAATGCGCTGTTATAGGCCACCCGTTTTGGGGCGCGCACCGGGGTCGGATCTTGCCGGGTGTAGAAACCCGCTGGCAGATCGGCATAGCTGTTGTCGAAGGGGGCTGTAAACGTCATGCCCTCTACATAGGGGGCCGGTGCGGTGTGCACCAGTGGGTGCGGCTAGAACCGGCGCGTCATCAGCATATAATCGGGCCGGGCGCTAAAACCCGCCCGCGCATAGAGCCGGTGGGTCGCGTCATCGTCGCGCTTTACCTCAAGATGCAGCGCCTTCAGGCCCGCACCCGCCAACGCACGGGGCAAGCTTTGCAATGTTTCAGAGGCAATGCCGCGCCCACGCACGCCGGGGCGGATGAATATTTCATCAATGAACCCGTCCAGCCCGCCGAATTCCAGCGACCAACCAAAGGTGATCACCACATATCCGATGGGCGCACGGGCGGGGCCTATCAGATAGGCCGCACCATGGGGCGAGCCCTCCAGCAGCGGGGCGACCCCGGCCCGGCGTGCGTCTTGGGGCAGATCAATGCCGTGTTCCTCATGAAACGCCGCCACCAGCGCATCCAGCCGATCGGCGTGTTCGGGTTGCGCCAGGGTCAGGACGGCGCTCATAGCCGGGCCAGGCGCTCGGTCAGCAGGGCAAAGAACCCGTCCGCATCAATGTCTTTGATAAACAACGCATTGGCCGGGCGGTCGGTCACGCCCCACCAGTCAGCGACGGTCATGCCCATGGTCAATTCCGATGTGGTTTCGATTTCCACATTGATGTGGCGGCCTTTGAACAGCGCAGGGTCGATCAGATACGCGGTGACACATGGGTCGTGCAGTGGCGCGCCCTCAGAGCCGTATTTCTCTTTGTCGAACCGTTCGAAAAAATCGGTCATCTCGGCAACGGCCGTGCCCGCAGCAGTGCCAAGCGCGCGAAAGGCAGCATTACGAGGCGATGTGACCAGTGCCTTATGCGTGACATCCAACGGCATAACCACGATGGAAATGCCGGATTTAAACACAATATCAGCGGCTTGTGGGTCAACATAAATGTTGAATTCGGCGGTGGGGGTGATGTTGCCCCCTTCAAAATACCCCCCCCCCATCAAGACGATCTCATCCACAGCGGCGGCAATGTCTGGCGCGCGGGTCAAGGCGGTGGCGATGTTGGTCAACGGCCCAAGCGGGCACAGCGTCACCGATTTGGGCGCCGCCGCACGCAATGTTTCGATCAGGTAATCGACGGCGTGCATGTCTTGCAGAGGCATGGTTGGGTCGGGCAAGACGGGGCCGTTCAACCCGGTTTCGCCGTGCACGTGTTCGGCCGTGACCAGTTCGCGGCCCAGCGGGCGGTCGCACCCTGCATAGACCTTGACGTCGGGCTTGCCCACCAGCTCGCAGATGATGCGCGCGTTCTTGGACGTCAGCGACAGCGGCACGTTGCCTGCCACACATGTGATGCCCAAAACCTCGATATCTTCTGGGCTGGCCAGCGCCAAGAGGATGGCAACGGCGTCGTCTTGGCCGGGGTCTGTGTCGATAATAATTTTGCGGGGGGACATGGCTGCTCCAGTTTCTTATTGTTCGTGTGATATCAGTCGCATCGGAATTGTCCAGCGGCTCTGGCCGGTCTGAGCACAGCTGCGCTGATCTGTCTTAGGGCGCGCGTTCGGCGTGTTTCACGGCGTCCCACAATGCGTCCATTTCGGCCAAATCACTCTCGGCAGGGGTTTTGCCAATCTGCGCCAATCGCGCCTCGACGGCCTCAAACCGGCGGGTAAATTTGGCGTTGGCCGCGCGCAATGCGGCCTCTGGGTCTAGGTCCAGATGTCGGCCCAGATTGGCCATCACAAACATCAAATCACCGTATTCTTCGTGGACCTCAGCCTGCGTGAGCGTGTCTTTGGCCTCGACCAATTCGGCGGCTTCTTCGATGATTTTATCCAACACCTGCGTCGTCGATGGCCAATCAAACCCCACACGCGCAGCCCGTTTTTGCAATTTCAACGCGCGCAGCAGGGCGGGCAGGCCAACAGCGACGCCATCCAACGTGCCTTTTTGCGCCTTGCCTGCGCGTTCAGCCGCCTTGATCTGTTCCCAATCGGCGGTTTGCTGGGCGCTGGATTTGTCGCGACTTTCATCGCCAAACACATGGGGATGGCGCGCGACCATCTTGTCGCAGATCGCCTGTACCACCGATTGAAATGTGAAATGCCCCGCCTCGGCGCCCATGGCCGTGTGATAGACCGTTTGTAGCAACAGATCGCCCAATTCGCCCTCTAACTCGGGCCAATCGCGCCGCTCAATAGCGTCGGCGACCTCATAGGCCTCTTCGATTGTGTAGGGCGCGATGGTGTCGAAGGTTTGTTCGATATCCCACGGGCATCCGATCTTGGGGTCACGCAGCCGCTGCATAATGTGCAGCAAGCGTTCAATTCCCGCATTGCGGTCGTGGATGAGGTCGTCAGCCATTGCAGCGTGCCTGTGTGTTGTGTCAGATGCACCTGACAAACAATCACCCAAGGAGTCCACCCCATGCCCGTTGTAAACCGGATTGCCGACATGAGTGCCGAGATGACGGCCTGGCGCCAGCATCTGCATACGATCCCTGAATTGGGCATGGAATGTCATAAAACGGCGGCGTTTGTGGCCGATCAGCTGCGCAGCTTTGGCGTTGACGAATTGCATGAGGGTATCGCGACCACGGGCATTGTGGCGATCATCAACGGGCGCGGCGACGGCCCCACCATCGGGTTGCGCGCTGATATGGATGCCCTGCCGATGACCGAAGAAACCGGGCTGCTTTATGCGTCGATCCACGAGGGCAAGATGCACGCCTGCGGCCACGATGGGCACACCACGATGTTGCTGGGGGCTGCGAAATATCTGGCGGAAACGCGCAATTTTTCGGGCCGTGTGGCGTTGATTTTCCAACCGGCCGAAGAAGACGGCGGCGGCGGCGAGGTCATGGTAAAGGCGGGCATCATGGACCAATTCGACGTGGCGCAGGTTTATGCGATCCACAATTCACCGGGCAAGGATTTTGGCAGCTTTAACACCCGCACCGGCCCGATCATGGCGGCGGCTGATACGTTCCATATTCGGATCACCGGCAAGGGCGGGCATGCGGCGCGCCCCCATGATGCGGTCGACCCGGTTGTGGCGGCCTGCGCGTTGGTGCAGTCGTTGCAGACTATCGTCAGTCGCAACCGTAACCCATTGGACCAGCTGGTGATTTCGACCACGCAGATCCACACGGGCACCACCGATAATGTGATCCCCGAGACATGCTACATCAACGGGACCATCCGCACCTTTAGCAAAGACGTGCAGGCAATGGTCGCAAAGCGCATGCAAGAGATCGTCGATGGCCATGCCACCAGCTATGGCCTGCAAGTCGCGCTCGAGATCGATTATGGCTACCCGCCCACAGTTAACCATGCAGCACAGGCGACATTCGCCGCCGAGGTTGCGGGCGAAATTGCGGGCGAGGCCGGGGTCAAAACCGATATTGACCCGGTCATGGGCGCCGAGGATTTTTCATATATGCTCGAATCCCGGCCCGGTGCGTATTTGATGTTGGGGCAGGGCGAGGGCGCAGGCGTGCACCACCCCAAGTATAATTTCAACGATGACATTGCCCCCATTGGCGCGTCATTCTTTGCGCGGCTGGTAGAACGCGCCCAACCGGCGACCGCCGGGGCCTAGGCTGGTGGCGCTGGAAGATGCCAAGACCCAGATGGATCATGCGTTTACGCGCGATGATCCCAAAGGCCCGAGCTTTGAGCTCACGTTTGGTGGCGCGCTGTCGTTTTTGCGGCGGCGCTATACCAAGGACCTGACCGGGGTAGATATCGCCGTAACTGGCGTGCCCTTTGATCAGGCGGTGACCAACCGGCCGGGCACGCGTCTGGGGCCCCGCGCCATCCGTGAGGCCAGCGCCCTGCAGGCCCCCGATGCGCCCTATGGCTGGCCCTTTGATGTGCTCAGCGAACGGGTGATCGTCGATTACGGCGATCTGGCGTTTGATTATGCCAATGTGCCTGTGTTCCCCGATGCGTTGACAGCGCATATTCGCGGTATTCTTGATGCGGGTGCGGCCAGCGTGGTGTTGGGCGGCGATCACTATATTAGCTTTCCGATCCTCAAGGCCTATGCGGAAAAATACGGACCCATCAGCCTGTTGCAGTTTGATGCGCACACCGACACTTGGCCGGATGATGACATGGCGCGGGTCGATCATGGCACAATGTTTTACAAGGCGGTGAAATCTGGCATCGTGGATCCGGCGACTTCGGTGCAGGTGGGCATTCGCACCACCAATGAGGACACATTGGGCGTGCATGTGATCGACGCCCGCGAGGTACACGAAACCGGCCCAGCGGCTGTGGTGCAAAAGATCAAGGGCATTTTGGGCGACAGGCCGTGCTACCTGACCTTTGACATAGATGCGCTCGATCCGGCCTATGCGCCGGGCACCGGCACGCCTGTGTGGGGCGGATTGACCAGCGCGCAGGCGGCGATGATGTTGCGCGATTTGGCGGGGATCAACATTTGTGGTGGGGATGTTGTTGAGGTTTCGCCTCCGTTTGATACAACCGGAGCGACAGCGATTGCGGGGGCGCATGTTGCAACAGAACTTCTCAGCCTACTGGGCTGGCGAATGCGTGAAGAAAGTGCAGAATGAGCAGTAAGAACCAACCTATCAGCGGCAATGACCTAGCCCGATTTTCCGGCCCCGGCAGTTTTATGCGGCTGCCTTATGTGAATGATCTCAAGGGGCTGGATGTCGCTTTTGTGGGCATCCCCGTAGATATCGGCACCTCGTGGCGGTCGGGCACCCGGTTTGGCCCCAAAGAGATCCGCGGCCAAAGTTCGATGATCCGGCCCTACCACATGGGCACCGGGGCCGCGCCGTTTGACAGCCTGCAAGTGGCCGATATCGGCGATCTGGCGATCAATACGTTTTCGCTGACAGACAGCCTGCGGATCGTGCAGGAAAGCTATGAGGCGATCCTGAATTACGATGCGATGCCGATGGCGATGGGGGGCGATCATTCGATCACGTTGCCGATTTTGCGGGCGATGCACAAACGGTTTGGCCCTGTGGCTGTGGTGCATGTGGATGCCCATGCCGATGTGAACAAAGACATGTTTGGCGAACGCGAAACCCATGGGTCGGTGTTTCGGCGTGCCTATGAAGAAGGTCTGATCGTTGCGGATAAGACCTATCAGATTGGGCTGCGAGGCACGGGGTACACCGCCGAAGATTTCACCGAAGCCCAAGGTTGGGGCTTTCAGCAGTTCCCCGCGCAGGAATTGTGGCACCGCAGTCTGTCGACATTGGGGGGTGAAGTGCGGCGCGATATTGGCCCCGAACAACCCGTGTATGTCAGTTTTGACATCGATGGTCTGGACCCGGCCTATGCGCCGGGCACGGGCACGCCCGAGATCGGTGGCCTGACGACCCCACAGGCGATGGAACTTATTCGCGCGCTCAAAGGGCTGAACATCGTTGGGTGCGATTTGGTCGAGGTTTCACCGCCCTATGACCCCACAGGCAACACCGCCTTGACGGCGGCGAATATCCTGTTTGAGCTGATGTGCGTGCTGCCAGGCGTTAAGAGCCGCTGACGGTCAACACGACAGCGCTCTTTGTTCAAGGGCTATGACTTTGCCCTTTGACGTTGCCAGCTTGCCTTCGACGTCATTGCCGGTGATCGAACTGACAGGGAGCAGCAGCAAAAAGACGCCAACCGTGTCGCCAACTCGCGCATTGCGCTGTTGTTTTTCGAGCGCGGCGAGGGTCTGGCGTTCTGCGATCAGGGTCTTGTTGGCTTGGTCGCATGACAGCCCCGTGTAGGCATCGCCCAGTGGCACAGGCGCGATCGCATCAGGCCCTTTGGCACAGGCGGACAAAAGAGTTAGAATGCTGATAATTAATAATTTTTTCACAAATATACCTTCCACCACAGTCGGTTGGGCATAGCCTAAAAAATATCTTTTAGGCAGAAATTCTGCGACGTGGTTAACCTTTATTAACAGCTCTGGCGCCGGTGTCATTGGAAAGGACGCAGCATGGGAAAAAATATCGCGTGGGTGCTTGTTGCGGGCATTTTCTTGGCACTGGCCTATGTGCGGCTGGCGCCGTTGGATCCGGCGCGTTGGCACCGCCCCGTGCCCCATACCGCCGACGTTTACCTAACGGGTGGCGCGGCACGTGTGATCCCCGGTGATGCCGGGATTATGGCGCAGGCGGATGCCGCGCTGCGGGCGGAACCGCGCACGCGGGTCTTGGCGGGGTCGGTGGACAGCGGGCGCGTCACCTATGCGACCCGGTCTGCGGTGATCGGGTTCCCGGATCTGACAACGATAGAGCTTCATGGTGATCAGCTGCGCATCTATGGGCGGTTGCGGTTTGGTCGGTCAGATCTTGGGGTCAACCGGGCCCGGTTGCAGCGGGTGATCGCGGCTGTCCAGTCACGATGATACACATTGCGGCTGAATTTCGCGCCACATCGGCACATTCAGCGACATCTGGCATTGCGCCGTGAATATGCGCCCGTCCACCCGAAGACAGATGGTCTGGCCCAGCTCAATGCGGCTACCGGAGGTATCGGTGCAATAACAGTCCACGGGCCGGCCGCCGGGATAGGTGGTGTCTGCCAAGGCTGGCAGGGCCGATAGGGCCAGAAGGCAGCTGAAACGTTTCATCAAGGCACCTTAGCACAGCCGGGGCCTTGACCAAAGCCGTTCAATATCGGACAGACGCGGGATGATCCCTGCACACCAATTACACCAGATCACTGCCCGTTTCGAATATCTTGAAGCCGCGATGGCGGCGGGTGATGTCTCTGCTGATATCGCAACGTTGGCCAAAGAATATTCGGACCTGCGCCCTGTGGTCGAACAGATCGCGGCCTATCAACGCCTGCTGACCGACATGCAAGAAGCGCAAGAGATGTTGGCGGACCCCGACATGGCGGCGCTGGCCGAAGAGGAACTGCCCCGGATAAAAGCGGCCCTACCCAAGGCCGAAGCCGCGTTGCAACTGGCGCTGTTGCCCCGTGACAAGGCAGATGCCAAACCGGCGATGTTGGAAATTCGGCCCGGCACCGGCGGCGATGAGGCGGCGTTGTTTGCTGGCGATCTCATGCGCATGTATCAGCGGTATTCCGAAAGCAACGGTTGGGCCTTCGATATCATCGAACTGCAAGAGACCGAATTGGGCGGGGTCAAGGAAATGGTCGCGCATATCAAAGGCCAGAACGTCTTTGCCCGGTTGAAATTTGAAAGCGGCGTGCACCGGGTGCAGCGGGTGCCCAGCACCGAAAGCGGCGGGCGCATTCACACATCTGCGGCCACGGTGGCGGTGCTGCCCGAGGCCGAAGACGTTGATATCCAGATCGAAGCCAACGACCTGCGCATTGATACTATGCGGTCGTCGGGGGCGGGCGGGCAACACGTCAACACCACCGATTCTGCGGTGCGGATCACGCATATTCCCACCGGGCTGGTTGTCACCAGTTCCGAGAAATCACAACACCGCAACCGCGAGATCGCGATGCAGGTCCTGAAGGCGCGGCTCTATGATCTGGAGAGGTCGCGCGTTGATACTGAACGCTCGGCGGACCGGGCGGCGCAGGTGGGGTCGGGCGACCGGTCTGAACGCATCCGGACCTATAATTTCCCGCAAGGGCGCATGACGGATCACCGGATCAACATGACGCTCTATCGGTTGGATGCGGTGATGCAGGGCGATATCGATGAAATCATCGATGCGCTGACGGCGGATGCACAGGCCCGGATGATGGCGGAGATGGGGCAGTGACCGCGGCCCAAGCCATGGTTGCGGCCATGGCGCGGTTGCGGGCCGCTGGCGTGCCGGACCCTGCGCGCGATGCACGGGTGCTGTTGGCGCATGCCGCCAAGGTCGATGCCGCGCGGGTGACGTTGATCGCGCCCGAAGACATCGCCCCCGAAATCGCCGAACGGTATGAAAGCCTGATCGCGCTGCGGGCTGTGCGCGTGCCTGTGTCGCAATTGATCGGCGCGCGCGAATTTTACGGGCGGCCCTTTAACATCAGCCGTGATGTTCTGGACCCGCGCCCCGAGACTGAAACCTTGATAGAGGCCGCGTTGTCTGCACCCTTTGACCGGGTGCTGGATCTGGGCACCGGGTCGGGCTGCATTTTGGTGACGCTGTTGGCCGAACGACAAGACGCCACGGGTCTTGGTGTCGATGTCTCGGACGCGGCCTGTTTGCATGCCAGCGCCAATGCCGCGCGCCACGCTGTGGCCGACCGCGCGCAGATCATGCAATCGGATTGGTTCGAGGCCGTCGAGGGGCGCTATGATCTGATCGTCGCGAACCCGCCCTATTTGGCGGCGGCCGAAATGGCGACCGTCCAACCCGAGCTGCGCGACCACGAACCGCGCATTGCGCTGACCGATGAACAGGACGGGCTGTCGGTCTACCGGATCATTGCGGCGCAATCACAGGGATACCTAAATGCACGCGGTCGCGTCTTGGTTGAAATCGGTTACCGGCAAGGAGCGCAGGTCACCGATATCTTTCGGGCACAGGGCTGGGGAGAGGTGGCGATTCTCCCTGATCTTGGGGGCCATGATAGGGTGGTCAGCGCGGCGAAACCGGGGTGATATCGTCTGAGAACAAGGGAATTTCTGCTAATTCTGTCTAAAATGCGTTGTTACCCCTTGCGGCAAAGCCGTGCGCATGTTTATTCAAAGATGTTGCAGCGGTGGATGCCTATAAAGGGCGGTCCCGCGCGGCGGTAAGCCCAACATAGTTAATATTCCGGATGCGCGAAAAATTTATAGGCATTCGGCCTACGATCCACAGCACGAAGGCTGAGCGAATTTCATGAAATCATCGAGATCCCGGTCCCGTTCCAAGGGCAACCGTCACCGTTCACAAGGCAATCAAGGCGGCAACGTCGTGAACCGTGTGTTTGACAGTTCTGGCCCTGAGGGCAAAGTCCGCGGTACGCCGCAGCAGATCATTGAGAAATACAACCAGTTGGCGCGCGATGCTCAACTGAGCAATGACCGTGTGGCGGCTGAAAACTTCCAACAACATGCGGAACATTACACCCGCATGCTGTCCGAAGCGCAGCGCGAAATTGATGCCCGCCGCGAAGAGCAAGAGCGCCAGAACCGCGAACGCCAAGCCGAGCGTGATCGCGAGCGCACCGAGCGTCAGGAACGCGAAGCGGCGCAGCAAGCGGCCAACCAAGCCGCAGATCAGGCATCGCAGCCGCAACCGGACGTACCTGCGCAAGAGGGTGAGGCCAATTTGGTGGACACCCCTGAAAGCCAGCCCAAGCCGAAACCCAAGCCAAAGCGCGCACCGCGCCGCAAGCCTCGGCCCAAGCCTGAGGCCACCGAAGGTGGAGATGCACCGGGGGGCGACGACGCGCCCAAAGCGGCAGAATAAATCATAAAAAGCCCCGCGCGATGCGGGGTTTTTTTATGTCTGGGCGACGGCGCGGGCCAAAGCACAGAACCCTTCTAGGGGGACTTGTTCGGCGCGGTCCGTGGGTTTTAGCCCGGCCGCAATCAAGCGGTCTTCGATGTCAGGTGCGACGCCTTTGAGCGCTGCGCGCAACATTTTACGCCGTTGGTTGAACGCCGCCGCGACAACGCGACTAAGGATCTGCGCATCAGCGGGAAACCGCGGTTCGGCCAGCGCCGTTAAATGCACCACCGAACTGGACACTTTGGGCGGCGGGGTAAACGCCTCGGGGGGCAATTGCAGCACGATCCGCGCGTCAGAGCGCCATTGCGCCAAAATCGCCAACCTGCCGTAGGTCTTACTGCCGGGGGCCGCGACGATCCGCTCTGCGACTTCGCGCTGAAACATCAAGGTCAGGCTTTGCCAAAACGGGGGCCATTCTTTTGGGGTCAACCAACGCACCAATAGCTCTGTGCCGACGTTGTAGGGCAGGTTTGCCGCAACCCGGATGGGGGGCGTGAGATGCACCAAAGGGTCGATCTCTAGCGCGTCGCCCTCCAAGACGGTCAGCCGTTCGGGATAGGCCGCAGCGACTTGCGCCAGGGCGGGCAAACAGCGTGCGTCTTTCTCAATGGCCAAGACGTGGCGCGCGCCTTCAGACAGCAACCCGCGCGTCAGGCCACCGGGGCCGGGGCCGATCTCTAGCACGTCACACCCCGTCAAATCCCCCGCCTGTCGCGCGATTTTGGACGTCAGGTTCAGGTCGAGCAGAAAGTTCTGGCCCATTGATTTACGTGCCCGCAACCCATGATCGGCGATCACGTCACGCAACGGGGGCAGAGTGTCAAATACGCTCATGGGGGGGGGTCTCTCAATATGCCTGCCAAAGGCGTCACGGGTTGGCCATCTGGTTGGCCAATTTGATGGCTTCGATCATGCTTGTGGGGTTCGCGATGCCCTGACCTGCAATGTCAAACGCGGTGCCATGATCCGGTGATGTCCGCACAAAGGGCAACCCCAATGTGACGTTTACGCCGCGGTCAAAATCCAGCGTCTTGATCGGGATCAAGGCTTGATCGTGGTACATGGCAATGGCGACATCATAGCGCGCGCGGGCGGCTGCGTGAAACATCGTATCTGCGGGGAGCGGGCCAACCACGTTGTACCCTTCGGTGGCCATCTGCGCGACCAGATCAGCGATCCAATCGATTTCTTGGCGCCCCATGGCGCCCCCTTCGCCTGCATGAGGGTTCAGCCCCGCAATTGCCAGACGGGGTTCGGCGATCCCAAACCGGTCGCGTAGATCTGTATGGGTGATCTGGATGGTGCGGCGCAGCAGGTCGGGCGTTAAGGCCGCTGCCACGTCTTCGAGGGCGATGTGGATGGTGGTGGGCACCACCCGCAGCTGGTCAGACGCCAACATCATCACGGCTTGTGCGTCCCCCCCCGCTAAGGCGGCCAGATATTCGGTGTGGCCCGGGTAGCCAAACGCGGCGCCCTCGATCAGTGCGTGTTTGTGGATAGGGGCCGTGCACAGCGCCCTTGCGGCCCCGGATTGCACCAGACCAACGCAGGCGGCAATGACGTCGATCACACCTTGCGCATTGGCGGGGTTTGGGGTGCCGGGGGTGGTCGGCTGGGCAAAAGGGTGCGCCAAAACGGGCAGGGCGTGCGCCACGACATCTGCGGCCTGCGCAGGTGTGTCGATGCAGTCATAGGTCGTGCCCTTGGGCAAATGGCGCGGGTCGCCCACCCAGACCAAGGGCACCGCCCCGCGCAGTTCGTTCCAGGCGCGCACGGCGATCTCTGGCCCGATGCCAGCAGGTTCGCCGCAGCTGATGACCACGGGCGCGGTGGCTGTCATGGGGTGACGATACGGGCGTCCGCATGCAGCTCGTCGAGCAGGCTGTCTGCGTAGGCGTTCAACCGTGCAGACCGCAGCGAATTGGCGACGCCTTGGCGGCTGGCCTCTTCGTTGACTGCCGCCGTCCGGCCACACATCATCAAGAACACCAAGGTTTGACCGTCGGCGCGCGTAAGCGTGGTGGAGACCTCACCGGGGTCGAGCTTGCTGAGTTCAATCGCGATATCCTGTGGGATCTCGGAGGGCGGCAATATGGTGCGTTCCAGAACCTCTGGGGGTTGGTTTTGGGCAACGCCGTAAAGATCATCGCATACGTCGACTTGGGCGGCGACCTTTGCGGCAGCGGCTAACCCTGCGGGCGACCGTCCCCCCGGAATGAGGTAGGCCGCATAGTCGATGGCTGCAAATTCCTTCGAAGGTGTGCTGGTTTCTTGGATATCGCGCAGCTGAAACAGCGCAACCGCATTGGGGATCGGCAGCGGGGTGGTGACCTCTCCCGGTGCGAGCGACAGCAAGATGGGTCGCAACACCGGAGGCAGGTTGTTGAGGTCCTGCCAAGGCAACCGGCCACCTGCGTCGCGTGTGGCTGTGGCGGAATATTCGCGCGCATAGCTTGAGAATTCATCGATAGAACCGCTGGCTGCGATCTCTCGGGCGATGTCGTCAACCTCGTCCCGGCGCTCGGGGGGGGCGGGGATGATGATCTCGGACACCAGCACACGGATGCCAGTGGTGCCGGTGCTGGATCCCATCGCGCGGTCGATTTCTCTTTCAGAGACTTGCACCCGTGACCCAAACTGCGCGCTGATTAATTCGCGCCATGACACACCCACATGCACAAAATCACGAAAGGTCTCTTCGGCGACACCCCCCCTGGCGAGCGCGGCCATAAATTCTTCGGCGTTCATGTTGGCGCGCGCTGCGAATTCTTCGAGCCCCGCATTGAGCCCCTCATCGGTCAGTTCCAGGCCCGCCGTATCAACGGCTTGCCGCTGGAGCCGTTCGTTGATCAAGGTTTCGATCACGTCGTCACGGCCCGAGTCGGGAGAGTTGAGCATCTGCAAAAACGCGCTGCGCTGCGCCACTTCGTATTCGGTGACAATATCGTCATTGACCACCACAACCGGGTCAAACAACCCCTGCGCGGCGACCGGCGCGGTAAACGCAATGCTCGCCATAAGGGCAATGGTGGTTTTCAATCTGCTCACGGCTGTCATCCTCGTCATTGATCGCATGCCTTCGTGTAGGTTTCAGTGCCTTTGACCGCCGAAAACCCCCGTAACGTGACGGTAAAGCCCAAAGTCGTGTTCGGTTCAAGGCTCGTCGATGACGCAAACTGCCGGTCAAAGTTCAAGGCGACTGCGACACATTCGTTTTCGTACTGCAGGCCAAGGCCCACACTTGAGGCCCGCGCCAGAGATAGATCGTATTGCCAATCTGCCGAGGCGGTCCAGTATCTATCGATACCGTAGGACCCGTCCAGAGTGATTTCCGATATACTATCGGCGCGGTCTTCGGCGTCATCGGCGACCAGCCACAGGTAGCTGCCACCCAGCGTGGCCCGGCGCCCGGTGTAATCCCCCCGGATTTCCGACTTGGTAAAGTCGAAGTCGGCATCAAATAAGCTGCGCGCGGTCATGATCAAACCGTTTTGCGTGATTGCCTGACCTGCGACTAGATAATCCGATGTCACCCCCGACAGACCCGAGCTTTCAGAAAACGCGTCATCGGCGTCTTGGCGAAGGATACGGCCAAAGGTCAGCGAGGTATCAACCCCTTCGGGATTAAACCGCGACCAGTTCATACCGACCGCCAGTGACCGGCCCCGTTCACGCCGGTCCACTTCGGGGAAACGTGACAGGGATGTCAGGTTACCGCCATCGAATTCAACGCGCGTGCTTTCTTCGTTTACCACATCAAGCCGACTTCCACCGACCCATGCGGCCTGTATGATGGGTTCCAGCAGTTGGGTGACATCGTTTTGCCCAGTCCGGGACAATGGGTACCTTAGGGCCACAGATCCGCGCGGGCTAATTTGGGATTCCGTGTTTCCGACTGTGCTGTCTTGTCGTGTCTGGAACAGGTCTGCGGTTGTTCCCACTTGAACATCGGCGCGCAAACCGCCCGGTAGTGTCCAGCTGCGCAGCCAATCGGTTTCGGCACTGATGCGCGCCACATCCCGCCCCAAGGTGTCATCGTCCGAAGCTCGGTAATGCACGTTGGAATCTAGGCGAAATCGCAACTCGCCACCCAAACGAGACGGGAAATGACGCGATTCGTAGAGACCATCAGCGACAACTGTGGGCAGAGTCGAATTGTCTTCGTCGTCGCGCAGCGATCTGTATACGGTCAACCCAGTCGAGATATATTCATCGCGGCGCACGCGGCTTATGGTGATCGCACTGTCCAGCCGGTCTTTGCCCGAGATGGAATATTCGCTCAGGTAGGCATCGTCGGTTGCCAGCTCGATATCAAAGCTTAAATTAAAGTCGTTCTTGAGCGCAAAGTTGCCGTCGGCAAAGAAATACCCGCGCGTTTCGCCGGGTCGCTGGCCATCCCTGGAGATCGCCCCGTTGAGTTCGATGTTACCCTTGCGGAAGGCCTGCCGGTAGCGCAATTCCAGCGTGGTCGAATCCCGTGCGATATACGGGGTCAAGGTCAGGTCTCGGTCAGGGGCGATGTTGATGAAATACGGGATCTTGATCCCCGGACCGAACTGCGACGTTTGTTGTAGCTCAGCGAACAAAAATCCGGTCGCCCGTTTGAGGGTCGGGTCAGGCAGCCGCAGTCGCGGGATGTAGAAAACCGGGATATTGCGGATCAAAAGCTGCGCGCCATCGAAATACAACTGGCGTTCTTGTTTGTCGTGAATAACCCGTTTGGCCCGGATCTGCCACAAAGGCGGCGTTCCGTCGTTGCAGACCCGGCAAGACGTTGCCGCGGTTTTAGACAGTTGGCTATAGCGCCCGTTGACGCGTTGAATTTGTACCGCCGCCAGTTGCAGCTGCTGGCTCAGCACCATCCGGGCGCTGGTCAAAAGACCGGTGCGCAGGGTTGCATCCAGTTCGGCCGCAGAGGCCAGAACCGTGATATCTTCGCCGTCCTGCAACACAATCGGGCCGGTTATGACCAACGCGCCGGTGTCGCGGTCATATGCGATCTCTTTGGCCGTCAGCCGCGTCGTGCCTTGCAATGCCTCGACATTGCCGCGCGCGATAAGTTCGCGGTTATTGGCGATGAACAGTTCATCCGCGACCAAAACGGCCGCTGGGGGTGGTGTTTCTTGTGCGATGGTTGTGGTGGACCACAAGGTCACAGCCAGCGCGATTAAGAGATGTCTCACGTGTCAGCCGTCCTCTGCATGGAGTAACAGACCCAGCGCAAGCAATACCGCCGCGACCGGTGGCGCCCAAGCCGCCAGATAAATAGGGATCTGCCCGCTTTCGCCCAGAATTTGCGCAAAGCTGCGAATAAAATACAAACCAAACCCCAAAAGCACCGCTGCCAAGACCGCCAATCCGGTCCCCCCAAAGCGGGTATGCCGCATGGTGAAGGCGCTCGCAACAAGAACCATGGACATCAGGAAAAGTGGCCGCGCGAGTTCTGATTGCAACCAGACCCGATGTTTGCGCGATGAAAACCCGGCTTGGTCCAGTTGCGCAATGAAATCGGGCAAATCCCAAATGGAGATCGAGCTTGGGCGGCCCAGGCTTTCGCGAATGCGGGCTTGGGTCAGTGTGGTTGGGATGAAATATTCGGCGTGGGTTTCGGCGTTGGCCTCGGGGTTGATCCCGGCCTGCAACGGCCATAGTTTTACGCCTTTCAACGCCCAACCCCCTTCTTGCAGGGACGCGCTTTGGGCGGCCACGCGTTGGGTGGGGCCGCGACCGGGAGTGTAGGATAAAAACGTCACATCATAGAGAACGGAGGCATCCGCGTTGGACCGCCACGCGCGGATCACGGTCTGGCCCTCGGTGTCGCCCTGCCGCAACCATAGCCCTTCGCTCGAGATTGACAGGGTCGAGACCCCGCCGCTGTAGTACTTGTCAGACAGCGCGTTATGGCGCTTGGATGTTCCCGCGACGATTGGATTTAGCATCGCGACCGCTAGCCCGCCGATGATCAGCGCAACGACCAATGGCGCGATCAGCGTCCGCAACCCCGACCGGCCCGACGCGCGCGTGGCAACCAGTTCGGAGGATCGCGCCAACGTCAGGAACAGCATGACCGTCGCCAAAATCATGATCAGCGGGAAGATCTGGTTCACCGTTTCAGGCGCTTTGAGCAGCGTCAGCCCAAGAATCTGTGCAAAACTCACGCCGCTGTCGCCAAAGCGCCGCGTTTCATCGACCAGCCCCACAAGTGCGACGATCGAAAACAATGCACCGGTGATGATACCAAAACTAATGACAAAGCGCCGGGCAAAATAGAAGTGTAAAATCATGGGGTAGACCCGACAGGTTGAACCGCGGCGCGGCGGCGTCTTTTGGGGCGCGCCACGTACCACATCATACCCAGCACAAGCAGCGCGCCGCAGATGACAGGCAGATACAGCACCGGCCACATCTGTGGGTCACTGCGCACAGGACGTTGTAACGTCGAGCCGACACCATCAATCAACAACAGCAATCCAAAGGCGACGAAAATCTCGCGCCAGATCCCGAACCGCGAATAACCGCCCACAAGCAACGTCGAAAACCCTATCATCGCGGCCACGATGCAAAACAGTGGGTCGGCGAACCGGACATGAATTTCTTCGATTAAGGCGCCGGGTTGTTGGCCGGTTAACTCGGTCAGATCGCTGAGTGGGCGCATCAGTTGCGGTGTGGTCATGTTGCGCGCCCGTACTCTTAGCGCCACATCGCGATGTTTCAGTGCGCTGATATCAAATGAAAAATCCCTGAACTTAGCGGTGGCCAGTCGCCCGCTTTGGGTGCCGAGGCGCTGCGCCAAACCGTCGACCATGATCAAGGTCGTGACGTCTTGATTGCGCAGCAGGTAGGCTTCGGACGCGGTATAAATGACACCTTCATCAGGTTTGCGCCGGTCTGACAAAAACACATCCAGCAACACGCCGTCTTCGGAAATTTCGCGCGTGTAAAAGGTAATGGCGTCTGTGGGATGCAAAAAGGTCCCTTCCGTCAGCAGTCCCGAGGTCACGTTTTGAGAAATTTCTGTTTCGCGTTCGCTGAGCTGTTGTGAGGCCAGCGGCAGCAGCAAATGATGCAAAAGTGAGGCCAATAGAAAAACCACCCCGCCAAAGGCCAACATGGGGCGCGCCAGCCTGTAGGGGCCCGCACCCGTTGCCTGCAAAACGGTCAACTCGCTTTCGTTGTTCATCCGGTTGGTCACATAGACAGCCGCCGCAAAGGCCGCGATGGGCAGGATCGTGGCGATCAGTTTGGGCAGCCCTAGGGCGGTGAATTCCAAAAACACCAGCGCCGATTGGCCGTCACTGATCAACCTGTCAAACAAGACAACCGCTTGGTTGATCCAAAACACGGCCACCAGTACCAGCGCAAAAAAGCCAAATAAAATCAGCAACTGCGACAGCATATACCTGTCGATCTTGCTCACCCCATGCCCCTCGCTATTTTATCTACTGCGTTTCGGTCAACGATAGACGAAACTTCCACGCTGTAAAACTGCTATCTGGTCTTTGACGCAGGAGCGCGCTAGGTCGGTGGTGTATCTCATTCCAGAAAGGCTCCGTCATGACCACCCTCACAGCCGTCAGCTATAGCGAAACCGACATTGAACGCCTGACCGATCACGCGGGGCGGGTGGGTCTTATTGTCGACGATGGGGGTAAGTTGGATGTCGCGGGGCGCCGTGTGAACCGGTTGTGCAAGGGGGCGTTGAAACGCGCGTTGGACGCCCGTGTGGAGGCCGGCCTCAAAGAGGGTGACAGCCTGACATTGGCGTACCCTGCGGGCATGGCGGCCGAAGCGATTGATGTGGTGTGCTTGACACGCGGTGCCTCCGAGATCGCGGCGCGTCATGCGGGCGCTGTGCTGGGGCAAAAACGCGGTACGGCTGATCTGTTGTTGGCGGTCGGGTCGGCGCGGCGTGCGGGGTTTGTGGTGCAGGGGGCTGTGTTGCGCGACTATGGCTTTAACGATCACAAAACATCGCCCGCAAAAGAGCCCGGCGCGATTGAGGTCATGGCCAATGACGCGCCCAAGCTTGAAACCGAAACAGCGCCGTTGCTGGCCGTGGCTGACGGCACATTCATGACCCGCGATTTGGTGAATGAACCCGCCAACATCCTGACCACCACCGAATTTGCAGACCGTCTGGCAGAGATGTCGGCGTTGGGTCTGAAGGTCGAGGTGCTGGAAGAGGCAGAATTGGAACAGCTGGGCATGCGCACGTTGCTGGCCGTTGGGCAAGGCTCTGCAAGCCCTTCCAAAGTGGTGGTGATGCAGTGGAATGGCGGCGCCGACGGGGATGCGCCCTTGGCGTTGGTTGGCAAGGGCGTTGTCTTCGACACCGGCGGGATCAGCCTGAAACCGGCGGGCGGCATGGAAGACATGACCATGGACATGGGCGGCGCGGGCACTGTGGCGGGCGTGATGCGCGCGCTGGCGCTGCGCAAGGCCAAGGCCAACGTTGTGGGGTTGGTCGGGTTGGTCGAAAACATGCCGTCTGGCACTGCGATCCGCCCCGGCGATGTGGTGAAATCCATGAAGGGTGACACTGTCGAGATTTTGAACACCGACGCCGAGGGGCGTTTGGTGTTGTGTGACGTGATGTGGTACGCGCAAGAGCGGTTTGAACCGGCGGGCATGATCGATCTGGCGACCTTGACGGGTGCGATTATTATCGGGTTGGGCCATGAAAACGCGGGCGTGTTTTCCAACGATGATGTGCTGTGCAACGCGTTTTTGAAGGCGGCTGGCGCAGAGGCAGAAGGCGCATGGCGGATGCCGTTGGGCCAGGCCTATGACGACATGTTGAAATCCCCCATCGCGGATATGAAAAACATCGGCGGTCGCCCTGCGGGGTCGATCACGGCGGCGCAATACCTGCAACGGTTTGTCAAAGACGGCGTGCCGTGGATCCACCTTGATATCGCGGGTGTTGCCTCGTTGAAATCTGCCACCAAACTGGCCCCCAAAGGCGCCACCGGCTGGGGCGTGCGGGCGTTGGACCGCTTGGTGTCGGATATGTTCGAGAAGGGCTAAACCGTTGGGCACCGCGTTATTTTACCACCTGACCCGCCGCCCGCTCGAGCAAACCTTGGCGATGTTGCTGGGCAAAGCGCTTGGGGCGCAGATGCGGGTGGTGGTGCGCGGGCCCGATTTGGGGCGCATGGGGTGGCTGGATGAACAGCTGTGGCATGGCGCCGAAGACGGATTTTTGCCGCATGGGATGGCGGGCGGCGCGCATGATGCGTTGCAGCCCGTTTTACTGACCACAGGGCCGGATGCGCCCAATGGGGCAGGGTGCCTGATGACGGTAGACGGTGCCGCCGTCGATGCCGCCGATGTGGCGGACATGGACAGGGTGTGTGTGTTGTTTGATGGCAATGACCCATCGGCGCTTGAGGTCGCGCGCGACCAGTGGAAGGCGTTGAAGGCGGCCGGTGCAAGCGCGCAGTATTGGTCTGAAGAAAGCGGCCGCTGGGAGATGAAAGCGCAGACCTAACCGGCGCTAGCGGGTCAGGGTCAGCGCGCCGTTGGCGATCTCGATTTTGCCCCAGCGTTGAAGATAGGTCATCCCCATCAGGCTTTGGGCCATGTCGCCGTTGTTGACCACCGCGCGCACGTTGGTGTCGGTGACAGGGCCAAGGGTCAGCGTATCAAGACGCACGGGTGCTGTGCGGACTTCGCCGTTTGCGGTGTTGGCGCGGCCGGTGAAGGCCAGCGTATCAGGGTGCAACCCTGCCATCGCGGCGTCGTCCCGGGTAAGCACCAGCATGGTCGCGCCCGTGTCGATCACAAAATGCACCGGCGCGCCGTTGATCTGCGCGGTCAGATAATAGTGGCCGTCCGGGCTTCGGGGGACAACGACTTTGCCTTGGTCGGCAAAGACGGTTTGTTGTGGTCGCACGGTTTGGCTGATGTCATCCCACAGGCCATATGCCGCAATAGCGCCCAAAAAGATCAATCCCCAGACGGCAGCCTGTTGCAGCAGTTTGTTCGCAGAGAGCCGGTTTTGGGCGAAAAACCACAGGCCGACCACACCCACGAGAACACTCAAATAGATCAGCCGACCGGTGTCATCGCCGTGCATGGGGTGCTCCTGTTGCGTGGCTTACCATATAGGCACGCAGGCGCAAAAATCACCCCGCGCCGGGGCCAAAGCCAAATGCGCTAAGCCCATCAAGCACGAATTGCACCGACAACGCCGCCAGCAACATGCCCAAAAGCCGCGTGACCACGGTGATGCCTGTCTTGCCCAAACCGCGTTCGATCAGACCGCTAGCCTGAAACAACGCCAGTACAATCACCATAACCAGCGCCGTCGCGCCCAACACCATGACGGCACCTTCTAGGCCGGGACGTTGGCCCATCAACAAGATGATCGATGCAATGGCACCGGGCCCGGCAATAAGCGGAATAGCCAGCGGAAAGACCGACGGGTCGTTGTGCTCTTCTTCGGTCTGGTCTTCGCGGCGTTTGGTGCGGCGTTCAAACAGCATGTCGAGCGCGGTCAGAAACAGCAACACACCGCCCGCCACCTGAAATGCGGGCATGGATATCCCGATCGCGCTCAGCAATGCTTCGCCAAATATCGCAAAGGCCAGCAGGATCACAATGCCGATGATCGTGGCGCGCAAGGCGATATGTCGGCGCGCTGTCGACGACATGCCATGGGTCATGGCCACAAACAAAGGCGCCAGTCCGATGGGGTCAATCACCACCAACATGGTCACAAAAGCTGTGATGAAAAACGCAAGCTCCATGGTCAGTGCTTGGCCATTACGCTTGGGCCTTTTCGAGCTTTTCGAGCGCGCTCATCCATAGGGCTTCGGCACGTTCCAACGCCTGCATGACTTCGGCGTATTTGCGGTTCCAGACCTCAAGCTCGCCTGCTTTTGCGTCTTCATAGAGCGCAGGATCTGCCAGTTTTTTCGCGAGCTTGTCACGCATATCATTCAGCTTGGTGACGCGGCCTTCGGATTTGCGGGTCTCGGATTTTAACGCCAGAATTTCATCGCGTGTGGCGCGTTTGGGTTTTGCGGCTTCGACGGGTTTCTTGCTGTGTTTGCCCGCAGGCTTTTCCGGCGTCAGCAGCATTTTGCGATAAGATTCAAGATCATCGTCATAGGGCTGTACGGTGCCGTCAGACACCAACCACAGCCGGTCCGCGACCATCGACAACAGGTGCATGTCGTGGCTGACCAAAATTACCGCACCGGAATAGGCGGTTAATGCCTCAACCAAGGCCTCGCGGCTTTCGATATCGAGGTGGTTGGTCGGTTCATCGAGGATCAGCAGATGCGGCGCATCTAACGTGGCCAACAACAGCGACAACCGTGCTTTTTGCCCCCCCGACAGCCGCCCGACCTCGGTTTCTGCTTGATCCGGACCCAAGCCAAAACCCGCCAGTTGCGCGCGCAATTTCGAATGCAAAATGCCCGGGCGCGCCGAGATCATATGTTGCAGCGGCGTTTCGTCGACGATCAATTCATCCACTTGATGTTGTGCAAAGAATCCGATGCGTAACTTGTTGGATTGAATGGATTTCCCGCCCATCAAAACCAAACGCCCCGACAGTAATTTGGACAGGGTCGATTTGCCCTGACCGTTTTTACCCAGCAACGCGATACGGTCATCTTGGTCGATCCGCAGGTTTAACCGGTTCAGCACCGGCGTGTCGGAATAGCCAACAGACCCGCCTTCCATCGAAATAATCGGCGGCGAGAGCTCTTCGGGTTCGGGGAAGGTAAACACCCGCTTGGCCGCCTGCTCGGGGCTAGAGATCATGTCCATTTTTTCGATCATTTTCAAACGCGATTGCGCTTGTTTCGCCTTGGACGCCTTGGCCTTGAACCGGTCAACAAAGGCCTGCATGTGGTCGCGGCGGGCTTGTTGTTTTTTGGCCATCGCGGCCTGCACCGCGCGCTGTTCGGCGCGTTGGCGCGCGAATTGATCATAGGGGCCCTGATAGAGCGTCAGATTACGATCTTCGAGATGCAAAATAGCGCCGACAGCCCGGTTCAGCAGCCCACGATCGTGGCTGATGATAATCACCGTATGGGGATATTTCGCCAGATATGCTTCGAGCCACAGCGCGCCTTCGAGATCCAGATAGTTGGTCGGCTCGTCGAGCAACAACAGATCGGGCTGCGCAAACAGCACCGCCGCCAAGGCAACCCGCATGCGCCAACCGCCCGAAAAATCAGAACAGGGCATGTGCTGCTCGGCGTCTTCAAACCCCAGACCCTTCAGGATACTAGAGGCGCGGCCTTCGGCCGACCACGCGTCGATATCGGCCAATCGCGTCTGGATATCTGCGATGCGGGTGGGGTCGGTGGCGGTTTCGGCCTCTTTCAGCAGTTCGGCGCGTTCTGTGTCGGCCTCAAGGACGGTGTCGAGCAGCGAGGTCTCGGAGGATGGAACCTCCTGGGCCACGCCGCCGATGCGTGCGCGACTGGGCAGCGAAAAATCGCCGCCGTCCAGAGACAGTTCCCCCCGAATGATCTTGAACAGGGTGGTTTTGCCGGCCCCATTGCGGCCCACCAGACCCACCTTGTGGCCTTCGGGAATAACGGCGCTGGCCTCTTCAAACAGAGGTCGGCCCTCGACGGAATAGCTGATGTTGGAAATGCGTAACATAGGCGCGGTGTGCCGCATCGCGCGCCGAGCGTCAATCGCCGCTTTCCATGCGGGATCGTGCGTGTTAGGTGGGCCGCGAAATTCAAGGCGTATGGGCACGGGGCCCGGCGCAATATGACAAGTGGAGTTTTACTATGGCCCTTGAGCGGACATTTTCGATTATCAAACCAGATGCCACACGGCGCAACCTGACCGGCAAGATCAACGCCAAATTCGAAGACGCAGGTCTGCGGGTTGTTGCGCAAAAGCGTATCCACATGACCAAAGACCAAGCCGGCGTGTTTTACGCGGTGCATTCTGAGCGTCCATTTTACGGCGAATTGTGCGAATTCATGGCGTCCGAGCCAGTGATTGTACAGGTTTTGGAAGGCGAAGGCGCCATTGCCAAAAACCGTGAAGTCATGGGCGCAACCAACCCAGCGGACGCGGCACCGGGCACCATCCGTGCAGAATTCGCCGAAAGCGTTGGCGAAAATTCTGTGCACGGTTCCGATGCGCCAGAAACTGCAGCGGTCGAAATCGCTTATTTCTTCTCCGGCATGGAACTGGTTGGCTAAGCCGAATAGGCAACTGACCAACGATTTAGGCCGCTCCGTTTGGGGTGGCCTTTTTTGTGCGTGATCAAAAGATGTGCGTTAGGGGGCGGCGCGGACCCCGATTTGATCCATCATTTTTTCAAACTCGCTGAGGCCTGCGTCGAAGGCTGCGGCCTTGATCGCATCGAATCGTTTGCGCAGTTGCTTTTTTTCGTCGCCTTTACAGTCGTTCCACGGGCGCCCTTGCAGCGCCATGACTAGGACATAGTAGCCAATGAAATGCGGTTTCGTTCCAGTGCGAAGCAACTGCGTGTAGGCGTCATCGGCGCCAATGCTGCGCAGGTCTTCGGCGGAATGAATGCCTGCGGTGTGGCAGGCATCCTGCATCGCGGGGCCAAGGTTGCGAATGGAGGACACGGGTGTTGTCATGGCCGCGATTATGCAGCTCGGCGGCGCCGTGTCACCCCGTTAATCGCGCCTCAGATGCTGGCGTAATCGGTGATTGGTGGCCGCGCGGGGGCTGTGTCTTTGCGGGCCTGCTGCGGTGTGGTAACTGGTTTGTGTTGCTCTGTGCTCATGTGCTCGATCCTTATCCACGTCATGCGGCATGGCCGCTTCTGTCTTAAGGTTCACCCTTATTTTTGCCAGCCGAGCGGCATCAATAAGGCGAGACTATGCCAATTGAGTTGAAAATTAACTAATTAGCCTGAAATTCGTATAATTTTAAGGACTTTAGAGGATCTGCCGCGCGCTTATCCGCGCGGCAGGCCCAGAGGTCTCACCCCATAGTCTGGATCAAGATGCATCTGCGTTGGCTGCACGTGCCCAATACCGGCGTTGAAGATAAACCGTTTCAACAACTCGGTCTGAAACTCAAATTCTTGCGCACGTTCTGCAAATCCTTTGCATACGCGGTCCTTAGTGTCGACTTGACCATATTCCAAATCGCGGGTCATGTTTAGCAATGGGAGGCAAATATCGACGAGTACGTTCGTTGCAAGTCGTTCTGCATGGTTGGAAAAGGGTTCTTGCAGGCCAACGTTTTCAATAAACGCGTTGTTGAGCCCACCCATGAACTCCTTGAAACGGATGATAGTGTTGCGGACGCCCTCTTGTAGGTCCATTATGAGAACATGAGCGCCAGACAGTACCAGGCCCGGTAATTCGACTACGAATTCAGGTAGAGATAAAACCTGCGTCCCCTCAGGGACGTTGGCCAAGCATCTACGCAGAGAATGGGCTAATTTTCCAACTAAAACATCATCGAGATCGGCAGATGTTTGAAACGAGACACGGTTTCGGAACTTGCGGCCCAATATTTCAGAGGATCGAATAGCAATAGATTGGTCTTCTTTAATTATAAGGTTGAAGGTTAATACGCGGTCGGACAAATCCGATGGTAAAGGTGAAATAATATTTGGATCTGTCATGATTTAATCCACAAATCGCATTCAATGGCTTTAGCTTGCAGTAAAGTTAGTAGTTAAGTGTGAACCCACCGTACGGT
Source organism: Roseobacter sp. (assembly GCF_039970775.1). Lineage (GTDB taxonomy): Bacteria > Pseudomonadota > Alphaproteobacteria > Rhodobacterales > Rhodobacteraceae > Roseobacter. The sequence goes on from NZ_JBDVLG010000025.1 coordinate 46,284, forward strand.
GCCCGTTGCCTAACTAAAAGGGAAATATTGTTGCAGGGCTGTTCTCAGGGTTGTGTTCGTTGCCATAGCGTTATTACAATTGCAAATTTCGGTTACTTTTAACAGGTTGCGATTAGGGCGAGGAAGTACGCTCACAAAACTCGAAACATCATGGGAGAGTGGACGTGCACGAAGCCGATACTGACGAATTGACAATCATCGGGATAGGATCGTCGGCAGGCGGGCTCGAGGCCATACGCGAGCTAGTCGCGACATTGCCGACAGAATTGCAGGTGGCGTATGTGGTGGTGCAACACATGTCACCGCACCATAAAAGTTTGATGACAGAATTGGTAGCGCGCCAGACCAGTCTGAAGGTGCGTGATGTGGTGCATGGCTGCATTCCCGAACGGAACGTGATTTATATTACGCCACCCAAGACCGATGTCGTCTATAAAGACGGTAAACTTAATCTGGTTGATCCCAGTCACGAGGCGGCGTCGCCCAAGCCGTCGGTTGACCGTTTCTTGCTGAGCCTCGCAGACGAACACGGCGAAAAATCCATGGCCATCATCTTATCGGGCACAGGCACCGATGGTGCCTATGGTGTGCAGGCGATCCGCGAGGCTGGGGGCATTACCATCGCGCAAGATACCGAGAGCGCAAAATATGACGGCATGCCGGTATCTGCAATGCAAACCGGGTGCGTCGATTTGGTGTTGCGACCTTTTGAAATTGGCACGCACCTGCAAAAAATTCTGACCTCGCCGCGTGATTTCGGTGCCTTCCGACAAGAAACCTCCGAAACGGGTTTATTGTCGGATCTCATGCAAATTTTGCTCGCCCGTACGCGCGTAGATTTTCGGGAGTACAAACAAACCACGATCAACCGCCGGATTGCGCGACGTATGGTTGCCCTAGGGATCGAAAGCCACGAAGAATATACGCAATTTTGTCGGGGTAGCCCGGAAGCCGTAGACGCGCTGTTTAAGGATCTGTTGATATCTGTCACACGGTTTTTTCGTGACAAACGCGAGTTTGAGGCTCTGACCGAGTTGCTGCCGGCTCTTGTAAAGAAAAAGGACAAGGGGCCGGTTCGGGTGTGGATCGCCGGGTGTGCCACCGGCGAAGAGGCGTATTCCATCGCGATCTTACTGTGCGAAGCATTGGGGGGGGCCAAGGTCCAATTAAAAGATCACGTGCAGATCTTCGCGACGGACATCGACAAGGACGCGTTGGAGGTGGCCCGCAAAGGGGTTTACGGAATGGGCGCTCTAAATGACATCCCCAAAAATATCTCGGATCAATATTTCATCCAACAAAACGACGGGATTCGGGTCATCGATTCGCTGCGGTCCGCGATCTTATTTTCCGATCACAACGTGTGTCAGGATCCCCCCTTCCAGAAGGTTGATCTGCTGTGCTGCCGTAACCTGCTGATCTATTTCGGCACCTCGCTGCAGCACAAAGTCATGTCGCGGTTCCATTACGCGCTGACGGACAGTTCGTTGATGTTCCTAGGGACAGCGGAAACAGTGGCCGGATCAGACGAATTGTTCGTGCAAGACAGCCATTCTGCGCATATCTACCGCAGGCGGTCGATCCGACGATCCGAGCACATGCCATTTTCGAATTCACGCAGCGTGCCGCAGTCGCGCAAAATTCTGGCGGCCTCTGCGCCGAAAACCAACACGGCAGGATATTCGACCGACCGTCAGATGTTCGAGGCGCTGGCGCTGTCATTGGGGAAAAACTCGGTTCTGGTCACAGATGAATATTCGATCATTCGGATCTATGGGAACGTCAGCCCGTATATCGAGATGAACGAGACCAGTAGTCTGAAGATGCACATTGATCTATTGCGTCGGCCTTTCCGGGAAGAAGCGCGCAGTTTGGTCACCCTGGCGTTGAAAAATGAGGAGCATCGCACCGGTGTCCGGCATTTGCTGGCAGAGGACGACGATGCGGAGATCCGGCTCGACGTCTATCCGATTATCGCGCGCGACTTGAACGAACACGCGGCGTTGGTTGTGTTCAGCGAGGTTCAGGTTGATCGCACGAAGGGGCTGCAAACTGACAGGCAGCTGGTCGGCGATACCGTCGACAGCGACCGCATTCGGCTGCTGGAAGATGAGGTGGCCACCACCCGCGAGGCGTTGCAGCAGACCATTGAAGAGCTGGAGACCTCGAACGAGGAATTGCAGTCTTTGAACGAAGAATTGCAATCGACCAACGAAGAACTGCAAGCCACCAACGAGGAACTTGAGACCTCGAACGAAGAACTGCAATCGACTAACGAAGAACTTATCACGGTCAACGAAGAACTGCAGGTCACCGCGGCTGAGCTTAGCGGGCGAACGGGTGAATTGATGTCTGTTCTGGAAACCGCGCCCTTAGCGATCATGGTGCTTGATACGGCGTTGCAGATTTCGCAGGCAACGAATGCGGCCGCCGAGATGTTTGGCCTGTCGCGTCCGGTGTCGAACCGGCATATCAGCCAATGCGTCTTGCCAGAAAACTGCCCGATGCTTGCGCCGATTTGTAACGAGACACTGAAACTGGGTGAGCCGATTTCGCGGGAATTTACCTCAAAGGGTGCGCGGTACAAGATGACGTGTTCGCCGTTCTTTGACATGCGCGGCCAGATGAAAGGCTCGACTATGGTCGTGTCGGAATTCCCCGGTCTTGCGCAGGAATTGGACCTTATTCTCGACCACGCCGAAATTTTCATGCTCAACCGGACGACCGATGGCAAGATCCTGCGGATCAGCGAGAAATTTGCCAATGTTTTGGGCACAACCCGCCAGAAAGCCGAAGGCGAGAGTTTTGAAAAGATCGCGGATAAACAAACCGTACTGGCCGTGAAAAAGCGCGACGAAGCGTTGATGAACAGCAAATCGGGCAGCTACAGCGACATCAGTGCCATTGTGTCGCAAGAGGGTGGCCAGCCGTGCTGGATGAGCACCGAGAACTTCATCTTTGCGGATCCGTCTCTGTATACGTCGTCGTTGTATTCGGTTGGCACAGATATCAGCGAGGTTGTCGAAGCCCGGCACGAAGCTGAAGGTGCGCTGACGCAGCTTGAACTGTTGCAAAACTTGGCCAAAATCGGCGTTTGGTCGTATGATCTGAAGACCAAGGCGGTGTATTGGTCGTCCGAAGGGTCGCGCATTCATGGCGAGGGCCCTGAGGGTGACGCGCCTGATTTGGACGGCGCGCTGGACTATTACCACCCCGACGACCGCGAGGCTGTGAAAGAGCACATCGAAACTGTGGTCGAAAAGGGCGGCGATTTCCGGTTCAAACATCGTCTGAGCAATCGTCAGGGGGAAACGCTCTTGGTTGAATCTTTCGGCCTTGCGCGAACGGATGATGACGATGCCGTCAATAAAATAATTGGTGTTTTCAGAAACTTACCATCTGAGGCGTGACAGCCCCGTTTGACCCACTGCGATGAATGCCACGGGCGGTCGTCGGGCCTTTCGCCTTGACCCGCCCGTTTTGGCTGCGCATCTATGGCGTGAAATCCAGATGGGAGATATCACATGACACTCAAGACAACCGCCAGTGCGCTGGCCTTTCTAAGCATGGCCGGTGCGGCGGCTGCGGACTGCTCTGACATCACATTTTCCGACGTGGGCTGGACCGATATCACCGCCACAACAGCCGCCACAACGGTTATTTTTGAGGCGTTGGGCTATGACACCGACATCAAGGTGCTGTCCGTTCCCGTAACCTACACGTCGATGGCCCAAGGTGATGTTGATGTGTTTTTGGGCAACTGGATGCCGACGATGGAAGCCGATATCGCGCCATACCGCGAGGCGGGCACCGTGGATACCGTGCGCGAAAACCTCGAAGGGGCGAAATACACACTGGCCGTGAATAAGGCCGCCGTGGATCTAGGCATCAAAGATTTCGCGGATATCGCCGCCTATGCCGATGCGCTGGACGGTCAAATCTACGGCATCGAGCCCGGCAATGACGGCAACCGCCTGATCCAGTCGATGATCGATGGCGGCGCGTTTGGTCTGATTGATTTCGAAGTCAAAGAAAGCTCCGAACAGGGGATGCTGGCACAGGTAGAACGTCTGACCAAGCGCGACGAACCGATTGTCTTTTTGGGCTGGGAACCACACCCGATGAATGCCAATTTTGACATGGGATACCTGACCGGTGGAGATGAGGTCTTTGGCCCCGATTTTGGTGGGGCGACCGTCTACACCAACACCCGCGCCGGGTATGCTGCGGAATGCCCGAATGTGGGCGCACTTCTGGGCAACCTGAAATTCACGCTGGCCATGGAAAACGAGATCATGGGCGCGATCCTGAACGATGGTACCGACCCCGAAGAGGCAGCCACCGATTGGTTGACCGCGAACGCCGATGTGTTTGCGGCATGGCTTGACGGTGTGACCACGCTGGACGGTGGCGATAGTGTTGCCGCAGTGAATGCCGCCTTGGGTCTGTGATCAGATAGGCACCGCCCTGCGCCCGTTGCGGCGCGGGGCACTTTGAGGCCTGAAGGGGAGGCGCTGCGTGCTGGATTGGCTGACTGATTCCAAAATACCTGTTGGCAAAACCGCGGCTGCGTTTTTCGATTGGCTGCAATCCAACGGGGAATGGGCGTTTGACGGGCTCGCCGTCGCGATGGAAGCGATGATCGATGCGATCCTGTGGATCTTGCAAACGCCGCATCCGTTTGTGATTATCGCGGCCTTTGTCGCACTGACCTGGACGTTGCAACGCAGTTGGAAAACGTGCCTGTTTGTCACGTTGGGCTTTTTGTTCATTCTCAATCAGGACTACTGGGAAGAAATGACCGAAAGCATCACATTGGTGCTGTCGGCTTGCGTCGTGTGCATGGCGATTGGCGTGCCCATCGGGATTGCAGCGGCCCATAGACCGCGGTTGTTTCAGGTCATGCGGCCTGTGTTGGACTTGATGCAAACGCTGCCAACCTTCGTATACCTTATTCCTGCCATTGTGTTTTTCGGCATCGGTATGGTGCCGGGCCTGATTGCAACAGTGATTTTTGTGGTGCCGGCGCCGATCCGGTTGACGCATCTTGGTATCAGCTCGACCCCGACACCGTTGCTCGAGGCGGCGGATGCGTTTGGCGCAACACCGATGCAAAAACTATGGAAAGTCGAGCTCCCCTATGCGCTGCCTCAGATCATGGCGGGGTTGAACCAAACGATCATGCTGTCGCTGTCGATGGTGGTGATCGCGGCCTTGGTGGGCGCGGACGGGTTGGGCGTGCCCGTGGTGCGGGCGCTCAATCAGGTGAATACGGCATTGGGCTTCGAGAGCGGATTTATCATTGTGGTGGTGGCGATTATGCTGGACCGCATGTTGCGGGTGGATCGCAAATGACGGCGGCTGTTGAATTTGACAATGTCTCGATCGTGTTCGGAGACGCGCCGCATCGGGCGTTGCCCGAAATGGATGCGGGGAAATCTCGGGCTGATGTACAGCGCGCCACAAATCAGGTTTTGGGGGTGCACGACTGCTCGCTGACGGTCGAAGCCGGTGAAATACTGGTGCTGATGGGCTTGTCGGGATCTGGCAAATCAACGTTGTTGCGGGCGGTAAACGGGTTGAACCCCGTGGTGCGCGGCGCCGTCAGGGTGCACGATGGCACGTGGTCTTGCGACGTGACGCATGGGTCTGCGGCGGCTGTTAGGCGGGTGCGGCGCGAATGCGTATCGATGGTGTTTCAACAATTTGGGCTGTTGCCGTGGCGCACTGTGCGCGAAAATGTGGCGCTGGGGCTTGAACTTGCGGATGTGCCCAAAGCAGACCGGATCGCCCGCGCGAACCGTCAACTGGAACTGGTGGGTCTTTCAGATTGGGCTGATCGTAAGGTGGGCGAGCTTTCGGGGGGAATGCAGCAACGGGTGGGTCTTGCGCGGGCATTTGTGACGGACGCGCCGATCCTGTTGATGGATGAACCCTTTTCTGCGCTGGATCCGTTGATCCGCAATCGGTTGCAAGATGAGCTGATTGACCTGCAACAAGATCTAAAGCGGACGATTGTCTTTGTCAGTCATGATCTGGATGAAGCGTTCAAACTGGGCGACCGCATCGCGATCATGGAGGGGGGGCGGATTGTGCAATGCGGAACCCCACAGGAGATTTTCTCGCAACCTATAAACGAATATGTCGCTGATTTTGTTGCACATATGAACCCCTTGGGCGTGTTGCGTGCCGGGGACGTGATGGAACCTGTAACCGGAACCACAACACAAAACGTGGCTGCCGACACAGAGCTGGAGGCCGTGATGCGCATGTTGCTGGACGATACTGGGCCACTTGGCGTGCAACACGAAGGGCGTATCGTGGGTCAGATTAGCAAAACCGGGGTCATTGCTCGTATCCTGGATCCGCGCAAAGCGATGTAATCGAGGATTCTGGGCCGTATGCGTGAAACATCACCCGTGCGGTTACGCGTTCGCTTGGGGGATTTCGGATCCGATTGTGGTGTTTGGTTCTGGCTCCTTTCGAAACGCAACCCTAGCCACGACTATCGCGAGATCTTTGCGGGCGCCTCGTCCATGAAGGCGGGTGAAAATCCCGCCAGGTATGATTTGAGGTTCGCTTCGGGCATCGGGCGCGCGAAAGCAAACCCTTGAAGGGTTTTACACCCCATACTGCGTAATGCCCTCGCGTGTTCGATTGTTTCCACGCCTTCGGCTGTAATGTCGATGTTCAACGAATGGCCGATGTCGACGATAGCCCGCAACAATCCGCGCGCCTGTTCGCTTTCAAAAAGAGGCCTGATCAAACGACCATCGATTTTTATGGTATCGGGGGCGACTTTCAAAACACCGATGATAGACGCACGACCGGACCCAAAGTCATCTACTTCAATTTCGATACCACATTCTTTGAGGAGGTCGATGTGATGGGCAAAGAGCGCGGTTTCGTCTTCGAGCAAAATGGATTCAAGCAGTTCGAACGCTACCCGCGTGCCGCCGGTTTGCAATGCCTTAACAGATTTGATGATGTCGGGGTCATGCACACGGGCAGCAGAAACGTTGAACGCAAGCTTTGGGATCACAAGACCATCTGCCTTGAACCGGCCAAGCGCCTCTATCGCTTTTTCGAACATCATACGGTCGATTTCATGCACGACCCGCATCTGTTCCGCGATTGGTATGAAATCCAGCGGCGGGATGCACCCCTCGGTGGGGTGGGGCCAGCGCGCAAGAACCTCAAAGCCGGCGACTTCGCCAGTGATAGCGTCAATTTGCGGTTGAAAGAAGGGGACAAATTGCCGTTGATCAAGTGCGGTCCTTATCTGACCCGCACGGCGTCTGCGATGTGTGATTTCTTGTTTCAGGCTTGGTGTAAAAACCGCCATCCGTCCACGGCCCAAGCGTTTGGCCTGAAATAGCGCGGCATCCGCTGAACTCAGGACTTCGGTGTAGTCACTGGGCAAAGACGTGACGCTGGCGATGCCAAAACTGGCATCAAAATGGCAATGCCGCCCTTCAAACATGAAGGGAACTTCGATCAATGCCCGGAGTTTTCGCAATGTGTCTTCGGCATCGGATTCGGTTTTTCCGGGTGCCAACACGATCACAAATTCATCGCCTCCCAAGCGGGCCGTAAAATCGAACGGTTCCAGCGTGGTGTTGAGGCAATCGCCCACACGGCATAAAACGGCGTCACCTGCCGCGTGACCCAAAGTGTCGTTCACGGATTTAAAGTGATCCAAGTCAATGCGGACAACCGTTGTTGTTTGGCATCTGGCTTGCGGATCTGCCCACCGCTTGGCCATCGCCTCGTCGCAGGCGCGGTGGTTGGGTAAGCCTGTCAGCGAATCGATCAAAGACAGGGCTTCCATCCGGTTGCGCGCTTGTTCCAGCTCTTCTGCACGCGCGTGTTCTTCGGTGACGTCAAAGATATAGCCATGCCAGATCACGTCGCCGTTTGGTTGAACGGTTGGCGTCGCATGTAACCGGTTCCATTGCAGACCGCGTTCGGGGTGGAGTAAGCGATGTGTGATGTTCAAGGGTTCATTCGTTGTCGTTGACCGTGCGATGGCCTGCTGGACGCGCACGGCATCGTCTGGATGGTCGTTTTGAAATGCCGCAGCGGGGTTTTGCAATAACATCTGTTTTGTCGTGCCCAACAGGGGCCCCATCCCGGAATTTATGTAGGTAAATTTCGGGGTCCCGTTGCTGTCAATCACGTATTCGAAAATGCCACCCGGCACGTTGTCCGTGAGGTATTTGAGCCGGTTTGACGCGGCTGTCGCCCTCTTGGCGATTTCTTTGCGCTCGCGCTGAAGCTCGAACGCGTGGGTTTGGTCAATTGTCATGCCAAGGATGCCGATAATGACGTTGTCTCGTCGCAGCGGTGACATGGTGATATCTGCGTCTCGCGTGCCGCCGTGGCGGTCACCGCGCGAAACTGTGTGCGTGACCGTTTCACCTGCTAAAACACGGTCTTGCCGCGCGCCCCAGTCTTCGCTCTTTGCAAAATCGGCCGCGATGTCGGTCACGAATTTACCGTCTAAATCTCCGACTGATCCTCGGTCGGTGGGGTTTTGATACACATGCCGCCCGCTCTGATTGAGCACAAAAATAGCGTGCGGCCAGTCGTTGAACACTTGTCCAAGACGGTAAACGTCGATTTGCACAGAGCCTGACCCATGCGTGCCAGTGGGGCCGCTCTTAGATTTAGTGCGCCGCTGCATAGCATTTTCCCGACGAGATCAGTTGATTTAAAGGCGGGGTCTCCATTTGGCTGCGGATTGATTGCACGCGCCACCCATTAACCTTCACACGGATAGCGGTATGCGATTACCAGATCGTAAAACCCAAGGTGTTATCGAGTTTCATGGTTACCAATGTATTGAAACAGGGGGTCTTCGACGCCGCGAATGGGGGTAACCAACGTAACATTGCGTCGAATTTTTCCTCTTCGAGCCATTAAAAACAAGCACGAAAATGGGGGACCTCTCTCTGGCAGGCGTGGGGAATATTAATGACTTTGGGCCGTAATCATATCCGCTAGGCGGAGTTTTGTAGTTTGAATAGAGTTATCGAGTGTCTGACATATGAACATCACGATGGTCTTTTGGCCGTGGCGGTGCTTGTTTGTGTCGTTGGCTCGGCTCTGACGGCTCAAATCGGTGGCGATCTCATTCATGCGTGCACCGGCCACCGCCGATACCAGACGTCACTGGCGGGTCTGTTGGGGGAACCACGGTCTGGTCCACGCATTTTATTGCGATGTTGGCGTATGAACCCGGATTTGCTCATGGGTATGAAACCAACGCGACCATCGCATCACTTGTGCTTGCGATCTGCGGCATGTTGGGGTCTTCCGCCACATTGGTCTATGTGCGATCGCGGTTCGTTGTCCTGATTGGGGGGGCTGACGTTTGGGCTGACAGTGACCGTTATGCACTACGTTGTGATGTCCGCGTATGTGCTGCCGGGCCACATCATCTGGGAACCCCAGACAATGGTCGTGTCCTGCGTTTTGGGTGTTGCCTTCGGAGCGGGCGGCGTGCACCGGCTGATCCACCCTGTGACACGTTATTGTTGGTTGGGCGGTGCAGTTTTCTTCATCCTGTCCATCTGTGCGATGCATTTTACCGGGATGGCGGCCTTTTATTTAGAACTCAGCCCGTTCTATGCAGTCCCAGAAGAAATCTTGTCCGACATCGTGCTGGGGGTTTGGGTATTTGGTGTCACGTCGGTGATCTTTGTCGTCGGTTTTGTGGGCATTAACATTGAACTCGACTCAGAACACGAATCCGTTGCGCGGGTGCAACGCATGGCCACGTTGGATGCGCTGATAGGGCTGCCGAATCGGGTGGCCTTTGTCCAATATTTGGCAGAACAACCGCAGGATAAGACGATAAACTCCGCCGTGCTGAGCATTGGGCTCGACCGGTTCAAAGAGATCAACGACCTGCACGGCTATATCGCCGGCGACATCGTTCTGTGTCAGATCGCGCAACGGTTGTCTGTAGCGCTTGGCGATGGGGAATTCATTGCCCGCGCGGGGGGATGAATTTGCGGCCGTAAAGGACGGCTTCAGGCGGAGCCAAGAGGTGGAGGCCTTCGCAGAACGGATAGACACGATCATCATGGGACCGATCCCTTTTGAAGGGTCTACATTGTCTATTGGCGCCTCAATTGGCGTTGCGACGACCCTCAAAGATGGTGCCGATCTGGACAGTTTGCTGCATAAGTTCAATTTGGCCTTGGTCTGCCGCAAAGACACGGCACCGGACTATCAGTCTGTTCAATCAAGACATGGAACAGCAAAATCGCGGACGGCTGGTGTTGATCGACGATCTCAGGAACGCGATCGACCGACATGAACTTGAACTGGTCTATCAATTGCAAAGCGACATCGCGACCCGCGAGATTAGTGGGTTTGAGGTGCTGCTACGCTGAAACCACCCTGAACGTGGCCGCGTGTCTCCTGCCGATTTTATTCCGCTGGCAGAAGAAGCCGGATTGATCCAAAGGGTCGGTCTTTGGGCCCTTCGCGTGGCGTGTTTCGAGGCCGCGCAATGGGATACGCCCATCAATACCGTCGTCTTCCCGGCGCGAAATCGCAGTGAGCTATAAGTGTAGGCATCAACGTTCGGCTTGTGCGTGGAGCGTCACCAAGCCATTGATCACATTGGGCGGTGTTGCGTCGCCGGGGAAGGTGCGCGCGATCAAAATTGATGTATATTGCCGAAAACATGCCAAAAGAGATAAGGTATCGCAATAAACCCTGCTTTATCCGCGTGTGTGACCCTTGTGATCGGTGGGTATTCAAGGCATGTTTGCGCTAACGGAAATCCCGGCCCGATGGCCCAACACATCAGGATGACATCCTATGGTTTCGCGCGTTATTCCGGTCGATCCTTTCGATCTTGTTATTTTTGGCGGCACCGGCGATCTGGCCCGGCGTAAAATTCTGCCCGGTCTGTTTCGACGGTATTGTGCCGGTCAGATGCCGCCAGAGGCGCGGATCATTGGGGCCGCACGGGCCGATATAGATGACGCGGCCTACCGCGAGATGGTGCGCGATGCGATCAATGAATTCAGCGACGAAGGCTCGGTCGATGCGGATAAATTAACCAGTTTTATCGCTGATCTGTCTTATGTCGCGATTGATGCGCGCGGCGAAACCGGGTGGCGCCAGCTGGTCACGCATATGCGGCGCGGTGTGGTGCGCGCGTTTTATTTCTCTGTTGCGCCAAGCCTGTTCGGTGATTTGGCAGAACGTTTGAACAACCATGGCTTGACCGACAACAACAGTCGGATTGTGGTTGAAAAACCGTTTGGCCGTGATTTGGCCAGTGCCCGTCAGCTTAACCAAGATCTCGCGGCGTTTTTTGACGAAAGCCAGATCTACCGGATCGACCACTATCTGGGCAAAGAGACGGTGCAAAACTTGATGGCCGTGCGGTTTGGCAACATGTTGTTCGAACCGCTGTGGAACAGCCAGTTTGTCGACCATATTCAAATCACAGTGGCCGAGACGGTCGGTGTTGGCGGGCGCGGCGAATATTACGACAAATCCGGCGCGATGCGCGATATGGTGCAAAACCACCTGATGCAGTTGCTGTGCCTGATTGCCATGGAACCCCCCGCCAGGTTTGACCCCGACGCGGTGCGTGATGAAAAACTCAAGGTGATCCGCGCGTTAGAGCCGGTCGAACCGCATCACATCATTCGTGGTCAATATGACGCCGACCCGACGGACCCGGTGGAAAACCCATCATACCGCGAAGGCGCGGAAAACCCATCGTCGAAAACCGAAAGCTTCATTGCGATGAAGACCCATATCGCCAATTGGCGGTGGGCCGGCACGCCGTTTTATTTGCGCACGGGCAAACGGCTGAGCGCCCGGTCCTCCGAGATTTCGGTCATGTTCAAAGACACGCCGCATTCTATTTTTGGCGAAGAGGCAGGCCGGCACCGCAATGTGTTGTCGATCCGCTTGCAGCCCAACGAGGGGATGCAGTTGGGCGTTACGATCAAAGAACCCGGCCCGGGCGGGATGCGGTTGATCGATGTGCCGCTGGATATGAGCTTTGCTGACGCGTTGGGCCCCGATGGTGGCGAAAACGTCGACGCCTATGAACGGTTGATCATGGATGTGATCCGCGGCAACCAGACCTTGTTTATGCGCGGAGACGAGGTCGAGGCGGCCTGGACCTGGACAGATCCTATCATCGAAGGCTGGACAAAACGCGGCGACGTGCCCAAACCCTATGACAGCCACAGCGCAGGGCCCGATGCGTCCACCCAACTGATGCGTCGTGATGGCCGCGAATGGCGAGAGGTGACCCCATGAAAATAAACGAAAATGCAGATCGCGACATGGCGGTGATGAATGTCGCCCATGCGCTGACCAGTGATTTGCGCAAATGTCTGTTGCAGCATGAATTCGCGAGCTTTGCGGTGCCGGGCGGCACAACACCCGGCCCGATCTTTGACGCCATGAGCACCGTCGATATCGATTGGCACCGGGTGCATGTTTTGCTGACAGACGAACGTTGGGTGCCCGAAGACGATGCGCGGTCCAATGCTGGTTTGGTCAAGGCTCGGCTGTTGACGGGCAAGGCCGCGGCGGCCCAATTTGTGTCGCTCTACCGCGACGGGTTGTCGGTGGACGATGCGGCGCCGCAGGTCGCAACGGCACTTGCATCCGAGGTGCCTATATCGGTTTTGTTGCTGGGCATGGGCGCGGATATGCACACCGCGTCGCTGTTTCCCGGCGCACCCGGGGTGGCGGCGGCGATGGCGCCTGACGCACCATTGGTCTGCGCGGTGAAACCTGCGGACCAACCAGAGGCGCGGATCACACTAAGCGCCCAAGCGCTGAGCGGCGCGATGGACAAACACCTCGTCATATTCGGCGATGACAAACGCGCAGCCTTCACGGCATCGCGCAACCTGCCACCCGAACAGGCACCTATATCTGCCGTTATTTCAGGAGGGACCGTGCATTGGGCAGCATGACGCAACACTGGAAAACATTGACGGATTTGCACCACCAGACGGCTGATCGTTCTATCTTGTCGTTGTTTGACGCCCCCGGACGTGCAGGCACGTTTTCGGCGCAAACGGGCGATATGCTGTTTGATTATTCCAAGACAAATATAGATGCTGAAACGCGGTCTGCGCTGATCGCGCTGTTGGATGCGGCAGATGTCGCTGGGCGGCGGGACGCTATGTTTGGCGGCGCCCCGATCAACGAAACGGAAGGGCGTGCGGTTTTACACACCGCGCTGCGCAATCTGGATGGCCCGGCGGTTTTGGTCGATGGCGCTGATGTAATGCCCGGCGTGCTGGCCACGCTGGACCGCATGCGCGCATATGCCACCCAAATCCGCGACAGCGCGATCACGGATGTGGTGAATATTGGCATCGGTGGGTCCGATTTGGGCCCAGCCATGGCTGTTGATGCGTTGGCGCCGTACCACGATGGCCCCAAATGTCATTTTGTGTCGAATGTGGATGCGGCGCATATTTCCGATACGTTGCGGGGGCTGGATGCCAAAACGACACTGGTGATTGTCGCGTCCAAAACCTTTACCACAATCGAAACAATGACCAACGCGCGCACAGCCAAGGCGTGGATGCAGGAAAATGGGGGCGATCCGGGCACGCAGTTTGCAGCGCTCAGCACGGCGGCTGACAAAACAGCGGCGTTCGGCATTCCGGCGGGTCAGGTGTTTGGCTTTGAGGATTGGGTCGGCGGGCGGTATTCGATGTGGGGGCCGATTGGTCTGGCGCTGATGATTGCCGTTGGCCCAAAGGGGTTTGATGCGTTTTTACGTGGCGGTCAGGCGATGGATCTTCATTTTCAATCGGCGGCGTGGGATGAAAACCTGCCTGCTATGTTGGCCCTCGTGGGGATCTGGCACGCGCAGGTTTGCGGTTATGGCAGCCGCGCCGTTTTGCCGTATGATCAACGGTTGTCCAGGCTGCCCGACTATTTCCAACAGCTCGAAATGGAATCGAACGGCAAGGGCGTCCAGATGGATGGCAGCCCCGTTGAGGTCAGCAGTGGCCCTGTGGTTTGGGGGGCGGCTGGCACCAACGGACAGCATGCGTTCTATCAATTGATCCACCAAGGCACGCGCGTTGTGCCGTGTGAATTCATGATTGCTGCCAATGGCCACGAACCCGATCTGGCGCATCACCACCAGTTGCTGACCGCCAACTGTCTGGCTCAGTCAGAGGCGTTGATGCGCGGGCGCAGCCTTGAGGACGCGCGGGCCAATATGCAGGCGGCGGGCTTGGCTGGGGCCGAGCTGGAACGTCAGGCGCGCCACCGTGTATTTGCGGGAAACCGGCCGTCAACGACGCTGGCGTATCCGCTGTTGGATCCGTTTACATTGGGCCAGATCGTGGCGTTGTATGAACATCGCGTGTTTGTCGAGGGCGTGGTGTTGGGGATCAATTCCTATGATCAATGGGGCGTTGAGTTGGGCAAGGAACTGGCAACATCCTTGCAACCGGTCATCGAAGGCACCGCCGACGCGGCTGGCAAAGACGGCTCAACCGCATCTTTGGTGGGCTTTATCCACCAACATAGCGCATAGTCAAAACGCCGGCCCGCATGTGCAGGTCACCGGGCATTTGCGCGGTGACATCAACCGGCAGCGGGCTGTGCCCCATCCACCGTGATGAAGGTGTCGCGCACGGCTTTGGGGATGGGATAGCGCGCCTGACCGTCGGGGGTCAGCAACACCATGACGCAGTCAAAGGTGGCGCGCAATGTGCCACCCGACCACAGGGTTTGCGCCAAGGAAAATGACGTGTTGCGAAAGGCTGTGCAGTGGCAGGTGACCACATAGTCTTCGTTCATCCGCATTTCTGATTTGTAGTGGATGTTCGCCGAACGGATCACGATCCGCGGGTCATCAGGGGACATCAACGATTGCGCCAACCCGTGGCTTTGCACATAGCGCACGCGCACCTGCTCAAACCAATGCATATAAACCGCGTTGTTGACGTGTTTCAAAACATCAAGCTCTGAAAATCGGACCCGATCTGCCAGCGCCATTGGGGCAGGGTGGGGAATGCCAAGATCGCGTTGCGTTTGGTGCGACAAGGGGGTGTGGTAAAGAAGTGTCATACCGCTTTCATTAGGCGTTGTCGCGGGCGTTGCCAAGCTGTTGTGGGTGAGGCGACAGGCACGGTGGCTCCGCGGGCCACACAATAGCGTGACCCCAGAGACACTTTTTAGAATATCCCAACGGGGCGGCGTGGTTTTAACCCAATTGCGATAAAAACACCGTACAAGGAACTCAACCACAGATTTAACACCACACGCTGGAGACACCCGATGAAATTGCCTGCGCTGATTTTAGCTGCTGCACTGCCCACCACTGCAATGGCAGGCCCAGACCGGATTTCATTTTTGTTGGGGTCGGAGCATATAAACGCGACCCGTGATTTCCGCGAATTTAACCCCGGCGTCTTTTTAACTTGGGAACGTAAGACCTTTGATTACAGCATTGGTCTGTTCCAAAACAGCTATTCTAATGTGTCACCGTTGATCTCTATCGGGTATGATATCGAATTGGCAGAGGAGCTCGAGGTGGGCGCATTTGCAGGATTCGCGGTCTATCCTGGTGAAGGTGACCAATTCAGCCATTCCATTGGCGATGTGATCCCTTTGTTGGGCCTACAAGCGCGCTACCGCAGCGTTTTTGCACAGCTTTTGCCCGCAGATGGCCAATCGACTGACGGTGTTTTGACCTTTGGTGTGACCTTCGCATTGGACTGAGGGGTAAACCACAGTTAGTGCGGGTCGTTCCTGTGTAAATATCATATCTGGGATTGGAGCGGGTGAAGGGAATCGAACCCTCGTCATCAGCTTGGGAAGCTACTGCTCTACCATTGAGCTACACCCGCGTGCGGTGCTGATACCTTGGATCCCCCGGGCTCGCAAGGTGCTGAAGTAACCAAAAATGCCAAATAGCTGCGGTTTTTCTGGCCTGTGGTCCCGAAATCATGGGCGGAGATATAATCAGGCGGTTGCAAGGGGGCGCAGGTTCCCGCTTTGCCTGACCCAATAGCACCGGCGTTAGGGGCAGCGTGCAGAAAAGAAGTTGATTTCGGCCGGGATACGCAGGCCATGAGACGTCTCATACCGTTGAAAATTCTGGGCCGCGTATGAGACAATCGCCGCGCGATCTGCGGGTGTGCCCTTGAAATAATCAAGGGTGCGCGCCGCAGGGCCGATGCTGGTCGCCATCTGTGCCACCGCCTCTGCATCGCCTTGGGGCGTCAGGTGCAAAGGGTCGACATCGGCGCGAATATGGTCAAAGCCAGCCTGTGATAATATGGCCACCGTTTGGTCGACATTCCGCATGGAAAACGGCCCCGGCGCGTCAGGGTCCGTCGGCGGGGGCGCACCTAATTGCTGCTTTGCTGCCTGTGCTGCGGCCGTGAACCAAGGGTTGTTGGTGATCTGGCCCCAAGTGGCGAATGTCACATAAGCGCCGGGTTTTAACCCGCTGCGCATATTGGAAAAAGCCGCGATAGGATCCGTGAAAAACATCACTCCAAACCGCGAGATCAGATGGTCAAACTGGGCGGGGCCAAACGCATATTGCGCGGCATCTGCCTCAACAAAGGCCACGTTGGGGTGGTCGGCTGCGCGCTGCCGGGCCAATCCCAACATCGTGGGCGAAATATCCGCGCCCAGCACGCGGCCTTGCGCACCAACCAGATCTGCCGCACGCAGGCTGCTATCGCCGGTCCCGCATCCGATATCGAGCACGGCTTGCCCCTGTGTGATCTTCGCGCGGTTCAATACCCCGTCAAGCACCGGCTGCATCAGCTGATCCAGGATCTGCTGTTGCGCGACCCATTTGCCACCTGCATCTGAGGTCCAGAACGTGGCTTGGTCACTGTTGTCTTGTGTCATACGCGGCGTCTTCGGCGGCGGCCTGTGCCGTTTTGATCGCCGCCGCCTGTGTTAAATGACGCATCGGGCAGGGTCACGATGGACCTCAAAATCGGGAAGGGTTCGACCGCGTTGGGGATGGCAGACGCGTTCACGAAATGCTCTTGGAACCGTGGTTCAATCGCGGTTTCGATCTTGTGGATGGCGCGTACGGTGGCTTCGATTTCGGCCCGCGCCGCAGTGTTCAGCAATGCGATGCGCGCGCCCGTGCCTGCCGCGTTGCCCGCAGATGTCACCTTGTCGAGAGGCGCGTCCGGGATCATGCCCAACACCATCGCGTGTTTGGTTGAGATATGCGCGCCAAAGGCCCCGGCCAACACCACGCGGTCCACGCTGTCGACGCCGAATTTATCCATCAACAGGCGCGCGCCAGAATAAAGCGCTGCCTTGGCCATCTGGATTTCGCGAATATCGCGGTTGGTGACGGTGATTTTGGGCCCGCCTGACGCCGTCCCATCATAGAGCAGATACGACTGGGTGCGCCCATCTAGAAAACACCGGTCCGACCCGGTCTGTTCCGCAGACCCGATCAAACCGGGCGCATCGACGATCCCATTTATGCGCATTTCGGCGACCATTTCGATGATGCCGGACCCGCAAATACCGGTTACGCCTGTGGTGGCGATCACATCGTCAAAACCGTCTTCGTCGGACCACAGGTCAGACCCGATCACCTTGAACCGTGGTGCCTTGGTGGTGGGGTCTATCTCCACGCGTTCGATGGCGCCGGGGGCCGCGCGCTGGCCCGAACTGATCTGCGCGCCCTCAAATGCAGGGCCCGTCGGGGACGAACACGCCAGCACCTTGTCGCGATTGCCTAGCAGGATTTCGGCATTGGTGCCCACGTCGACAACCAACACCAGATCATCGGATTTATCCGGTGCCTCAGACAGGGCGACGGCGGCGGCATCGGCGCCGACGTGACCCGCGATGCAGGGCAACATATAAATACGCGCCGACCGGTGGATGTTGAGATCCAGGTCATCGGCGCGCAGCCGCATCGCCCCATTGGTGGCTAGCGCAAAGGGCGCTTGCCCCAATTCAAACGGATCAATCCCCAGCAACAGGTGATGCATCACCGGATTACACACAAACACCGCATCCACGATCAGCTCTTTGTCGATACCCGCCTCGGTTGCGATTTGGGTGAACAGCCCGCACATGCCTTCGCGCACCGCGCGGGTCATTTCCTGATCACCGCCCGCGTTCATCATGGAATAGGACACCCGGCTCATCAGATCTTCGCCAAAGCGGATCTGCGGGTTCATCACCCCAGATGATGCCAAAACCTTGCCGGTTTGTAGATCACACAGATGCGCCGCGATGGTGGTAGAGCCCAGATCAACCGCCAGCCCGTACACCGTGCCGTCGTAATACCCCGGCCAGATGTGTATGATCCGGGGCCGGTTTTCGGCATCACCCAGATGCACGGCGACGGTGACCTTCCAGCTACCTTTGCGCAAAATAGGTTGCATCGATTGCAAGATATGCAGATCGGCGGTGACCTCGGGCAGATCCCATTGCTCCGTCAGCGCGGCGCGCAGCCGCTCCAGATCGCCGGATGGGTCGTGCATGTCGGGTTCTGCGACCTCGACGTAAAAGAGCTTGGTCGACGGGTCCAACACGATCTCGCGTGCCTCGGCGCGTTTGCGCACGACCTGTTTGTGCACCTGGCTTTCGGCGGGCACATCGATCACGATATCGCCCTGCACCATAGCCTGACAGCCCAGCCGCCGCCCTTTGGCGAGCCCGCGTTTGTCGTCATAGCGTTGTTCCACGCTGTTCCAATCTGACAGGGCATCATCCTGAACGGTGACGCCATGTTTGGAAAATTCGCCGTAGCTGGGGGTGATCTGACATTTCGAACAGATGCCCCGCCCACCGCAGACGGAATCCAGATCAACACCCAACTGCCGCGCGGCGGTCAGGACGGGGGTGCCGACAGGGAAATGTCCGCGCTTGCCGGAGGGGGTGAAAACCACAAGGGGGTCGTTGCTCATCGTCTGATAACACCTGTTTTTGATCTTGCGTTCACACATAGCGCGGGCAGGGGGCTGCGCCTACCGTCTAGCGTCACATAATGCGCCGGTCGCGGCATTGCCCGCCTGAATTTATCATAACGATTATGAACAGCCGTTGATCTGCCCGTCTCAGGCCGTCTGTGCGCGGGCGTGAAATATGAACCCCAACGTGTTCAACAAGACCTGTGCGGCCAAAATAGAGGTCGATCCCGTTGGATCGTAATCGGGTGCGACCTCCACCAGATCGATCCCGACAATCCGGTGCCGTGCGGTGACCTGTTGCAACATTTCCAGCACATCGTAGTATAAGAACCCACCGTGGCTAGGGGTGCCGGTGCCCGGCGCGATAGAAGGGCAGAACGCATCAATGTCGATGGTGATATAAACATCCGCGCCTTTGGGGATTGTGTCGGCGACACCACCGGGGCCCATGTTGCGCGCTTGGCGTACTGATATAATCTGCGACCCCATGGCACGCGCATCTGCGTAGCCCTCGCGTGCCGTGGAACTGACGTTGCGAATGCCCACCTGTGTCAACCCCGACACATAGGGTTGTTCTGCCGCCCGCCGCATAGGGTTGCCGTGCCCGTGCCGGACCCCGTGGCGTTCATCGACGAAATCCAGATGCGCGTCGATCTGCAAGATATGAAACGGCGTAGGCGTGCTGTCAAAGGCCCGAATGCAGGGGATGTTGATCGAATGGTCGCCACCAATCACCGCAGGCAAGGCGCCCGCCGCCAAAATGGCACGCACCCCGGTTTCGATATTGGCGTGGCTTTGGCGGGTGTCGGTGTGCACGATATCAGCATCCCCGATATCAACGATACGTACATCGGCGGGCAGGTAGGTCGCATCGTCTTCGTGGTCGTAGGCCCCGGCGTGGCCAAAACTAAACAGGGTCGATGCCTCGCGCACGCCGCGTGGGCCAAACCGGGCACCCGCCCGCCATTGGGTGCCCGCATCAAAAGGCGCGCCCAAGATCGCGACATCGGCATCAATGGTCTGCCAATCGGCGTGATAGGGGCGTTTGCCAAAGGTCGATATCCCGACAAAGGGCAGATCTAATCTGCCGCCTTCGTATTCGTGTCCTGCCATGTGGGTCTTCCTTTGGTGGTGCTGCGCCAAGCTTGCGAGGTGTGTGGGCAATTGGCAATGGTGCGCTGCTGTCAAAACCTGCTGAATTACCCCTTTTCATTTCGCTCTGCCCGTGAAATAGGAAACTGCCAAATGAGACACTCCACGCGCGAGGTATGCTATGGAGATTCGTGAGGCCCTGACCTTTGATGATGTGCTGCTGGTGCCGGGTGCATCGTCGGTTTTACCGTCCACTGCGGACACACGCACGCGCGTGACGCGCGCCATTTCGATGAACATTCCGTTGCTCAGTTCCGCGATGGATACCGTGACCGAAGGGCGCATGGCGATTGCTATGGCGCAGGCCGGTGGCATCGGTGTGGTGCATCGCAACCTCAGCATTGAGGAACAAGCGCGCGAGATCCGCCGTGTTAAACGGTTCGAAAGCGGGATCGTCTATAACCCCATCACGCTGCGCGCCGACCAAACGTTGGCCGACGCCAAGGCGTTGCAAGAACGCTACCGGGTGACAGGGTTCCCCGTCGTTGATGATGCGGGCCGGGTGGTCGGTATTGTGACCAACCGCGACATGCGCTTTGCCAGCGACGATAAAACACCCGTTTCGGTGATGATGAGCTCGGATGATCTGGCCATTCTGCACGAACCGGCAGACCGCCAAGAGGCGATCAGCTTGATGAAAGCGCGCCGGATCGAAAAGCTGCTGATCACCGATGGCGCCGGTAAATTGACGGGGCTTTTGACCCTCAAAGACACCGAACAAGCGGTGCTGAACCCCACAGCCTGCAAGGACGGTCTGGGCCGGTTGCGCGTTGCTGCGGCAACCACCGTGGGTGATGCGGGCTTTGAACGGTCGCAGGCGTTGGTGGATGCGGGCGCGGATATGATCGTGATCGACACCGCGCATGGGCATTCCGAAGGCGTCGCAATTGCGGTGCGCCGAGCCAAAGAACTGTCGAACGAGGTTCAGATTGTGGCGGGCAACGTGGCCACCGCCGAGGCCACGCGCGCATTGATTGATGCGGGTGCCGATGCGATCAAGGTTGGGATCGGGCCGGGCTCTATTTGCACCACGCGGATGGTGGCGGGTGTGGGCGTGCCGCAGCTGACAGCCATTATGGACTGTGCGAAGGCCGCAGGCGAGACCCCGGTGATCGCCGATGGCGGCATCAAGTTTTCGGGCGATTTTGCCAAAGCCATCGCGGCGGGTGCGTCCTGCGCGATGGTGGGCAGCATGATCGCGGGCACCGACGAATCCCCCGGTGAGGTGATCTTGTACCAAGGCCGCAGCTTCAAAAGCTACCGCGGTATGGGCAGCTTGGGGGCGATGGCCAGCGGATCCGCGGACCGGTATTTCCAAAAAGACGCCGCCAGCGACAAGCTGGTGCCCGAAGGCATCGAAGGTCAGGTGGCCTACAAAGGCAGTGCGGGCGCTGTGTTGCACCAGTTGGTCGGCGGTTTGCGCGCGGCGATGGGGTACACCGGTTGCGCCACGGTCGACGAGATGCGCAGCAATTGTAATTTCGTAAAGATCACCGGTGCGGGGCTCAAGGAAAGCCACGTGCATGATGTTCAGATCACCCGAGAAAGCCCGAACTACCGCGCGGGCTAACACCGCCTGCCGCCATCGGTGGCTAGGGTTGCGTAAAATTGGAACACCGATGGCAAAGGGGTGCGTGTTATGACGCCAGCAGCGCGGATCAATGCGGCGATCGACCTATTGGATCGCATTCAGGCGGGCGAATTGGCAGACCGCGTTTTGGCGGCCTGGGGGCGTAAAAACCGGTACGCGGGGTCCAAGGACCGGGCCGCCATAGGCGATATCGTCTATGACGTATTGAGGAAAAGACAAAGCCTCGCCGCCTTGGGGGGCGGAGAGACGGGGCGCGCGCTTTTGTTGGGGTACGTGCGCGCAAGCGGGCAGGACCCTCGCGCCGTTTTTGGCGCGGATCGGTACGCACCCTCGGAATTAACCGCTGATGAGGCATCCTACGATCCGGTTGCGCATGCCTCGTTGGCCGAAAGCGCGGATTTTCCCGAATGGCTCTGGCCTGACCTTGTGCGATCTCACGGTGATCACGCTTTGCCCGTGGCGCGTGCGATGCGTGACAGGGCACCGGTGCATCTTCGGGTAAACCTGCAAAAGCGCAACCGCGATGACGCT
This sequence comes from Roseobacter sp., assembly GCF_039970775.1. Classification (GTDB taxonomy): domain Bacteria; phylum Pseudomonadota; class Alphaproteobacteria; order Rhodobacterales; family Rhodobacteraceae; genus Roseobacter. The sequence goes on from NZ_JBDVLG010000025.1 coordinate 68,496, forward strand.
CTAGCGTCGCTTGCCGACGAGGGCATCATCTGCGAACCGCTTGGCCTGTCACCGTCTGCTTTGCAGGTCATAGAAGGGGCGCGAAAGATCCGAAATTCGGGGCCTTACCTAAACGGCATGGTCGAATTGCAAGACGCGTCGTCGCAGGCGGCGGCCGATTTGGTCCCGCTAACGCAGGGCCAGACCTTGCTTGATTTTTGTGCGGGGGCGGGCGGAAAGGTCTTGGCCATCGCTGCGCGAACCACCGCAGAGTTTTTTGCGCATGACGTAGACCCACGCAGAATGAAAGATCTGTCTGTCAGGGCCGAACGGGCGGGTGTGAGTGTCACCCAATTGACGCTTGACGAAATAGAACAAGACCAGCACCAGTTTGACACGGTTCTTATCGACGCCCCATGTTCGGGCAGCGGCTCTTGGCGTCGTGATCCGCAAGGAAAGTGGGCATTGACCCCGGACAGGCTTGGTGAAATTGTTGATCTGCAACAAGAAATTCTTGATCTTGCGTGCATGCTGGTCAAACCGCATGGGCATCTTGTCTATGCGACGTGCTCTTTACTAGATCGCGAAAACGAGCGGCAAGTCAAAGAATTTTTGGCCCGAAACACGCATTTCTCGACCATCGACGAGCAACAATTTACGCCTGTGTCAGACAGCGACGGGTTTTATTGCGCGGTGCTCCGCAAGGACTAAAAACCGGTGCGATCTCGACCATTCTGCTGGGCTGAGAAGGCGGTTGGTTCTGTCCAAAATCACGCAAAGCACCATTTAGGTGGTTTCTCAACCTTTACTCTCGACGGGGAAACGGGCGTTCGCGCAGCACCAGTGCGTGGTTTGCGACACGGGGTTGCGATGGGATAGGGCGGTAAACGGCGGCAGTTTTTGAATAGCACACTTGACGCGCGTTAAAGTCTGGCGATACTCAACTCTAACGGGCAGTGCGTGGTGTGGTTAAGTCAAGCTTAAGACATCAGTCGCGTTAATGACGTTGCGATTCGAATAAACTTGGGAGCCTGATTTTGCCGCGCGGAGCGTTGACCCCCTCTAAATTAACACAATTCGCACTAAACGCGCAAAAGCGTCTGGGAGCACTTGTTGTTGTATCCGCTTTACTGGGCGGTCTCGCCGTGGTCACGGATGATCCGATGACACGTCAGGCGTTGCTGGCGGGGTGCTTGTCCCTGTTGGGTGTGTGCGGCGGATTAACCTTAATTGCGCGGCGCCATGCCGCACATCGCGCTGTCACAGTCGCCACATTGGCCGATTTTATTCACAGCGATTCGTCGCCCAGCTTCCTTGTCGATACGAACGGTGCATTGCTTTCGTCGAACCAATCGGCGCAAAAACGATTTGATGGTGATCTCGACGAAACCCTTAGCGGAACTCTGAAGAACACTCTCGCCAATCCAAGCGGCATTATATTCCGCCTGCAAACGCGTGCCGAACAAGAAGGATCGGCGCGCGAAGACTTGGTAACCCGGCGCGGACACATTCGTTTGACGGCGCATCAGGCAGGCCAGCAAACGTTTATGTGGCGGTTCGAAGACGTCCCGGTTGCGAGCGAGGACGCCGATGCGCCCGCATTGCCGATGGTGTTGGTCGGACACACCAATGCGGTGCTGTATATGAACGAACCCGCCCGCAAAATTGCCGGGGGGCGCGTTAAAACACTGGACCGGCTTTTTGAACAATTGCCGGTTATTCCGGGGATGGTGTGTGATGTTGCAGGCAGCAACGGTAGCACACGCGTTCGGATCTGCGAGATGGATGCGGGTGCAGGGCGGCGCGCGCTTTATCTGTTGCCGCCCGGTGCCGAAGCTATGGCGCGGGATGAATGGAACGTCTTTCAGGATCTGCCGGTCCCGCTGCTCAAGATCGGGCCTGACGGCGATGTGTTGGCCTACAACCGTTTGGCCGCTGGGTTAATTGGCATCGGGCTGAAAGACCATGTGCATCTGTCTGACCTTATGGAAGGTCTGGGGCGTTCGATGGGGGATTGGTTAACCGAAACAATCGCAGGGCGCGCGCCGCAACAATCGGAATTTCTGCGTCTTAAACGGACAGACAAAGAAGTGTATGTGCAGGTCACGCTGAACCGTGTGACGGAAGAGGGCAAACCTGCGTTAATCGCTGTCTTGAGCGACGCAACAGAACTAAAATCGCTTGAAGCGCAGTTTGTGCAAAGCCAGAAAATGCAGGCTATTGGGCAGCTTGCTGGCGGTGTGGCCCACGATTTCAACAATCTTTTAACAGCAATTTCAGGGCATTGCGACCTGTTGTTATTGCGCCATGATCAGGGTGATCCTGATTTTGGAGATCTCGTGCAGATCAACCAAAACGCCAATCGTGCGGCTGCTTTGGTTGGGCAATTGCTGGCGTTTTCGCGCAAACAGACCCTGCGCCCTGAGACGTTGGATATGCGCGATACGTTGTCGGACCTGACGCATTTACTCAACCGGTTGGTCGGCGAAAAGATCACGCTAACACTTAGTCATGATCCGGTGCTGGAGCCAATTCGCGCCGACAAACGGCAGTTGGAACAGGTATTGATGAACCTCGTCGTGAACGCACGAGACGCTATGCCGCAAGGCGGGCAGATCCGGATTGTGACGGAATGCACAGACCTGGCAGACCCCTTGGAACGCGACCGCGTACGGGTACCGCCGGGCCGATATGTGACCGTTCAGGTATCTGACGATGGGGTGGGAATTCCGTCTGATAAACTTCAAAAGGTGTTTGAGCCGTTCTTTACGACCAAACGCACCGGCGAAGGCACTGGACTTGGCCTGTCGACCGCCTACGGCATAGTCAAACAAACCGGCGGGTATATCTTTGTGGACAGCACTGTTGGAACGGGCACGCAGTTCACGTTGTATTTCCCTGTGCTGGAGCCGTCCGAAGCGCAGATGCCGGTCAAACGAGAGGCAAAGCCCAAGGCGGTCGCTCAGCACGGCGATGGGGTGATATTGCTGGTCGAAGACGAAGCACCTGTCCGTGCTTTTGCGAGCCGGGCCTTGCGGTTGCGGGGATACACAGTGCTTGAGGCCGATTCTGCCGAAGCCGCGCTTAAAACGCTTGAGGACGCATCGCTCAATATTGATGTTTTTGTCACCGATGTGGTCATGCCGGGGATGGACGGCCCCAGTTGGGTACGCGAAGCCCTGAAAGAGCGTCCGGGCGTGCGTGTGGTGTTTGTTTCGGGCTATGCCGAGGACAGTTTCGGCGAGACTCAGATCAAAATTCCCAATTCGGTGTTTTTGCCTAAGCCCTTTTCGCTGAATGATCTCACCGATACGGTCCACCAACAACTGCATTAAAGACGCAGCACAAAGCGTTTGATTTCCCGATGTTTTCAACGTTTTTCAGGATGGGTCGAATACTTCATATTTTACCTTAATTTTATTAAATATACTTCTGTTATTACGATAAAAATTAACTTTAGAGACCACCTATTTCTCGAGGCCAGGCACCCTTAAACCTGTCTTTAACCAGAATCGACAAAATATAGTTTAGTGAAATTTTGATTGAAATGTTCTCTTTTTGATCTCATAAAGAACGTAATGAGAACATCTCGCTGGGAGCTGTTGGCAGTGATTGCCGAGTTTCCCGAAGTATGACACTAAGAGGAAACGCGAATGGCAACGGCAGATTTATTAAGCATGAAAAGTAAGAAAACTGCAGACAAGCAAAAGGCGCTTGATTCCGCGCTGGCGCAAATCGAACGCCAGTTCGGTAAAGGCTCAATCATGAAGCTGGGCAAAGAAGGTGCCGTTCAAGATATTAAGGCAAGCTCGACGGGTTCGCTAGGCTTGGACATTGCGTTGGGTATTGGTGGCTTGCCAATGGGGCGTATCGTGGAAATCTACGGGCCTGAAAGCTCTGGGAAAACCACGCTGACCTTGCATTGTGTGGCGGAGCAACAAAAAGCCGGGGGCGTATGTGCGTTCGTTGACGCGGAACATGCGTTGGATCCGACTTATGCCAAAAAGCTTGGCATTGATTTGGACGAATTGCTTATCAGCCAACCGGACACGGGCGAACAGGCGCTTGAAATCACCGATACGCTGGTGCGGTCGGGCGCTGTGAACATGGTCATCGTTGATTCGGTGGCCGCGCTGACGCCGAAGTCAGAGCTTGAAGGCGACATGGGCGATAGCTCTGTCGGCGTGCAGGCCCGTTTGATGAGCCAGGCCATGCGCAAACTGACAGGCTCCATCAGCCGCAGCAACTGCATGGTGATCTTTATCAACCAGATCCGCATGAAAATCGGCGTCATGTTTGGGTCCCCGGAAACGACAACAGGCGGTAACGCGCTCAAATTCTATTCGTCAGTCCGCTTGGATATCCGCCGTATCGGTGCCCTGAAAGACCGCGACGAAATCGTTGGCAACCACACCCGCGTCAAAGTCGTGAAAAACAAAGTGGCAGCGCCGTTCAAACAGGTTGAATTCGACATCATGTATGGCGAAGGTATTTCCAAGATGGGCGAATTGCTTGATCTTGGTGTGGCCGCCGGCGTGGTCGATAAATCAGGGTCGTGGTTTAGCTATGGCGACGAACGCATCGGCCAGGGACGTGAGAACGCCAAAGGGTTCTTGCGTGAAAACACCGAAATGGCGCTGGATATCGAAGATAAAATCAGGGCCGCGCATGGGCTCGATTTTGATATGCCACCCCATGAACGCAAAGAAGACGACGATATCCTCGAAGCCTAGGTACCGTTGTCGAAATCTGAAAACAGGGCGTGTCGGTTGGGCGCGCCCTTTTTCATGCGCAATGCCCGTGGACAGCCGTGAACGCGCGGGTTATTTCTCGCAGGCTGACCCATTGTGCAAAGGCCTGACATGCAAACGCTGAACGATATACGCTCTACCTTCCTGTCCTATTTCGGCAAGCAGGGGCATGCGGTCGTCCCGTCCAGCCCGTTGGTGCCGCGCAACGATCCGACGTTGATGTTTGCAAATTCGGGCATGGTGCAATTCAAAAACCTGTTCACCGGCATCGAGACACGCGACTATCAATGTGCGACCACGGCGCAAAAATGTGTGCGTGCAGGCGGCAAACACAATGACCTCGACAATGTCGGGATGACGGCACGCCATTTGACGTTTTTTGAGATGATGGGGAACTTCAGCTTTGGCGATTATTTCAAAGAACAGGCCATTCCTTATGCGTGGGAAGTGCTGACCAAAGAATTGGGTATCCCCAAGGAAAAACTGTTGGTTACGGTGTATCACACCGATGACGAAGCGGCTGCGATCTGGAAAAAAGTCGCAGGTCTGCCGGATGACCGCATCATTCGCATCGCCACGGACGACAATTTTTGGCGCATGGGGCCGACGGGTCCGTGCGGGCCGTGCACCGAGGTTTTCTATGATCACGGCGATCACATCTGGGGCGGTCCTCCCGGATCGCCTGACGAAGACGGTGATCGGTTCATCGAAATCTGGAACATCGTCTTTATGCAGGACGAACAATTCGAGGATGGCACCCGCAAACCGCTGCCGATGCAATCTATCGACACCGGCATGGGGCTGGAACGGATTTCGTCGCTGTTGCAGGGCACCAATAGCGTGTTCGAGACCGATTTGATGTTGTCGCTGGTCGAGGCCTCTGCCCATGCGACCTCCACGGGCATAGACGCGGATGTGATCACCCACCACCGCGTGATCGCGGATCACTTGCGGTCCACGTCTTTCCTGATGGCGGATGGTGTGATGCCGTCAAACGATGGGCGCGGTTATGTGTTGCGCCGGATCATGCGCCGGGCCATGCGCCACGCGCATCTGTTGGGGGTAAAAGATCCGTTGATGCACCAGTTGGTGCCAGCGTTGGTGCGCCAGATGGGGGCGGCTTACCCGGAACTGGGGCAGGCACAATCTATGATTGAACAGACATTGTTGCAGGAAGAAACCCGCTTTCGCCAAACGCTGGATCGGGGTCTGAAACTGCTCGACGAAGAGCTGACGCATCTAGATGCAGACGCGAATTTGCCCGGCGAAACGGCGTTTAAACTGTATGATACGTTTGGCTTCCCGCTTGACCTGACGCAGGATGCGCTGCGCGAAAAAGGGCGTGCGGTGGATACTGCCGGATTTGACACCGCCATGGCCGAACAAAAAGCCAAGGCGCGTGCAGCATGGTCGGGGACGGGTGAGGCAGCAGATGCGGCGATTTGGTTTGATGTGGCAGACCAGCGCGGCACAACCGATTTTTTAGGGTATGACACCGAAACCGCCGAAGGTCAGATTGTCGCCTTGGTCAAAGACGGCGCCACGGTCGCGTCGGCGCAAAGCGGCGAAATCATCCAAATCGCATTGAACCAAAGCCCGTTTTACGCTGAAAGCGGCGGGCAGGTTGGCGATACCGGAACGGTGACAACTGCGGGCGGGGCCGCGCGGATCACCGATACCCGAAAAACCGCCGGTGTGTTTGTGCATATCGCAACCGTGACCAAAGGGACAATTTCGGTGGATGAGGCCGCAGTGCTGCAGGTCGACCACGACCGGCGATCTGCCATTCAGGCCAATCATTCTGCCACGCATTTGTTGCACGAGGCCCTGCGCGCGGCGCTGGGGGATCACGTGGCGCAGCGCGGCTCGCTAAACGCGCAAGACAGATTGCGGTTTGATTTCAGCCACACCCAAGCATTGAGCCGTGCGGAACTTACACAGGTCGAGCAGGACGTAAACGCGTATATCCGCCAAAACGGAACCGTCGAAACCCGCATTATGACCCCAGACGACGCGCGTGCGATAGGAGCGCAGGCGTTGTTTGGCGAGAAATACGGCGACGAGGTGCGCGTTGTTTCGATGGGGTGTCTTGACGGGTCGGGCAAGGGCGCGGATGGGCAGACCTATTCGTTGGAACTATGTGGCGGGACCCATGTGCAGCAAACCGGCGATATCGGCGCGTTTGTGATTTTGGGTGACGGTGCCAGCAGTGCAGGCGTGCGCCGGATCGAGGCGCTGACCGGCGCCGCAGCGATGACGCATTTGCGCGATCAAGACACGCGTTTGGCCGAGGTCGCGACCGAACTCAAGGCGCAGGCCGCTGATGTGCCAGACCGTGTGCGCGCGTTGCTGACCGAGCGTCGCACGTTGGCCAATGAGGTTGCGCAGTTGCGCCGCGAATTGGCGATGTCTGGCGGTGGAGATACGGATGCGCCGCAGGCGCGTGATGTCGCGGGCATTCCGTTTTTGGCGCAGGTCGTGTCTGGCGTGACTGGGCGCGATTTACCTGCGCTGGTTGACCAGTTCAAAGAGAAACTGGGGCGTGGCGCTGTGCTTTTGATCGCGGATGCAGATGGCAAGGCGGCGGTTGCGGCCGGGGTCACCAAGGACCTGACAGGCCAGATTTCGGCGGTGGATATCGTCAAAGCAGCTGTTGCAGAGCTGGGCGGTAAAGGTGGCGGCGGACGCCCCGATATGGCCCAAGGCGGTGCAAAAGATGCAAGCCAAGCGGATGCCGCGATCGCTGCGGCTGAAAATATCTTGAAAGGATAAAGACAATGGGAGCACTTTGGATCGCTCATGTGACCGTCACCGACGAAGAGGCGTACGGAAAATACGCCGCTCTCGCAACAGAGGCCGTTGCAGCCCATGGCGGTGTGTTCATCGCCCGTGCAGGTCGGTTTGTGCAGCTAGAAGGCAAGGCGCGTCCACGCAATGTGGTTGCACGGTTCACCGATGTGGAAACGGCGGAAAAGTGCTATAATTCAGATGTTTATCAGCGCGCGCTAAGTCATGCGCGCGACGCGTCAGAGCGTGAATTGATGATCATCGAAACAACTGATTGATCATATGAAAACGCCCGCCGCATAACTGCGACGGGCGTTTTTTATTAGCTGGCCTTTGCCATCCGCTTGCGTTCATGCGGATCCAGATACCGTTTGCGCAACCGGATCGCGTTGGGCGTAACCTCGACCAATTCATCATCATCGATGTAGGCAATGGCCTCTTCCAACGACAGTGTCACGGGGGTGGTCAGCCGCACGGCTTCGTCTGTGCCAGAGGCCCGGACGTTGGTCAGTTTCTTACCTTTGAGCGGGTTCACTTCGAGATCATTTTCGCGGCTGTGTTCGCCGATGATCATGCCGGTGTAGACGTCCGCTTGGGCGCCGATCATCATTTTTCCACGCTCTTCGAGGTTCCACAAAGCAAAGGCAACCGACGTGCCATTTTCCATGGAAATCAATACACCTGCGCGACGGCCGGGGATCTTGCCTTTGTGTGGCGCCCAGTCGTGGAAGACGCGGTTGATCACGCCCGTGCCGCGTGTATCTGTCAGAAATTCACCGTGATAGCCGATCAACCCGCGTGATGGCACATGCGCCACGATGCGTGTTTTGCCTGCTCCGGCGGGTTTCATTTCGACCAACTCACCGCGACGCACACCGGTGATTTTTTCGATCACGGCGCCAGAATATTCGTCGTCGACGTCAATTGTGGCTTCTTCGATGGGCTCGTGGCGTACGCCGTCGATGTCTTGGAACAACACCTGAGGGCGTGAAATGCTAAGTTCGAACCCTTCGCGGCGCATGTTTTCGATCAAAACACCCATCTGCAATTCGCCACGGCCTGCGACTTCAAAGGCATCGCCACCGGGGGTGTCGGTGATTTTGATCGCAACGTTGCTTTCGGCTTCTTTCATCAGACGTTCGCGGATGACCCGAGATTGCACTTTTTTACCGTCGCGGCCCGCCAATGGCGAGTCGTTGATGCCAAAGGTCACCGTGATGGTGGGCGGATCAATCGGTTGTGCGGGGATTGCGTCGCTCACGGATTGGTCGGCCAACGTGTCGGCCACGGTTGCTTTGGTCATGCCCGCGATGGATACGATATCGCCGGCTTCGGCCACGTCGATTGCTGTCTGCTCAAGGCCGCGGAACGCAAGGATTTTGGTGCATCGGAAATTCTCGATCAGGCTGCCATCGCGGGACATCGCCTTGATGGTTTGCCCGGCTTTGAGCGTGCCTGAATCCACACGACCCGTCAGCATCCGACCCAAAAACGGATCCGCGCCCAAGGTTGTTGCCAACATCGTGAATGGCTCAGCCGCGCGTTCGATTTGGGCGGGGGCGGGTACGTGATCGACGATCAGCTGAAACAGCGCTTCGAGGTTTTCGCGTGGCCCGTCCAGTGACATATCCGCCCAGCCAGACCGGCCGGATGCGTACATCGATGGGAAATCCAGCTGCTCATCTGTGGCGTCAAGATTTGCAAACAGGTCAAAACATTCGTCCAGCGCGCGGTCTGGTTCGCCGTCTGGTTTGTCGACCTTGTTGATCACCACGATTGGGCGCAGGCCCAGTTTGAGCGCCTTGGAGGTCACGAATTTGGTTTGCGGCATCGGGCCTTCGGCCGCGTCCACCAGCAATACAACGCCGTCCACCATCGACAAAATGCGTTCAACCTCGCCACCGAAATCCGCGTGGCCGGGCGTGTCAACGATGTTGATGCGCGTGCCTTTCCATTCCACGGATGTGGGTTTGGCAAAGATCGTGATGCCGCGTTCGCGTTCTAGATCGTTGCTGTCCATGGCGCGTTCTGTCGTCGCCTGGTTTTCGCGGTAGGTGCCCGATTGCTTGAGCAATTCATCCACAAGCGTGGTTTTGCCGTGGTCAACGTGAGCGATAATTGCGATGTTGCGCAGGTCCATGGTTTAGCCTTTGTTCGGAAAATAGCAGCGGTTTTGGCCACGCTGCAGGGGTTGCAGGGCGCATAACGCGCCGCGTCCCAGAATGCTAGGGTAAATCGGTATTGGTTAATGCGACGTGGTGTTTGACAGCAGGTGGATGACTAAAATTCCCCCAATGATCATGGTCAGGCCTAAAATCGCGGGCGCATCGAGCCGTTGATCAAACATGACAAACCCAATCACGGCGATCAGGACAATGCCCAGCCCGGACCAAATTGCGTAAACCACACCAACCGGCATGACCCTAAGCGTGAGCGACAGCAAAACGAATGCAACGCCGTAGGCCGCGATTGACAGCAACGATGGCCAGAGTTTGGTGAATTGAGCGCTGGCATGGAGCGCGGTTGTCCCGATGGTTTCGGCCGCGACGGCGAGAATAAGATACAGATAATGTGCCGGCATCACGTGATCCTTATGCATGGGGCGGTGGGCCACCACGCGGGTGGCGTCAAGTGGCGATGTATCGGTCGCGCCGGTGATTGACGGCAACGATTAGGTTCAACACCACCGAGCCTACCAACGAATATAGAACCACGTCGATTGGGAATAATAAAAAGGCAGCGGTGAAGATGACCGCGTCTAAAATCAGCTGGACCCAGCCGGCTTTGAAGCCTGTGGTGTCTTGGACCAGCAGCGCGACAACCCCAAAGCCGCCCATGGATCCATTGTGCCGAAACATCGCCAATAGGCCAAGCCCAGACATCGCACCAAAGGTGATCGCCGCAAGGCCCGGATCGAGTTGATCAAACGACATCCCCCAAGGTAGGGCCATGGTGATCAGGGACATCAAGGTGACGGACATGAGCGATTTTAACGTGAACTGCACCCCGAGGCGCCGATAAGCTAACACATAAAACGGCAAGTTGATGACGAAGAATGTGATCCCAAAGGGATAGCCGGTCAGGTAGGCAAATATGATTGCAAGGCCCGCAGTTTGCCCGGTGATCAACCCGACGGAAGTCAGGATATGAACGCCAACGCTGCACAAAAACACCCCCAAGCCGAGGCCCTGAGTGTCTTCCCACAGCGTGTGTTTTTTCGGGTCATCGGATGCCATGTTCATGACCAGCGCGTACCGTGTTCTGGGGGCGGATGTCCATTGATTGGACGTGACTTCAGGGGGTTGTCAAGCCGTGCTGCCGAAAGTTTGTGCAACGGCCGATATATGCACCGGCCGTTGCGTGCGGCGTTAGCCCACAAGCGCTTTGTTTAGGTTTTCGTCGACCTTTTCGAGAAAACCCATGGTTGTGAGCCATTTTTGGTCAGGCCCCACCAGCAATGCGAGATCTTTGGTCATGAACCCGGATTCGACCGTGTCGACGATCACCCGCTCTAGCGTTTCGGCAAAGTTCATGAGGGGGGCGTTTTCGTCGAGCTTGGCGCGGTGCTTTAATCCGCCCGTCCACGCGTAGATCGACGCGATAGAGTTGGTTGATGTCTCTTCGCCCTTTTGGTGTTGGCGGAAGTGGCGGGTGACGGTGCCATGGGCGGCTTCGGCTTCGACGGTGTTGCCATCCGGGGTCATCAAAACGGAGGTCATCAGACCCAAGCTGCCGAACCCTTGTGCCACCGTGTCAGACTGGACATCGCCGTCGTAGTTTTTGCACGCCCAGACATAGCCGCCGTTCCATTTCATGGCGCAGGCCACCATATCGTCGATCAGCCGGTGTTCATACGTGATACCCGCCGCTTTGAATTTATCTTCAAATTCAGTTTCGTAGATGTGCTGAAATAGCTCCAGAAACCGGCCGTCGTATTGTTTTAGGATAGTGTTTTTGGTCGACAGATACACAGGCCAACCCAACGACAGACCATAGTTCATCGAGGCGCGCGCAAAATCGATGATCGATTGATCCAGGTTATACATCGCCATCGTGACGCCCGCGGCAGGCGCGTCAAAAACTTCCTTTTCGATCTCTGTGCCATCATCGCCCACGAATTTCAGCGTCAATTTCCCCTTACCGGGAAATTTGAAATCTGTGGCTTTGTATTGATCGCCATAGGCGTGACGGCCCACCACGATAGGCCGGGTCCAACCGGGCACAAGGCGCGGGACGTTCTTGCAAATAATGGGTTGGCGAAAAATCACGCCGCCCAGGATGTTACGGATGGTCCCGTTGGGTGACCGCCACATTTGTTTCAGGCCAAATTCCTCGACGCGGGCCTCGTCGGGGGTGATGGTGGCGCATTTCACACCAACGCCGTGTTCTTTGATCGCATGGGCGGCGTCAACGGTGATCTGGTCATCCGTTTCGTCGCGCGCTTCCATCCCCAGATCGTAATATTTCAGATCGATATCAAGATACGGCAAAACGAGCTTTTTCTTGATGAAATCCCAGATAATCCGCGTCATTTCATCGCCGTCAAGCTCGACAACGGGGTTTTCCACCTTGATCTTGGTCATGGGGCGCTCCTGCACAGGGGGTTGAATCGCGATATCAGCCGTGTAGCGCAGGTATCGTTAATTTAAAAGTCTGTATACATTTGCATACCGAAAATTTCTAGTTAGAATTGTATAGATGCCACGTAAACCAGCAGACCTCGGCCCCTTGCAGGGTCACAATCAGGTCATGTGCCGCGCAAACCACGTGACCAGCTTGGGGCGCAGCCAGGCCCAGAGCACAGGTGCGCCGCGTTCCAATGGTGTGCCAACGCGTTGATCTATCTGGGCAAGTGTCACGTTATAATCCGTCCACGACCCGCCTCCGTTTTCCAGATTGGCGAGCGGCGTGGTCAACCGGTCAATGGCTTTGCCAAATTGAGCGTCTGGGGTCTCGGCGGCTTCGAATTCATCCCAAAGCGCGCGGTATTCGGCGGCCTGATCCGGTGGTAACAGGCCAAATAGACGGTCAGCTGCAGCCTGTTCGGCGGCGTCTTGTGCGGCCGCATCCACATCGCCGTGGATCGGGTTATCGCCCGCGTCAATCTCGACCAGATCGTGCAGCAACAACATCCGCATCACTCGGCCAGCGTTGACGCCGTCGGGCGCGTGTTCGGCCAGCACAAACGCGTGCAGCATCACGTGCCAAGAATGTTCGGCAGAGTTCTCAAACCGGCTGTTGTCGTGCAGACGCGACGCCCGCAAGACCGATTTTAACCGGTCCGCTTCGTTCAGGAATGCGATCTGTGCGGCCAGCCGGTCAGTCATCTTGGTGAGGGGGCGGCGCAGTGGCCAGCTCATCATTGATGGTCTGCAACACCTGACGGGCCCGTTGTTCGGCGCGGCGAACGCGTACGGCGGTCATATACGCTTCTTCCATCGTCTGCGACGAGCCGCCGATTGCGTCGGCGACCCGTTGAACAAAGGCATCATCCCCAGTGGCGTTGATGATCTTGAGGCTTTCTAGCGCCAATTCATCCGCGACATCCTCGACAATGCCCATGCTCAGCGCGATGTTTCTGTCAGGCGGCGCTTCACATATGACGTCGTGCTGCCGATCAACGTATCCAGGTGCGGTTCTTCAAAGAAGTGCCCCGCGCCTTCGATCTGCTCGTGGGTGATCGTGATGCCTTTTTGCTCGTGCAGTTTGGACACCAAGGTCTCTGTATCAGCAGGCGGTGCCACACGGTCGGCGGTGCCGTTGATGATCAACCCCGAAGACGGGCAGGGCGCTAGAAACGAGAAGTCATACATGTTGGCAGGCGGGGCGACCGAAATGAACCCGGTGATTTCTGGCCGGCGCATCAACAGTTGCATTCCGATCCAGGCACCAAAGGAAAATCCAGCTACCCAACAGTGTTTGGAATTGTTATTCATGGATTGCAAGTAATCCAACGCGGAAGCCGCGTCAGACAGCTCGCCAATCCCCTGATCATATTCCCCCTGGCTTCGGCCAACGCCGCGGAAATTAAACCGCAGAACAGTGAAACCCATATGATAGAACGCGTAATGCATCCGGTGCACGATGGCTTGGTTCATCGTGCCGCCAAATTGGGGATGGGGGTGCAAGATGATCGCAATCGGTGCGTCACGTTCTTTTTGAGGGTGGTAGCGGCCTTCGAGTCGGCCTTCGGGTCCGGGAAAAATGACCTCGGGCATGTGCGTCCCTGTAACAAAGTCTATTTGCACCCGGTGAATCTTGACGGCCTCAGTCGGGTACTTTAGAACGGTTCTAAATCTTTCACACATCGTCCATCGAGGTGCGAAATCTCGACTTAGGCGTTCTGGAGCGCCGCGTCAATCATTGCGGGCACGACCCGCGGCATCTGGGGAGGGGGCTGCGATATGAAACTGTCAACAAAAGGGCGCTATGCCATGGTGGCTTTGGCCGATATCGCGCTGCGGCCGGACGGTGATTTAATCACGCTCAGCGAGATCGCAGAGCGGCAATCGATATCGTTGCCGTATCTGGAACAACTGTTTGTAAAGCTGCGCCGCGCCGACCTTGTCTCGTCGGTGCGGGGGCCGGGCGGTGGGTACCGGTTGGCGCGCAGTGCGTCTGACATTCGGGTCGCTGATATTCTGGCGGCCGTGGATGAAACCGTGGATGCGATGCACAAGGGTGCAGGTGCCTCTGGGGGCGCGTCGGGCAGCCGCGCGCAATCGTTGACCAACCGGTTGTGGGAAGGGCTCAGCGCGCATGTCTATGTGTTTTTGCACCAAACACGCCTGTCGGATGTGGTGTCCAACGAACTGGCGCCATGCCCTGCGGTGCCCAACCTGTTTGATGTCGTGGATTGAGTGATGGGCCGCGTCTATCTGGATCATAACGCAACAACGCCGTTGCGGCCCGAGGCCCGCGCGGCGATGTCTGCGGCCATGGATATCAACGGTAATCCGTCGTCGGTGCACGCCGAAGGCCGCGCGGCCAAATTGCTGGTTGAACGCGCCCGCGTGCAGGTTGCCGATCTGGTGGGATGCAAACCCAATCAAGTGATCTTTACCGGCAGTGCCACAGAGGCCGCTGCCTTGGCCGTCGCCCAAAAGCACCAGCACGGCGGTATTTTTGCGGCGTTGCCCACCGAACATGACTGTTTCGGCGCATGGAGCGAGACCGCGCTTGCCCCGCTTTGGGGCCACGATGGCGAGCTGGACCCAGACGGGGCATCGACGTTTTTGAATGCGGTGTGCGAAATGGCGGGGGATGGTGGGCGGCCGGGTGGCGGCGCGGTCGCGCTGGTCGCGATGTCTGCGGCCAACAGTGAAACCGGCGTTATGGCGCCCGACCGCAGTGTTGTGCCCGGCGGCTATTTCGATGCCCCGCAGGCGGGCACGGTGCCCTATTCTGTCGTATGCGACATCACGCAGATGGCAGGCAAAGTGCCGGTGACATATGGCGACACGCGCCCGGCCTATATGATCTTGTCGGCGCATAAATTGGGTGGCCCCAAGGGCGTCGGCGCGTTGATCAATTTCACCGCCGAAGACCCGCAGGCGATTGTGCGCGGTGGTGGACAGGAAATGGGCCGGCGGTCCGGTACCGAAAACGTGATCGGCATTGCGGGGTTTGGGGCTGCCGCTGAGGCCGCGCACCGTGATGTAACCGCGGGTCGGTGGGACGCGGTCGAAAAACTTAGAAAGATTCTAGAAAACACCCTTGCAGCCGCAGCGAAGACAACTATTTTTGTCGGGAAAGACGCAGAACGGCTGCCTAACACTTTGTGTTTCGCGACACCGGGGTGGAAGGGCGAGGCGCAGGTCATCCAGATGGATTTGGCCGGGTTTGCCATCAGCGCCGGTTCGGCCTGTTCGAGCGGTAAGGTGCGCGCCAGCACGGTTTTGCGGGCGATGGGGTATGACGAGAACACAGCCAGCAGCGCCATTCGGGTGTCGCTGGGGTTAGAAACAACACATGAGGACGTGCAGCGGTTCGCCGCAGCATGGCTTGCTCAAGAACGTAAATTCCGCGCCCGAGCGGCGTGAGTATGGAGGTTAAGATGGCTGCATTGGATCAACCACTGGACGAGGTTCAGGTCAAAGAAGGCGTCGATCAGGAAACTGTGGACGCGGTGCGCGAAGTTGGCGGTAAATACAAATACGGCTGGTCCACAGACATCGAGATGGAATACGCCCCCAAGGGCCTGTCGCCCGATATTGTGCGCCTGATTTCCGAGAAAAACGAAGAGCCAGAATGGATGCTGGAATGGCGTTTGGCGGCGTACGACCGGTGGCTGCAAAAATCCGAGCCCAAGTGGGCGATGGTCGACTACCCCGAGATCGACTTTCAGGACCAATATTATTACGCGCGCCCCAAATCGATGGAGGTCAAACCGAAATCCTTGGATGAGGTTGACCCCAAGCTGTTGGAAACCTACAAAAAACTGGGCATTCCGCTGAAGGAACAGATGATCCTTGCAGGCGTCGAAGGCGCCGAAGAGATGGGCGATGAACCACGCAAAGTCGCCGTGGATGCGGTATTTGACAGTGTGTCAGTGGGCACAACCTTTCAGGATGAATTGAAAAAAGCAGGCGTAATTTTCTGCTCGATCTCTGAGGCGATCAAAGAGCACCCAGAGTTGGTGAAAAAATACCTCGGGACGGTCGTGCCGGTGTCGGACAACTATTACGCGACGCTGAATTCGGCTGTGTTTTCAGATGGTTCGTTTGTTTATGTGCCACCGGGCGTGCGCTGCCCGATGGAGTTGTCGACGTATTTCCGCATCAACGCCGAAAACACCGGGCAATTTGAACGCACGTTGATCATCGCGGATAAGGGATCGTATGTGTCTTACCTCGAAGGCTGCACAGCACCGCAGCGCGATATCGCGCAATTGCACGCCGCTGTGGTCGAGATCATCATCGAGGAAGACGCCGAAGTTAAATATTCCACCGTGCAAAACTGGTATCCCGGTGATGAAAACGGCAAGGGCGGCATCTATAACTTTGTGACCAAACGCGCCGATTGCCGGGGCGACCGCGCCAAAGTCATGTGGACGCAGGTGGAAACCGGGTCAGCTGTGACGTGGAAATACCCGTCGTGCATTCTGCGCGGGGACGACACGCAGGGCGAATTTTATTCGATCGCCATCGCCAACAACATGCAACAGGCGGACACGGGCACCAAGATGATCCATCTGGGCAAGCGCACCAAGTCGCGGATCGTGTCCAAGGGCATTTCGGCGGGCAAGGCACAAAACACCTATCGCGGGTTGGTGTCGATGCACCCCAAGGCTAAGGAATCACGCAACTATACGCAGTGCGACAGCCTGCTGATCGGCGGCGATTGTGGCGCGCACACGGTGCCCTACATTGAGGTGAAAAATAACTCCTCACGGGTGGAGCATGAGGCGACGACTTCCAAGGTGGATGACGACCAGTTGTTCTATTGCCGCTCGCGCGGGATGGATGAAGAAGAGGCCGTGGCGCTGGTGGTCAACGGCTTCTGCAAGGACGTGTTGCAGGCCCTGCCCATGGAGTTCGCCATGGAAGCGCAGCAGCTGGTGGCGATTTCCCTCGAAGGGTCGGTTGGGTGACGCCGTTAATGTTGAATTTGGTTGTAAAGCCATTGGCAAGCGGTTTTGTTGCCGCGCTCCTCATCTATCCGGCGCTGAAAAAATTTGAGCATCGCCCTGAGACGGTGCCGCCGCTGAAAGGAACTGTTGGATTAGGCCTGATGGTGGCGCTTGGTATGTTCGCACTACAGTATTGGAAGCTGGGTTAAATGATCCTCACCACCACCAACACTGTCGAGGGACACCCGATCACCGCCTACAAAGGCATTGTCGTCGGCGAGGCGATCATGGGCGCGAATATCGTGCGGGATTTCTTTGCCAGCGTCACCGATGTGATCGGCGGGCGCTCGGGCGCCTATGAAACCAAGCTCAAGGACGCCCGCGACGAGGCCATGGCCGAAATCGAAGAACGCGCCACCGCTATCGGCGCCAATGCCGTGGTCGGGATCGATCTGGATTACGAGGTGATCGGGGACAGCATGCTGATGGTGTCTGTTTCTGGCACCGCCGTCACAATCATATAAATACGTCGCAAGACGCTGAAAATAAACCGCTCTTGCGGATGAATATAAAGGACAAAGACATGCTGAGCATCAAAAATCTGCACGTGAAACTCGAAGAAGAGGACAAACAGATCCTCAAAGGCGTCAATCTGGAGATCGAGGCGGGCAAGGTCCACGCGATCATGGGGCCAAACGGGTCGGGGAAATCGACGCTGTCTTACGTGCTTTCGGGCAAGGACGGCTATGAGGTCACCGACGGTGCGGCCACGCTTGATGGGAACGATGTTCTGGATATGGAGCCCGAAGAGCGCGCGGCGGCGGGCCTGTTTTTGGCGTTCCAATACCCTGTCGAAATCCCCGGTGTTGGGAACATGACATTCCTGCGCACTGCTGTGAATGCACAACGTAAGGCGCGTGGCGAAGACGAAATGTCTGCGGCAGAGTTCCTCAAAGTGATCCGGACCCGGGCCAAAGATCTGAAAATCGACGCGGATATGTTGAAGCGTCCGGTCAATGTGGGCTTTTCGGGCGGCGAGAAAAAGCGCAACGAAATCCTGCAGATGGCGATGCTGGAACCAAAGATGTGCATCCTGGACGAAACCGATTCAGGGTTGGATGTCGATGCGATGAAACTGGTGGCCGAAGGCGTGAATGCGCTGCGGTCTGAGGGGCGTGGGTTCTTGGTGATCACGCACTATCAACGGTTGCTGGACCACATCAAACCTGATGTTGTGCATATCATGGCGAACGGTCGCATTGTCAAAACCGGTGGTCCGGAATTGGCGTTGGAAGTCGAAAACAACGGCTACAGCGATATCTTGGCAGAGGTGGCGTAATGGCGGACGCAGCGGAAAACCTGTCTTTGACAGAGGCGCGTCTGGCGGGGTTGAGTATTCCGTCGGGCGGGTGGTCTGACGCGGCGCGCAAGGACGCGTTGTCGCGGGTGCGCGCGACGGGCTTGCCTGAACGGCGCGACGAATATTGGAAGTACACGCGCCCTGACACGTTGACCCAGGCCGCACCGGTACCTGCCGCCTTGTTCCACAACGACGAAGCGCCTGTTTTTGGCGAAATGGACCGCCTGAGCATCGTGTTTGTGGACGGTGTGTTTGACGCCGAAGCATCCGACGATCTGAGCCTTGAAGGCGTCACGATTGACCGCTTGGCCGACAGCACTGCCGATATTCATTGGGCGCGGGATCTTTACGGCCGCCTTGAAACCAACGGTCAAGACCCGGTTGAGCGGCCATTGGCGGCGTTGAACACTGCATTTGCCACCGATGGTGTGTTGATCCATGTGACGGGCGCGACGTCCAAACCGATCCATTTGGTTTACAACCACACATCGGAAACATCTGACGTTATGTTGCACCATGTGGTGCGTCTGGACGCGGGCGCGGTGGTCACCGTGTTGGAAAGCGGCCCGGCGGCGGCGCGGTTCAACAAATGCATGGAAGTTGACGTGGCCGATGGTGCGACGTTCCACCATGTGCGCGCGCAAGGGCGCGACCACGAACGGCGGGCTGTGACGCATATGTTTGCACGGCTGGGCACGGGGTCTACGTTCAAATCCTTTACGCTGACGGCCAATGGCGTGCTGACGCGCAACGAGTGCATCATCGAACTGACAGGCGATGACGCGATTGCGCATGTGGCGGGCGCCTGTGTCGGTGACGGTGATTTCCTGCACGACGACACGGTGTTTATCACCCATGATGCCGTCGGTTGTGAAAGCCGTCAGGTGTTCAAAAAGGTGTTGCGCAACGGGGCGACGGGCGTGTTTCAGGGCAAGATTCTGGTCAAGAAAGACGCACAGAAAACCGATGGCTATCAGATCAGCCAATCGTTGCTGTTGGACGACGATAGCCAATTTTTAGCCAAACCAGAGCTGGAGATTTACGCCGACGATGTGGCGTGTTCGCATGGGTCGACATCTGGTGCGATCGACGAAGACGCGCTATTTTATCTGCGATCACGCGGTGTGCCCGAAGCGCAGGCGACTGATCTGTTGACGCTGGCGTTCCTTGCCGAAGCGGTGGAAGAGATCGAAAACGACGATTTGCGCGATGAAATCAACGGGCGGCTTGCGGCCTGGTTGGAACGGCATCGCGGCTGATGGCGGTCACACGCAACATCAGACTAACCTACCGCAACCCGGGCAAAATACTGCGCGGGTTGCTGGCGCTTGGCCAACGTGAAGATCGCGCGTTGGCCTATCTGATGGCGGGGTGTTTTGTGGTGTTTATCGCGCAAATGCCACGGTTGGCCCGCGAGGCGCATATCACGGGCCAAGAGCTTGATATGTTGATGGGGGCCGCGCTGATGGCGTGGATCGTGATCGCGCCGTTGATGCTCTATTGTCTGGCGGCGCTATCGCATGTTGTCGCCAAGGTTTTCCGGGGGCGTGGCACGTTTTATGGCGCGCGTTTGGCGTTGTTTTGGGCCTTGCTGGCGGCGTCCCCGTTGATGTTGCTGAACGGTCTGGTCGCGGGGTTCATCGGCCCTGGTCTGGAACTGCAGATCGTCGGGTTCGGGTGGCTTTGCATCTTTGGATGGTTCTGGATCGGCGGTCTGATCGCTGCGGAAAGGCATCACGTATGATCCTCCAACAGGTAAATTGGCCGCAACTGTCCGTGCAAACCCTGCGGGATCCAAAGGCCGCTGCTGCTGACATTATCAGCTGGCAAATACCGCAGGCGGCCTTGTGGATGACGGCGGCGGTCATCGCGATCGCCAGCACGTTGATGTCGGCGTTGTCGCATGCGGCGATCCCATTGCCCGCGCCGCTGGATACCTTGATGATCAGCCCCTTCATGGTGTTTGCTGTGATCGCGGGCGCGTTTGTCCTGACCATTTACGCGCTATTTTGGACCGGCCGCGTCTTGGGCGGCACCGGTGACCTGACAGATCTCCTGGCGGTGCTGGTCTGGATGCAGGCGCTTCGGGCCGTGGGGCAGGCCCTGGTGTTGGTGGCGGCCTTACTGGCGCCGGTGCTGGCCAGTTTTCTGGTGCTGTTTGTCGCGGTTGCGACCCTGTGGGTGTTTGTCAATTTCATCAGTGTCGGCTTGCGGTTAAACTCGCTTTTGCGCGCTGTGGTCGTGTTGATTGTGGGCGCGTTGGTGATGTCGCTCGGTCTGTCTTTTCTTTTGTCTATGTTTGGCGTCAGTGCCATCGGAGTCCCCAGCAATGTATGATGTCACAAAAATCCGCGCTGATTTTCCCATTCTATCGCGTGAGGTGAATGGCAAGCCGTTGGTCTATCTTGATAACGGGGCGTCGGCGCAAAAACCGCAGGTGGTGATTGATGCGATCACCAATGCCTACACGCATGAATATGCAAATGTTCACAGAGGGCTGCACTATCTTTCCAATGTCGCAACGGACAAATACGAACGGGTGCGCGGTGTCATCGCGCAGTTCTTGAACGCGGCATCCGAAGACACGATTGTCCTCAATTCGGGCACCACCGAAGGCATCAATATGGTGGCCTACGGCTGGGCTATGCCACGTATGCAACCGGGCGACGAGATCATCTTGTCGGTGATGGAACACCACGCCAATATTGTGCCATGGCATTTCCTGCGGGAACGGCAAGGCGTTGTGCTGAAATGGGTGGATGTGGACAGCACAGGCGACCTTGACCCCCAAGCGGTGATCGACGCCATCAGTCCACGGACCAAACTGATCGCGGTCAGCCATTTGTCGAATGTGCTGGGTACGCGGGTTGATGTGAAAACTATCTGCCACGAAGCCCATGCCCGCGGCGTGCCGGTGTTGGTCGACGGCAGCCAAGCCGCAGTGCACCAGCCGCTTGATATGCAAGATCTCGATTGCGATTTTTACGCGATCACGGGGCACAAGCTATATGGCCCGTCGGGGTCCGGCGCGATCTACGTAAAACCTGAACGGATGGCAGAAATGCGCCCCTTTATCGGGGGTGGCGATATGATCCGCGAGGTCAGCAAAGACACGGTCACCTATGCCGACCCGCCGATGATGTTTGAGGCAGGCACACCCGGTATTGTGCAGACCATCGGGTTGGGCGTGGCGCTGGACTATATGATGGGTTTAGGCATGCATAATATCGCCGCCTACGAAGACACGCTGCGGGACTATGCGGTTGAAAAACTGAATGGCCTCAATTGGTTGCAGGTCCAAGGCACGACACCCGACAAGGCCGCGATCTTTAGTTTCACTATGGACGGGGCCGGGCACGCGCATGATATTTCCACGATCCTTGATAAAAAGGGCGTGGCGGTGCGGGCAGGGCAGCATTGTGTGGGGCCATTGATGGCGCATATGGGTATTCCTGCCAGTTGCCGCGCGTCTTTTGGGCTTTATAACACCACGTCGGAGGTCGATGTGTTGGTTGACGCCCTCGAACTGGCCCATGATCTTTTTGCGTGACGGCTGAGGGTTCGCAGATGTTTGTCTAAACCTGCGCCCCGCGTGCTGTTTTGCCGTTGCGGGGGCAGATTAGTCCCGTTATACGAATTCCAGTGGACCCTTAGCTCAGCTGGATAGAGCGCTGCCCTCCGAAGGCAGAGGCCAGAGGTTCGAATCCTCTAGGGTCCGCCATAGATTTTTGGCCTAAGAAGGCCCCCCCACCCTGACATAATTGAACACTAGTTATGCCATATCTGATAGCTCCGAGGGTCTTGAGCATGTCGTTGGCACCGTGTTCAAATGCGGCCATGCGGTACTTGTATTGATTGACGGGTCATGATGGGCATGTTGGTCTTATCGACTGGATCGATATGTAACCGCAAACCTTAGTCAAGAGATGCAAAATCGGTAAGCTATTGACTTTAAATTTATTTTTCAATCTGAATCTTAACCACGGTTGCCTTTCTGGGGACGGTCTAGCCGCTCACGCGGAGCGTGCGATCGTGGGTGCGGGCTCGGGAGCTTCCTAGACAGCCGCATTTTGTTTGGTTTTGGTTTACGTGCTTCCGACAAGTTTCAAGGCGTTGTTGGTCGCGGGGCTGGGGGCGTGCATCATTTATCAGGCGGCCCGTATTTTCCCATACACACGTCTCGCAGTATCCGAAGTTGACCTCCTTGAGGAGGCGCCTGACCACAGCAAAATCAAGCTGTTGTTTGCAAATGTACAACTGGAAAACACGCGCAAGGCGGGTATGGTCCGGCTTATTGACCGTGAAGACCCGGACGTTTTGTCCCTGATGGAAGCGGATCAACACTGGCTGGATGCCGTTCAGGGCTGCCTTAACAGATCAAGACGGCGGCAACGATGACCGGCGATGCCATCTGGCCGACTGTCTGCATGGACGACTTTAACGACGTCGCATGATCACGGACGAGCCATCACGTTAAGGCATACGGCGGGTTTTTTGAGCCGCGCGTCGGACGAGGCAGGTTCTCTACGCTCCACGCACAATACCAGCTCTTTGCCGTCCCCATTGACCAGATCTACCTGACCGCTGGCATAGGGTTGGTCTCATTTGGCCAGTTGGAAGATTTTGGGTCGGATCACTATCCGATCAGCGCTGCTGACCTGTGCCCCAAGTTCCCTCCAGCTTGGCGCGGAGTCCTTGGTGTTAAATCTTTGGCGCTATGCTGCCATTTTGTCCATCAAGCTTCTCTGCAAGAATTCCATTGGTGTCAGGTTTCCTAGTGCTGAATGTG
>NZ_JBDVLG010000026.1:0-141171 GCF_039970775.1 Roseobacter sp.
GCTTCATTTCACGGAAGACACCTTCACGCTGTAGCTTTTTCTTCAGGGCACGAAGCGCCTGATCGACGTTATTGTCGCGAACACTAACCTGCATGTGGTTTTCACCACCTTTCTAAGTTGAGTTGCAAGGATTTGCAGGAAGTGGGCATATAGCAAGAGTGTGCTATCTTGTCTAGTGCAACGCCCCTTTCGCCAAGGAGAACTTCTATGCCCACATCCTATGATCTTGCAAAGACACAGCTTTTGGATGCAGCGCTTTCGCACGTCCCGTTTGATGGTTGGTCCGAGGCCACGTTTCAGGCCGCGATTCGCGACGCGGATGTCGATGCCACCGTGGCCCGTGCCATGTGCCCGCGCGGGGCGGTTGATCTGGCCATTGCGTTCCACAAGCAAGGGGATGCCGCGATGGAGGCCCGGTTGAAGGCCGAAGACATGTCCATGATGAAATTCCGCGAAAAAGTCGCGGCGGCGGTGTGTTTTCGGATCGAAGCGGTGACCGACAAAGAGGCGGTGCGCCGGGGCAGCACGCTTTTTGCGTTGCCCATGTACGCCGCTGATGGCGCCAAGTTGATTTGGGGCACATCTGATGCGATCTGGAACGCGTTGGGCGACACATCGGATGACGTGAATTGGTACACGAAACGCGCCACCCTAAGCGGGGTGTATTCGTCGACGGTGTTGTATTGGTTGGGCGATGACAGCCCCGACACTGCGGCGACATGGGCGTTTTTGGACCGGCGGATCGAAGACGTCATGCGGATTGAGAAACTCAAGGCCCGTGTGCGTGAGACGCCTGCGCTGAACCGGCTGATGGCAGGGCCAAACTGGCTCATGCGGCAGATCAAAGCCCCCACGCGCATGCCCAAAATGGAATTCCCCGGCAGTTGGACCGCGCCGCGCGATTGATCGGGCAGATGTGGCCGCGTGGCTTTGCCATTTGGGCTGGTGCTGTTAGGCATGCGGCAACAAAAAGGATGATCCCATGTCAGACATGATGCGCGCCGTCGAAATCACAAAACCTGGCGGGCCGGAGGTGTTGCAGCTAACGCATCGGCCCATGCCCAAACCCGCGCAGGGGCAGGTCGTGATCAAGGTCGCTTGGGCCGGTGTGAACCGCCCCGATGCGTTGCAACGGGCGGGTTTATATGCGCCACCCGCGACGGCCAGTGATTTGCCGGGCCTTGAGGCGTCAGGGCATATCGTAGCGGTTGGGCAGGGTGTGTCGGGTTTTGCGGTGGGGAATCAGGTCTGCGCATTGTTGCCTGGTGGCGGTTATGCAGATTACGTCGCGACGCCTGCGGCCCATTGTCTGCCCGTACCGGATGGGATGGGCCTAAAAGAAGCGGCCTGCCTCCCCGAGACCTTTTTCACGGTGTGGTCCAATGTGTTCACCCGCGGTGGGCTACAGGCGGGCGCGCGATTTTTGGTGCATGGCGGGTCGTCGGGCATCGGCACGACGGCCATTCAGCTGGCGCATGCATTTGGCGCGCGTGTTTTTGCAACCGCTGGGTCAGATGAAAAATGCGCCGCGTGCGCGCGGTTGGGCGCCGAGGTCGCGATCAACTACCGCGATCAGGATTTCGTTGAGGTGATGCGTGACCATGGCGGCGCGGATGTGATTTTGGATATGGTCGGTGGGGATTACATCCCGCGCAACCTCAAGGCCTTGGCCGATGACGGATGCCTTGTACAGATCGCGTTTTTGAACGGCCCGAAGGTTGACATCAACCTTGCGCCCTTGATGATGCGGCGCCTGACGATAACCGGCAGCACACTGCGCCCGCAAAGTGATCTGGCCAAAGCCCGTATCGCGCAGGAGTTGCGTCAACAGGTGTGGCCGCTGTTGGCTGCCGGGCGCGTCGCCCCGGTGATGGATCAGAGCTTTGCGTTAGAAGACGCCGCCGTGGCGCACGCCCGGATGGAAAGCTCTGCGCATATCGGCAAGATCGCCTTGCAGGTTGCGGGGGGCTAGCCCGCCAAGAGTGATTTGAGCAATGCCTGCAAAACCGGTATCGCGCGAAAGATGGTCAGCGTTCCGAAGAGGAGCGCTGATATCAGGTTGAATGCCTGAAGGGGCCATAGCCATTTTCGCGTAAGACCGGTGTGTTCATTGAGCGTGAAAATCACGATAACGCATAAGAGAAAAACGAGAGGTCTGGCTTGGTGAAAGGGCAGCGAATCCAAGGCTAAACCTATCGCCGCCGGTAGCGCGATGTTGATCACGGCAACCCATATAATGAGACGAAGCGTCCTCACCGGATCGGCGTGAACAGTGCTTTTGGCGCGGTGCAGTCGCGGATCACATCGGCCCCGCAGGTGCGTGGCTGTAGGTCCCGCGTCAGGCACACGCGGGCCTCTTGGATATGGCCGCTTTTGCAGGTGATCGTGATGCGTCGCGGGGTCAGCTGGGGGTTGGCCTCCAAAAACGCCTCTTCGACCACAGAGGGCGGCAGGCGCACAGATTTGTCGAGGCGCCGGAAAACGGGCGGGCGGGTCACGCTGGCGTAGGCCTCGCGGGACAGGGCGTAATAATCGGCCGCCGTCAGGCCGCTGCACACGCCGTGTTTCTTCCACTGGTGCCACGCCAGCCCCGACGTGCCCATGATATCGGCCATCCCGGCTGTCATGGCGCGGGAAGGCGCGCGCGCGTTGGTCCGGCAGTATTCGGGGTAGCCGGTTTCATATTGTGGCCAGAGCCCGTGCAAGATCCAGCCGTGGTCATGGCGTGGCGCGCATTGGTCTGACCCACGCGCGTCGCCAACCAGTGTGCACCACGTGGGCGACCAGCTGAGGCTGAGGACAAAATAGTCAAACACCCCCGCGCGGTGATCTTGGGCGGTGGCGGGCAGGGCCATCAAAAGCCACAATAGGGCTGCGCGCATTGGGTCTTTCCTTATTCAACTTACGCGCCTATATACAACACAAGTTCCCCCACAATGGAAACCGTTCCGACCCTCGGGACAGCCCTTTCAGGCGACGGGAGAATTGTGGGCTCACGCAGGTAGACAGGAGTGAAGACAATGGCAAAACCGATCATGGCCAAGGCCACCGCCGTCTGGCTGGTGGACAACACGACCATCAGTTTCAAGCAAATCGCCGATTTCGTCGGCATGCACGAACTGGAAGTGCAAGGCATCGCAGATGGCGATGTGGCGCAGGGGGTCAAAGGGTTTGACCCGGTGACCAACAACCAGCTGACCCAAGACCAAATCGATGCGGCCCAACGCAGCCCGCTGCACAAGCTGCAACTGAAATACAACGCGGCAGCACAGGGCGAAGAAAAACGCCGTGGTCCGCGGTATACACCGCTAAGCAAGCGCCAAGACCGTCCTGCGTCTATTTTGTGGTTGGTGAAATTCCACCCCGAATTGAGCGATGGGCAGGTGAGCAAACTTGTCGGCACCACCAAGCCGACCATTCAGGCCATCCGCGAGCGGACCCATTGGAACATTGCCAACATCCAGCCGATCGATCCGGTCGCATTGGGGCTGTGCAAACAGTCCGAACTGGATGGCGCGGTACAGAAAGCAGCGGCCAAGAAAGCCGCAGATGGCCCCGTCATGAGCGACGACGAGCGCCGCAAGTTGGTCAGCACCGAGCAGAGCCTCGGGATGGACACTGAACCCAAGGTGCCTACCGCGATCGAGGGGCTCGAGACGTTCACGTTGTCGGATGATACAGATGACGAAGATGACAAAGAAACATTCGCAGATGCGGACAGCTTCTTTAACCTTCCCGGCGGGGATGTGGACGACGAAGATGATGACGCCAGCAACCGGTCTGGGGCCTAATTCACGCTATGACGGGTGGGCCCCTTGGGCCCGCCTGATCCGGACGTTGACGGCGCCTAGGGCCGGTACGTTTGGGGATACTCGCGCAAGGGTTGTGCGTTGCGTACTATGGATTGTTTTTCGCACAATCGTGGCGTATAGGACGTGTGTATCGTGCAATTGACCAACACGGTTTCCGCCGCTTGATGCGGTCCTCTGCCAAGGACTGCGTCGCGTAGGGAAAGAGCCGTCCGCCGGGGAGGGGTGGGCGGCTCACACATCCTCAACATCGCTATGGGTGGGCGCGGATATGGGACCGATGCACGTATTCTCAGTCACGAACAACCGCCGGGCCCCCGCATGACGGACTGGCCGACCCTGACGCGGGCGATGCACGCCTGCACCCTGTGTCAGGATCTACCGTTGGGGCCCAAACCGGTGTTCCAACTGACTGACACGGTTCAGATCCTCATCGCAGGTCAGGCCCCCGGACGGATTGCGCACATCAAGGGGCGGCCGTTTGATGACCCATCTGGGGATAGGCTGCGCGGGTGGCTGGGTGTCGGCAGGCACCAGTTCTACCAAGACCCCAGGGTCGGTATTTTCCCGATGGGCCTGTGTTTTCCGGGGAGCGCCAAAAGCGGCGACGCCCCGCCCCGCAAGATATGTGCAACCACATGGCGCCGGCCGGTTCTGGACAGATTGGGCGACGTGCAGCTGACCTTGATCTTGGGCGCATATGCCATCGCTTGGCACGTGCCATCTCTGCGGGGCGCAACGGTGACCGATGCGGTGCGACACAGCGCGGATGGCCGTGATGGCACCTTTATCTTGCCGCATCCCAGTCCGCGCAACAATCGGTGGTTCAAGAGAAATCCATGGTTTGAGGCAACCGTTGTGCCGCGTCTCCAAGACCGCGTGCGGGCCATTCTGCAGCCCTAGCCGCTACAACGCCTTGCGGGCGCGCATCGCGGCGGTGATGGTGCCATCATCCAGGTAGTCCAGTTCGCCGCCGATAGGCACGCCCTGCGCCAGCGAGGTCAGCGTGACCTGCCCCTCGAGCTGATCCGCGATATAATGCGCGGTGGTCTGACCGTCGATTGTGGCATTCAGCGCGAGAATAACCTCTGTGATGCCTTCGCTGGGGATGCGGTCTAGCAGCCGGGGGATGCGCAATTCGTTGGGCCCGATGGCATCCAGTGCCGACAGCGTCCCGCCCAGCACGTGATACCGGCCCTTGAACACGCCCGACCGTTCCATCGCCCACAGGTCTGCGACGTCCTCGACCACACATAATTCGCCATTCGCGCGTTTCTCTGAGGTGCAGATATCGCAGACATCCAACGTGCCCACGTTCCCACAGTTCAGACATTCGCGCGCGGTCGCCGCAACGACCTGCATGACATCGGCCAGCGGCGTCAGCAGCAGGCTGCGTTTGCGGATCAGGTGCAGCACCGCCCGCCGGGCCGACCGTGGCCCAAGGCCCGGCAGTTTGGCCATCAGCTCAATCAGCGCATCAATGTCTTTGGTACTGCTCACGGGGGGGAGGCCTTGTTCTGGCGCGGGTTTTTATGCGGATGCCTCGGGGGCGCATGTTCGTGGCTGCCGGTGTGGGCAAAAGGCCCGCAAAGGGAGGTACAAGAGACACGGGGCCCGCCCAAACGGGTCGGGGGCCCCGGTATGATGCGTTCAGAACGGCAGTTTCATATCGGCGGGCAGGCCAAGGCCTTCGGTTAGCTTCGCCATTTCTTCCTGAGCCCGGTCGGTCGCTTTGCCCTGTGCGTCTTTGATCGCAGCAAGGATCAGATCTTCGACCACCTCTTTGTCGTCACCGTTGAAAATCGACGGGTCGATATCCAGCGTTTTCAATTCACCCTTGGCGCTACAGGTGGCCTTGACCAGCCCCGCACCCGACGACCCCTCGACCATAATGCCGTGCATGTCATCTTGCAGTTGGGCCATTTTGCCCTGCATTTCCTGGGCCTTTTTCATCATCCCAGCCATATCGCCAAGCCCACCAAGTCCTTTAAACATGTCGTGATCCTTCTTGTCGCTGTGTGTGTGTCATCGTTGCGGTGACACTACTGTGTTTTGCTTTGGGCGACCACCGCGCACGCAACGGGCGATGGATCAGCCTGTTTGAGCCGCCCCGTGGGTCAGTCGTCCTCAAAGGGGTCCCACTCGTCTTCCACCTCAGGCAGGGCCTCTTGAACAGCCGCCGCTGCGATCTGATCGGCCGTGCGAATATCCGTGATCCGAGCCTTGGGGAATTGCGTCAAAACGGCCTGCATCATCGGATGGGCTTTGGCCTCTTCTTCTAACGCATATTTTTTGGCGTTGCGTACCTCGTCAATCGTCTTGTTGCCGCCTTCGCTGACCAACGTGACCGCCCACCGGTTGCCTGTCCACAGTTGCAACCGCTGGCCAAGGCGCTGGGCCAGATCTCGCGGCGCGCGCGGGGTGGGTTCAAATTCGATGCGTCCGGGTTGGTAAGATACCAACCGAACGTCCGTCTCTACATCCGCCAATAGTTTACCATCACGATTGGCCCGAATCAGCTCCACCACATGGTCAAACGTCGGGTACCGGGCCAGTGCCGCGTCCACCTCCAACGCCTGCGCTGTTGCAGGGCCCGCACCCGCCCCATTTGACATGCGGGCCGAGGCGACAGCCGAGGCCCCCCCGCCCGCGGCACGCGCACCTGTGCTGTGCACAGGCTGCCCTCCGGGGCCACCAGGCGCCGGCGTTGAGGGGCGCGGTGTATCTTGCAGCTTGCGCACCAATTCTTCGGGGCTCGGTAAGTCCGCGACATGCGTCAGTCGAATAATCGCCATTTCGGTGGCCATCATCGCATTGGGTGCGCTCGCGACCTCATCCAAAGCCTTCAGCAGCATTTGCCACAGCCGGGTCAGCACGCGCATTGGCAAGGCGTCCGCCATGGTCAGGCCGCGGCTGCGTTCTTCTGGTGACACCGTGGGGTCTTCGGCGGCCTCGGGTGTGATCTTCACAACCGAAACCCAGTGGGTGATTTCGGCCAAATCCCGCAGTACCGCCATCGGGTCTGCCCCATCCGCATACTGCCCCGACAGTTCGGTCAATGCAGCCGCCGCGTCGCCCCGCAAAATCATATCAAAGAGATCCAGCACCCGCCCACGGTCGGCCAACCCCAACATGGCGCGCACCTGCAACGCGGTGGTTTCGCCCGCGCCATGGCTGATCGCTTGGTCCAGCAATGATGTCGCATCGCGGGCCGACCCTTCAGCCGCACGGGTGATCAACGCCAAGGCATCATCCGCAATACCGGCACCTTCGGCGGCGGCAATCTTGCGCATCAATGCGATCATTACCTCGGGTTCAATGCGCCGCAGGTCAAACCGCTGGCAGCGCGACAAAACCGTTACCGGCACCTTGCGGATCTCGGTCGTCGCGAAAATGAATTTCACATGCGCGGGGGGTTCTTCTAGCGTTTTAAGAAGCGCGTTGAACGCGCCCGTCGACAACATGTGCACTTCGTCGATGATATAGACTTTGTACCGGGCCGAAGCCGCGCGGTAATGTACCGAATCAATGATTTCACGGATATTGGCGACGCCGGTGTTGGATGCGGCGTCCATCTCGATAACATCCACATGGCGGCCTTCCATGATCGACGTGCAGTGTTCGCACACGCCGCAGGGTTCGGTGGTGGGGCCGCGTGTGCCATCTGGACCGATGCAATTCATGCCTTTGGCGATGATCCGCGCGGTGGTGGTTTTACCGGTGCCGCGGATGCCCGTCATAATGAAGGCCTGCGCTATTCGGTCTGCGTCAAAGGCGTTTTTCAACGTGCGCACCATCGCATCCTGCCCCACCAGATCGGCAAAGGTTTCAGGGCGATATTTGCGGGCCAGAACCTGATACGCGGATGTGCCGTCTTGCATGCTGTGCTCTCTTTGCCGGGGCTAAGATCAAACTAGAGCGTCCGCCAAGGGACGTCCAGCAACCAAGCGGCAGTTCGCGGTATTCCGGTCGCCAAAAACGGCGCACGTGCGATTATGTCTGGGGAACGCGCGGCGCTATCTGCAATCCGCCGCGCCCACAAAGGGCGCAAGGTGAGAGGCTGGACAACGACCCAAGCGGGGCTCGTTACGGCTGCTGCCTTCCGGCTCTGACCGGGTTGGCGAGGCGCTCGCCCGCGCCAACCTCTCGGCGGGTCATATAGTCAAGCGGCCCGCAAGGTGCAAGGGCGATGGCTAAAGATGTAGCCGCAGCCTTGCAAACCCGTCTTGGGTAAAGCCGCAAGGTTCTGGGGACATCAGCGCCAGATCTTCAAGGTGGTTCAGGGCGTCTGGTGCGGTGTTCAAAATGGCGCTGACACCCGGACAGGGCACAAACCGCCACGGCGCGGGGTGTTGTTTGAGCACGGCATTGGGGTCGGACAGATATTCCATCAAGGCCTGATCAAGGGGCGCCTCATTGCGTACCATAATGTCGTCGTCCTCAAAGGGTCGAAACGTCCCGCCCCCTCCGGCACGGTGATCTGTCAGGGCCACCAGAAATTCCTGTTCGGGGTCCAAGGGCCGCCCGTTCCACATGATCTGCGACACCCGCCCGGCGCGCCCTTTGACGGTCCGGCCAGCGCCGTCAAACCGGGACGGTTTGGTCAGGTCAATGTCATAGGTCAGCCCGTAAATCGCATCATACCGAAAGCCGGGCACCTGGGGGTCGACCAACAATTGGTCGGGCGTATCAGCGTGCAGCACGTTGAAAATCAGCGCGGACCGTTCCAGCCAATCTGCAATGCGCGCGCCGGTCGCTGTTACGGCCCAGACCTGATTGGCATATGGGATCAGCCCCGCCACATGCCGCCGTTGCAGTTGCCCCGCAGGCAACGAGATAAAGTTCCCGGGCCCGTCAAAACCACCGGTTGCGGGTGTGGCCGTCGCTGCCAGCAGTGGTAGCTTGGCCAGATTGCTGCCCGCCACGGCGGTCGCAATCGCGTGCTTTTTTGCCGCAGCCATGAGGGCAGGGACCAGGCTGGGGCAGGCCAATGCAAAGTAGCTATGCATCGGTTCTGGTAGATGGGCAACAGGGCATGCAAGATCGGTGCGGGTGGCAAAATGCGCGTCGTTGGCCAATGTCGCAATGGTCGGATCTTCGCGGATGTCGTCGGTCAATTTGTGCAGCACCACGTGCTGCTTGGTGGTGCGCCAAGGGTCTTCGCGCACGCCGCGTTCCAGGTTCAAATCCACCACACCCAGATCTGACCCGCCACAGCCCGGCATCACCACCGGAGTTTGTGCGATCAGACCCGTGATGCAATCAACGCCCTGCGCACCTTGGTGGTCGGGGCCGGGGAATCGCAGATGGGTGTGCCCGGCGATGACGGTATCGATTTCGGGCAGGGCCGAAACATCTGCCGCCTGATTTTGCGCCTCATCGCCTTCGTCGAACTGCGCGATGCCCATATGTGCGAGGGCGATGATGATATCGGCCCCGTCTGCTTTGGCGCGCCGTGCGGCGTTTTGCAGGGCGGGCAGGGGCGGCGTAACCTGTGCTGAGGCGTCCAGATGCTGTCTGTTCCACGTGGCAGTTTGTTCCGGCAGCGCCGACACGATACCGATTCGCAATTGCACGGACCCGCCAGAGGTCAATCGTGCAGTGCGTTGCAGCACAGCGTAGGGTTTGAGGTCGGGCAGACGATCAGATGTCATGTTGGAACACACAACAGGGGCTTCAAATTCGGTGATGCAGCGGGCCAGATGGTCTATGCCATGATCAAAGTCGTGATTGCCCAACCCCACGGCATCGTAGCCCAACATATTCATGGCTGCGATCATCGGATGCGGCGAGACGGATTTTTGCGCCAAAAATGCGCCCAACGGGCTGCCTTGCAGGGTGTCTCCATTGTCGAGCAGCACACATAATTCGCCTGCATCTTCGGCTTCGGCGCGCGCGCTGCGAATGAGGGTGGCCAGACGCGCCAGGCTGTCACCGTCTGTTTGGCGGTCTTTGACGTAGTCGTAGGCGATGAGCTGCATATGTAGGTCGCTGGTCGCCAATAACCGCAGGCACAGCCGATCTGTCATCGCCTCTGATGCACCCCCCACGGAGGAATTGCAGGTACCTGCTCTGCGTTCATTCAACTTTTGCACGAGTTTATTTCCATCAGATCGCGCGGGGGTTGGCAAGCCTTTGCGACACCACGCCGCGCTTAGTTCTTGAAACAGCGGCGTCTGCGTGCCAGTCCTGCATCAGTTAATGAGGAAATACATGAAACACGCAGAAACGGTGACTTTTGGCGGATCTGCGCTGGACCGCGCGGGCGAGATCAGATCAGACGCCGCGGCCGTCGCCGCAGCCTACAGTGCCCCGCAGACCCGCGCGGTTCTGTTTTGGCGTGGTAAACCGTTGGTCAGTACAGGCGACCACGCACAGTTGATCCGCCTGCCGATGGATCATCCGGTGCTGGCAACTGCCGCGCTTGATCCCATAATGTTGGGCCGCGAAGAGGGCACATACCTGTTTGCGTTTGATCTGTCGGCGTGGACCCCAGAGGGTCTGGACGAGACACAATTGGGCGGCTTTCAGGACCCCAGCGAACAGCGCCACCCCGATTTGCCAGACACCTGTGCGTTTCTTGAACTGCGGCGCGTTATGACGTGGCTTAGCCCGCGCGACGCAGAACTGGCCGCCACGGGCAAGGCCGTCATCGCATGGCACGACAGCCATGGGTTTTGTTCAAAATGCGGCGGCAAATCTGAACCCACACAGGCCGGGTGGCAACGCAAATGCCCGATCTGTGGCACCGCGCATTTCCCGCGGACGGATCCGGTTGTGATTATGCTGATCACCCATGGCAACAGCGTTTTGATGGGGCGCTCGCCTGCGTGGCCCGAGGGCATGTATTCGCTGTTGGCCGGTTTCGTTGAGCCGGGTGAGACGCTCGAGGCGGCGGTGCGCCGCGAGGTCTTTGAAGAAGCGGGCGTGCGTGTTGGTGCGGTGCGCTATCTGGCCAGCCAACCCTGGCCGTTTCCTGCGTCTTTGATGTTTGGCTATGCGGGCGAGGCCCTGAGCAAAGAGATCACCATCGACCCCGTAGAGATCGAAGATGCCATGTGGGTCAGCCGCGAAGACATGATGACGATCTTTGCCGGTGATCACCCCCGTATTTCGCCTGCGCGCAAAGGGGCTATTGCGCATTTCCTGTTGGAAAACTGGCTGTCGGATCGGTTGGACTGACCGGGTGGGCGGAACGATGGGGGCGCTGGTGTCATGAAACTCTCGACGCAAGAGATCATCAAACTACCGATCGCGGTGGCCTTTGACGCCTTGTCCGATTTCACACAGCTGGAACGCGCGGCCCGGCGTCGCGATGCCGTTGTGCGCCGGGTCGGTGATGTCCGGACACCGGGTGTGGGGATGGCGTGGAAGGCGACATTTGAGGTGGGCGGCCGGCGCAGAGATGTTGAACTGGTCGTGGTTGAATACACCCCCGGCGAGCGTCTGGTGGTGGATTTCGTGTCGCAGGGGCTTTATGGCACCACGC
Organism: Roseobacter sp.; assembly: GCF_039970775.1. Taxonomy (GTDB): domain Bacteria; phylum Pseudomonadota; class Alphaproteobacteria; order Rhodobacterales; family Rhodobacteraceae; genus Roseobacter. Next base: position 11,299 of record NZ_JBDVLG010000026.1, read on the forward strand.
GCATGGATCTGGTGGCCCTATCGCGGGACCGCACGCGCGTGATTGTGGGGCTTGAGATGCGCGCATCCACGCTGGTGGCGCGGTTGTTGTTGCAATCGCTAAAGCTGGCCAAACCGCGGATAAATAGCACCTACAAAGATCGCATCGCCCAGCATCTGCGCATCGCTCAACGTCAATATCGAAACCTGCGGTAAAGCGGCGTTAGTCGCGTCCGGGGTCGGCGGGGTAAACGCCAAGGATCTGGATCATGTTGGTGAAATAATCCAGCTCTTCTAGGGCGCGTTTGACGGCGGGGTCATCGGGGTGGCCTTCGATGTCGGCATAAAACTGCGTCGCCGTGAATGAACCGCCCACCATATAGCTTTCCAGCTTGGTCATGTTGACGCCATTGGTCGCAAACCCGCCCATAGCCTTATAAAGCGCGGCGGGGATGTTGCGCACCTCAAAGACAAAGCTGGTGATCATTTTGTCGGACCGACGGGTGAGGTCGGGCGCATGTGCCATCACCAAAAACCGGGTCGTGTTGTGTTGCATGTCTTCGATGTCGCGGGCCAGAATATCTAACCCATGCAGGTCTGCTGCCACAGCACTGGCCAGCGCCCCCACGCCGGGTTCGCGCGTTTGGGCCAATTCGGCGGCCGCGCCCGCACTGTCGGCGGCGGCCTCGCTGGTGATGCCGTGTTGGTCCAGAAAACTGCGCGCTTGCGGTAGTAACACCAGATGCGCGCGCACATGTTTGATGGCCTCCAATGGGGTGCCTTTGGGCGCCATCAGATGGATTCGCACGCGCACAAAGGCCTCGTCGATGATGTGCAGCCCGGACCGTGGCAGCAGCGAATGGATATCGGCCACCCGCCCATATGTGGAATTTTCCACCGGCAGCATGGCAAGGTCGGCGGCACCGTCGTGCATCGCCCGGACGACGTCTTCGAAGGTATCGCATGGCACCGGCACGGCATTGGGGCGCGCATTCAGGCAGGCTTCGTGGCTGTAGGCCCCTAATGCGCCCTGAAACGCGATCCGAACGGAGGAAACGGTGCTCATTAAGTGATCCTTGGCTTTTTTGGACTATGCGGGGTCGATTGGTCGCGGTATCTACACCTTGCCACCGGTAAGGTGAAGCAATAGATACCCGTCAAACCCATAGGAACGGATCACTGAGTATGCTTGACACAATGACCTTCACCAAAGCAGCTGGCGGCGTTTGTGGCGCCCTGTTGGTGTTTCTACTAGGTAAATGGGCCGCCGAAGAGCTGTACCATATGGACAGCCACGGTGAGGCCTCTTACGTCATCGAAGTAGAAGGCGGCGACGATGTCGCAGAAGTCGAAGAGGTCGATTTCGCAACCATCCTCGCCTCTGCCGACCCCGAATCTGGTGCGAAGGTCTTTCGCAAGTGTTCCGCATGCCACAAACTGGTAGAAGGCGAGAACGCTGTAGGCCCGTATTTGTATGGTGTCGTCGGGCGCGATAAGGGATCTGTCGACGGGTTTAGCTATTCCGAGGCAATCGCATCCATGGAAGGCGACTGGACCCCAGAGAACCTGAACGGGTTCCTGGAAAAGCCATCGTCCTACGCGCCGGGCACCTCCATGAGCTTTGCGGGCCTTAAAAAAGTCGAAGACCGCGCCGATCTGATCGCGTATCTGGACAGCCTCGACAACTGATCTTAACGACAAATTAACCAAAAAGCCGCTTGTTAAGAAACAGGCGGCTTTTTTGTTGTGTTCGGATGGCACTGACCCACCGATCACATTTTCGCAACTTGTAACTTGGCGTGATGTCTCGTTAGCTTACATGGTTAACGACGCAGACGCCGATTGAGACGGCGCTAGACCAGAGGATATGCCAAATGACACACCCCCCGGCCCGATCTCTTAGACCAACAGCCGTATGGCACCGCGCGCGCCGCGGTTTTGGGGCGTTGATGTTTGTGGCCACCGGCATCGCGGCGGGGCCACTGCACGCGCAAGATGAAACCATCGTCAGCCACGGCTACTCGTTCTACGGAGATCTGTCGTATCCTGCGGATTACCCCCATTTTAACTACGTGAACCCTGATGCGCCAAAGGGCGGCGAGCTGGCCATTTCTTTTGTGGGCGCGCTTGATTCGATGAACCCCTACGCGCGCCAAGGGCGGGCGCATGCGTTTTCAGTCTTTATGTACGAAAGCCTGTTGGGTGAGGGGGGCGCTGGCACCGCAGCGCCCGCGGATGTTTATGGGGAATACTATGGGCTTTTGGCCGAAAGCGTCGAATACCCGCCCTCAAAGGATTGGGTGATTTTCCACATGCGCCCCGAGGCCCAGTTCTCTGACGGCACGCCGGTGACTGCCCATGATATCGAATTTAGCCATAACTTGCTTTTGGATCAGGGGTTTAAATCCTACGCAGACAGTGTGCGCCGGTCCATCCCCAAGGTTGAGGTGTTGGATGACCACACGATCAAATTCTACTTTGCAGACGGTATTTCGCGCCGCAGCTTGATCGAACAAGTTGGAACGGTGCCTGCGTGGTCGAAAAAATGGTACGATGAAACCGGGGCGCGTCTGGACGAAAGCCGCCTTGAAACGCCTCCGGGGTCGGGGCCATATGTGGTCGATTCCGTGGATATCTCGCGGCGTATCGTGTTGAAACGTAACCCCGATTACTGGGGTAAGGATCTGCCGTTCAACCAAGGGCGGCACAATTTTGACAGCCTGCGGTTGGAGATCTTCGGCGACGATACGGCCGCGTTTGAAGCGTTCAAAGCCGGCGAATATACATTCCGTTCCGAAGGAGATTCCAAGCGGTGGGCCTCGGGGTATGACTTCCCCAAGGTGCGCGCGGGGCAAGTGGTTCAAAAAGAACTGCCCAATGGCAATCCGCCGACACCCACAGGCATCGTGTTCAACCTTGCCAGCCCGATCCTGAAAGACCAACGTGTGCGCGAGGCCGTCGCACTGGCCTATAATTTCGAATGGACCAACGAGAGCCTGCAATACGGGCTTTATAATCAACGCACGTCATTCACCGAAGGCACGCCCTTGATGGCCGAAAGCACCCCCACGGGTGATGAATTGGCGCTGCTGACGTCGCTTGGTGATCTGGTGCCTTCTGTGATGTTGACAGAGGCCGCGCGCATTCCGCATGTCTCTAACCCCGATCGGTTGTTTGACCGACGTCAGGCACGCATCGCCATGCGATTGTTGGACGAAGCGGGCTGGACAGTCGGGGATGACGGGGTGCGCCGCAACGCCGATGGCACCACGCTGACGTTGAACTACTTGTTTAATTCGGCCGCGGGGGCCACGATCACGGCTGTCATGGAAAATTTCGTGTCGAATGCCCAAAAACTGGGTATCGCCGTGAGGTTTGAAAAGGTGGATCCGTCGCAATACACTGCCCGCAAACGTGACCGCGACTATGATCTGGTGCATGGCAGCTATTCCAGTTTCTTGGCGGCGGGCACCGGGTTGAGCCAACGGTTTGGGTCAGAAGATGCCGCGTTTTCGCTGTTTAACCCGGCTGGGTTGGCCAGCCCGTTGGTGGATAAGTTGATTGATGTGGCCCTCAATGCGGACACGCGCGAAGAAGAAACCGCAGCCCTGATGGCATTGGACCGCACGTTGCGGCACGAATTTATCATGATCCCGTTGTGGTTTAACCCGTCTCACTGGGTCGCGTACTACGATCAATACGCGCACCCCGAAATCCCGCCCTATAGCCTCGGGTACCTCGATTTTTGGTGGTATGATCAGGACAAGGCAGACGCCCTGCGCGCCGCCGGAGCATTGAGGTAACCGCTTTATGGGCGCTTATATCGTTCGACGATTATTGCTGATCATTCCCACGCTGCTGGGGATCATGCTGATCAATTTTGCGCTTGTGCAATTCGTGCCGGGCGGCCCTGTAGAGCAGGCGATTGCCCGCGCGCAGGGGGGCGGGGACGTGTTTGGCGGCTTTGCGGGCAATAACAATGACGCGGGCGCGGACGAGCTAAACACCGCGTCCGACAGCCAATATATCGGCGCGCGCGGGCTGCCGCCCGAGTTCATTGCAGAGCTAGAGCGGGAATTCGGCTTTGATAAACCCCCGGTTGAGCGGTTTTTCAACATGCTTTGGAACTACATGCGCTTTGATTTCGGAGAGAGCTATTTCAGGTCGATTTCGGTCATTGATCTGATCAAGGAAAAGCTGCCCGTGTCGATTACCTTGGGGCTTTGGTCGACCCTCATTGCCTATCTGGTGTCGATCCCCTTGGGCATTCGCAAGGCGGTTAAAGACGGCAGCCGATTTGACACCTGGACGTCCGCGGCGATCATCGCGGCCTACGCGATCCCTGGGTTTTTGTTCGCTATTTTGCTGCTGGTGCTGTTTGCGGGGGGGTCCTATTGGCAAATCTTCCCACTGCGAGGACTGACATCTGACAATTTCGACCAGCTCAGCCCACTGGGTAAGGTCGCGGACTATTTCTGGCACATCACATTGCCGGTGCTGGCCTCGACCATTTCGGCCTTTGCCACGCTGACGTTACTGACAAAAAACAGCTTTCTGGATGAGATCAAAAAACAATACGTCATCACGGCGCGGGCCAAGGGCTTGTCAGAACGGGCGGTGCTTTATGGCCATGTGTTCCGCAACGCGATGCTGATCGTGATTGCCGGGTTTCCGGCGGTATTTATCGGCGTGTTTTTCGGTGGATCGCTGATTATCGAAACGATCTTTAGCCTCGATGGGCTGGGCCGGTTGGGGTTCGAGGCGGCCGTCGCGCGTGACTATCCTATCGTGTTCGGGACGCTGTTTATCTTTGGGCTAATTGGCCTGCTGGTGGGGATCTTGTCTGATTTGATGTATGTGCTGGTTGACCCGCGCATCGATTTTGAGCGGAGAGAAGGCTGATGGCGATGTCCCCTCTCAACCAACGACGGTGGCGCAACTTCAAACGCAACCGGCGTGCGTTTTGGTCCCTATGGATCTTTGCGGTGCTGTTCACCGTGTCGCTGATGGCGGAATTTGTCGCCTACGACAAACCGATCTTGGTGCAGTATCGCGGTGAATATTACACGCCGATCTGGAATTTTTACCCCGAAACAGCCTTTGGTGGGGATTTCCAAACCGAAGCCGTCTACCGCGACCCAGAGGTGCAATGTCTGATCGAAACTGGCGGGATCGACCTATGTTTTGACGACCCCGAAGGGTATATCGAAGACGCCCAAGACGGGGTGATCGATGGCGCGCAGATCCAACAGGGTTGGACTATCTGGCCGCTGATCCCCTATTCGTTTAACACCGCCGTAGACCGCCCCGGCGCGGCACCACTGCCGCCCAACGGTGAAAACCTGTTGGGCACCGATGGCACAAAACGCGACGTGCTGGCGCGCGTTATCCATGGGTTCCGCCTGTCGATTGTGTTTACGTTGATCGTCACGGGCGCGGCCAGTCTGATCGGGATCATCGCAGGCGCTGTGCAGGGGTTCTTTGGCGGCAAAACGGATCTGATTTTTCAACGGGTCATCGAGATCTGGTCCTCTACCCCGTCGCTTTACGTGATCATCATCATGTTCGCGATTTTGGGGCGCAGTTTCTGGTTGCTGGTGATTTTGCTGGTGCTGTTCAGTTGGACATCGCTGGTGGGTGTGGTGCGCGCCGAATTTTTACGCGCGCGCAATCTGGAATATGTGCGCGCGGCGCGGGCGTTGGGGGTGAGCAACGTGACGATCATGTTCCGCCACATGCTGCCCAACGCGATGGTGGCGATGCTGACGATGTTGCCGTTTATCATTACAGGCACGATCTCGACCTTGGCGATCCTTGATTTTCTGGGGTTTGGCTTGCCGTCTTCGGCGCCGTCACTCGGAGAGCTGACGTTGCAGGCAAAACAAAACCTGCAGGCTCCTTGGCTGGCCTTCACGGCGTTCTTTACCTTTGCGATCATGTTGTCGTTGCTGGTGTTTATTTTCGAGGGCATCCGTGATGCCTTTGACCCAAGAAAGACCTTTTCATGAGCGCATTGTTAGAGGTCAAAGACCTGAGGGTTGGGTTCCGGCAAGACGGACGTGTCACCGAGGCCGTCAAGGGCGTGAGCTTTGCGGTCGAACGTGGTGAAACCGTGGCCTTGGTGGGGGAATCGGGGTCAGGTAAATCTGTGTCGGCTCTATCCACTGTGTCGCTGTTGGGCGAAAGTGCGCAGGTTTCTGGGTCCGTCACCTATGATGGGCAGCAGATGATTGGCGCAGACGAGACCGCCCTACGCCGGGTGCGTGGCAATGACATTAGCTTCATTTTCCAAGAGCCGATGACGTCTTTGAACCCTTTGCACACCATCGAAAAACAGCTTGGTGAAAGCCTTGCTCTGCATCAGGGGCTGGCCGGGGCGGCGGCGCGCGCCCGTATTTTGGAACTGCTGGATCAGGTGGGCATCCAAGACGCCGAGAGCCGGATTGGTAGCTATCCGCATCAGCTATCTGGCGGGCAACGGCAACGGGTGATGATCGCCATGGCCCTTGCCAATGAACCCGACGTTCTGATCGCGGATGAACCGACGACAGCCTTGGATGTAACCATTCAGGCGCAGATCCTTGACCTGCTGAAAGAACTCAAAGACCGGTTGGGCATGGGGTTGTTGTTCATCACCCATGATCTGGGCATCGTGCGGCGCATCGCAGATCGCGTTTGTGTGATGCAACACGGTGAAATTGTGGAAACCGGCGCCACCGCCGATATTTTCGACGCGCCCAAACACCCCTATACCGTCAAATTGCTGAGTGCGGAGCCATCGGGTGCGCCGGAACCCGTGCCCGAAAACGCCGAGGTTATCGCACAGACTGAAAAGATGAAGATCTGGTTTCCTATTCAGGCGGGTCTCCTGCGCAAAACGGTGGGCCATGTCAAAGCTGTCAATGAGGCCAGCTTTAGCGTCAGGGCCGGGGAAACCATTGGGATCGTTGGTGAAAGCGGATCTGGAAAGACCACGCTTGCGTTGGCGATCATGCGGCTTATAGCGTCGGAAGGGCAGATTGTCTTTATGGGGCAGGACGTGCGGCAATGGTCCACGCGGCAGTTGCGCACCCTGCGGAAAGACATGCAGATCGTGTTTCAAGATCCGTTTGGGTCGCTGTCGCCACGTATGACCTGCGCCCAGATTATCTCTGAGGGGCTGGGTATTCATAAGGTCGACGCAGATCGTGATCCGCGTGATTTGGTGCGCGAGGTGATGGAAGAAGTTGGGCTCGACCCGGCCACGATGGACCGGTACCCCCACGAATTTTCGGGCGGCCAACGGCAGCGGATCGCGATTGCGCGGGCCATGGTGTTGCGCCCGCGTTTACTGGTTTTGGATGAGCCGACGTCTGCCTTGGATATGACGGTTCAGGTGCAGATCGTTGATTTGCTGCGCGATCTGCAATCCAAATACGGGCTGGCGTATATCTTTATCAGTCATGACCTCAAGGTTGTGCGCGCGATGTCGCATCAGGTCATGGTGATGCGGCGTGGTGATGTGGTCGAGACGGGCGATGTTGATGCGATCTTCGACAACCCGCAGCAAGACTATACCCGCACCCTTTTGCAAGCAGCGGCTGTATAGGCTAGATCGCCGAGGCGTGGCACGTGTTTGACATATCATAGGCGTCAAAGAACCGGGCGATGATCCGCGTCAAGGGGCGCCATTTGGGGCGGATGCGCAGCCCGTCTTGTGTCAGGTGCACGGCATCGCCAAATTTGCGCGCGGCGGACTGCAACAGGGGGGTCAGCTGTGGCCCCACATCTGGAAAGTGCGTGCAGATATCATCGGTGCTGATTTCAAAGTTGCACATCAACGCCTCGATCATATGAGCCCGCAGGTGGTCTTCGCCCGCGAAAACATGGCCGCGCGTGGTCGCAAACTGGCCTGACTGCACGGTTTTTGCGTACGCGGACGTGGCAGGCGCGTTTTGCGCATAGCCCTGCGGGAACCGGGAAATCGCAGAGGCACCCAGCCCAATCAGCACATGCGCCGGGTCGTCAGTGTACCCTTGGAAATTTCGGCGCAAACCGCCATTGCGCGCGGCAATGGCCAGACTGTCGTCTGGTTTGGCGAAATGATCGATGCCGATTTGGTCGTATCCGTCCCATGCAAACAGCCGCGCGGCGGTTTCAAACAACCCAAACCGTTGTTCGGGGGCGGGCAACGCGTCACTTGGGATCATCGATTGTCTGCGGGCCATCCAAGGCACATGCGCGTAGCCGTATAGGGCCACCCTGTCAGGGTTGAGCGTCAGCAATTTCTGCACCGATGACGCCATGCGCGTTTCGTCCTGATGCGGTAACCCAAACAAAATATCGGCGTTTAGCGATGTTATCTGGGCGGCGCGCAGCATGTCGGTGGCGTCGCGCGTGATCTCGAAGCTTTGAAGGCGGCCGATGGTGGTTTGCACTTGGGGGTCAAAATCTTGCACGCCAATCGACGCACGTGTCATGCCTGCGGCGGCTAAGGCGTCAACCCGCGCCACGTCTATCTCGTTTGGGTCGACCTCAACGGAAAATTCAGCGCCCGGCGCAAGGGGTGCAATATCGGCCACGGCGCCTGCCAAGTCGCACATCATGGCGGGCGACAGCAGGGTGGGCGTGCCGCCGCCCCAATGCAGCCTGCTTAATGTGACGCCCTCGGGCAGGAGATCCCCCAACATGCGTATCTCGCGGATCAGGGTTTCTAGGTACCCATGCACTGGCGACAGTGTTTGTGTGCCTTGGGTGCGACAGGCGCAAAACCAACATAACCTACGGCAAAACGGGACATGCAGATACAGCGACACGGTGCTGCCGGGCGCGATTGCAGTGATCCAGTCGGTCATTTGGGCGGGGCCCACCTGCGCAGAAAACTGCGGCGCGGTCGGATAGCTGGTGTATCGCGGCACCCTCGCGTCAAAAAGCCCCAGTTTTGCGAATTGTGATGTCTTGTGCATAGTATTCCCTTAATCAAGGATCTGTTAAGTGTCCTTGACACAGATCAATGACGGAGGTGTGTCGTGCATCAGGTTGAGACCCCTAAATTCAAGACCTGTTCGGAATGTCCGATCCGCCATCGTGCGGTCTGTGCGAAGTGCGAGAAAGACGAGCTCGAGCGGTTGGAAGACATCAAATATTACAGGAGCTTTTCTGCCGGTCAGACGGTGATGTGGGCGGGCGATCACATGGATTTCGTCGCCTCTGTCATATCGGGGGTGGCGACGTTGACCCAAACGATGGAAGACGGGCGCACGCAGATGGTCGGGTTGCTGTTGCCGTCTGATTTTGTTGGCCGACCGGGGCGCAGTCAGGCGACATATTCGGTCACGGCGACGACGGATCTGATGATGTGCTGTTTTCGGCGCAAACCGTTTGAACAGATGATGACCAGCACGCCGCATATCGCCAACCGGTTGCTTGAGATGACATTGGATGAACTGGATGCCGCGCGGGAATGGATGCTGGTTTTGGGGCGTAAAACGGCGCGCGAAAAGATCGCAAGTCTGTTGTCGATCATTGCCCGGCGCGATGCACTGCTAAATGCGGCCGCTCCGGGCAAAGAGTTGATGTTTGACTTACCGCTGACACGTGAGGCCATGGCCGATTATCTAGGGCTGACGCTTGAGACCGTAAGCCGCCAAATGTCGGCGTTAAAGCGTGACGGGATCATTGTGCTGAAAGGCAAGCGGGCGGTCACTGTGCCCGACATGGACGTCTTGATGACCGAAGCGGGCGATGACAGCGATGGTGGTTACCTAACCTAATCCATCAATGTGCCATCAAAACAGGAACTTGGGCGTTTTCCAACATGTCGCGGGTGGCGCCGCCAAGGACCGCTTCGCGGAACCGGGAATGCCCATACCCACCCATAACCAACATCTGCCCGCCCACTTCGGTGACATGGCGTTGCAGACGTGTGCTGACTTTACCACCGTTGCGGGACATGATCTGAATACTGCAAATGACCCCATGCCGCGCCAGCATAACCGCCAATGCGCCGCCGGGGTCAGATCGATCTGCCGCATGGGTTGGCGGGTCGATGATAGCGATATGAACGTCTTTGGCGGCCTGAAGAAACGGCAAGGCGGCGCGGACCGCACGCAGAGCTTCGGCGCTTTCGTTCCAAGCGATCACAATGCGGTTTGGGGCGGTGACATGGGTCGCGGTGGGCACGACCAAGGTTGGGCACGCGGCGTCAAACAGCATGGTTTCGAGCAATAGAACATCATCGGGGGTGCTGTCCGCGCGGTAGGGCGTTGACGAGACGCACAAATCGGCAAACCGCGCGGCCTGTGCCATTGGGCGCGTCGCATCCGCCGGGCCCGCAACGACGCTGACACTGGACCAGCGCACAGCAGCTTGGGCCAGCCGGGCGTCCACGTCATGCCGGACTGTTTCGGCTTTTTCGTGCGCTTCTTTGAGTGCGGATTGCACCAAAAACGCATTGGCACCAACCTCATAGTAGTTGCTGCGCGAGCGATCCAGCCCCAGACACATCACATCAAGATGTGCGTCAAGGTCTTTGGCGAGCGCTGCGGCATGGGTTAATGCCGGGGCGTCGGGTTCAAACGATGTCATCGCGGTAAATAGGGTTTTAAAGGCCATAACTCAGATCTTTCATCAGTCGTTAACCACCCCAGATTAACCTTCTGTTATGATCGTCGCCTTGATCAAAATCAGGCAAAAAGCATCCAATTCTTGATGCAGATCAAAGCGCAATGCCGCTGTGTAAGTGACATGTGATCTATTGAGACGTTCCCGCGCCCGGCGTGGGGCCAATCGGAAGGAACCCCGGCACGATGAATACCGGAACATTGAACTACGCAAAGCTGGTGGTGCTCGCGCTTGCCACACTGTTCACCATGATTGCCGCCAGTTATGCGCGCGATCTGTCTTATCAGGTGCATATGGTGATCTTGATGATCGTCTCTGGGGGGCTGTTTTTAACCACCTTGCGGGCCACGGACGAGCCTGTCGTCCCAACGCCGCAACATGAATATTTCGACAGCGTGATCCGCGCAGGGGTGATCGCCACCTGTTTTTGGGGCGTTGTTGGGTTCCTGGTTGGGGTCGTCATCGCCTTCCAACTTGCGTTTCCGCAGCTGAATTTCGCATGGGCCGAAGGTTACGCCAACTTTGGACGGTTGCGGCCGTTGCACACATCGGCGGTGATTTTTGCGTTTGGCGGCAATGCCCTGATCGCAACGGCGTTTTTCGTGGTGCAGCGGACTTCTGCGGCGCGGTTGTGGGGCGGAAACCTTGGGTGGTTCGTGTTCTGGGGGTATCAGTTGTTCATCGTGCTGGCGGCCACCGGGTACCTTCTTGGCGCGACGCAATCAAAGGAATACGCCGAACCGGAGTGGTACGTTGATATCTGGCTCACGGTCGTTTGGGTGGCGTTTCTGGCATGTTTTCTGGGCACTATCATCAAGCGCAAAGAGCCGCATATCTATGTGGCCAACTGGTTCTTTCTGGCGTTCATCGTGACGGTTGCGATGCTACATATCGTCAATAATATCTCGATCCCGGTGTCGATCTGGGGCTCCAAATCGGTGCAGGTCTTTTCGGGCGTGCAAGATGCGATGGTGCAATGGTGGTACGGCCACAACGCCGTTGGTTTCTTTCTGACGGCGGGGTTCTTGGGGATGATGTACTATTTCGTGCCCAAGCAGGCCGAACGGCCGGTGTTTTCCTATAAGCTCAGCATCATCCACTTTTGGGCGCTGATCTTCCTGTATATTTGGGCGGGTCCGCACCACTTGCACTACACGGCTTTGCCCGATTGGGCGGCCACCTTGGGCATGGTGTTTTCGATCATCCTGTGGATGCCCAGCTGGGGCGGTATGATCAACGGTCTGATGACGCTGCAAGGCGCGTGGGACAAGCTGCGCACCGATCCGGTGTTGCGGATGATGGTCACCAGCCTCGCGTTTTATGGTATGTCCACGTTTGAGGGGCCGATGATGTCGATCCGGTCGGTCAATTCGCTGTCGCATTACACGGATTGGACCATTGGGCACGTGCATTCTGGCGCGTTGGGCTGGAACGGTCTGATCACCTTTGGGGCGCTGTACTATCTGGTGCCGGTGCTGTGGAAACGTGAACGCCTTTATTCGCTGTCCTTGGTCAGCTGGCACTTCTGGCTCGCGACCATCGGGATCGTGCTTTACGCGGCATCCATGTGGGTGACCGGCATCATGGAAGGCCTGATGTGGCGCGAAGTGGATGCCAACGGGTTCCTCGTGAACAGCTTTGCCGACACCGTCAGTGCCAAGTTCCCGATGTATGTGGTGCGCGGTCTGGGCGGGGTTATGTTCCTGTCGGGTGCGATCATCATGTGTTATAATCTGTGGATGACCGTCCGCGCAGCGCCCGCCAAGGCGCCGCTCGGCACCGTTGTCCCTGCTGAATAAGGAGGGCGTGATATGTCGATCCTCACAAAACATAAAATCATCGAAACCAATGCGACCTTGTTGCTGGTGCTTAGTTTTTTGATCGTCAGCATCGGGGGGCTCGTTCAGATTGTCCCGTTGTTTTACCTCGAAAACACCATCGAAAAGGTGGAGGGCATGCGGCCCTATTCCCCGCTGGAACTGACGGGCCGTGATATTTTCGTCCGCGAGGGCTGTTATGTTTGCCACAGTCAGATGATCCGACCAATGCGCGACGAGGTCGAACGCTATGGGCATTACAGCCTCGCGGCAGAATCCATGTACGACCACCCCTTCCAATGGGGATCAAAACGCACCGGGCCTGATTTGGCGCGGGTTGGCGGGCGGTATTCGGACGATTGGCACATTGACCACCTGCGCAATCCACAAGCGGTGGTGCCTGAATCTATCATGCCCAAATACGGGTTTCTGGAAAATACGTTGATTGACGGCGAATACATCGAAGACCTGCTGCGGACGCACCGCATGGTCGGCGTGCCCTACACCCCCGAAATGATCGAAACCGCATCTGCTGATTTTCGCGCGCAGGCCGACCCCGACAGCGACTACGACGATCTGTTGGTGCGGTATCCGGGGGCGCAGGTCCGCAACTTTGACGGGGCGCCGGGCATTTCCGAGGCAGACGCGTTGATCGCCTATCTGCAAATGTTGGGCACGTTGGTCGATTTCTCTACCTTCACCCCAGACGCAAGCCGCTAAAGGAGAGACATATGGAACTCTATTCTTTGCTGCGCGAATTCGCGGACAGTTGGATGCTGCTTTTGCTGTTTTGCATCTTTGTTGGCATGGGGGTGTGGGTGTTTCGGCCCGGCAGTCACAAGGTGCATCAGGACACTGCGAACATCCCCTTTCGTCACGACGACCGACCAGCCCCAGATCAGGAGGCAAACAAATGACCAAAGTTCCGCCAAAGCAACAGGATGATCCCAACACCACCGGCCACAGCTGGGATGGGATCGAGGAATTTGACAACCCGATGCCACGGTGGTGGTTGTGGACGTTTTACGCCTGCATGGTCTGGGGATTGGGCTATAGCATCGCCTATCCGGCGTGGCCGTTGGTGTCGTCTGCGACGGCGGGTCTGTTAGGGTATTCGACCCGCGCCGAGGTCGCGGTAGAGATCGCCGCCGTCGAGCAAAACAACGCAGGTATCAACGCCGAACTGGCCGCCGCCGAGCTCACAGAGATTTCCGCCAATGCCGACCTAAACGGCTATGCGGTGTCGGCCGGTGCTGCGGTGTTCCGGACGTGGTGCACGCAATGCCACGGGTCGGGGGCTGCAGGGTTTGCGGGGTATCCCAACCTGTTGGACGATGATTGGCTGTGGGGCGGCGATATCGAATCGATCCACACCACGATCGCACATGGGATCCGCAACGAAGACGACCCGGATGCGCGATATTCTCAGATGCCAGCCTTTGACGGCATTCTTGAACCCGAAGAGATCGCGCAGGTGGTCAACCACGTGATGTCGCTCTCGGGCAGGGCGGCGGACCCGGCGCTGGCGGCGCCCGGCGCAGAGATCTTTGCCGACAATTGTGCGGCCTGCCACGGTGAAAATGGTCTGGGCGGGCGCGAGGTCGGCGCGCCCAATCTGGCCGATGCGATCTGGCTCTATGGGGGGGACGCCGAAACCCTGACCGAGACTGTGACCTATAGCCGCTACGGCGTTATGCCACCTTGGACGCAGCGATTGAGCGAGGCACAAGTCAGAGCAGTTGCGCTATATGTGCATCAGTTGGGCGGGGGTGAATAACCGGTTCGGCCGGTAGGGCCCCAACGTCCACTTTATACATCCGCAAGGACTACAGTGACAGATCACGTGCCACCTCCCAGCCTTTACGCCGCCCGCGAGCCGATCTTTCCGCGCCGGGTTTCAGGCCCATTTCGGAACCTCAAATGGGTCATACTCGCCGTCACGTTGGGCATCTATTATCTGGTGCCGTGGCTGCGGTGGGACCGGGGGCCAGAGCTGCCCAACCAAGCGGTGCTGCTAGATCTCGCGAACCGGCGGTTCTACTTTTTCTGGATCGAAATCTGGAGCCATGAGTTCTATTTTGTCGCCGGTCTTTTGATCATGGCCGGGCTGGGGCTGTTTTTGTTCACCTCGGCGCTGGGGCGTGTCTGGTGTGGGTATACCTGCCCGCAAACCGTCTGGACGGATCTGTTTATTCTGGTCGAACGTTGGGTGGAAGGCGACCGTAACGCACGCCTGCGGTTGCATCGTCAAAAGAAAATGACCGCGTACAAGCTGATGTTGTTGCTGACGAAATGGACGTTGTGGTTGGTGATCGCGGTGGGCACCGGCGGGGCGTGGGTGTTTTATTTCGCTGATGCCCCGACATTGATGATGGATTTGTTCATCGGGCAGGCGGCCGCCGTGGCCTATATCACGGTTGCCATTCTGACTGCGACGACCTTTGTGTTTGGCGGGTTCATGCGGGAACAAATCTGCATTTATGCCTGCCCGTGGCCGCGCATTCAGGCGGCGATGATGGATGAAGACACCCTGACAGTCGCCTATCGTGACTGGCGTGGTGAGCCGCGCAAACACAGCCAAGGCGCCAAGTCAGAGCCGATGGGCGACTGCATTGATTGCATGGCGTGCGTCAACGTGTGCCCCATGGGGATCGATATCCGCGATGGGCAGCAGATGGAGTGCATCACCTGCGGGCTGTGTATTGACGCCTGCGATGACGTGATGGCCCGGATCGGGAAACCGCGTGGGTTGGTCGATTACATCGCATTGTCGGACGAAACCCGCGAGCGGGCGGGCGCGCCACCGCGCCAAGTCTGGAGACATATTTTCCGCCCGCGGACCCTGTTTTATACTGCGTTGTGGGGCAGCGTCGGGGTCGCGTTGATTGTGGCGCTTTTTATCCGCGCCGAGATCGAAATGACCGTTGCCGCCGTGCGAAACCCGACATTTGTCACGCTGTCGGATGGGTCCATTCGCAACACCTACGACATCCGCTTGCGCAACAAAAACAACGAACAACGCCTGTTTCGGATTTCGTTGACCGGGGACCCGGCCCTGCGCATCCAGCTGGAAGGCACGCCTTATGGGTCGGTGAATGTGCCCACCGACACGTCCTTTTTGCAGCGGGTTTATGTGATCGCGCCACCCGGATCCGCCCCCGCTGCACGGGACCGGACGGATATGCGGTTTTGGGTAGAAGACCTATCAACCGGGGATCGCGCCCACAATGACAGTAGTTTCAACGGCGCAGGAGATACCCCATGAGCACGTCACCCAAAGAGCTGACCGGCCGCCATGTCGCCTTGATCTTTGTCGCGGGGTTTTCGGTTATCATCGGTGTGAACCTGTTGTTGGCCTATAGCGCGGTCAGCACCTTTCCGGGGCTAGAAGTGAAAAACTCCTATGTGGCGAGCCAGCATTTTGATAAAAATCGCACCGCTCAAACGGCGCTTGGGTGGTCGGTTTGGGCGCAGGTGCGCGGCGATGATGTTGTGCTGTCCATCACCGATGAGGATGGCGCCGCCGTCGAGGTGGCGTCGCTTGACGCGACATTGGGGCGCGCAACGCATGTGCGCGATGACCAAACCCCAGATTTCAAATTCGACGGGCGGGCCTATGTGGCCGCTGCTGATCTTGCACCAGGAAACTGGAATATTCGGATGAAAGCCGTGGCGGCCGATGGCACCGCCTTTCAGCAACGGGTCATTTTGCATATTCCCAAAGGCGGCGCATGACGGTTGCGACACCCCATCGCCCGGTCGCCTGTCCGGGGTGCTTGGCCGCTCCGGTAGACCCTGCCGCCGCCCCACCCAAAGACGCGCGGCTGATGTTGTCACTGCCGACGATCCATTGTCAGGCGTGCATCGCCAAGGTGGAACGCGCGTTGGGCGCACACCCCGGCGTCACGTCCGCGCGGGTCAACCTGACACTCAAACGCGCCCTGATTGACGCCCCTGCCGACACCACCCCCTCCGCGTTGATCGACGTGTTGGCGGGCGAAGGCTTTGAAGCACACGAATTGGACGCCACAGCGTTGACAGAAACAGCGACACGTACGGCAGGGCGCGATCTGTTGATGCGTCTGGCGGTGGCTGGCTTCGCGTCGATGAACGTTATGTTGTTGTCTGTTGCTGTCTGGTCGGGGGCGGCGGACGCCACGCGCGATATGTTTCATTGGATCTCGGCGGCGATTGCGTTGCCTGCCATTACGTTTTCGGCGCAGCCGTTTTTTCGCAACGCGTGGATGGCGCTGCGGGCGGGGCGGCTCAACATGGATGTGCCCATTAGCCTGGCGATCCTTTTGGCGTTGGGCACGTCCCTTTGGGAAACATGGCTGTCGGGCCACCACGCATATTTTGATGCAGCATTGACGTTGACGTTCTTTTTGCTTGCGGGGCGTTGGCTGGACGCGCGGGCGCGGTCGGCGGCGCGGTCTGCCGCCGAAGAATTGACTGCGCTAGAGGTCCCGCGTGCGTGGCGGGTTGGGCCAAAGGAGCCTGTCGAAGTTGCGGTGGCAGATTTGCGGGTGGGGGATCATATTTTGGTTCGTCCGGGTGCACGCGCGCCGGTGGACGGCGTCGTTGTGGACGGACGTTCCGAGGTGGATCGCGCGCTGCTAACGGGGGAAACCTTGCCCGAACTCCGCGCGCCGGGCGATAGAATGAGTGCGGGTGAGATCAACCTGACGGGGCCACTGACCCTGCGAGCGACCGCCGTGGGCCAAGACACCTCATTGCAACGCATGACGGCATTGGTCGCCATCGCCGAAAGCGGCCGGTCGCGGTATACCTCCCTTGCGGACCGGGCCGCGAAACTTTACGCGCCGGGCGTCCATATTCTATCGGCGTTTGCCTTTTTGGGGTGGCTGATTTGGTCAGGCGATGTCCGTGTGTCGTTGAACATTGCGGCGGCTGTCTTGATTATCACCTGTCCTTGCGCGTTGGGGTTGGCTGTTCCGGCGGTGACGACGGCGGCGTCGGGCCGTTTGTTTGCAAAGGGAATGTTGATCAAGGACGCGACGGCGTTGGAGCGGCTCGCCGAAGTCGACACGGTCGTGTTTGACAAGACGGGCACGCTGACGACGGGGCAGCCGAACCTGACGAATTGGGCCACGCTTACCCCGCTGCAACAGTCGCAGGTCTATGCTTTGGCGCAAGGGTCCGCGCACCCGTTATCGCACGCGATTGTTCAGGCGGCGCAGGCGTCGGCATGCACACCTGCGCCCGTATCCAACATCACAGAGCGACCCGGATATGGGTCAGAAGGGTATCTGAACGGACGCCATCTGCGGCTTGGGCGGCCCGAATGGTTGGGCCTCGCCCCCGAAGGGGATATCCTGTGTACGGGGTTTGATGCCGGAGATGGGGCAGCGATTTTGTTGACCTTCACGGACGCAGCGCGGCCCGGTGCAGCGGAAACCATCCGAGGTTTGCGCGCATTGGGCTTGCACATCCACCTGTTGTCCGGAGACCGTCCTGCAGCTGTCCGATCGTTTGCTGATACGTTGCAAATTGCGGATTGGAAGGCCGCGATGTTGCCGGAAGATAAGGCACAGTTTGTCGCGGATTTGCGGCACAAAGGACATCGCGTTTTGATGGTTGGTGACGGCCTGAATGACACCGTCGCGTTGGCCTCGGCACATGTGTCGATCAGCCCGGCGCAGGCTTTGGATGCGGCGCGTGCGGCTTCTGATATGGTATTGTTGGGCCAAGATCTGCGGCCAGTGACAGATGCCGTTGCCGTGGCCCGGCAAGCGACCAAACGTATCCGCGAGAATTTTCGCATTGCGACGGTTTATAATGTCGTTGCCGTTCCGTTGGCGGTGGCCGGTCTGGCCACTCCGTTGATTGCTGCGTTGGCTATGTCCACGTCGTCGATAACCGTCTCGCTCAATGCGTTGCGGGTGCGGGGGCGGTCGTGAATGTGTTGGCCTATCTTATCCCGATTTCGCTGCTGCTGGGTGGTGTTGGGTTGCTGGCATTTCTATACACTTTGAAGTCGCGGCAATATGACGATCCAGATGGCGACAGCCGCCGCATTCTGAGCGACACGTGGGATGATCACCCCAAAACATAGAGAGGGCGGCCCTGTTAGGAGGGGCCGACCGTCTGACATGAAATGCTACGCGCGGCCAACCTTCGGCACGCGAGGTTGGCGCTGTCACGGGTCATACCCAGAAAATTAGCCTCAAAGCCGGTTGGCTTCTTGACGACTTTGCGCAAGGTGCCTTCTAGGGTGGTCATTTCAGCCAATGCGGTGGTCACAAGGGCCCGTTCGGCATTGTAGCGCGTTGTGTAGCGCCCGACATTCACCCCCCATTGATGGCCGCCAGATGTTGAAAGCCGGGTGACGACTTCGTTTTGCGGCAGGTCAGGAGCGCCGTCTGAAACCGAACGCCCCGCGGGCCGCATGGTGGGCCTTACGGTGATCCCGGCGAGGTTGCTGCCTGAAAGATCTTCTGATGCGGGTGCGGTTTGTGATGGTGCGATGGGTGTTTCTTGTGCTGCGGCCAATGCAAGATCGATGTCAGCGGACAAGACACCACTGGTGCTTGCCTGGGCTGCGGCGGGTGTTGATGCCGGTGCGGTGGGCGCAGGGACTAAGGCCGCAACCGCGCGAAGCTGCGGGCGCAGGCTGGTGCGCGTGATGCCGCTTGTGCGGACAGTTTTCACCGCGCCGCCGGGCACATAGGCAGGTTTTTTCGGCTTGCGCAAAGCGACCCGCGAGGGCGCCCGTTTGAAGCCCATGTCGAGCAGCTCGGCAACGCGGGCATTGCGAGCACTGGTGGAAGAGCCGCCAAAGACTGTGGCAATGATGCGTTCTCGGCCACGTTCGGCAGAGGCAACGAGGTTAAAACCCGCAGCCCGCGTGTATCCGGTTTTGATGCCATCGGCACCGCGATACGCCGCCAGCAAACGTCTGTTGGTATTTGCGACTTCGCGCACGCCCGCATTGGTAGAGCGCCGCGAAAACAAATTGTAATATTCGGGGTAGTCATAGAGCACGTGACGCCCAAGGATAGACATATCCCGTGCGGTGGACATGTGCCCAGACTCGGTGAGCCCATGTGCGTTTTTAAAGGTCGTACGGCTCATCCCCAGTGATTTGGCCGTGCGGTTCATACGGCGTGCAAACGCTGCCTCGGACCCTTCCAGAGCTTCGCCGATTGCGGTGGCTGCATCATTTGCGGATTTTACCGCAGCTGCACGGATCAGATACCGAAATGCGATGCGCTGGCCGGATTTCAAACCAAGTTTCGAGGGGGGTTCGGATGCCGCAAAACGTGAGATCTTTACCTCGGTGTCTAGCGAGATCTCGCCCCGCTCAACCGCCTGAAAGGCGATATAAAGGGTCATCATTTTGGTCAAGGATGCGGGATGCAAGCGCGTATCGGCATTGCGGGAATGAAGGACTTTGCCAGACCTCGCGTCCATCACGTATGCTGCGTAAGGCGCGGCAGAGGCGCTGAGCGGTAGAACCACCAAAACCCAAATTGCTGCGAGAATAAATAGCCCGTACCGGGCCGGCCACGTGCGCCGAACCTTCATCATGATCTGCCTTTTCTGCCTCACGCCGCCGATTTTTCGACTGGCTTTTTTTGTATGTGCGAGACTAACACAACTTGCAGTTTCTATAAAGTGTTTGATTTAAGCTATTTGCGTTAACTTTCCGTGAAGTGAGAACCACATTTGGTAAGTTGCCCGCGCAAAACACCCATAAGAGCTATTTGCATGAACACGCCGTCATTTTACGCCATGCGATCCAGACACCTCCGGCGGATTTGTGCTGATCCATGGCCCCTTTGCTAAATGTTCAGACAGGCTATATATGGCGCTCAACGACTCACCACTTAAAGCAGATCAGGAGCAGCAATGCACCGCGACGTGATCATGATGGCCGACCGTTTTGAGGATGACGACGACGATGTCTCGATCCTGACGGCGACGAAGCCCAAGACCAAGCGCCCGCCGCTTTATAAGGTGTTGTTGCTCAATGATGACTTTACGCCGATGGAATTCGTCGTGATCATTTTGGAGCGATTTTTTGGGCTGAATCACGCCCAAGCCTTTGAAATCATGTTGACTGTGCATAAAAAAGGCGTGGCGGTTGTGGGTGTGTTTAGCCACGAGATCGCCGAGACAAAGGTCGCGCAGGTCATGGATTTTGCACGCCGGCACCAGCACCCGCTGCAGTGCACGATGGAAAAAGAAGAATAGATCCGTGATCGACACCCGTTTGTCGCTGGCCCTGAACGAGGGCGGGTTGGTGTTGCCCCTTGACGGGTGCGTTGGCGTATTTCACCCTGATCCAGATGCCCAATTGGGGGATTTGCCCAAAGATCGGGTGCAGATCATCGCCGATTTCAAACCGCATATAGATACGTGGATCGCACGTGGATACGATGCGCGCGTCACTGCCGAGGGGCGTTTTGCGGCGGCGGTTGTCGCGATTCCCCGCGCCAAAGCCGAGGCCCGCGCCATGATCGCGCACGCGGCGGCCCAGACCGACGGCGTGCTGGTGGTAGACGGCCAAAAAACAGACGGTATCGAGAGCCTGTTGCGTGGAATGCGCCTGCACACGCAGGTGTCTGCGCCGATCACCAAGGCCCACGGGAAGCTCTTTTGGTGCACGCCAGACCCCGATGCCTTTGCGGATTGGGGCGCGGGCCCCGCCCAGACGGATGGCGGGTTTTGGACTGCGCCGGGGGTGTTTTCCGCAGATGGGATCGACCCGGCCTCGGCGCTTTTGGTGGAGGCATTGCCCGACCATTTGGGGGCTCGGGTCGCGGATCTTGGGGCCGGGTGGGGGTTTTTGTCCGCGCATCTTCTGACACGACCCGACATCAAAGAATTGCATGTGGTCGAGGCAGGGCACATGGCGCTGGAATGCGCGCGCCACAATGTCACCGACCCGCGCGCAGATTTCCTGTGGGCCGATGCGACACAATGGACCCCGTCTGACCGGCTTAATGCGGTGGTGATGAACCCGCCGTTCCACACCGGGCGCAGTGCGGATCCCGCGTTGGGGCAGGCGTTTATGCGGACCGCTGCGCGGATCTTGCATCCACAGGGGCAACTTTGGATGGTTGCAAACCGACATTTGCCTTATGAAACGACTTTGCAAACCCTCTTTGCAAAGACCACCGAACTGGAGGGCGACGGGCGGTTCAAATTGCTGCACGCCAGCCGGCCGCTTCGAAAACGCAGCTAAGCCTGCTCAGACCAAAGCCACATAACAGGGGCCCTTATGTCTTTTTCAATCAACGGTAAAACCGCAATCGTGACGGGGGCGGCCAATGGGATCGGCCTTGCGATTGCCCGACAGTTTGCGGACCGCGGTGCGAATGTTATGTGCGCGGACATGGATGAGAAAAAGCTGGCCGAGGAATGGGGTAACCAAACCGACGACAGCAATTTGCGGTATTTCGCAGGGGATCTACGCCAGCGCCTGACCATTGCAAACTTGGTTTCTGCGACGATTGATGCGTTTGACCGGGTTGATATTTTGGTCAACGCGTCGCGGCAGGTGATGCCGACGGACCCGTTGGATGTCGAAGACACATCTGTCGCCGTTTTGTTGGAACAAAACCTGATGACGTCGCTGAACCTGATCCAACAGGTGGCAAAACGCATGATGAAACAAGGGGCTGACCAGACCGAGGGACAACTGGGATCGATCATCAACCTCAGCTCGATCGCGGCGCGACAGACCCGCCCGGAACTGATGGGGTATTCCATTGCGTCGGCGGCGCTAGAACAGATGACTCGGTCGATGGCGCTGGCGCTGGCCCCTGAACGTATTCGGGTGAACGCGGTGGCGTTTGGCTCTGTGATGAGCGCGTCGTTGAAATCATCGGTGATCGAAAACAAGGACTGGCGCGCGGATATTCGCGACCACACGCCGCTTGGTCGTATCGCGGGCCCGTCGGAATTGGCCGAGGCGGTGCAGTTTCTGGCTGCGGAAAGTTCGGGGTTCATGACGGGCGAGGTTATCACCGTGGACGGCGGGCGCAGCCTGTTGGATGTGGTTGCGGCCCCCGTGCACTGACGATTAACGCTTTTCGTCCGGCCATGTTCCGCGTTAAACGTGGTGTCAGGATAGGCTGACACATTGGACGACGCATGACCGACAGTTTTGAGACTCAAAAGACCCGTGCCGCCGCGTGGTTTCGCACCCTGCGCGATGATATCGTAGCGGCCTTTGAAACGCTGGAACGCGACCACACCCAAGGTCCGATGGCTGATGGCACGCCCGGCACATTCGAGGTGTCTGAGACTCAGCGCACAAGTGATGATGGGTCGGACGCGGGCGGTGGCCTGATGAGCGTGATGCGCGGCGGGCGGGTGTTTGAAAAGGTCGGCGTGAATATTTCGACAGTTTACGGCACCCTTGGAGAACGCGCGCAAACGGCGATGGCCGCCCGCAAGGGTATTCCCGGCATGAAAGACGACCCACGGTTTTGGGCGTCGGGCATCAGCCTTGTGGCACATATGCAAAACCCGCACGCGCCTGCAGTTCATATGAACACGCGCATGTTCTGGACGCCGCATGCGTGGTGGTTTGGCGGCGGGTCTGACCTTAACCCGTGCATCGAATACGACGAAGACACCGCGCATTTCCACGCGCAACAACAAGAAAAGCTCGACCCGCATGGGGCTGATCTTTACCCACGCCTAAAGAAATGGGCAGATGAATATTTCTACATTCCGCATCGTCACCGGGCGCGCGGCGTGGGCGGTATTTTCATGGACGATCTGTGCACCGGCGACTGGGAGGCCGATTTTGCCCTGACCCAAGACATCGGGCGCGCATTTCTGCCGGCCTATGTGCCGCTTGTGCGCAGACGGCGTGTGCAAGACTGGTCAGAGGCCGATAAAGACGCGCAGCTCGTGCACCGGGGGCTCTATGCGGAATACAATCTGGTTTATGATCGGGGCACCAAATTTGGGCTGGAAACCGGCCACGATGCCAATGCCGTGTTGATGAGCCTGCCACCGTTGGCCAAATGGGCCTAGGGGCCGCCCCCTAGCCCCTTTTTGATCAAGTATGCCAGTCAAAGAACCCCGCACCCGCGCGCGACAAAAGCTCTTGGGCGAGGTCCGTGCCCATCTGTGCGCCATCGGCAATCGGACCTGTGCGATGCCCGGCAATGGCCTGCGACCCATCAGGGCGCAGGACCTCACCGCGCAGGTGCAATTGGTCACCGTCCAATTCCGCCAACCCCGCAATAGGCGTCTCGCAGGACCCATCTAAGGTCAACAAAAAGGCGCGCTCTGCGGCCAGCCGTTGACCGGTAGGCGTGTCGTGGATCGCGGCCAGTAATGCCGCGGTGGCCTCATCATTGATGCGCCGTTCTATGCCAATGGCGCCTTGGGCGACAGCGGGCAACATGTCGGTTGTGGCAACCGGTGTCGCGGGTACCTCGGCCATATTGAGCCGGTTCAGGCCAGCCGTCGCCAGAAACGTACATTCGGCAACGCCCTCGCTTAGCTTTTTCAGACGGGTCTGCACATTGCCGCGAAATTCCACCACTTGCAGGTCGGGCCTGTGGTGCAACAGCTGGGCTTTGCGGCGCAGACTTGACGTGCCCACAACCGCGCCCTGCGCCAGATCGGTCAGCGCCGACAGCCGGGGCGACACAAACGCATCGCGCACATCTTCGCGCGGCAAATAGGTATCCAGGATCAAACCTTCAGGCTGGATCGTGGGCATGTCCTTCATGGAATGCACAGCGATGTCAATTTTTTCTGACAATAGGTCTTCTTCGATCTCGCGGGTGAACAACCCCTTGCCGCCGATGTCTTTGAGCGGGCGATCCTGAATCGCATCACCGGTGACCTTGATCACTATGATTTCAAAGCAATCTTGCGTTAAATCAAAGGCTTGTACCAATCTTGTGCGGGTCTCATAGGCCTGTGCAAGCGCCAGAGGCGAACCGCGGGTGCCAATTTTCAGGGGTGTGTCGGGCGTGGGGAGCATGCGTGTCATACCTACATCTTTATGCGCGTCAATTTATCCTGACAACCCGTCAGCGTCTTGACAACCGTGCTCTGGCCCACGACCAACGGGGCGTTAACCAAGAGGATCACCATGGCCCCGACAAAAACCGTACTGCGCGCACTGGCGGGCGAAACCCTTCCGACGCCCCCCATTTGGATGATGCGCCAGGCGGGCCGTTATCTGCCGGAATACAAAGCGACCCGCGCACAGGCCGGCGATTTTCTATCGCTGTGCTACAACCCCGAATTGGCCGCCGAAGTGACGTTGCAGCCGATCCGCCGGTATGGGTTTGACGCGGCGATCCTCTTTGCCGATATCTTGTTGTTGCCGCAGGCGCTGGGGGCGGATTTGTGGTTTGTGACCGGCGAAGGCCCACGGTTGTCGACGATCCAGACGCAGGGTGATTTTGACAAATTGGGCCCGGTGGGCGACATCGACGCCACCCTTAGCCCCATCTACGAAACGATCCGCATTCTGCGTGGGGAACTGCCCGCTGACACAACGTTAATCGGCTTTGCCGGGGCGCCGTGGACGGTCGCGACTTACATGATCGCGGGTCGTGGCACGCCAGATCAAGGCCCCGCGCATGCCTTGATGCAGGAAAATACCCCCCTGTTCGAAGCGTTGCTGGCGCGGATCACGGCCGGAACCATCGAATATCTGGCCAAGCAGATCGAGGCAGGCGCCGAAGTTATCAAGATCTTCGACAGCTGGGCGGGGTCGCTGAAGGGAGATGCCTTCCATAAATACGCGCTGGAACCTGCGCGTGAAATCACTGTGGCGCTCAAGGCGCGGTACCCCCATATCCCGATCATCGGGTTCCCCCGCGAGGCAGGCGACAACTACATCGGGTTTGCCAAAGCGACGGGTGTGGATTGTGTGGCACTTGATAATTCCGTCAGCGCCGATTGGGCAGTACAGCACGTGCAGGTCGATGGGTGCGTGCAGGGCAACTTGGCCAGCCGCCACATGGTCACCGGTGGGCAGGCGTTGGTTGATGAAACGCGCGCGATTGTGAAGGCGTTTTCAGGCGGGCCGCATATCTTTAATCTTGGCCATGGTATCACCCCAGATGCGGACCCAGACAACGTCCAGCGCATGATTGATGCGGTTCGCGATAAATAACCACGATTTGCGGGTTGACGGGCCGGGCGGGCTGCAATAGTCCGTCGCTTCGATGGCGTTATAGCTCAGTTGGTTAGAGCGAACGACTCATAATCGTTAGGTCGGTGGTTCAAGTCCACCTAACGCCACCACCACCACCCGTTTTTCCGCTGGGACGCTGGTTTGCCATAGGGCGAACCGACAGGCGTGATTGGGCGTTGGGCTTGAAATCCAAGGTGACTTGTCATTTGATCTCCGTTAGCAATTCGCTAGGGGGGCTGGCCCGCAGCCCACACTGTACGTGGTTTGATCCAACATCGAGGGGATGCAAAAATATGATGTCACGCAAGGGGTTTCTGAAGGCCGCCACGGCGGCTGCGTTGGTTTTAGGTGTTGGGGCAGGGGCCGCGACCGCACAAGACGTCACGCTGCGCATGCATCAATTTCTGCCCGCGCAGGCCAATGTACCTAGCTTGATTCTGGATGTGTGGGCCGACAACGTCGAAGCCGCCAGCGATGGGCGCATCAAGATCGAACGCTTTGCGTCGATGCAACTTGGAGGCAAACCGCCCGAGCTGATGGATCAGGCGATCGATGGCATCGCCGATATCGTCTGGACGGTCGTGGGCTATACGCCGGGCCGGTATCCGACGACCGAAGTGTTCGAATTGCCGTTCATGATGACCAATGCCCGCGCCATGTCGCGCGCCTATTGGGAGATGTTCGAAACCCATATGAAAGACGGCGAATTCAAGGATGTGCATGTTCTGGGCACGTGGGTGCATGGGCCGGGGTTGATCCATTCCAATACGCCGGTGCGCACGCCGTCCGACATGGAAGGCCTGAAAATACGCGGCGGGTCACGGTTGGCCAATGCGTTGTTGGAAAAGACCGGTGCGACACCCGTTGGCATGCCGGTGCCTGCGGTGCCCGAGGGGCTGTCAAAGGGCGTGATTGATGGCACGACCATCCCGTGGGAGGTCACTGCCGCGCTGAAAATCCCCGAACTTGTGGGCAATCACACAGAATTCACGGGCAATGCGCTGTATTCCCTGACCTTTGTTTTGGCGATGAACAAGGACCGCTATGAGGGGCTGCCAGATGACTTGAAGGCCGTGATCGATGACAATTCGGGCCTGGAATTTTCGGTTTTTGCAGGCGGCACCCAAGAAGATAGCGACGGGCCTGCCCGTGCTGCGGCCGTAGAACGCGGTAACAATATCGTGTCGCTCTCCGAAGAAGAAACCGCGCTGTGGCGCTCTGTGGCCGAACCTGTTTATGATGACTGGATTGCCGAGATGGCTACGAAAAATATCGATGGTCAGGCCCTGATCGACGAGGCCCGCGCGTTGATTGACAAATACACCGAATAACGGTTTGCCCGGCCGCAGCATGGAGCCCCCATGCTGCGGATTTTAACACCCTAAAACGGAGCCCGCCATGCATAACGTTGTGCAGCTGCTCGCCCGGGCGACGGCGATTGTGGGGGGCTTTGTCCTCGTTGGTTTGGTCATCCTGACGACGGTCTCGACCGCTGGCCGCGAATTGGGCATCGGCGAGGTGAACGGCAGCTATGAGATCCTTGAAGCAGGGGTCGCCTTTGCCATCTTTTCGTTCTTTCCGATCTGCCAGCTGCATGGGGCGCATGCCACCGTCGATATCTTTACGTTGCGATTGCCGGTGCGCGGGCAACGGATGATCGCAGCCTTTTGGGAGGTCGTTCTGACCGCTGCCCTGATCTTGATCAGCTGGCGCCTTTACGAAGGCATGCTGCGATATCTGGGCAATGGCGAAACGACGTTGTTCCTGCAATTTCCAGTGTGGTGGGGGTACGCGTGCAGCTTTGGCGCGTCGGTTGCCACCTGCATCGTTGGTCTTTATTGCGCGGCCATGCGTGTGGGCGAAAGCATCACGGGCCGCATCTTGTTACCCGTCGTCTGAGGACCTGAATGTGAGCACTCTTGAACTTGGGTTTTGGTCCTTTCCGGTCCTGCTATTGATGGTCTTTTTACGCGCGCCCATCGGGTTGGCGATGTTGCTATGTGGCTTTGCGGGCTGGTATTTCGCGATGGGCGGCAACCCCAATGTGTTGCTGAATAAACTAAAATCCGAAACCTATTCGCAGTTCTCCAGCTATTCGCTATCTATCATCCCGATGTTTTTGCTGATGGGGCAGTTTGCGACCCTATCGGGCATGTCATCGGCACTGTTCAAGGCCGCCGAGAGCTTTCTGGGTCACCGGCGCGGCGGCGTGGCAATGGCGTCTGTGGGGGCCTGTGCGGGGTTTGGTGCGATCTGCGGGTCGTCTCTGGCCACGGCGGCGACGATGTCCAAGGTGGCCCTGCCAGAGCTACGGCGCTACGGGTATTCGGGCGGCTTTTCCACCGCCACGTTGGCGGCTGGTGGCACGTTGGGCATCCTGATCCCGCCGTCGGTGATTTTGGTGATCTACGCGATCCTGACAGAACAAAACATCGCGAAACTATTCTTAGCGGCTTTTATACCGGGGCTGATGGCGGCCGTGGGGTATATGCTGACGATCTCGGTTTATGTGCGGCTCTACCCGGATGCGGCGGGCACGCGGCCTGCCCAACCCATGTCGGCGCGTTGGGCGGCGCTGGCCAACACCTGGCCGGTGCTGGTGATCTTTGGCGTGGTGGTGGGCGGCATTTATTTGGGCTGGTTCACCCCCACCGAAGGCGCGGCTATCGGGGCGGCGGGCACGGGCATCATCGCGCTGGCCTCGGGCAACCTGACTTGGGGCGTCTTCCGCGACAGCCTGTTTGGCACTGCGCGCACCACGGCGATGATATTTTTCATTGTCTTGGGGGCGGGGTTCTACAACAGCTTTTTGGCGCTATCGGGGGTGCCGCAGTTCATGGCAGATTGGGTGCTGGCACAAGGTCTTAGCCCTTGGTTGGTCCTGTCGGTGGTCTTGGTCTTTTATCTCGTCTTTGGATGTTTGATGGACAGCCTATCGATGATCTTGTTGACGGTGCCAATCTTCTTTCCGGTGATCTCAGCGATGGATTTCGGCATGTCGCCCGAACATGTGGCGATCTGGTTCGGTATCCTTGTCCTGATCGTGGTCGAGGTCGGGTTAATCACACCCCCTGTTGGCATGAACCTGTTCATTATCAACGGGATGGATCGCGATACCCCGATGGCCGAAACTTACAAAGCAGTCATGTTCTTTGTCGGTTCTGACATCGTGCGCGTGATCATTTTGGTGATGTTCCCGGCGCTGACGCTCTTTTTACTGCCCGGGTAACTTTGCATGTATCTGATGGCTTGCGGCAGGCTCGCTGCTATGCAGAATGTTACGTTTTGCGAGGTGTTCATGTGATCAATCTATTGGATAACGCGGCCAGCTATTTTGTCGACCGACACCTGACCGAAGGGCGCGGTGACAAACCCGCCTACCGTGAGGCCGAGAGCGGGCGCAGCCTGACCTATCATCAGCTGGAACAGGGGGCTGGCCGTGTTGCGGGGGCACTGAAACGCGCGGATGTTCGCGCCGAAGACCGCATTGCAATGTTGGTGCTGGACACGGTGGAATTTCCGCAAATCTTCTTTGGTGCGTTAAAATGCGGCGTGGTGCCGATCCCGCTGAACACCCTGCTGGCAGCCCCGATTTATGATGCCATTTTGCGCGATAGCCGGGCGACTGCGCTGTTTGTGTCAGCGCAGCTCTACCCGGAAATCGCACCTATTTTGCACGGCAATCCCTATCTGCGGTCGGTTGTTGTCATTGGCGATGATGCGCCCGAAGGGACGCAGACCTATGATCATTTCATCGCGGGTGCACCGGTGCTGCCCACTCTGCCGGTGTCGCCTGACGAGGTGGCGTTTTGGCTCTATACGTCGGGGTCCACGGGGCGGCCCAAAGGCGCGCAACACGTGCATTCCAGCCTTAAGGCCAGCGCCGACACCTACGGCGCCCATGTCCTGGGATTGACCGAGCAGGACGTCGTGTTTTCGGCGGCAAAGCTCTTTTTTGCCTATGGGTTGGGCAATGCGCTGACGTTCCCATTGGCGGTGGGCGCTACGACCGTTTTGTTCGCAGGCAGGCCGACAGCCGCTGATATGGCCGCAACGCTTACGCAGCAGCAGCCCACCGTGTTTTGCGGCGTGCCCACCTTATACGCGGCGATGGTGGCGTTGCAGGATGGGTCGCCGGTGCCTGACATGGCGCTGCGGCGTTGCATATCGGCGGGTGAAGCCCTGCCCCAAGAGGTCGGCCGGAGGTGGCAGGCCCAGACAGGCATCGCGATCTTGGATGGGGTCGGATCAACCGAGATGCTGCACATCTTCCTGAGCAACCGCCCAGACGATGTGGTCTATGGCACTTCGGGTACACCGGTGCCGGGATATGACGTGCGACTGGTGAATGAGGCAGGCGAGGACGTGGCCGACAATGAGATCGGCGAAATGTTGGTGCATGGGGCCTCAGCGGCGTCGGCTTATTGGAACCGGCGCGACAAAACCCGCGCCACGTTCGAAGGCGTCTGGACCCGCACGGGCGACAAATTCGAACGGCGCACCGACGGGCGGTATGTTTACTGTGGCCGTACCGATGACATGTTCAAAGTGTCGGGTATTTGGGTGTCGCCGTTTGAGGTGGAACAAGCGTTGGCCAGCCACCCTGCCGTCCTGGAGGCCGCCGTGGTCGCCGCGCGGGACACCGAAGGGTTGGAAAAACCAAAGGCCTTTATTGTGCTGGAAACCGCAGCCCCGCCGGATCTAAATGCGCAGCTGATCGCGCATGTGAAATCGCGGGTGGGCAAATGGAAGTACCCCCGCTGGATCGAAGTGGTGGACGATCTGCCCAAGACCGCAACGGGCAAAATCCAACGGTTCAGGCTGCGCGATGGGGCGTCTTAGCCCCCGTGGCCATGGGGCGTTTGATCTATGTCAACGCAGTTTTCATACGTAGGGCGCTAGGCTGGCAGCTGTGACCACGTACCGTTTGCCACCAAAAGGACAGCTGACCTATGCCCGCCAAAACTGCCCCCGCACCATCCCGGCCCAATTGTTTGGGCTGCCCTGACTGCAAAGGCCTGTGCCACGACCTGCTGCAACTGGCGGGTTTGCCCGATGCGATCCTGCGGTCTGCTGGCAACTCTTGAAACGGGCGCTTGGCGGCGCGCGTGTTGCGACAGGTCAAGTCCAGGCAATCCGGGTGGGGTGCACTTCCTCCGTGATGTGATGTGCCGCCCCGACCAGCCCCTCTTTGGTGAAATTATAAAGCGACCGCCAATAGGGTTGGATCGTCACGCCTTCTTCTTGGATCAAGGCCTGCATGTCTTTCATCAACAGACGCCGGTCCTCGATGTCAGGGGTGGCAAGGGCCGTTGCCAACATCGCGTCAAATTCGGCGTTGGCCCAGCCAAATTCGTTCCAGGCCGCGCCAGACCGGTAGGCCAGCGCCCAGATTTGAACGCCCAAAGGACGGTGCGACCAATCAGTGGCAGAAAACGGGTATTCGGCCCACGCATCGCGATAGGTCGCGTTGGGGAAAACCTTGCGGGTGACGGTGATGCCGGCATCGCGCAATTGGGCGGCGACCGCGTCGGTGGTGTCTTTGCGCCACGCATCGTCAATCGACACGAGGTTGTGTTCGAAGTCACCCATCCCTGCCGCATCCATCAAGGCTTTGGCCGCAACCGGATCGGCCTGACGAATCGGTAGTTCTGCATAATCTGGGTGCATGGGCCCCACATGGTGATTTTCTGCCACCAAACCGCGCCCGCCAAAGCCCAGTTCTAGCAAGATGCCATTGTCGACAGCCAGCGCCAGCGCCTGACGGACGCGTTTGTCGGCGTAGGGTTTTATGCCGTTAACCTCGGCCAGCTGATTGGGCCGGATCACAATGGTTGCGGCGGTTTCAATCGCATGTTCGACCCAGCCTTCCAGCGTTGCGAAGACATCAATGAAATCGCCGTCAACCGTTGCGGTCCCATCAATTTCGTCGGCTTTGGCCGCAGCGACATAGGCTGCAGGGTCGGTGCCGTAGTCGATGTATTCGAGGCGATCAATGTAGGGGCCACCAAAGACATCTGTGCCCCACCACTGGTGATCAGGGTTTTTTACCAATACGGCCTTGGCGCCAACCTCTAGTTCGGCGGGCAAATATGCGCCGGTACCGATTGGGGTGTCTCGCATCGTATCGACATTGAACCCTGCGGGTGTGATCGCTGCGGGGTAGTCGGCCATGCCGGGGATCAGCGATATGTCGGGCCGCGGTAAGGTCAGCTTTACGGTGTGGTCGTCCACGACAGTGATCGCCCCCTCTCGCGCCTGGCCCGTTGTGTCGTCGATCAACGTGCCAAACCGGCTGGCCATGGAATTGCCCGCAAGGCTTTGGTCACACCAGCCGCGAATGTTGCGCGCCACGTCTGTCGCGGTGAAGGCATCGCCGTTGTTCCAAGTCACACCTTTGCGCACATGCAGGGTGTATTCGGTGGCGTTGTCGTTGATGTCCCAATTTTCCAGCAAGGTCGGGGTGAACGTCCCGTCGTTTTCATAGGTGACCAAATATTCCAGCCACCCGCGTGTGATATTCGCGATTTGAGGCCAGTCAAACGTCCGTGGGTCTTTGAGCGCGCGGATCTCTTGTTGAATGCGCACAACGCCGCCCTGTTTGTGTCCGGCAGCCTGCGCGGGGGCCGCCAGACCAAGCATGGCATAGGCCGTTGCCGTCGTGGCCCCAAATGCACTGGCTGTGGCCAGAAATTCGCGGCGGTTCACCGGGTCGCTGCGGATCTTAGCTGCCGAGTTCACCACAGTGTCGGGCAGGGGGTGGCCTGTGCGGGTCAGAAATTTCATATGTGTTTTCTCTTTTATGGTGCGCCGGGCCGTGCGCGCGATTTGGGGCGTCGTGTTTGAGGATGTCGATACGCGTGCCAAGTTTCAAACGCGGGTCGCCACACGTCAAGGGGGTCTGCGGTCGGTAGTGGTGCGCTATGCGGCGGGCATCGGCAAAACGGCGTCGGATTTGGCGTTCCCAATCTCTTTATCCTAGGTCATTCTACAGGTGGTTAACCGACAAGAGAGACCTTAGGATGAAATCGTTACTGCCGCCCACCATCGCGCCGCCCTTTGCGCGGTATTCCCACGGCGTCGAACTGCCGCCGGGCGCGCGGATTGTGCGCACATCGGGGCAATTGGGGCTGGCGCAGGACGGCACTGTGCCGGGGGGCGCCGAGGCGCAGGCCGCGATTTGTTTTGCCAATATCACAGCCATTTTGGCCGAGGCCGACATGACGCCCGCGCATGTGTGTCATCTTAGCACGTTTGTCACGGACCGGGCGCATATGGCGGGTTACATGGCCGCCCGCGATGCGTTTCTAACGCAGGCAACGGTGCTGCCATCGTCGACATTGGTGATCGTTTCAGGCTTTACACGGCCCGAATTTGTGGTCGAGGTCGAGGTTTGGGCAGCGGCCCCACCCACATAGCGATGGCGCTATGGCCAATAGGCGCGCGCCGATGGGGCGCGTTCAAACGCAAGGTGGAATTCATCCAATTGGGGCGGTGTGCCCCCCACGGCGTGCAGTTGCACATGGGCCTGTCCGCGATGGTGCACTTGGTGTTGAAACAGATGTAGCAACAGCGCCTGCACGGTCTCGGTGCATGTTTCGGTGGGGCGTTCTGTGCGCCGCGTGGCGGGCAAATCTTGCGGTGTGAGGGCGCTGCAAAATGCGATCAAACGCGTATCAATGGCGGCCTGATCATGCGCAAGACGTGTCAGGGCGGTTTCTTTTATACGGCGGTAAACACTGCGCCCCCGCCCGCCGGCCTGCAGCGCATCAACGTAGTAAAGGTCGACCTCATAGATGTGGTTCATGGTTGCGGCGAGGGTCGCGAAAAAACCCGGTGCCGGTTGCGTGGCGGCACTGGCGGGCACTGCGGCGATGGCCTGATACAGGGTCGCATTCGCCCACGCGTTGTTTTGCGCCATCTTGAGGTATATTTCGTGCATACCCCGACCCTAGCCGCGTTTATAACGCAGGGGTAGCGCGTTTAATCCTTGGGCGGTGTTTTGCGTTTCTTGCGGGCCTGCAGCCAACGCAGCACGAAGAACAGCGCCACGAAGACCCCGATCCAAAAGAATAAATCCGCCAACGCCGTGCTCATATGCAGTGTCCCTTTGACCGTCAAACCGGGGGGTTAGAAATCTACGACAACGCCTGGCAGGTTCAGTGCCTTCATCAAGTCGCGCAGTTCTTGCCGCGCCGCGACGTTCGAAATATTGAGCTGTTTGACCCCGATATCTTTCAGATCCAGCAACGTCAGCCCGCGTGGGAACAATTCGCGAAAGACGACACGTTCCGAAAACCCCGGCGCAATGCGGAACCCAATGCGTTTGCTCAGGTTTTTGACTGCGCGTTCCATCTTTTCCTTGTTGACCATGCGCTGCGCCCCCATGCGGTTGCGCACAACGATCCAGTCGATCGGGGTCAACCCGGCCTGCGCCCGCAATTGCCGCGCGTTCCACACCATTTCGGAATACACCGACGGGCCTTTGATTTGATCGCCCGTGGCGTCGGTGCGAGCCAGCAGATCAAAATCCACAAAGCTGTCATTCAGCGGGGTGATCAGCGTATCGGCCAGCGAATGCGCCACCTGACTAAGCCGCGTATGCGAACCGGGGCAGTCGATCAGGATAAAGTCACTGCCGGGTTCCAGCGCGGCGACCGCAGCCGACAACCGGTGGTCATAGATGTTCTCGCCGGGCTTTAGATGTTCGGCGGGGATCTCGGGCAGTTCGTGCACTTTGGGGCTGGCTAGTGTCAGACCGGCGCTGGCCAAAAAGGCTTGGCGGTTTTCAGTATAGCGCCCAAAGGTGCGCTGCCGCAGGTCCAGATCAAGCGCGCCTACGTTAAACCCCATGCGCGCCAGCGCAGTCGCCACATGCATGGACACGGTGGATTTCCCCGCGCCGCCTTTTTCATTCCCGACGACGATAATATGCGCCATGAGTTGATCCTTTGCCCAGCTGCTTTGCGCAGCTTATCTATTGAGGGGCCACTATATGTAGTGTTCCGTTCTTTGGGAAGGTGCGTTGCAGGTGTTTTCCCGTCTGCCAACCACGGCATGCGTGGGCACCCCGTTTGCGCACAAAAAAACCACGCCGCAGAGGGCGTGGTTTTGTCGTTTATCAAGGTAAATGGCTTTAGAAGCCAAGACCTGCGTATTTGTTTTTGAACTTGGAAACGCGACCGCCTGTGTCCAACAGACGTGACGTTCCGCCGGTCCATGCAGGGTGCACGGAGGGGTCGATATCCAGCGACAGTTGGTCGCCTTCTTTGCCCCATGTGGATTTCATCTGCACAACGGTGCCATCGGTCATTTTGACGTCGATGATGTGATATTCGGGATGTGTATCGGCTTTCATCAGTCCGGTCCTTACGCGCTGGCGCCCGATTTGGGCTTGTAGTTTGTGTTCTCGGTGATCCGTGCGGATTTGCCGCGACGGCTGCGCAAATAGTACAGCTTGGCGCGGCGTACACGGCCACGGCGCACAACGGTGATGCTGTCGATGTTGGTGGAATGCAGTGGGAATACACGTTCCACGCCTTCACCAAACGAAATCTTGCGAACCGTGAAGGAGCCCGCGATGCCGGTGCCGTTGTTGCGTGCAATGCACACACCTTCGTAGTTCTGCACACGGGTACGCGTGCCTTCGGTCACTTTAAAACCAACGCGGATGGTATCACCGGCGCGGAAATCAGGGATCTCTTGTCCCAAAGCGGCGATTTGTTCCGCTTCAATCTGTGCAATCAGGTTCATCTGATCGTCTCCTATGATGCTCGTGGTTGTTCCACGAAGGTTGTGCGGCGTTTCAGAGCTTCCGGTCTGAGGTCGGGTCCGCATGTAGCGCCCGCCGGGAGAATTCAAACGTCTTTCCTTGATCGGCTGTCTTCAGGGGAAAAGAGTGATCTCGACCCATGCAAAACAGATCCGGAGCCCTTATCGCACTCCGAATTCGCGCCGTATATGCGGGATTGCGCTGCGGATCAAGGGCTCACTTTGGCCACATTGCTTTGTTAGGCCTCAGGCTGGGTCAGTCTCTACCGGGGTGGATGGGGGCAGGGGATAAGAAGGAATTTTAGCACGAGGGTATAGTGAAATGACAGACATACCGCTTTCTAGGGTCGATAAGTCACCCGAACGCGAGGACCGCGACCTGTTTCGCACCTATGGCGGCCCCATCGAAGTGGCGCTTGTCCCGCGTATGCACCACACCGATACGGGCGATTTCGTGGCGCGCGGGTTCTTTGGCGACGACTGCGAGATCACAGTGCTGTTTCCCGGACGCCGCGCGAGTGAAATCGGCCCGCTAGAAGCATATTTGCGGTGGCTGGATGGCCGTGCAAGGCGCGCAGCGGTGGCCGCACAACGCCCGTCGCCCAACCCCGATCTGATCCGGTTGGCGTTGCAAATCAAAGGGGCGTGGCGCGTGGTGCCTGCCGAACACAGTGACACCCCCGAGGCCCACCAATTGATCGCGGCGCGTTGGGCGTTCAAGGATCAATCCGGGGCATTGGTGCAATTCGGCGAGGCGCCCGCCTATGATATGCTGCACCGAAAACGCCCGAAATCCTATATCCTCAGCATCCGCGAGACCGACCCAAGCGCCGGGCCGAAAGACGACAAGGGCGGCGCCGCGCCAAGGGTTTAACTGGCGACAGAACCGCCAGACATCACCCGTCTTGGTCGTGTTTTGACCACAGATCCGGGCGCCGGGTACGTGTCAATTCATGGGACTGCGCCTGCCGCCACTTGGCGATATCGCCGTGGTGCCCAGACATCAACACATCGGGAATATCACGCCCTTGCCACGTGGCGGGGCGGGTGTATTGGGGGTGTTCCAGCAGGCCGTTGGCGTGGCTTTCCTCGACGGTGCTGTCGGCGTTACCCAACACGCCGGGCAGCAACCTGACGGTGCTATCGATCAACGCCTGCGCGGCCAATTCGCCCCCCGTCATCACGAAATCACCCAACGACACCTCGGTGATGTTGAACTCTTCCAGCACCCGTTCGTCGACCCCTTCAAAGCGCCCACATAACAATGTCACCCCGTCGCAACGCGCCAAATCACGCGCCATCGCTTGGTCAAACCGCACGCCGCGTGGCGACATATACAAGATCGGCCAGCGCCCGCGCGCATGGCTTTGCGCCTGCGCGATCGCGGGCCCCACAACGTCGGCGCGCAAGACCATGCCCGCGCCGCCGCCCGCAGGCGTGTCATCGACATTGCGATGTTTGCCAACGCCAAAGCCGCGCAGGTCATGGGTGTGCAGTTGCCACCGTCCTTCCTGTAAGGCTTTGCCTGTCAACGATAAACCCAACGTGCCGGGGAATGCATCAGGGAATAACGTGACAATCCGGGCCTGCCATGCCGCAGCCAGCGTTTCGGTGTCGTCCATCAATGATCGGGGCGTCAAAGTGGGGCGCATGGTCTTGCGGGCGTGGCTTTTGGGCGGGTTGGCCATGTCAGAATAACCCGTCGGGCGGGTCTGCGATGATCCGGCCTGACGCCATATCAACCGTGGGCACAGCGGCCATCGTGAACGGCAGAAGCACCGTTTCGGAAGACTCGGGTCGCTGGATTTCCAGCAGATCCCCCGCGCCGTGATCCAACACCGTTTTGACTGTGCCCAGCGGCGTCCCACCGGTGTCGAGCACCTGCAACCCGATCAGATCGGCGTGGTAATATTCATCGTCGGGCAAAGAGGGCAATTGGTCGCGTTGCGCGTATAGCTTGACA
This sequence comes from Roseobacter sp., assembly GCF_039970775.1. Taxonomy (GTDB): domain Bacteria; phylum Pseudomonadota; class Alphaproteobacteria; order Rhodobacterales; family Rhodobacteraceae; genus Roseobacter. The sequence goes on from NZ_JBDVLG010000026.1 coordinate 48,577, forward strand.
CCTTTGAGCGCGTCGGCTTGTTCTTTGGTGGCAACCTCGGAAATTCTGGCGACAAATCCGTTTTTGGTCGGGCGGATCAGGGCCAGATGATAGGCCGCATCGCCTGTTTCAGAGGTCAGCGGGCTATATGTTTCGATATCTTCGGGCTGGGCGCAAAAGCTTTTGATGCGCAATTCCCCACGCACGCCATAGGCGCCACTGACTGTACCGACACAGAGTTTATCCGCACTCATTCGTCTACTCCTATGCACAGACCTTCTGACATCTCGCCTCCGCGAGTGTTGCAGGTGTCGCTGGTGTTTGCGCGTTCAAAAAAGACCCCCGCCAAAAAGGACAGGCCCAACAAGATCAGCATGCGGATCGGTCGAAACATTTGATGCCAGTGTGCAGGGGGGCAAGACACCAAGGCCCACAATGCTGCGGGCCCCGGTTAAGATATGCAAAGGGCGGAGCCAAGGGCCGCGCGCCCGGACGTCGCGATTTATTCCGCGGCGTCTTCTGCAGGTGCAGCAGCCTTGGCGGCTTTTTCTTCGGCGCGCTCTTGGGCTTTTTTGCCGGGCGTCCCTTTGTTGGGGTTATTGCGCACGGTTTTTTCTTTCAAACCAGCGGCTTCCAACATGCGTGATACGCGGTCTGTGGGCTGTGCGCCCTCGGACAGCCAGTGCTGCACGCGCTCAACGTCCATTTTCACGCGCTCTTCGCTGTCTTTAGGCAAAAGCGGGTTATATGTGCCCAGTTTTTCGATGTAACGGCCATCGCGTGGCATGCGGCTGTCGGCGGCCACAATGCGGTAAAATGGGCGTTTCTTGGAACCGCCGCGGGCGAGACGAATTTTCATAGCCATGATGTATTTCCTTTTACGTTCAAGAGGTCGGCGGGTTTTCAGGCCCGCGTTATTTCTGGTGTTGGTGGTGATGCTGAATGACTTCAGCGATGATGAAGTTGAGAAACTTCTTGGCGAATTCGGGGTCCAGATCGGCCCGGTTCGCCAAATCTTCGAGCCGTTCGATCTGTGTCGCTTCGCGCGTGGGATCGGACGGGGGAAGGTCGTGTGCGGCCTTGAGTTTCCCCACAGCCTGTGTGTGCTTGAACCGCTCGCCCAGTGTATACACCAAGATCGCGTCAAGACGGTCGATGGATGCGCGGTGCTCTTTCAGCACCTCGGCCGCACGTGTGACAGCTTGGGTCATGCGGTGTCTCCAGATATGGGGCGGCGCACCACCTGAGTTGGGTCTGTGACGCACCGGTTTAGGGGCGATGCACGGCGGGTGAATGGGGCAAAGTCAGTCAATGGCCCATCCTTTTGGTTTGAACAGCGGATCAGCGTAGTGGCTGATCTCCATCTCGATCCCATGTGCCAATTGCGAGCCCTTAAGCTCGGCGGGCGCGGGGTGGCGGTAGACCGCATCATTGCCGTCGATGGTGGCGGCGGACGGGTCTTTGACCGCGCCCAGCCGTTCGGCCAGACGGATACTGTCGAGATTCTTGGGGTCGATATAACTGACGGCGGTGTCCCAGCCCTTGTCGGCATACAGATGCGCGCGCACCGCATGGGTGGCCTCTAGGGCATAGCCTTTGCCGGCGCGGTCAGGCCAGATCACCCATGCTATTTCGGCTTCGGGCCATCTGGCAGGTTTCCAGCCGCCCGCCATACCCAGCGTCTCGTCGGTGAGTTTGTCGTGGATCATCCACATGCCGTATCCGCGGATCTGCCAATGGCCGATTTCGGCGGCATAGAGCATCCACGATTCGTAAGCATTCAGCGGCCCGCCCATAAACCGCGCGCGGTAACTGGTGAAGGTGGCCTTGAAATCTGGGTAGTCCTGCGGTTCGGGCCCGCGCAACACCAGACGGCTTGTTTCAAGAACTGGAATAGAGGTTATCATGATAAGACCTCCGGGCGGGGATGGCGGTAGACGTAACCGGGGCTGTCGGGTTTGGGCTGCTGGGCTGTGGTATCCAGCACGGCACCCAACCGTTTGGCCAAGGCCACCGATGCGTCATTGCCGTGGGCGATATAGCTGACGATGGTGTCCCATTTCAGGACACGCCATGCGTGATCAATACAGGCGGTTGCGGCCTCAAACGCGATGCCTTGGCCTTCAGACGCGGCATCAAACAGCACCCAGCCCACTTCTTTTTCAGGCCACCCATGCGGGTACCAATGCCCGACGATGCCCAAAGGCGCGTCATCAACCTTGCGGGTCACAACAAACATGCCAAACCCGCGCAGGGCCCAATGGCCGATTTCGGTCCCAAAGAAACCCCACGCCTGCCGCGCGTTCATCGGCCCGCCCGTGTACTGCGACCGATCCGTGGCATAAAACGCCATGAAACTATCCACGTCCGACGGCTGTGGGGCGCGCAAAATCAGGCGGTCTGTGGATATGGTCGGTGTGGTTATCACGACGGCATCAGACCCAAATCAGCCGGGCTGACGCCATCCAGAACAGGGCGCGTGAACGACCGTTCATAGCGGCGGATGCACTGCGTGCGTTCGGCGTGTTTATACGCGGCGATGCAGGCGGGGTCGGTTTCCATGACCTTGCGGTAGTCTTCATAGGCGGCCAGTGACGCAAAGCTAAACCCGCACCACGCCACATCATTCGCGCCTTCGGAGGGCAGCCAATAGCCGTGATGCGTGCCACCCAACCGGTTCACGTTGTGGATCCACGCCTTGGCGTAGATCTCGAACTCGGCGACCTTCGCCGGATCGATTTCATATTTCAGAAAACAGGTGATCATTTCTTTTTGCCGAACCCTGACAGGCCGGGGGGCAGGCCCATACCGCCGCCCATGCCGCTCAAACCACCGGGCAGTTTGCCGCCCATGGCTTTGGCCGCAGCCTCGAGCTGTTTTGGGTCCATCTGGCTGGGGTCCATGCCGGGCATGCCGCCCTTGCCCATCATGCCCTTCATGGCCTGTTTGAGCATGCCACCTTTGCCCATTTTGCCCATCTTCTTCATCATGTCGCCCATTTGGCGCTGCATTTTCAGAAGCTTGTTCAACTCCGAGACTTCAAGGCCAGCGCCTTTAGCGATCCGCTTTTTACGGCTGGCCTGCAACAGGGCCGGGTTCGCGCGTTCTTTTTTGGTCATCGATTGGATCAGCGCGATCTGATGTTTCAGGACCTTGTCGTCAAAGCCCGCGTTTTCCACCTGTTTGGCCATCTTACCCATGCCGGGCATCATGCCCATCATGCCTTGCATGCCGCCCATCTTGATCATCTGTTCAAGCTGCATTTTCAGGTCGTTCATGTTGAACTGACCCTTGGCCATGCGTTTCATCATGCGCTCGGATTGCTCAATCTCGAGCGTTTCCTGCGCCTTTTCGACCAAGGCAACGATATCGCCCATACCCAAAATCCGGCCCGCAATGCGTTCCGGTTCAAAGGTCTCGATCGCGTCCATCTTTTCGCCAAGACCGACGTATTTAATGGGCTTGCCGGTGACTGCGCGCATTGACAGCGCCGCACCACCGCGGCCGTCGCCGTCCATCCGTGTCAGGACCACGCCGGTGACGCCGATTTTGTCGTCAAATTCGGTCGCGACATTCACCGCGTCTTGCCCTGTAAGGCCGTCCACAACCAGCAATGTTTCGCGCGGGTTGGCCACATCGCGCACGGCGGCGGCCTGTGCGATCAGTTCTGCGTCGATGTGCAATCGGCCCGCAGTATCAAGCATATAGACGTCATAGCCGCCCAGACCGGCTTGGGTTTTGGCGCGTTTGGCGATGGCGACAGGGTCTTCGCCCTTGACGATAGGCAGGGTGTCGACGCCGATTTGCGTGCCAAGAATGGCCAGCTGTTCCATCGCGGCGGGGCGGTTCACATCAAGCGACGCCATCAGCACGCGTTTGCCGTCGCGGTCTTTGAGACGCTTGGCCAGTTTCGCGGTGGTGGTGGTTTTACCCGAACCTTGCAGACCAACCATCAAGATTGGCGCAGGCGGGTTGTCGATTTTCAGCGCACCCGGTTCGCCTTGGCCCTTCAGGACATCAATCAGCGCGTCATGCACGATTTTGACGACCTGTTGGCCCGGTGTGATCGATTTGGTGACGGCTTGGCCGGTGGCTTTGTCTTGTACCGCTTTGACGAAATCACGCGCGACAGCCAAGGAAACGTCGGCCTCCAGCAGGGCGACACGGACCTCACGCAGGGCGGTGGCGACGTCGTCTTCGGACAGCGCGCCTTGTTTTGTGAGCCGGTCAAAGACGCCAGACAGGCGTTCAGAGAGATTTTCAAACATGGGCCACGGCCCCCTTCGATGTCGGTTGCGGGATGCCCCAAATGTAGGGGGTCCGCAGTGAATGCACAAATGCCCGAAATCAGGGCCAACGGGTGCAAAACGACATGGGGCGCGTTGAACCGCCAGTTTGAGGCGGGGTGCAACCCAAATGGTTTTGCCCCCGTGGGCGCAACGCGCTGACGGAGGGCGATCCCGGATAGTCCGGGACCGGAAGTCTGTTGCTTCCGGATGGTTGCCCGCGTTTAAAACGACTGCGTGACAGAGTCAAGACAGCCCCGACGCACCCTTGGCGGTATCATCGCGATGATTTGCGCGGGGATGTCAAAAACCTATTGCGCATGGCGCCCCGGCTGTGGTTGCAAATGTGAAAGGTGCAGCCCGCTTTGGATCCGTTGGATCGCAGGTTTGCCGCGCTCGGAACCGTCAGTCTAGGGTATTAACACATGTCTCACGCCGCGCTTGATCACACCAAACCACCGCATGTCGTCGTGGTGGGCGGGGGAATGGTTGGCATTGCCACCGCGCTTTGGTCACAACGCGAAGGGTGTAAGGTGACGTTGGTCGACAAGGGTGGCCCCGAAGATCGCGCCAGTTTCGGCAATGCGGGGGTGCTGGCGTCGGCGTCTGTGCTGCCTGTGACGATGCCCGGCTTGATCGGGAAGTTGCCCAAAATGGTGCTGAGCCGCAAAGAACCTATCTATCTGCGCTGGCCCTACGTGCCGCGCATGTTGCCGTGGGGCGTGCGGTATCTGGCCCACGCCACAGAACCCGAAACCCGCCGCATCGCCGCAGCCTTGCAGCCGATCATTGGCAACAGCCTGCAAGACCATCTGGCGCTTAGTCAGGGAACCGCCGCGCAACGTCATATTACGCCGTGCGATTTTGCGGTGCTTTATGGCGATCGCGCAGGGTACGAAAAAGACCAACTGGGGTGGCAGATCCGCGGCCAGCTGGGGTTCGAATGGACAGAACACGACGGCCCCGCGCGCCACGATTACGACCCGATTTTTGCGAAATCATACAGCTTTTTGGCGGCACTGACGGAACACGGGCAAATCGGCGATCCCGGTGCCTATGTCGAAGATCTGCGCGCCCATTTCACGGCAGCGGGCGGCCGGATTGTGGCCGCTGAGGTCACTGACATCATGCATGACGGCGGGCGCGCCACCGGTGTGATGACGGCCACGGGCCCAATGCCTGCGGACCGTGTTGCGATCACGGCGGGGGCGTGGTCGCCGTTGTTGACGGGGAAGCTTGGTGTCAAAATCCCGGTGGAGGCCGAAAGCGGGTATCATCTGGAATTTTGGGATCCGTCGTTTTACCCGCGTGTGCCGACCATCGTGCCCAGCAAAAAATTGATCTTTTCACCGATGAACGGCCGTATTCGCGCGGCCGGTGGGGTTGAATTTGGCGGTTTGAAAAACACCGGGCAAGATCAGGCGTTTGAATGCATCAGAGCAGCCCTGCACGATGTGTTGCCCGGTTTGAAATATTCCAAAGAAACCCAGTGGTTCGGGCACCGGCCTGCCACGACGGATTCGGTGCCTGTGATTGATGAAATGCCTCATATCAAGGGCTTGTTTCTGGGGTTTGGTCACCAACACGTGGGCCTCACCGGGTCGGCACGTACGGGGCAAATCTTGGCGCAATTGATCAGCGGCAAGCGCCCCAATATCGATCTGTCACCCTACAGCGCGACACGTTTCATGGCCGCTAGACACCGGACACAGCACCGCGAAGGCACAAGTGTATAGGTGACGCCCGCGCCCAGCGATGAACGGCGCGGCACCGAGGTCGCCCCAGCCCACATAAAGGAGAGAACCGACAATGTCAGACGCCAAGAAAACAACCCACGATTCCGACGAAGACCCGCGTAATCTGAACACACAGGTCTACGTGAACGGCGCGCTGTTTCACCGAGACGAGGCCAAGGTATCTGTCTATGACAGCGGCTTTATGTTGGGGGATGGCATGTGGGAAGGGCTGCGTCTTTACAACGGGAAGTGGCTGTTTTTCGATGCACATATGGACCGTTTCTTTGGGTCCTGCGCGGCGGTATCGCTGGATGTGGGCATGGACCGCGCCGGCATTCTAGCGGCGCTGAACATGACGGCCAAAGCCAACGGCATGACCACCGATGCCCATTGCCGCCTGATGTTGACCCGTGGGACCAAGGTCAAACCGTTCCAGCACCCATCGTTGAGCCGCACGGGGCCGACCTTGGTGATCATCATGGAACATTCCAAACCGTCGGCGGGGTTGCAAACGGGTATCCGTCTGGCGACGGTGCCACAGGTGCGCGGGTTGCCCATGAGCCAGGACGCCAAATACAACAGCCATTCGAAATTAAACTGCGTGCTTGCCTGCCTGCAAGCCGAACAGGTGGGCGCGGACGAGGGGTTGATGTTGGACCCGCATGGGTTCGTAAACACCACAAACGCGTGCAACTTTTTCATCGTGCGCAAGGGGGCGGTTTGGACCTCGACGGGGGATTATTGCATGAACGGCGTGACCCGCCAGACGGTAATTGATATTTGCCGCGACAACGACATCCCGGTGTTTGAACGCAATTATTCGTTGTTCGAAACCTACAGCGCGGATGAGGCCTTTATAACCGGTACATTCGGCGCGCAGACGCCTGTGTCTGATATTGACGGCAGGGCCATCGGTACTGGTGACCGCCCCGTGATGGACCGTATACGCGCCTTGTACAAAGACCTGATCACCGCCGAAACGGGCGCCACGTTTTAGGCGACCACTGCGCGGTATTTGTCTTGCGGCCCTCTTGCAACTTGCTGTGGTAACAAAAACGTTATTGCAATTTTGAACGTAATTCGAGATGTTCCGCGGCGTTGTGCGATTTTGCACGGCAAGCCTTGGCGGGATGCGATGGACAACTGGGACGAGATCAAGACCGCCTATCAGGTGGCACGGGTTGGTACGGTCAGCGGTGCCGCAGATGTGTTGGGCGTGCACCACGCCACCGTGATCCGGCATATTGATGCGCTCGAAGGACGGTTGGGCGTCAAGCTTTTCCAACGGCACGCGCGCGGCTATACGGCCACCGAAGCCGGGCGGGACCTGCTGCGTGTGGCACAGGCGACGGACGATCAGTTTAGCCAATTGGCGGGGCGCATCCGGGGGTTGGGCGATGAGGTATCGGGCGATCTGGTGATCACCTCTTTGATCAGCCTTGCGCCGCGCATGGTGCCGTTGCTGGCGGCTTTCCAGCAGGCCTATCCGGATGTCGTGGTGCGGTATCTGACGGGGGAGCGGTTGTTTCGGCTAGAATACGGCGAGGCCCATGTCGCGATCCGCGCGGGGTCTGCCCCCGATCAGCCAGACAATGTGGTGCAGAGCTTTCACCAACAACGCATCGGGCTTTATGCGACACGCGGGTATTTGGCCACGCACGGCACGCCCGGGTCGGTAGACGATCTCAAACACCACCGGTTTGTCGGGCATGACAGCGCGCAAAGCCGTGCACCCTTTAACCAGTGGCTGCGGTCGGTTGTGCCCCCGGATGCGATCACCTTTCGGTCGACGGACACGCGCGCACTAGAGGTCGCGGTCCGGTCTGGCGCGGGGATAGGTTTTGTGCCGGTGCTAGAGGCGCAGGGCGACGCGGATCTGGTCGAAGTTATCCCGTCGCACGAGGATTGGTCAGCGCCGCTGTGGCTTGTCACCCACGTCGATCTGCACCGCACACCCAAGGTCCAGACCTTTCTGAACTTTCTCAAAGAGCACTCCAAAGACTGGGCGACATGACCCCCAGCGCAAAAGGACATTTGGCGATGCTGGCGGTTTCGATGCTGGTGGCGGGGTCGTTTTCGTTGGGGGCGCAGGCGGCCAATGCGATCGACCCGGCTGTTTTGAACGCCGTGCGGTTTGTGATTGCAGCTACCGTCATTGGCGTGGCTGCTTTGGCCACGACCGGCCTGCCACGCGAGGCGTTTCGCGCGCCATGGCGGTATGTGGCGCTGGGCGGGACGTTTGCGATATATTTTGTGCTGATGTTCGAGGGGCTGAAAACGGCAGCACCCATCAGCGCGGCGGCGGTCTTTACGCTCACACCGGTGATGGCGGCCGGTTTTGGTTGGCTGCTGTTGCGTCAGGTCACGACCCCGCGCATGGCGCTTGCGCTTAGCATCGGGGCTGCGGGCGCATTGTGGGTGATCTTTCGCGCAGATCTTGCAGCGCTGCGGGCCTTTCAGATCGGGCAGGGCGAGGTGATTTATTTCGTCGGGTGCACCGCCCATGCGATTTATACACCGATGGTGCGCAAACTAAACCGGGGCGAACCGGCGGTGGTGTTCACCTTTGGGATGTTGGTCGCGGGGGCGGTGCTGTTGACGGGGTATGCCTGGCGCGACATCGTCGCAACCGATTGGGCGGCCTTGCCGGGGATCGTGTGGGTGACATTGATCTACGTGGCGCTGTTTGCGTCATCCGCCACGTTCGTTTTGCTGCAATTTGCCACGCTGCACCTGCCAAGCGCCAAGGTCATGGCCTACACGTATCTTACGCCCAGTTGGGTGATCTTGTGGGAAATCGCGTTTGGAAACGGGGTGCCGCCGGTGCTGGTTTTGGGGGGCGTGGGGCTAACGATGGTGGCGTTGGCGCTGTTGCTGCGTGATGAAACTTTGCCGATGCGGGAACAAAAGCCAGCCCCTGCACGTTGACCTTTCGACGCAACTGAAGGAATAGAAAAATGTACAGCATTATTTATCTTGTCGGTCTGGTAGTTATCGTAATGGCCGTGATCAATCTGGCGACGTAAAAGGGGCCTAGCCGGTGCTGTCGGGCAATTCGGCCGCTAAGAACCGCTCGAACGCATCGAGGTTTACCGGTTCGAACTGGCCAAACCCCTGCATCCAAACCGACGCCGCGCGCAGGGCGTCTGGCTCTAGTTTGCACCATTTGACCCGCCCACGTTTTTCTTGCGAAATCAGCTTGGCCGCTGTCAGCACACCAAGGTGTTTTGAAATAGCGGCCAATGACATCTCAAACGGGTCCGCCACGTCGGTGACGGCCATGTCGTCTTCAAGCAACATGGTCAAGATCGCCCGGCGGGTCGGGTCTGCCAACGCGGCAAAAGCCTGATCAAGGTCACGTGTCATGCCCCTACATATCGCCCGCCACAGGGGAGGGAAAGGGGCTCAGCCGCGCGGATGATGCGTTGTTTGTGAGGGCATGGTCACGCGGTGCTCTTCGAGGTCGGCATCCGACAGGCCCACATCACGGGCCAAATGGTCGCTGATGCGCCTGATATGGGGCGCTTTGGGGGGCTGCCGTCGGGCGCGTTTCTGCCATAAAATGGCATAGGTCAACAGGCCGCGCAGGCGCGTTATCAATGGCATTTCTGCATCCTTTCAGGAATTCACAGTTGTTTTGCCAGAAATTACCGCAGCGTTCAAAATCAATTGCTTGACGTAACCTGTGCAAAAACTGCACATATATGCGATGGCACGACAGCTCCCCCCTCTGAATGCCCTGCGCGCGTTCGAAGCCGCCGGTCGGCACGAAAGCTTTAGTCGTGCGGCGGATGAATTGGGCGTTAGTCATTCCGCCATCAGCCGTCACGTGCGCGGCCTCGAAGACCGGCTCAATACGCGGCTGTTCCGCGATTTGCCCCGCGGGGTTGAGCTTAGCATCGAAGGTGCCGCCTATCTGGGCGCAATCACTCCGGCGCTGGACGCCATTGCAGAGGCCACCCAACATATCACCGAACGGCCCGCAGGCACCGTGACAGTCAACAGCGAACCGCTCTTTGCGTCGAAATGGCTGATCCCACGGATGGGCGCATTCGCGCGGGCGCACCCAGACATCGAGATCCGTCTTGAGGGGTCGCGTTGGCTTGCCGATGTAAACCGGTACGAAGCCGATATTGCGTTGCGGTTTTTGCAGGTTCCGGGGTCGAACCCCGATGCGATCTTGGTCAGCGACGCGCCGATGTACCCTTTTGCGGCGCCGGGGGTTGTTGACCTGCCGCTGTCGTCGCCGCGCGCATTGGCAAACCAGACGCTGTTGCGCGACCGATCCACCGGAACTTGGGCCGAATGGTTCCGGAGTGCCGGTGTCGATGACCCCGACCTTGCGCCGCCGCCCGGTTGGCGGATGCGGTCGAACCTGGCGTATGATGCGACGGTGGCGGGGCAGGGGGTTTTATTAACCTCATCAGAGGTGGCCGCCCATGACGTCGCGGCGGGCCGGTTGGTGCGGGTGTCCGATATCGGTTTTCGCGAGGGTGGATATTATATGTTGCTGGGCGACGGCGCATTGCGCCGCAAACCGGTCCGGGTGTTTCGCGATTGGCTGTTGGCGGCCAGCATAGACCATCGCGGTGTGGCGGTTTGACAAAGATCAACCAAACGGTTGAATAATCAAAAAGCGCCGTTTCGCGTGGATTTCACCCGAGATGCCGGTTTTACCCGGATCGCGCGTTTTCATATATCATTTATTATCAAAGCCTTGAGGGGCAGAAATTTGCATCTCGGCATTGGTTGACTCGTCCGGCCCGGCGCATTAGCACATGGCCAACCATCCAAAGGGGTGTTTTGACGTGACCGAGCCCGACCCGCAGCACCGTATGCAGCAACTTGAGGCCCGGATTGCAGCGGCGAAACAGGGCCAAGCGCCCAAGCCTCGGCAGGATGAGCACTATTCGCAGGCTCAGTTGGCCTGGCGCATGGTGATCGAATTAGTGGCCGGTCTGGGGATCGGCTTTGGTATCGGATACGGGCTGGATAGCCTGTTCGGGACGCTCCCGATTTTTCTGGTGCTGTTTACATTGCTGGGTCTCGCGGCAGGCATCAAAACGATGCTTCGGTCTGCACAAGAAATCCAGGACAAGAAGTTGGCCGAAGAGGCCGAAAAAGACGAGGGAGCCTGACATGGCGGATACAGCAGAAGAAGGCGGCTTGGTCTTTCACCCGATGGATCAATTCATCATCAAACCGATTTTCGGGGGTGATGTCACATGGTACACGCCCACAAACGCGGCGCTTTGGATGGGTTTTTCGGTTATCGCGGTCATTCTGTTGCTGGTGCTGGGGAGTTCCAAACGCGCGATCGTACCAACGCGGTCGCAATCGGTCGCTGAATTGGCCTACGGTTTTGTCTACAAGATGGTCGAAGATATCTGCGGCAAAGACGGCCTGCGGTATTTCCCCTACATCATGACGTTGTTTATGTTCATCGTCTGCGCGAACTTTCTGGGTCTGATCCCAACGTCGTTCACGCCCACGTCGCATTTCGCCGTAACAGTTGTTTTGGCGCTGGCAGTGTTCCTGACGGTCACAATCTTGGGCTTTGTCAAAAACGGCGCAGGGTTCCTGAGCCTCTTTTGGGTGGCCTCTGCGCCGCTGGCATTGCGCCCGATCTTGGCGATCATCGAGATCATCTCTTATTTCGTGCGCCCTGTAAGCCATTCCATTCGTCTGGCCGGCAACGTCATGGCGGGCCACGCTGTGATCAAGGTTTTCGCAGGCTTTGCCGCGCTAACCGCCGTCAGCCCCGTGGCTGTTTTGGGCATCACAGCGATGTACGGGCTCGAGGTACTGGTGTCCTTCATCCAGGCCTACGTGTTCACCATTCTGACATGCGTGTATCTCAAAGACGCACTGCATCCGCATCACTAATTCGGACATCTCGTCCGTACCTCTACTCAACTTCCAATCGTAAGGAGAATTCACATGGAAGGCGAACTCGCACACATCGGCGCAGGCTTGGCAGCAATCGGTTCCGGGGCAGCAGCCATCGGTGTTGGTAACGTGGCAGGCAACTACCTGGCAGGCGCATTGCGCAACCCATCCGCTGCTGCATCGCAGACAGCAACACTCTTCATCGGTATCGCGTTCGCAGAAGCGCTGGGGATCTTCGCATTCCTCGTTGCTCTGCTGCTGATGTTCGCCGTTTAAGACGTCTACGACGACATTCCTTACGGTCGGGCGGCGGTTCAATAATCGCTGCCCGATGTAATGGGGCGGCTCGAAGGAGACCAACATGGCAACCGACACACACGGCGCTGACGCTGCTTCCTCTGGGGGCATGCCACAGCTCGATTTTTCGACCTGGGGCAACCAGATATTCTGGTTGGTGCTCACACTTATAGTTATTTATTTCGTGCTCTCGCGTGTGGCTTTGCCACGGATTGCGGCCATTCTGGCCGAACGTCAGGGAACGATCACCAGTGATTTGGCTGCGGCCGAAGACCTGAAAGCCAAAGCGCAGGAGGCAGAAGCCGCCTACGAAAAGGCCCTTGTTGATGCACGCGCCGAGGCGCAGCGTATCGTGGCAGAGGCCAAGGCAGAAATTCAGGGTGATCTGGATACGGCGATCGCCAAGGCGGATGCTGAAATCGCGGCCAAAGCCGCCGAGTCCGAGGCTGCAATTTCTGAGATCCGTGCCGGAGCATTGGAGGCCGTCAAAGACGTGGCCAACGATACCGCACAGGAAATCGTGACAGCCATGGGTGGCAAAGCGGACGCCAAAAGCATCGCGTCTGCGGTTGATGCCCGGTTGAAAGGATAAGCGATATGCGACAGTTGACCGGATTAACATCGATCACCTTTGCTCTGCTGGCCAGCCCGGCCTTTGCAGCAGGCGACAAAGGGTTCGTTTCGCTAGGCAACACCGACTTCGTGGTTCTTTTGGGTCTGATCGTTTTCATTGCGATCCTGATCTATTTCAAAGTGCCTACGATGATCGGCGGCATGTTGGACAGCCGCGCCGACGGCATCCAGTCTGAACTGGATGAGGCGCGTCAATTGCGTGACGAAGCGCAATCCCTATTGGCCAGCTACGAGCGCAAACAGCGCGAAGTACAAGACCAAGCGGACCGTATCGTTGCCGCAGCCAAGGAAGAAGCCATCGTTGCTGCGGCTCAGGCCCGCGAAGATCTGGCCCAGTCGCTGGACCGTCGCATGGCGGCAGCACAGGAACAGATCACCAACGCACAGACCGCTGCCATCAAAGAGGTGCGCGACCAATCTGTGACCGTTGCGATGTCTGTTGCACGTGATGTGATTGCCAAACAGATGACCGCGGCGCAGGCCAATGGCCTGATCGACGATGCGATCAAACAAGTGGACGCCAAGCTGCACTAAGCTGCACGTTCACGGTAAGTATTCAAAAGCCTCGGTTGATCGCCGGGGCTTTTGTCGTTTTGGCCGCGCGTTAGCTGCGTTCGACTTCATGGGCCAGCCGTTGTTGCGCGATTTGCTCGTTGCGCTCGGCTTTGGCCTGATCTTGCAGGCAGGTTTCCACATAGTTGAGATGGGTTTCGACGGCACCGCGCGCGGCGTCGGCATCGCGGGCCTGTAGGCTGCTGTTGATGTTGCGATGTTGGTCCAACAACAGCTGCCGGGTCGCGCGTTGTTTGAACATAATCTGCCGATTATAAAACACCCCCTCGCGCAACAGATCATACATCGACCGCATCATATGCAGCATGACGACGTTGTGGCTGGCCTCGATGATGGCCATGTGAAATTGGGCGTCTAACTGGGCCTCGTCGTCGGGGTTACGTTTGCTGTGGGCGGCTTCCATCTTGTCAAAGATCGCCTGAACCACCTGTAAATCGGTGTCAGATGCCAATTGTGCGGCACGGTGCGCGGCCAAACCTTCCATGTCGCGACGAAACGAAAGGTAATCCAGGACGGCCTCGTCGTGGCGCGCGAACAGATGCACCAACGCAGGCGAAAACGCCGACCCCAGAACATCGGCAACATAAACACCGGCCCCCGCGCGGGCACTCAGCAGACCTTGGTCTTGCAGCAAACCGATCGCGTCGCGTAGGCTGGGCCGCGATACTTTGAGCCGCTCGGCCAATTCGCGTTCGGGGGGCAGACGTTCGCCGGGGCGCAGGATGCCCCGCAAGATCAGTTCTTCGATCTGACGCACCACGGCAGTTGATAGTTTCTCGGATTGGACCGGGCGGAACGGCATGGTGTCTCCCATTTTGGTCAATTTATATGACCACCTGACGGGGCTGGCAAACCGTTTATGACGCAAGGCGCAGGTCTGGTGCGTTTGACCACGACCTACGTGCCGTGCCTCAACAATATGTTGTGGATAACCCCGTTGCTCGCGCAGCCCATGGTGCGTTTTGGTTGACACGCCCCCCTCAAGAGCGCCACGCTGATGCACCACAGGAATCAACAGGCGGCCCGTTTTGCGTTTTTCCAAGCTCAGATTAACCGGCTTCAAAAGCTTCGTGGATCCCACGGATTTGATCATTTCCGATGGGTTGACGGGCGTGGTTGGGCCCAATGGGTGTGGCAAATCGAACCTGCTTGAGGCGTTGCGTTGGGTGATGGGTGAAAGCCGCCCCACGGCAATGCGGGGCGGTGGCATGGAAGACGTGATCTTTGCCGGCGCCGCCACACGGCCCGCCCGTAATTTTGCCGAAGTCGCATTGCATCTGGACAACTCAGACCGTCTGGCCCCGGCGGGTTTCAACGATCACGATCAGCTGGATATCGTGCGCCGGATCACGCGGGATGTGGGCAGTGCATATAAGGTGGGCGCCAAAGATGTGCGGGCGCGCGACGTGCAGATGTTGTTTGCCGATGCGTCCACGGGCGCCCATAGCCCGGCGTTGGTGCGACAAGGCCAGATAGCTGAATTGATCAATGCCAAACCCAAAAACCGGCGGCGCATTTTAGAAGAAGCAGCCGGTATTAGTGGCCTTTATCAACGGCGCCACGAGGCCGAACTAAAGCTCAAAGGTGCCGAGGCCAATCTGGCACGCGTTGATGATGTGATCGAACAATTGGCCAGTCAATTGGCCCAACTGGCGCGGCAGGCGCGGCAGGCTGCGCGGTACCGTGAGATTGGCAACCATTTGCGCCGCGCCGAGGGGATGTTGCTGTACCGACGTTGGTGCGATGCGGATGAAACGCGTGCGGTGGCCGAGGAAAACCTACGTGGGCGGGTGGCCGAGGCGGCGCAGGCCGAGGCAGCGGTGCGGCAGGCTGTGACGGCGCGCGAAAGGTCGGAAGGTGCGCTGCCACCGCTGCGCGAGGAAGAGGCGATTGCGGTCGCGGTGTTGCAACGTCTGACCGTAGAGCAAGACACGTTGAACGACCAAGAAGCCCGCGCGTTGGCGTTGATCGAGACGTTAACGGGGCGGATCGCGCAGTTGGGGCAGGACATTGCGCGTGAAGGCGCTTTGAACCGGGATGCAGGCGAGACGATCGAACGTCTGGATTGGGAGGCCGCAGAGCTGGCCAAAGCGTCACAGGGCCACGAAGATGCGCTGGCCGATGCTGCCGAAGCGGCCCGCGAGGCGGCCGCCGTGTTGCAGATGCGCGAAGGCGACATGTCGACCCAAACCGAAGATATGGCGCGTCTGTCTGCACGGCATAGTTCGGCACAGCGGATCGTCGAAGACAGCCGCAAGACGCAGGCCAAATCAGAGGCCGAGGCGGTCAAAGCCCGTATGGCCGTCACGCAAAGCCAAACTGCATTGACCAAGGCCGGGGATGATTTCATCACCGCGCAAACGGCCGAACAGCACGCGATTATTGCGTCTGAGGACGCAGATGCCGCGTTGATTGCCGCAGAAGAGACGCGCGCAGATGCGCAAGCGCGCGAGGCGGATGCGCGGGCGCACCGCTCTGAGGCTGAGGGCGAGATGAACGCCTTGCGTGCGGAGGCGAGCGCGCTGGCCAAGCTGGTGGATCGCGACACCGCCGAGGGCGGCCAAGTGTTGGATCAGCTGCAGGTGAAAACGGGGTACGAAAAGGCACTGGGCGCGGCGCTGGCGGATGATTTGCGCGCGCCTGCCGTTGGGGCGGATGCGCCGTCGGGGTGGGCCGCGCTGCCGGGATACGCGCAACATCAACCCTTGGGCGCGGGGGTGCAGCCGCTGGCGCTGTTCGTGGAGGTGCCTGACGTGTTGGCGCGGCGGATTGGTCAGATCGGGTTGGTGCGTGCGGATGAAGGTGCCGCGTTGCAGGCTGGTTTGTTGCCGGGGCAACGGTTGGTGTCGGTGGAGGGTGATTTGTGGCGCTGGGATGGGTTTCGCGCGGGGGCCGAAGATGCGCCATCGGCGGCGGCCTTGCGGCTGCAACAATTGAACCGATTGGAAGAGCTTAAGCAGGGGCTGGAGGTTGCAACGCAGCGCGCAGACGGTGCGCGGGCAGCGCATGAGCTTTTGGGCACGCAGTTGGCGGAATTGGCACGTGCGGATGCGGCAGCACGCGATGCGCGCCGTGCGGCTGACAAAAGCATGGCTGATGCTGGGCGTCGGTTGAGCCGTGCCGAGGCGGACCGCAATCTCGCCGAGGGACGGTTGGACGCGTTGGGTCTGGCCGTGGCCCGCCACGAAGAAGAGGCAATGGCCGCGCGCACCCGTTTGCGAGAGGCCGAACGCGCGTTGGAAGATCTGAGCGATCTGGACGAAGCGCGGGGGCTGGTTGAGCATGTGCGTATGGCTGTCGAGGCTGCGCGCATTACCATGATGTCGCGCCGGTCCAGCCATGATGAGCTGCGCCGTGAAGGCGAAGCCCGCACCCGTCGCGCCCAGCAGGTGAGCAAGGAAACCAGCGGTTGGCGGCACCGGCTGGAAACTGCAGAAAAACGCACCGATGAATTGACCGCGCGTAAAACCACAGCCGAAGACGAACTGGATCAGGCCCAAGCGGCCCCCAAGGAGATCGCGGCCAAACGCGCAGATATGCGTGATGCGATTTCTGCGGCAGAGACCCGCAAGGCCCAAAGCGGGCAGGCGATGTCAGCGGCCGAGGATGCTTTGAGGACCGCGATGCAGGCCGAACGTGACGCCCAGCGGGTGGCATCTGACGCGCGCGAGGCCCGCGCAGGTGCCGAGGCGCGCAGTGATGCGGCCCGCGAAACGGTGGCCTTTGCCGCCGAGCGGATCGCCGAAGAGGCGCAGGTGACGCCTGCGCAGCTGTTGGCGCAACTGGATGCAACGCCCGATGACATGCCCGGTTCCGAGGCGTTAGAGGCCGAGGTCAACCGGCTCAAACGTCAGCGCGATGCATTGGGTGCGGTGAACCTGCGCGCCGAAGAAGACGCCGCGGAGGTGCAAACTGAGCATGACACTTTGGCCCGTGAAAAGATCGATCTGGAGGAGGCCATCAAGACCCTGCGGGGGGGCATCGCGGGGCTGAACCGTGAAGGCCGCGAGCGTCTTTTGACAGCGTTTGAACAGGTGAATTCGAACTTCTCGATGCTGTTTACGCATTTGTTTGGGGGTGGCGAGGCTAATCTGGTGATGGTGGAAAGCGACGACCCGCTTGAGGCGGGTCTCGAGATCATGTGTCAACCGCCGGGCAAGAAACTGTCGACGTTAAGCTTGCTGTCAGGCGGTGAACAGACATTGACAGCGATGGCGCTGATTTTTGCGGTGTTTCTGGCAAACCCGGCGCCGATTTGTGTGCTGGATGAGGTCGATGCGCCGTTGGACGACGCCAATGTCACGCGGTTTTGCGATTTGCTGGATGAGATGTGCCGGCAAACAGAAACGCGGTTTTTGATTATCACGCATCATGCGGTCACGATGGCCCGGATGGATCGGTTGTTTGGGGTCACCATGGCCGAACAGGGCGTCAGCCAATTGGTGTCGGTGGATCTGAAAAAAGCCGAAACGATGGTGGCTTAGACACGTGGGGCTTTGGGGGAAAAGAGAAGACCCTGCGGCACAAGGCGCGCAGGGTCTAGGCATAAAACAAACCTGAATGTAAGTTTCGTCGTGGAAATTACAGGGCTGGCGATAAAAAGTGGTTAATGCTTCGGACGTCAGAGGCGTGCCAAAAGCGCCGGCGTCGGCCATGCATCTGCGGGCAAACCAAGGCGCTGCTGTTCGGTCTGCACGGCGGTGCGGCTGCGCGCACCGAGGATCCCGTCAACTTTGCCAACGTCATGCCCGCGGGCCTGCAATTTGCGTTGAAGTTCTTTCATCTGGGGGCCGGTGAGACCCGGTTCTGGGCTGCGCGCGTCGTAGACCGGGGCGCCTTCGAGGCGCGTGGCAAAATATGCGGCGGTCAGGACGTAGGTAAAACTTTGGTTCCATTCGAAATAAACGCTGAAATTCGGATAGGCGAGAAACGCGGGCCCCTTGTGCCCCTGCGGCAGCAACAAGGACGCCTGCAACCCCTGTGTTAACGACCCGTTGCGGGCACGCACACCCATGGCTTCCCAGTCGCGGGGGGATTTCACAGTGCGCAACCCGCTTTGCGACCAGTCGAAATTGGCAGGCACGGTGACCTCTTGCAACCATGGTTCGCCATCGCGCCAGCCGAGGCTTTGCAACATTTGACCGCCCGACATCAGCGCATCAGCGGCAGAGGTTTTCAGCGATACGTGGCCATCGTCGTCGCCGTCAACACCGTTTTCGATGATATCGCGCGGCAACATCTGGACCATCCCGATTTCGCCAGCCCAGGCGCCGGTTGTGGTGCGGGGGTCTAGGTCGCCGTCCTCAAACAGTTCCAGCGCAGCAAACACCTGCGGGCGGAACAATTCGGGGCGGCGGCAGTCGTGCGACAGCGTCACCAGCGCATTCACGGTGTTAAAATCGCCCTGAAACCCGCCATAGTCCGTTTCAAACGCCCAGAACGCGAGCAATACGCCACGGTTCACGCCGTAGCGTCGGGCGATTTGGTCAAAGATTGCATCGTATTTTTGGGCGTTGCTTTGCCCGCGCCGCAGACGGTCTGCCGAAATGAGGCGTTGGGAAAAATCAAGAAACGGGCGTTGGAACACGCCTTGCGCGCGATCTGCCTTGAGCACTTTGGGGTCTTGGCGCACGCCCGAAAAGAAACGATCCACGGTGGTGCCGTTGTGGCCCTTGGATATGGCTTCGGCTTTGAGATCGTTCACGAAACTGGCGAAAG
Organism: Roseobacter sp.; assembly: GCF_039970775.1. Taxonomy (GTDB): domain Bacteria; phylum Pseudomonadota; class Alphaproteobacteria; order Rhodobacterales; family Rhodobacteraceae; genus Roseobacter. The sequence goes on from NZ_JBDVLG010000026.1 coordinate 67,688, forward strand.
ACCCGCCGCAGGCCTGCGCGGCGACGGGCAGGGCAAAAGCAAGGGCGGCAAGAAGAGGCAAGCGCATCAATGGGCTCCGATTGGTTAAAATATAAGGGCCAGCACACACAGGACGAGCCACATGCGCCACGCCTTCCAAAGCATCGCGATGCTGGCATCAATGTCCACCGCCGTGAGCACCTTACGCCCATCCGGGTTTACAAATGGAAAATCGCGCATCTGGCCATCATAGGCCCGTGGGCCCGCCAATGCGACCCCCAGAGCCCGCGACATGGCGGCTTCTGGCCAACCGGCATTGGGGGATCTGTGCTGGGCGGCATCGCGGCGGATGGCGCGCAGGTCGTAACACCCGGCGGGCAGGGCGATCAGGGCCGCCGTCAGCCGGGCCGGGATGAGGTTGAGCAGGTCATCAAGCCGGGCCGCAGCCCAGCCAAAGGCGTGGTGACGCGGGGTGCGGTAGCCGATCATGCTGTCGGCGGTGTTGATCAGCTTGTAGATCACCAGCCCCGGCACACCGGCGATCAGAAACCAGAACGCGGGGGCGATGACCCCATCTGATAGGTTTTCGGCGGCGCTTTCGATGGCGGATCGCGCGATCTGGGTGTCGTGCATGGCGTCGGTATCGCGGCTGACGATCTGGGCGACCATCCGGCGGCCTTGGGCGGTGGACATGCGCAGCCCGTCCGCGACCCGTGCCACATGTTGCACCAGCGACCGTTGTGCCAGCAAGATCGCGGCGGTGATGATCTCGGCCACCGGGCCGAGCGTGCTCAGTAACAGCCCAATGGCCCCACCGACGCCCACCAGAAACACCACACAGCCGATGCCTTTGAGGCGGCGTTGCGCGCCCTCATTGAACCGCCGATCCAGCGCGCCGATCAAACGCCCCATCAGGACCGCCGGGTGGGCCACCCTGTCCCACAACCACTTGGGTTCGCCCAGCAGCGCATCAAGGCACAGGGCACATATCAACAGCACGGCGGTCGTCATGACAGGGCGGCGGTGACACGCGGCCAATGCAGCGCATGCGGCAGGCCAAGGCGCAGCCAGCGTGGGTTGTAGGGGAAGGTTCTGCTCCAGATATGATGGGTCGCGAGGCGGTGTTGCCAACGGGTTGCGTCGTCGACCTCATAGAGCCGAAACAGCGGCGTGCCGCCCACCACATTGGCACCGGCCGCCTGCATCAGGGTGTCCAGCCGGGTCGCGTCCTGTGATAATCGCGCGCGGGTTTCAGTGGCCCACTGTTGGTCGGTCAACGCAGCAGTGCCGATGTGCAATGCCGGGCCAGAAACCGCCCAAGGGCCCAAGGTATCGGCCAAGCGCGCCACCAACGCAGGGTCGCCTACGATGAACCCCAACCGCATCCCTGCGAGCCCCCAAAACTTGCCAAAGCTCTTTAGGATCAATGTGCCCGGCTGCACCGATTGGCCGACGAGAGAATGGTCCGGGGCGATGTCGCAAAAGCTCTCGTCGATCACGGTGAGGGATGCGGCCGGGTTGGGTAGGGTGTCTGGCGCCCATATTTTGCCATCTGGGTTGTTGGGATGCACCACGACCTGCGCGGTGGCTGTGCCTGTATCGATGGTGCGCCAGCCCTGCACGGTGAAGGCCGCAGCGTGTTCATTATAGGTGGGGCCGGGGATGCGCACCGTGCCGCGGGGCACCAATTGTGGGATTTGTACGATGATCGCGGAGGCCCCGGGTGCGGCCAGCACCGCCGCCTGATCGGGGATTTGCCAAAACGCCCGCGCGGCGTTGGTTAGCCGGGTGTTTGCGCCCTTGTCGGGCAGTGCTGTCCAGACGTCTGCGGGCATATGCGACACCGGGTAGGGGTGTGGATTAATGCCCGTCGACAGGTCAATCCAGGCGATTCGACTGCCGCCATATTGCGCAATTGCTGCATCGAGGCCGCCGCCATGATCACGCTTGTGGTTTGTCAACAATCCGCTCTTTCCTCTATATCTGTTGCGTAACATGCCAAGGTTACGCGCCGCTGAAAGCGGAAATCAGCCGGTTAATCAAGTATGACCGCTAATGATAAAATTGTCACCTCTCGCTTAATTGTTTGTTAACCTTTGCACGACACCACAGGTGTTACAAAACGTAATAACTTCGGGTGTTCCGGAATGGAGGACAGATGAAGGTTCTAATTGTCGAGAGCCAGGACGATCTGGCTAGGATTTGGCAACGCCACCTTGAACGCATGGGCATAATAGTGTCCCGTGCGTGCGATCAGGCGGATGCCATTCACCAACTCAGCAGCCGTTGCAGTGACGTGATCATTCTTGATCTTGTGCTCAATGAGGGGTCGGCGCTTGCCGTTGCGGATTACGCCAGTTACCGGCAGCCCGATGCCAAGGTCATCTTCGTGACCAATACGTCGTTCTTTTCGGACGGATCTATTTTTTCGCATGTGACGAACGCCTGTGCCTTTGTGCAAAGCGCGACACCGCCAGAAGATTTGGCCGCCATGGTTGAACACTATGGCGGCCCTTCCGAGCAGTCCGGCGCGGCCTGACCGCGCCGGACACTCCTCCCATTCCCTAAGACATAGCCGCGCGATCATGTGGGGCACCAAAATCCAGATCGGGCCCGATCGGTAGGATCCGATGCGGGTTAATTGTGTCGTGGCTGTAGTGGTAATGCCGGATGATGTGGTTCAAACACACCGTCTGTGCGACGCCCGGCACCTGATATAGATCGCGCGTGTAGCCCCACAGGTTCGGATAATCGATCAGCCGCTTTCGGTTGCATTTGAAATGCAGGTGATAGACCGCGTCAAACCGCACCAATGTTGTGAACAGCCGCCAGTCGGCTTCGGTGATGGTGTTGCCCATCAGGTACCGGGTGATGTGCAGCCGGGTTTCGAGCCAGTCTAGCGTGTCAAATAGCGGTGTTATGGCGGTGTCATAGGCACCTTGCGTGGTGGCGAACCCGGCCTTGTAGACCCCATTGTTGACGGTGTCATAGATGCGGTCGTTTACGGGCGCGATGGCATCACGCAGCGGCGCGGGCCAGAAATCGAGCGTATTGCCTGTTAGCCCATCGAAGGCCGAATTGAACATGCGGATGATATCGGCGCTTTCGTTTGACACGATGGTGTTTTGCGTGGTGTCCCAAAGGATCGGCACGGTCACGCGGCCCGTGAAATCGGGGACGGCTTTGGTGTAGATATCGCGGGCAAAGGGCAAGCCGTATAACGTATCGCCAGTAGCGCCGTGGTCGTCGATTTCAAAGGTCCAGCCGTCGCCCAACATGTCGGGGTGCACCACGCTGATGTCGATATGATCCGCCAGATCTTTGAGCTGCCGGAAGATCAGCGCGCGGTGGGCCCAAGGGCAGGCGTAGCTGACATAAAGGTGGTAGCGGCCCGAATCGGGGGTGAACCCGCCGTCACCTGTGGGCCCCGGCGCGCCGTCTGGCGTGACCCAATGGCGAAATTTCGCCTCTGTTCGCTGGAATGTCCCGCCGGTTTTGGACGTGTCATACCACGTGTCTTGCCACTTGCCGTCAACCAAAAGCCCCATGCGTATTCTCCTGTGTACGTTGGCAAAGCTAGGGGCTTGGGCGGCGGCGGGGTAGGGCATGGCGCGCGCAGGATCCTCCGCATCTGCGCACAACAGACCGATCTGTCGCAAAAACTTAACTTGATTTTCAGCGCGCTGGTGCAGCATGTGGTCACTGGGACAACGTAGGGCATCACGATATGGAAGTGGTTTTTTCCAAGGAAATTCAAGCAGGTCTGGATCAGGCCCGCATCGCGGCCCTTAAAAAGGCATCACGGTTGCGCGTTACGGTGGATGGTACTGTTCATCCGGTGTTGCGCCTGTGGAAAACCGGCTTTGCACTCGAAAGCGACGCGCCGTCGTTGCGCGGTTTGGTAGACCTATACGACGGCGCCATTCATATTTTTCAGTGCCTGATCATCACCAGCTACGATGAAGATGGCGAGCGGCGGTATGAATTCAAACGGGCGACGGCTGTGTCAGACGCGCCCGCCGTGGATTTCGAAAAACGTGAAGGCGCGCCCGTTGGTTTAATCGCGCACGCCCCCTAACGCCGTTACTGCAAATCACCAAAGGCCTTGGCCAGCCGGGCGCAGGCGTCTTCGACCCGCGCGCGTTGGGTGCCGATGTTGAACCGCATAAAGGGTTCGCCGCCGCCGCCAAAGCTGGTCCCGTGGTTGGCGGCAATCTGCGCGTCTTGTTGGATGCGGCGGATCACCTCATCTTGGGCCATGCCGGTGCCGGAAAAATCGACCCAAGACAGATAGGTGCTTTCCAACGCCATGGATTGCAAACCGGGGATCGCTTTGATTTGGGCATCAAAGAGTTGGCGGTTGCCGTCGATGTATTGGATCAGATCATCGACCCAGGCAGCCCCATCTGGGGTATAAACAGCCCGCGCCATCACCAGCCCAAAGGAATTGGGCGACATTCCCAATGCGGCCATACGCCGAGCGAATTGCGCGCGCAGATCTGGGTCTTGGATGATGACATTGCCGGTGTGATGGCCCGCCAGATTAAAGGTCTTGCTGGTGGCTGTCATCATGACCAGACGGTCCGTGACCCCGTCGATCAGAGCGGCAGGCGTGTGGGTGTGGCCGGGCATCGCCAGATCGTGGTGGATTTCGTCAGACACAAGGATCAGGTCGTGGCGCTGTGCAAAATCCGCGACCTGCTGAAGCTCGTCGCGGGTCCAGACCCGGCCGCCGGGGTTATGTGGCGAACACAGGATGACCATTTTCTCTGACCCGGTCATCTGGGCGTCGTAGGCGTCAAAATCCATGGTGTAGCGCCCGTCGGTTTGCGCCAGCGGGCATTCCACGACCTTGCGCCCGGCTTGGGTGATCACGCGGGCAAAGGCGTGATAAACTGGGGTAAACAGCACAACCCCGTCACCCGGCGCGGTGAAGGTATCGATGCACATGCCGGTGCCGTTGACCAAACCGTGGGTGTTGAAAATCCAGTCGTGTTCGATCTTCCAGCCGTGGCGGGTCTGCATCCACCACTGCACCGCGTCACGATAGCTGGTTTCATCACCGTAATAGCCATAAATGCCATGGTCGATCATGCCTTGCAGCGCGGTTTGCACGCAGGCGGGCGGGTGGAAATCCATGTCGGCCACCCACATCGACAAACCGGTGTCTGGCGAAACGCCAAAGATGTCGTGCATGCTGTCCCATTTGGCGCAATCGGTGCCGCGTCGATCGATCTGCGTGTCAAAGCGGGCGTCATGGGGGGTGTTGAGGCTCATATGGTTCTCCTGAAGATTGATCGGCACGCTAACGGGTTTCTATGATGCTGCAACCCTGTCGCGTGTTGCAGATGGCGGGCGGCTGGCTTACATGAATTTCATGAAACGAAAGATACTGCTGCACCCCGACCCCCGTCTTAAAAAGGTCTGCGCGCCACTGCCAGACCTAAATGATGAATTGCGCGCGTTGGCGGATGACATGTTGCAAACGATGTACGAGGCGCCCGGCGTTGGGCTGGCCGCGCCGCAGGTCGGTATTTTGCAACGGCTGGTGGTGATGGATTGCATCAAAGGGGACACCGAAGCGCCCCGCCCGATGGTGATGTTTAACCCCGAGATCGTCTCGGCGTCGGATGAGTTGAACGTCTACGAAGAAGGCTGCCTGTCGCTGCCCGATCAATACGCCGACGTGACCCGCCCCGCCGAGGTCGAGGTGCGCTGGATGGATCGCGATGGCAACGCACAACAACAGGTGTTTGATGGGCTGTGGGCGACCTGCGCCCAACACGAGATTGATCACCTGGATGGCAAGCTGTTCATTGACTACCTCAAGCCGCTGAAGCGTCAGATGATGACGCGCAAGATGGTGAAAATGAAGCGGGAGCTGGCCCGTTCGTGACCCCGCGCGCAGTACTTCAATGGCCAGACCCACGGTTGCGCAAAGCCGCCGCCCCAATTGACGCGATCACCGATGAGATCCGCGCGCTGTGGGACGAGATGATCGAGGTCATGGATGCGATGCCCGGTGTGGGGCTGGCTGCGACGCAGATTGGCGTGATGTTGCAGGTGGCCGTGGTGGATGCGTCTGATGCCCGCGACCGGCGTATTCGCATGGCCAACCCCGAAATTATCGACGCCTCTGCCATTCTGAATGTACACCAAGAGGCCAGCCCGAATTTGCCGGGGGTGCACGCCGAAATATCGCGGCCTCGTGGGGTTTCGGTGCGGTTTATGGATGAAACGGGGGCCACCGTGCAGCGTGATCTGGTGGGTTTGGAAGCCACAAGCGTGCAACATCAAATCGACCACTTACAGGGTCGGATGTATTTTGACCGGCTCAGCAAGATCAAACGCGACATGCTGATACGCAAGGCCCGCAAACTGAAACCCTAAAAAGCGTGCGGCATGCGGGGTATTTTCGCAAGACCCCAAGCAGGGAGAGACATTATGCGCGTGATTTTCATGGGAACACCTGAGTTTTCCGTCCCGGTGCTGGATGCATTGGTGTCGGCCGGCCACGAGATCGTCTGCGTGTATTCCCAGCCGCCGCGCCCTGCGGGTCGGGGCAAAAAGGACCGTCCCAGCCCGGTGCACACGCGCGCTTTGGCTCTTGATTTGCCGGTGCGCACGCCGGTGTCGTTGAAAACGCCCGATGCCCAGCAAGCGTTCGCAGCGCTTGAGGCCGATATCGCCGTTGTGGTGGCCTATGGGTTGATCTTGCCGCAAGCGGTGTTGGACGCGCCGGCGCGGGGGTGCCTGAACATTCACGCAAGCCTGTTGCCGCGGTGGCGCGGCGCGGCGCCCATCCATCGGGCGATCATGGCGGGCGATGCCCAAACCGGGGTCTGTATCATGCAAATGGAGGCCGGGCTTGACACTGGCCCCGTGCTGTTGCGCCGCGCGACGGATATCGCGCCCCAAGAAACCACCGCCCAACTGCAACACCGCCTGAGCGTGATGGGGGCGGATCTGATCGGGGACGCGTTGGCGCGCCTTGATGACCTGCCGCCTGTGGCCCAACCCGATGCGGGTGTCACCTATGCCGCCAAAATCGACAAGGCCGAAGCCCGCATAGACTGGCAACAACCCGCCGCACAAGTGGATCGCCAGATCCGGGGGCTGTCGCCTTTTCCGGGGGCATGGACGATGGACGGCGAGACGCGCATCAAACTGCTGGCATCGCGTTTGGCCGACGGCACCGGCGCGCCGGGGACCGTGCTGCAAGATCCGCTGCGCATTATGTGTGGGGACGGCGCCGTCGAATTGGTGCGCTTGCAGCGGGCGGGCAAAGGTGTGCAGGATGCAACGGATTTTCTGCGCGGCTGGTCGTGGCCCGTCGGGAAGCAACTGTAAAGGAGCCCGCGATGTTTCCTACCTTGATCGGCACCGTGGTGATCGCGGGGATCGTCGGCTACCTGTGCGAAAAAACCGGGTTCACCCATAACGGTATATTACCAAGCATTATCATCTGCGTTGGCGGCGCATTTGTGTTTTATTTCGTGACGCTGATGTTTGGAATTGGCTTTCGCAGTCCGGGGTTGAACGCGATTGCCGCGTCGATTGGGGCGCTGATTATCGTGCCGTTCCATTGGCGCAAATAGCGTATCCTGACGGCGTATTTCGTATTAGATTTGTTTAGGGAATTTCCCGGTTGCCCCACGTGGTTCACGCCGTATTAACATACGCGCCGTTAGCTGTGTTTATGTTGAAAACACTCTCCTTGATATTGCCCGTGATGATCCCGTCTTGGCGGTTTTTCAAAACGATTGAGCCATCACCAAGGGTGCAGTGGCGGTTTTTACCTGACAGCAATGCAGCCCCGGCCGGATGGCAAGAATTTCAGCCCCAACCATCGACTGTTGCGCCGTCCCAGATGATTTTGCGGTTGTTTTGGAACCCGGATCGCAACGAAGAACTATTCGTCGTCAGTTGCGCAGAGCGCATTCAGCAAGAACCCACCGACCACAGTATAAACGAGATCAAACGACGTATTCAGATTGAGATTGTGAAAGCCTATAGCGATACAGCGATGATAAAGTTCCAATTTAGGTTGGTTTTTGTACACCGCGAACAGACGCGTTTGGTGCAAGAAACGGTGTTTCTCTCGGATGAATTTCCTGTGTCGGGGGCCACGGTATGTTGATGTTGGACCCGGCATTGCGCCTGACCGAAATCTTGCTGGCGCTGGCGTTTTTACAGCAAAGCGCCGAACATATGTTCGGGTCTCGTGGTGCGCGGGCGTTGTTTGCGCCCCGTGCGGTGCTGAGCATTATGTTGTTGTTGGGGCCCTACAGCCCGTGGGTGCTGCTGGCGCTTTCTGCGCATAGCGTTCTGATTTTGCACCGCTTCCAAGGCCCTTACAACGGCGGCAGCGACCGAATGGGGTTGTTGATTTTGTACTGTCTTTGTTTGGCGCGCTGGTTGCCGGATGGCATCGGCGCAGAGGCCGCGTTTGGTTATTTGGCGGTGCAGGTCATCCTATCGTATTTCATTTCGGGGCAGGTCAAAATCGTTAACTCGGAATGGCGCAGCGGGCGCGCATTGCAGGATGTGTTTCGGTTTTCGGCCTACCCGGTAAGCGGGTCTCTGCGGGCATTGGCAGACCGCCCCCGCCTGCTTTGGGCCGCGTCCTGGGTCGTGATGCTGTTTGAGGTGGCGTTTCCGTTCAGCATCCTGAATTCCACTGCTTTGATCGTGGCCTTGTGTATCGCCGCGATGTTTCATGTGGCGAATGCGTGGCTGTTTGGCCTAAACCGTTTTGTGTGGTTTTGGATTGCCGCGTATCCATCGATCTTGTGGTTGCAAACACGTCTGGTTCCGCACGCCTGATCTATTCTCAACGCTGTGGCGGCACCCGACCCAACAGCGCCGCCTCTAAAATAGGTTATTCGCGGACCCATCCCCGTTGGGTCATGCCAACAAAACCCAAGGTTTTTGGGGTGTTGATGTTGCGCAACACAAGGTCACGCAGCGACCCACAGGTGGTGATCTGATCCCACCCATACCGCGAAAACGTAGGGTGTTCGGCGCTTGGATCTTGCGGTGGTTTGAACACATGTTCGGACAGCAGCGGGTTGGTCAGGGCCTGCGAAAACGCATCCAACGCGACAAATGACAGCACCGTCCGGGGCAGAGGCGCGTTCTTGACCCGGTCTTCACAGAAAATGCCGACAAAAAAATCCACCTGATCGACCTCGCCATAGGCGTATTTCAGCTGCGCGGCTACGGTCCGATCCGAAGAAATATCACCCATGGTTTCGACTGGCATGCGTTGCATATATTCAAGGTAATCGGCGAACGGTCGTAACTGGCACGCGCGCCCTTGGTTGATCGAGGCCTCCTCGATGTGCATCAATGATGCGGTGGTGTTGCGGGGACCCAATTCGCCGGTGCGTTGGGTGCTCATGTCTTCAAAGGCGCGGCCCAATCCAACGTCGATGAGCGGCTGCATTTCCATGAAATATGAACGGTTTACAGCATGTTCCGTCTCGCCCCATGTGATCTGGTCAGGGATCAGCGCGTGCCACCGGTAAAGCAGGCTAAATTCGGTTGTGATCCAATTGGGGCGGTTCCACTTGGCGCCCCAGGCGGCTTTTGGGTCGGCCTTGATCCGAAATTCGGTGGGGGCGATATGGTTGATGTAGTCTTCAACCACGATCTTGATGAACTGGACGATCGAAATATTGCGGGCGGTTTCAAACACCCTGTCGTCGTCCCAACCGGGATAACGTGCGCACAGCTGCCCCGCCAACCTGTTGTGTTCGCGTAGCAATAACGTGTTGATCATCGCCGTTTGAGGCACCGAATTGGCCCGGTCGCCGCCAAAGGCAAAGAGCCGCCCGCGTTTGCCGCGTATCTTTTCAGCGACCTCTGGCGTGCCATTGGCAATTGCGGTGTTGAGCGTGTCGAGCCCAAGCGGCGGGTCGAGGGGCTCAAATTCGGGTTTGATCGTGTCGCCATCAAACAAAAACGGCGCGAATTCTTCATCGCCACGCATTTGGGATTTCAGCTTGCCGCGGCTGTGTTGGTCGGGGGCGTGTACGCGCAGGGCCCGCGTTTGTGCGGGGGTGCGCCCATAAAGCGGGCAAAGATCGATATTGTGGTTGGATGTGTTGCGTTTGAAGTGATCGAGGTCCGATGTGTCGGTGACCGTCCGAATGAACCCATCGGTCAAATACTGCGCAAACGCGGGAAACAGGCAGGTGGATTTTGGGCACAATCGCTGGGTGTCTTCTGTGCGCGCGAACAGCGGCGCAAGTGTGTTCCAACCGGGCAGTGCGTCTTGGTCAATCGGTGAAATCCCCAAGTGCCGCGCGCTCCATTCTGTGTCGGTGAGGCTGGCCCAGGATGTATAATGGCTGTGGGTGGAAAACGGATGCGGGCGGTTGCGCACCTGATTGACGATGCGGTTGATCACGATGCGATTTATCGCGGCATCCAGCGGCGGTATCTTGCCGATCAGCGCCACAATCCAAGGCACATTCAACAGGCCCATCAGCTGTTCGCCGACCCAACCCAGCACGCGGCGCAGCAATAATGTGATGGTGCGCGATTCTTCTAGCTGGCTGTAGAACGCGCGAAACACCACCGGGAAGACCGCAATATACCACAGTTGCCCGGCCCACGGTGCCTTTAAAACGGCAGCAGACCAAAGGCCCGCGCCAATGCTGGCTGCGGCGAAAACCCACCATCCAAGTTGGTGCCCGCGCCACATTTTGAAGATGCCAAACAGACAGGCCAAGTATAGGGGCGCCAACAGCAAACGCGATCCGTCGCCGGGAAATTGGGTCAGGTGTCGTCCGGTTTGATACAGCATCACCGCGCCGATCCCGACGCAAGCAAGAGACAACAGCGTGTTTCGCTGGGGTGTGGGTGTGTGTGCCATGATGAAAACTCCGGCAGATTTTGAAATGCATCGATAAAATACGAAACATTTCACACCATAACGCGGCAATTTTCTAGTCTTGATTAGGTTGGTGGCGCGCGACCGGGGGGTGGCCCGCCCGCCTATCGTCGCAGTTTATGCACGAGGCGAGGCGTTGCGCAGGCCGGTCAAAGCCCGCGGGGGTCGTCCAAATCAGATGGAAACCGGCGCGGTGACAACGCGCCCTGAAACCAATTGACCAACGTATAAATCGAATACACAGGCAGGCCCGTGGCCAGACGGATATCGCGGGCGTAGGGCACCATGTTTGTGCATTCCAGCACAATTGCACCGATATCAGCGTGGCTTTGCACCAGTTCCAGCGCGCCGGCCAACACATCTTTGCGGCAGCCTTCAAAGTCGATATCGACTTGGTCGGTCAGGAAGGCGGGGGAAAACACGCGCCCGCTTTCGGTGCCAACAACGGGTGTGTCTGGGGCGGCACCAACCGCAACCAGATGTGCCGCACTCAGGCTGGTTTTGGACACCGTCAGCACGCCAACCCGTTGCCCCATGGGCAGGGTTTGGGCGATCATGGGCAGTTGCATTAACGCAGAGCTGGCAACAGGAACGTCCAGCGCCTTGGCCAAATCGTCTTGGAGCACCGACAAGAACCCGCAGTTTGTCACGATCCCGTCGCAGCCCATCCGTACCAACGCCTGCCCTTCGGCGATAAAGGCATCGCGCATGGCGCGGGCGTCTTGCAGCACGATAAGATCAGGGGTTGCGCCTTCGACCACACGGTAGTGCACGGGGAATGGCCATGTGGTGGCGTTGCCTATGTCACCGGGAATGCGCGGAAAACGGGTTTCCAGCATCAATATCCCGACCGTTGCGCCATACACAGTTTTGCCGCCCGACTGTACGTTCATGTTTGGTCCTTTGTCGTGAGAGCCCGCAATATTTCAACTATCACGACCCCGGCGCTGTCCCTAGGGCGAAATGCGGCGTTTTCGGGGGCGAACGGTTAAAAAGAAATTGACGCCTCGGCAGCGGCACGCATGGTGTGCGCATCGAGATAGGGTAGAGCATGGCAGATAAGATCATCATCATCGGCGCGGGTATTGTTGGGGTGTCGACGGGCATCTGGTTGCGCCGCTATGGGGCCGATGTGACGCTGGTGGATCGCAGCGCGCCGGGGCAGGGCACGTCTTATGGCAACGCAGGCGTCTTGGCGGCCTGTTCTATGGTGCCCGTCACCGCGCCGGGGCTGATCCGCAAGGCGCCGGGTATGTTGCTGAACCGGGATTTCCCGTTGTTTTTGCGGTGGGGGTATCTGCCGAAAATGGCGCCTTGGCTGATGCGGTATCTTGGCCACGCCAATGACGCCGAAACCCGCCGGATCGCCAAGGGGCTGGCCCCGATCGTTTCTGACACGGTGGCGCAGCATCAGGCGCTGACCCATGACACGGACGCGGCACGTTGGGTCACCGAGAGCGACTATCATTTTGCCTATAAAGATCGCGCGGCCTTTGCGGCGGATGGGTACACGTGGGGGCTGCGGCGCGAGGCCGGGTTCATACCGCAGGTGATAGAAGGCGACGCAGTGCAAGCGTGCGAGCCGCATCTTGCGCCGCAGATCGGATGTTTGGCCACCATGAAGGACCACGGGTTTATCCGCGATCCGGGCGGGTATGTTGCGGCCTTGGCTGCGGTGTTCCAACAGATGGGCGGTCAGGTGCGCACGGCGGATGTGGTTGATTTTGACATGTCGGGGGGGCGCATTTCGGCGGTGCATACCACAGATGGGCCCTTGCCATGTGACAAGGTGGTGCTGGCGACGGGTGTGTGGTCAAAACCCTTGATGAAAAAGTTGGGCGTGTCGGTCCCTCTAGAAAGCGAACGCGGCTATCATATCGTATTCGAAGACCCCGAGGCGGGCCCAATTGCCCCCACCATGGTGACCACCGGGAAATTTGTGGCGACGCCCATGGCGGCGGGGCTGCGGTGCGCCGGTGTGGTCGAATTTGGCGGGCTAGAGGCGAAACCATCGCGGGCGCCGTTTGATCTGTTGCGGCGTCAGGTTCGGCAGGCCTACCCCGCGCTGACCCACGGGCAGCAAGCAGAATGGATGGGCCACCGCCCCGCGCCCAGTGACAGCTTGCCGCTGATTGGCGAGATCGGCCAAACCGGTGTCATGACAGGCTTTGGCCACCACCACATTGGTCTGACCGGGGGCCCCAAAACCGGCCGCCTGATCGCAGACATCATGACCGGGCGCACGCCGAATATGGACATGCAACCCTACACGCCCAACCGGTTTTCGGCGGGGTAACAACGGGCGGCATATGTGGCTCGACAGGGGTAGGCGTGCGTGCCATGGTGCGGCATCCCACCCCTCTGGTTAAAGTGATCTGGTCTATGTTCAAAGCCCCCCTTGGCGGGTTGATCCCGTTCCTTGGCCTGCTGTTTTGCGGCACGTTGTGCGCCGCGATGATCGTGCCGTTTATGGCGTTCTTTATCGTGCAGGGGTTGGGGCACGAACCGCGTGTGATCAGTCTTTATTCGCTGTTGGCGATCTGCCTGACGGTCGCGGTGAACCGGGCCTTTGCGCGCCGTATCGATGCCGGACAGCGGGTGTTTCCCTTGGTGGGCATCGCAGCGCTGAGCTATGGCGCGGCCACGGCCTCTTTGATGGTGGCGCCGAACTTGTGGGTGGTGTTGAGCTTGGGCGTCTTGGGGTTTGGGGTCAGTTCCAGCGCGGTGTCAACGATGTTTAGCCTGGGCGGCAGCCTCGCTGAACGGTCCGATGTCGGGCGCCCGCGGTTCAACGCCTATATGCGCGCGACCTCATCGACCGCGTGGATGGTGGGACCTGCGGTTGCGTTTTTGGTCGCAGATCGGGTGTCTCATGTGGCGGTGTTTGCCACCGGGTTTGGCACATCGTTGATCTGGTTGGGGTTGTGGTGGTGCATATTGCCACGCGATATCGTCGCGCCGTCACCGCCCCGCGCCCCGGACGCCGCCGCAAACACCGCCGCGACACGGGCCTTGTGGATGGCGGGGGCCTTCGTGTTTTGCCTGTCATCGGCGCATTCGTTGACGTTTTCGGCCTTGCCGTTGTTCTATGTCCAAGAGGTTGGCTTGCCGGGGTATGCACCGGGCACAGCGTTCAGCGTGAAGACCTTTGTGGAGGTTTTTGCCATTTTTGCGACCCCGCTGTTGATCGCGCGTATCGGGATGCGGGCCGCATTGCTGGGCACGACGGTGCTGGCGGTTGTCACGATCCAGCTGTTGTCGATGGTGCATAGCTATCCGCAGATGTTGGCTGGGGCCGCGCTTGAGGGGCTATACTACGGATTTTACGCAAGCCTCGGTATCAGCTATGTGCAGTCCTTTGCCCCAGATCGCCCTGCGCAGGCGACGGCGATTTATTGGAACACCGTGATGATCAGCGGTGTACTTGCGGGCCCGGCGGTTGGGTTTATCGCCCAAGCGTATGATTTTCGGACGGTCGTGCAGGTGGCGTCTGGTGTGGCGCTTGGTGCGGCGGTTGTGCTTGTGTTGGGGCGCCGGGCGTCAGAGGCCGCACAGACCGCAGAGTGACCCGCGACCGCGGTCATTTTCTATTGCGGGTCAACACATCGACCGCGTGCAATACGTCTTGGGTGTCGGCGGGTTTGGCCAGTGTCATATCCGCCCCATGGTCGCGGGTGATCAACGAAATCCCAGCATCAGGCACAGATTTAGACCCCTGACGCACCATGATAACCGCAATCAGCAGGCCAAACCGCCCCAGCGATGTCAGTTCTATCGCATCTGACGCAGACTCGCATGTGCGCGCGCTTTGCTTGTGGGGCCGTGCGCGCAAATTGGTGTGCCGTATAAACAGCCTGCCAAAGTGGGTCGATACCGTCGCATCACGCGTCTCCCTTTGGGGGCCGATCTACCAGTGCCTTCGCCAAAATTTCGGCCAATTCGACAGGTGGGTATGGTTTTTGCGACATCGGTGCCACAATATCTCCAACAGGTTTTCTTCGTCTTCCACGACCAAAATGCGCTGGTCATCCCCGCGCGTTATCGGCAACCACGTGATTGGTTTTTCGCGTTCATTTTCGGCCGTACCACGGGGCAAACAATGCGGACCGTGGTGCCGAAGTCTGCCTCCGAATAGATCAGCAATTCGCCATCTGATTGTTGGATAAATCCATACACCATCGACAGGCCCAAACCCTTCCCCGAATTGCTATCCTTGGTGGTGAAAAACGGGTCAATCGCTCGGCGCTTTACCTCGTCGGACATGCCGGGCCCGTCGTCCGTTACAGAGATTCCGATGTAGCGATAAGCGCGTGAATCGTGACGGGCGACGTCCTTGGCGTGCTCGCTTTTCATTCCTTGCGTGATGTAGGCGTGAAGATCTTCGCGGCGCAGATCACGGTCCACATCGATCTCGTTCACGGCACGGGTTTTGACGATGATCTTGCTGCCTTTGCCGCAGCGCAAAATCGCGTCACGGAGGTTCAAGGCTAGGTTCAACAGCGCATTATCAAGCTGCCCGTGATCGCAGTAAATCAAGACATCCGGGGCCAGATCAACAAAAGAGATACCAGCCATTCCCTCGATCGCGGGGCGGGAAAGTGTTTTGAATTCGTTGAATATTTCAAGGGTTGAACGCGACTTTGCAAATCCGAGTTATCGTTTTGCAAATGCCAGAAAACGTCCCGTCAGGTCGCGCCCACGTTCCACAGCACTCAGTGCCGTTTCAAGCACCCGGTCTGAGCGTGCAGACAAGTTATCTGCATCGCATAGAGGATCGTCGCCAGCAGGGTGTTAAAGTCATGCGCGATGCCATCGGTCAATTGGCCAAGCGTATCAAGACGGCCTTTGCGTTCGATCTGCTGGCGGTTTTTTTCGAGCATGGACACGTCATCCAGTACGATAACGCAGCGCAAATCACTGGCGGGGTCCGTCACCACGACGCTGGAATGCGCTTATAGCGGTTTTCGTACCTGTTTTCCCGTGTCATCAGATGTGTTTCGCCGGTCAGAACCTGACCTGCCAACGCGCGATTTATCGGATCTGCGGAGGCATCAGGCGGATGCAAGTCCAGCGTATCCAGAAACTTGACACCTTCGGGCCAAAGAAACGGAGACGGTTCGGGTTTGCCGTCCAACATATGGCGCGCCGCGGGGTTGATGACGTTCACATGTCCCGCTTCATCCAGACCGATGATGCCGTTCATCGTGGTGTCGAGCGCAATACGCAGCTGTTCGGATGCAGCGTTGAACCCCTTGCCCATGTCTTCAAACTGCGCGGGCATTGTGTTGATGGCGCGCCTGATCGCATCGAGGTCGTCGTCGGTGGTGTGGTGTGGTGCGGTCGGGCAAGCTCTAGGGCGGGGCCTGATATGGGCCAATCGGGTCGCGATACAAATGTTGATATTTCGCGCAGATGGCGGCTGACCAGCCTGAAGAAAATCGCCAGAATAGCGATAGAGGCAAGGCTGGTTTTGGCCATATTGGAGCAGAAAAAACCAAGGCTTGGGCGTAGAGGTTTGCCCAAATCTCCGCGCGACTTAGCCCAATGTCGAGAGTTCCAACCTCGACGTCTCCGCGTACCGGATCTTTATGCAAAAGGGTCACAGTTTCTATTTGCAAAGTCTGACTTGCCACGTCAGAGCCATGTTCCAACAGCAAACCCTCGGGCGAGCGCAAGGTCACCGATGCGACCTCGTTACGGGTGTATATACCGCCCAGAATATGTTCGATTTGGCGGGTGTCAAAGTCTCGCAATGCGGCACCAAGACCTCGGCCGAACCCCGTTTCGATTTGGGATGTCACCTCACTCAGCGTGTCATTTTGCCGAAGGAACGACAGATATAGCTGCCCTGAAGTTGCGAGCAACGACAAGATTGTGTTGCTCGCCAATACCCAGATGAGCAGCCTGAACGCGAGGCGATTATTCTAACGACCGAACATGGTGCTTGGTCCGCGAGATGTTTCACGAGCAGCGCACATTTGGGCAAGGGCCGCGTTAAAGGCTTTGGCGATGCTGTCTGGTCGGTTCTGTGCTGGGAAACCGCCATGTGAATGTGCTGTTCTGCCAACGACGGGTAGATGAACTGGATCCGCGTGGCGAGGTCGGGGGCTTCGTTTTGATCGCGTGATTGATGACATCGGTGTTTTCGAAGGTCAGCTAAACGCGGCCGGCGGCGACCATTTGAACAGCTTGCAATGTTGTCGTGACTTCGAATTTATTGAGGTCGTCGGCGGCGTCAAAAGCGGGGTTATAAAGGAGCCCCTTGCCGACGGCGATGGAGTGGGGCGCGAGCGATGACAAACCATCAAACACGGTGTCCGACCTGATTGCGCGGACGAATTTCACGTGGGCTTCAAAGAACGGTTCCGAATAGTTGAGAAACGTCTCCATTTCGGGGTCGTGAAAAAGGCTTGTGATGATGTCATAGTCGCCGTTTCGCGCGCCAGTGACGACGCGGTTCCACGGGAGAATGGCTATTTGCACGTCGCAGCCTGCGCGGTTCAAGACGGCCCGTGTAACGTCCAGCGAGATCCCATGGCTCGGTAATTTCTCGTCTGAAAACGGGGCCATTCATCTGCAACAACGACCAGCGTGTCGTTTGCAAAGCTGACATTCGCGGTCATCGCCCGCACAGTGGCGGTGCAGGCTATCTAGTTCTTGGCAAAAGGCATGGTGCCTCGTTCGTAAGGAAAGTTAAATCGATTTTAGTGATGCATATAATTTGCTAACGTCGCAAGCAAAGCTGGCTTCAGGTATCAGGCACATTTCAAATTTTAACGGAATGATGGCGTTAGACAATACGATGAATTGTAAATGTGATGCTAGGAAAGCAACGCGTCCTACGTATTGGTGCAAAACCCAGGTTTCAAATTGACCCACAGGGGTAGGTTCTTTTTGCAGGCGTAGGCTTCATTGGGGCGGTCAACGGTGCCGTTGGTTAACCATTTGCCGATGCCCACCCGCACTTCTTAAAGTGTCTCAAGTACATTTGTGCTTCAAGGGCCACCACAATCTTCAATCATTCGATTGACAGGCCACGCGTCTTTTTCGCCGACTTCCGGCAGGTGATTGTATCCGTCAGATCCCCTCGGGCGGGCCACGAAAACCGGTAAGTATCACGCCAAATCTGCGATGACTTAGGGGTGCAAGGAGGACGGTGGCCATTGGTGATTGTGGGGCGAAACATAGTGAATCAGCACGGATTAGAGCCTTAATAAACCGCAGGTGAATGTTAATTTGCACGCCTTTGGACAACCCAACCGTGCGCCTGCGTATATTTGCGTATCTCCAGTTGCAGCGAACAGCATGTTTTGTTCACAAAAGGCGCATTTGCGTCAGGATAGCGTTAACCTCTTCTTTCCAGTTGGGGCCGTAAACGTTACATTCCGTCCTTGGAATTTTAGTTACCTGTGATTGAGATAATGACGAATAAAAAGCCACAACGCGTGCAGACGGGCGTGCGTATTGAAAAGCGTATATTGAAGGTTTTAAAAGCCGTCGCTGCGCAACAAGAGATGTCTTTGGGGGATCTGCTGGAGGGTATCTTGCTCCACAGCTTTGAAGGCAAAGCCTCTTTCGACACCGAAACACTCGGTTTTATCGAGCAGATGCGCACGGCGTATGGGCTGGATTTATCCGCAAATGACAGCGCTTGGATCGACCCCAGCTGAGCGGGGTACTGTGTTTCGATGAGCGGCGCGTTTACGATCGTCTGCTGGGTTGTGGTGTCACGGCAAGGTTAAGGTATTGCCTAGGAAAAGGTTAACTAACAGCATCCGTGCCGAACAAGACAGCCAGAGAGGGATCACAGGCCCCCACCGGCTGCACCGGCAGGGCCCTGATGTGTTAGGTGCTAGACTGTTCCGCCAAGGCTGCCTTCGAGTTGCACCAATTCTTGCCCCCCCGCCATCATGTCTTGTAGTTCTTCAGGGGTGATCTCGCCGCGCAGGGCCGTGCCCAAGGTTTGGCCGCGGTTGAGCACGGTGAACCTGTCGCCCACTGCCATCGCGTGGCGCACATTGTGGGTGATGAACACCACCGCAATGCCTTGTTTGCGGACTTTGTCGATGGTGGCCAATACGTTCGCCGTCTGGCGTACGCCCAATGCGCTGGTCGGTTCGTCCAAAATCAGAACTTTGGCGCCAAAATAAACCGCCCGTGCAATCGCCACGGTCTGGCGTTCGCCCCCCGACAGAGTGCCCACCGCCTGATCCGGGCCGCGCAGGTTGATGCCCATCTTGCGCATCTCTTCCATGGTCACGCGGTTGGCGAATTCATGGTCGAAAAATCGCATGCCCGCGACTTTCTTAAGGGGTTCGTTGCCCATAAAGAAATTGCGGCTGACCGACATCAGCGGGATCATCGACAGATGCTGGTGCACCGTTGCAATCCCCGCAGACATCGCATCGCGCGGGTCCGCAAAATCAAGGGGTTGGCCTTCAAAAACGATCTCGCCTTTGGTGGGTTTGTGCACCCCTGACATGGTTTTGATAAAGGTCGATTTGCCCGCGCCATTGTCGCCCAACAGGCAGTGGCATTCGCCTGCGTGCACATCCACCGACACCCCCGCCAACGCGATGACAGAGCCGAAGTGCTTTTCGATATTTTGCATCTGGATAATGATATCGGACATCAGCGTTCTCCTGTGATGATGCGGCGGATGTAGGTGTTCAGGATGACCGCAAACAGCAAGATGACCCCTAGAAACACGCGAAACAGGCTGGATTCCACACCGGCAAAGAATAGCCCCTGTTGCACCACGCCAAAGATGAGCGCGCCCAACGCGGCCCCGATGACGGACCCGTAACCACCCGTCAAAAGCGCGCCACCGATGACCACAGCGATGATGGCTTCGAATTCCTTCAACAACCCACGATCCGCGCCCGCCGACCCGAATTCCATCACCTGACAGACAGCCAAAACTGTGGCGCAAAATGCGGTGCTCATGAACATTAAGATCTTGACTTTGTTCACTGGCACACCCGAATTGCGCGCGGCTTCGGCGTCGCCACCAGAGGCAAAGATCCAGTTGCCAAACCGCGTGCGTGTCAGCAAAACGTGCCCCAAAAAGATCAAGACAAGCGCCCAGACGATCAACATGGGGATACCATCGACCACCGGTTGACCCGCCCGGCTGCCGCGTTCGAAGACGCCGATAACCCCCATATCGCCGAGCCACTGAAACAAGGGTTGGCCGATTTTGCCGCCGAACATAGGCGCGAGCCAGTCGCCTTCGGCTGCGTCGCGGATGCCGCCGATGATGGTTTTGCGTTCAATGGTTTGCGGGATGTAGATCGTAAAGCCGCGCAAAATAAACAAAAATGCCAATGTGACGATAAAGCTGGGCAGGCCCGTGCGCACCACAATCCAACCATTGAGCGCCCCAAGCGCGCAGCAGATCACAAAGGTGATGATGATCGCCATCCACATCGGCCACGCGAGGACCACGCCGAACACCGCAATCATCATGCCCGCAAAGCCGATCATGGACCCAACGCTGAGGTCAAATTCACCGGCGATCATCAGCAGGCACGCCCCGACGGCGATGATCATAAACTGGGCTGAAACAACGGACCAGTTGATGATGCCTTGGCTGTTGAACATGCCGCTATCAAAGGCAAAAAGTGCAAAAAGTGTAAAAACCGCGACGGTGCCAACGATGCCGCCCAATTCGGGGCGGATCAGGGCGCGGCGCAGGGAGGAAATGTCTTTTATTCGCTCATCGGTTTGGGCTGTGTCAGCCATGACGTGTCCTTCGGCGGGTAAAATGGGAAAAAAAGGGCGGCATTCGTCTTGCGAAGCCGCCCCCGTGGAGATGTGAGATTAGCGGTATTCGCCGGCGAAAGCCTCAACCTTGGTCAGCCCGTCTTTGGTGACAAAACCGGGGCCAGAGTTGATGTTGTTGCCGGGCAGAACGCCGTAGCGGTCCCAGTTGGCGAGGATCACGACAGGCATGTAGGCCTGCAAGAAGGGCTGTTGGTCGATGCCCCAGTTGATCACGCCGTCTTTGATGCCTTTTACGATTTCTTGACCCAGATCGAAGGTGCCAAAGTGGATTTCGCCAGCCAAACCGTTTTCTTCCAGCGCGGCGATGGTTGGGTCAGCCGACACCGGGCCCAAGGTCAGAATGCCGTCTACATCCGGGTTGGCGGACAAATACGCCAGTACCTTGTTTTTGATTTCCGACGGGTCTTTGCCGCTGTCCATCATCGCGTTGCCCAGATCAATGCCCAGGCCGTCCGCGTATCCGCGGCACCGTTCGCCGACTGTGGGTTGTTCAATCGCGTGGTTCACACACAAGAAGTTGGTGACCCCTTCGCCTTTGGCGCGCAGGCCGGCGGCAAAACCCGCGTCATATTCGGGCTGGCCCACATACATCAGTGCGCCCAATTCACGTGCCTGATCCGGTGAGCCGGTGTTCATGATGATCACGTCAATGCCTTGATCAACGGCGGCGCTGATGGGGCCTTTCAGAACATCGTAGTCGGCCAGTGTTGTGATGATACCATCGGGTTGGCTGGCTGCGGCCTGTTCGATGATCCGCGCCATATCGGCGATGTCACCTGTTGGCGGGTTGCGGTATTCGACGTCTGCGCCGACCTGTTCACCGGCCAGCGCGATGCCGTTTTTGATGGTATTCCACCAAGTGTCGCTGTCAGGGGCGTGGCTGACGAGAATGTATTTTTCGCCCTCAGCGGCGGCGGTTTGTGCTGTCAGAAAAGGTGTAGCGACGAGTGCCGTCGCCATCACCAGCTTTTTCATCAATGTTGTCATGTTATCCTCCCAAGGATGCACCGTTCTCATGGCAAAAGGGTGACTGTGTCACGCCTTCGAATCCGATTTAAGCATGCGTTAAGATTTTTTGCAACCGGTTGCAAAATATCAAGGCCTGTTTCATGCTGCACAAAGGCAGCCCTTGCGATAGAAACGAGGGCGCACAGATAGAAAACCGGACCGAACCCTATGGCCGTCACACTTAAAGAAGTCGCAATACGCGCGGGGGTGTCCCGGTCTGCGGTGTCGCGCACATTTACAGACGGCGCGTCGGTGTCTGATAAAATGCGCCGCAAGGTTGAACGGGCCGCCCGCGATCTGGGGTATAGCCCCAACGCGCTGGCTTCGTCGCTGACGACGGGCCGGACCAAACTTATCGGGCTGGTGTCGAACAACTTTCACAACCCGATTTTCCTGCAGGTGTTTGATCTTTTCACCCGTGGTTTGCAGGACCGTGGGCTGCGGCCTTTGTTGGTGAACCTGTCGGACGAAACCGACCCGCAGACATCGGTGCGCATGTTGCGGCAGTATTCGGTTGATGGTGCTGTGGTTGCGTCGTCGACGTTGCCGCCGGGGTTCGCCAAAGCGTTCCGGGATGAAGGCGTGCCCGTGGTGCATAGTTTTGGCCGGTCATCCGGCGCGCCCGAGGTGCACGTCGTTAGCATCGACAACGTAGAATGCGGGCGGATGGCGGCGCGCACGTTGGTGGCGCGCGGCTACCGCAACGTTGCCTTTTTGGGCGGGCCGGAAAGTGCGACATCGACCCAAGATCGCTATGCGGGGTTCTTCTCGGAACTGGCCGCGCATCGCGACATCAAGGCCAGCTATAGTTTTGCCGATGCTTATTCCTTTGATGCGGGCCGTCGCGAGATGTTGCGGTTGATGCGTGCAAACCCAGCTGAGGCATATTTTTGCGGCGATGACGTGTTGTCTATTGGGGTGCTGTCGGCGATCCGCGAAAGTGGGTTGCGTGTGCCCGACGATATCGGGGTGATCGGGTTGAACGACATGGAAATGTCGCGCTGGGAGAGCATTAACCTGACCACGATCCACCAACCCATCAGGCAGATCGTGACATCGTCGATTGAACTCATGGTTGCCATGCTGGACGAACCAGACCGCTACCCCGAGGCCCGCGTCTTTCCGTCCTCGATTGTGGAACGGGGCACGTTGCGGCCGCTGCCGCCGCAGAATTAACCGCTATTCGGGCTGTATGACATCGCCAACAGATATCATCCCACCCTGGACGATAGAGCAGTTCAACCCAGAGCGATGATGCATCAGATCATAGACGCTTTTGTCGGTCACTAGGTCGAGATACCGGCAAGGGGTGTTGAGCCGCCCACCTAACAAAATCGTATCGCCCACCCGAAAACGTTTGCCGACCAAATGGTTGAGAGGCACGCCCGAGGTCGTCAGATTGCGCCGGTGTTCATCTGGCGTCAGGGTGATGCCATGGTCGCGGTCGAGGGCGATGAGGGTTTCGATTTCAATCAAGGTGACCTCTCGGATGTCGGGGATCTGTGAATATTTCCCACGTCCGGTCAGATACCGGTCCCCCTCAACGCCGCGCCCTTCGATCAGGCGGATTGAGGTGTGTGCGTCCATCGGCGCGCGAACCTCGACTGCGGTATGAATATTCAACAACGTCCCATGCCACATCGGCTTTGCCCTCAAATGCTGGTTTCTGACGCAGACCGTGCCTGTCTGAACCGGGGCCGTCAATGGCGCGCCCGTCAGTTGGGCGCGCCTCCTGAGAGGTTTACGTAAACATCGGCGGTCGGGCGTCGACCCACGCGCCGTCGTCTTTGGCGGACCGGACCGCCGCATAAACCGCCGCCATGGAACGCAAGCCATCCGTTGCCAAGGGCAGGGCGTCACGCGGTGCGCCGTTGATCGCGGCGGCGAGATCCACATAGATGTTGGCGACGGCCAAAGGGAAGCCTTCGGGGTGGGCGATGGACACGCGCGACAACCGACCGGCCTCGTCTGACAGGCCTGCTTCGCCTTTTTCCATGATCTGCGTACGGCCACCAACCGGGGTGTAGTAGACTTGGTTGGGCTGTTCAGACGCCCAACGCAGCCCGCCTGTTTCGCCGAACACCTGAATATCAAACCCATGTTGCCGCCCGATCGCCACCGAAGACGTCCACAAACGCCCAACGGTACCGCCCTCGGTACGGAAATTCACCATCGCGTCGTCTTCCAGTTCGCGCGACGGGATCGTCGAGGCAAAATCAGCGGACAGGCTGCGCACCTCGTCACCGGCGATAAAGCTGGCCATGTGCATCGCGTGAATGCCGCAATCGGCGAATTGCCCCGATACGCCTGCCATCGCGGGGTCATACCGCCAACGGACGCGCGGGTTGTCGGCGTCGGTGGCGTCGCCGTGGTGGCCGTGGCTAAAGTTGGCGACCACCAGCCGCACCTTGCCCAGCTGCCCGGTTTTGACCATCTGGCGCATTTCGCGCACCATCGGATAGGCCGAATAGCAATAGTTGACGGCGCAAATCTTGCCGCTGGCCTCGGCCACGCGCACGATCTCTTCGCCTTCTTCGACGGTCATTGTCATGGGTTTTTCGCATAAAACGTTGAAACCGGCCTGCAAAAACGCCTTGGTGATCTCAAAGTGGGTGCTGTTGGGGGTCGCCACGGTCACCAGATCGACCCGGTCGGGGCGGTCGCGTTCGCCGTCTAGCATGTCTTGCCAGTTGGCGTAGGCGCGGTCGGCTGCCACGCCCAATGATTGCGCATAGGCGCGGCCCTTTTCGGCGTCTACATCCAATGCGCCCGCCGCCAGCACAAAGTTACCGTCTGCTTGTGCGCCCAAACGGTGCGCGGGCCCGATCTGGCTGCCTGCGCCGCCCCCGATCATGCCCCAATTCAACCTTGTCATGGTCCGTATTCCTTACTGAAAACCAATGGATTCGAGATATTCGCGGTTTGCTTTGGCATCGCCGACGGGGTCGGGATCCAACAGCGGGTCGCAATCTTGCTCAACGGTGCACCAACCCTCAAAATTGGCGTCCAACAACACCTGACGCACGGCTGCAAAATCCACATCGCCCTGGCCCAGATTGCAGAAAATACCTTGGCCACAGGCGTCATAGAACCCGGTGCGCTTGGCGATCACGCCAGACTTCACCGCAGGGTCGATGTCTTTGAAATGCATATAAGAAATGCGGTTTATATGACGTTTCATGAAACCCACCGGGTCAAACCCCGCATAGGAATGGTGGCCGGTATCAAAGCAAATCTTCAAGATGTTGTCGTCGACTTCGGACAGCAGCCGTTCCAGCTCTGGCTCGAAATCCATGAAGCCCGCGGCATGGGCGTGGATGCCCACGGTCAGCCCGTAATCTTCGGTGCCCAGCTTTGCGATGGTGGCGATCCGGTCGCGGTACGCGGCCCATTCGGCGCTGTCCATCTGTTCGGCCTCCGAGGCACGGCCCGCAGTCGGCGCCCGGCGCGGCGAGATCGAATCAATCAACACCAGATGCTGTGCCCCATGCGCGCTGAGCGCCGTGCAGGTACGGTGGGCGGCATCCAGCACTTCACTCCATGCATCTGGGTCATGAAACGGCCGAAACACGACGCCCCCGATCAATTCCAGATCATGGGCGGCCAACGCGTCGCCCAAAATAGCTGGGTCTTCTGGCATATAGCCGACCGGGCCCAGTTCAATGCCCTTGTATCCCGCATCCGCGCAGTCTTGCAGCACGGATTTCCAGGTTGGATTGCGTGCGTCATCTGCAAATTCCACACCCCAGGAACAGGGCGCATTGCCAATTCGTATCGTCATTCAGGTCGCCCTTTGTATTAAAAATCAGAAATGGTTTTCCAGGTTTTGTCGGTTGACGACGCCATGGCGGCGGCGATCACACGACCCACCTCCATGCCGTCCTCAAAGGTTGGCCAGACGGGCTGGCCTGTCTCTATGGCGCGCAGGAAATCGCGCGCTTCGATAAGGATTTGATCTTGGTATCCGGTGCCGTGCCCCGGTCCCTGACAGAAGGGTGCATAATCAGGATGCGCAGGGCCGGTCAGAATTTTGGTAAAACCGCGCGTCGCCTCGGGCCCTTCCATCCGGTACAGCCACAACGCGTTTTGATCTTCTTGATCAAAGCGGATCGCGCCTTTTGTGCCTGTTATTTCATAGGCATATCCCATCTTTCGCCCCGACGAGATGCGCGAGAAATACATCTGCCCCATGGCGCCGTTGGCGAACCGGCACATAAATTGGCCGTGGTCATCATTGGTGACGGTGCCGCCGGGGCGCGTGTCATGCACGGTTTCAACCTCGGCGATCAGCCGGTCAATTGGGCCCAGCAAGGCCAAAGCCGCGTTCACCATATGTGGGGCCAGGTCGCCCATCGTGCCATTGGCGTCACCTGTGGTGCGCCAAGTGGCCGGTGTTTGCGGGTCGGCTAGGAAATCTTCGGTGTGTTCACCCCGAAACCACGTGATGTCGCCAATCGTACCATCGGTGATCAACTGGCGCGCATATTGGCTGGCGGGGGTACGGATATAGTTGAACCCGCTCATGTTGGCCACGCCTGCGGCCTGTGCCGCCGCAACCATCGCGCGGCTGTCATCCAGCGACCCGCCCAGCGGTTTTTCGCAAAACACCGGCTTTCCAAGGGCAAAAGCAGCCTCGGCAATGGCGCGGTGGGTGTCTTGCGGGCTGGCAATCACAATCGCCTCGACGCGCGGGTCTGCGACCAACGCGCGCCAATCGTCCGTGCCTCGTGCAAAACCAAAGGCGGCGCGATAACGTTCGGCGCTGGCCGGTGACGTGGCGCAGACCATCTCTAGTCGGGGGCGCAAGGCTGTGTCAAAAACGGCGCCAACTGCGGACATGGCCACCGCATGGGCCTTGCCCATGTAGCCACCGCCAACAATGCCTATCCCAATCTCTGCCATCGACGGATCCTTTTTTCAAATTCCGTTTGCAACCGGTTGCAAAATTAGTATCGTGAGGGCAAGACCTGTTCAAGATGTGAAATCGTTTGGTCGAAATAATTGCAACAGGATCCTCTGCGCCATGACTTTTCAAACGCTGACCACCGCCCAAGCCATTATCAAGTGGCTCGATAATCAATTCATCATCATTGACGGCGTGGAAATGCGCGTTTGTGGGGGTGGGTTTGGCATTTTTGGCCACGGCAATGTGCCGTGTCTGGGCGAGGCCCTTTATAACGTGCAAGACACGCTGCCGCTGTATCGCGGGCAGAATGAACAAAGCATGGGATTCGCCGCTGCGGGGTATGCCAAGCAATGGCTGCGCCAACGGTTCATGCTGTGCACGGCGTCGGCGGGGCCGGGCACGTCGAACCTGCTGACCTCGGCGGCATTGGCCCATGCCAACCGGTTGCCGATGCTGTTGCTGTGTGGCGATACATACCAGACGCGATTGCCTGACCCGGTACTGCAACAGATGGAACATTTTAATGATCCAACTCTGGGTGTGAATGACGCGTTCCGCGCGGTTAGCCGGTACTGGGACCGGATCACGCACCCTGCGCAAATCATCCAATCGTTGCCTGCGGCTTTGGCGACATTGCTCGACCCTGCCGATTGCGGGCCTGCGTTTATCGGGTTGCCGCAGGACGTGCAGGGGTGGACCTATGATTACCCTGATGAGTTCTTTGAAAAGCGTGTGCACCGCATTCGCCGTCAGGTGCCGGATGCCGATGAAATCAGTGATGCGATTGCGGCGCTGAAGACGGCGCAGCGGCCCATGATTATCGCAGGTGGTGGGGTGCAATATTCCCGCGCGGTGGCCGAACTGACCGCCTTTGCGGAAACGCATCAGATCCCCGTGGTGGAAACCATCGCAGGCCGTGCGAACCTGACTGATACGCATCCGCTGAACATCGGCCCCATCGGGGTGACCGGGTCTGACAGCGCCAATGCGATCGCCGAAAAGGCTGACGTGATTGTGGCGGTCGGCACGCGGTTGCAGGATTTCACCACCGGGTCATGGACAGCCTTTGCCCGGCGCGCTCGGTTTATATCGCTGAACGCGGGGCGGCACGACGCGGCCAAGCACCGGTCTTTGACGGTGGTTGGGGATGCCAAGCTGGGGCTAACAGCATTAAGCACCGGTTTGGACGGATACACCGCGCCTGGGTCATGGGTAGAAACGGCGCAGGCCGAACGCGCAACATGGGCGGCTTATGTGGCGGGCAATGTGGCCCACGGCGACAACCGGCCAAATTCCTACGCGCAGGCCATCGGGGTGGTGAACGCGCTGTGCGATCCGCGCGACCGGATCGTGGCGGCAGCGGGCGGGTTGCCGGCCGAGGTCACCGCCAACTGGCGCACCCTTGATGCGGGGACAGTCGATGTCGAGTTCGGATTTTCCTGTATGGGCTATGAAATCGCGGGGGCGTGGGGCGCACGCATTGCTCAGGCCGAACGGGAACCAGACCGCGACACCATTACCTTTTGCGGCGACGGGTCGTATTTGATGATGAACTCAGATGTCTATTCGTCGGTATTAACCGGCAAAAAACTGATCATTCTGGTGCTGGACAATGGCGGCTTTGCCGTCATCAACAAATTGCAAAACAACACCGGCAACGAAAGCTTTAACAACCTCATAGCTGATTGCCCCACAGTCCCCGAACCCTTTGCGGTGGATTTTGAGGCGCATGCCGCGTCGATGGGCGCGCTGGCTGAAACGGTCGCCAACCCGGCGGAATTGGGCGCGGCGTTCAAACGTGCGCAGGCGGCAGATAAAACCAGCGTGATCGTCATGAAGGTCGACCCTTACGAAGGCTGGACGGCCCAAGGCCACACGTGGTGGGAATGCGGCACACCCCATGTGTCGACGTCTGAAAAAGTCCGCGCCGCCCATACGCAATGGGAAAGCGCGCGCGACCGTCAAAGGAAGGGGATCTGATGGTCATGGATGCGTTGGCAACGGGCAATTATCTGGTCATCGGTCGGGTTGGGATGGATCTGTTCCCCGACCCGCCAGGTACCCGCACGCGGGAGGCCACGACTATGTGCGTCGGTATGGGCGGATCTGCGGCCAATACGGCGGCTGGGTTGGTCAAACTGGGGTGCAAGGCGGCGCTGGTCACTGCGGTGTCGGATGACGCGGTGGGCTGGTATTGCGAAGGGCAACTGGATGCCTACGGCGTTGACCGGACCCATGTGAAACGCGTGACCGGCGAACCGCGCACGTCGTTGGCCGTCTATGAGACCCGCATCAAAGAGCATCAATCGGTGATCTACCGCAATAATGCAGCTGATTTTCAGATGTCGTTGGACGATATCGAGGCGATTGATTTCACCAAATACGGCGCGGTGCTGACGGCAGGCACGGTGTTTGCGGCGGAGCCATCGCGCAGTGCGGCCTTTCGCGCCTTTGAAAAGGCCAAGGCCGCGGGCTTGCCGATCTTGTTTGATATCGATTACCGCCCCTACAGTTGGCCATCGGCGGAAGACGCCGCGCAGGTGCTCACGCGGGCGGGTGATATGGCCGATGTGATTGTCGGTAACGACGAAGAATTCGGGTTTATGGCCGGTCACATTGACAAAGGTTTGGCCAAAGCGCGCACCTTGGCCACGACCACGGCCAAGATCGTGATCTATAAAATGGGCCCTGAAGGTGCGATTACCTGTGCAGATGGCGCTGAAACGCGCACGGGTATCTACCCGGTTGCGGCGGTCAAACCTACGGGTGCAGGCGACAGTTTCATGGCCGGTTTACTGGCCAGCCTGACCCAAGGCCGCCCCCTGCCAGAGGCCGTGCTGCGCGGCTCTGCCTGCGCGTCCCATGTGGTGGCCCGCCCCGGTTGCGCGCCTGCCATGCCCGATACCCAAGCTCTTGAGGCGTTTCTCGCCGATCACCCCGGCCCAACGATGGCCCAGGAAGGATAACCCTATGCATATCGCCCCACATGATAATAAAAACACCCCCATCGTAGACGCCGATGACCCGACGGTACCGCTGAATTATTTCAACATCGTCAAGCTGACCAAAGACCAAAGCTTTGAATATCAGGTGCCCGGCTACGAGACCTGCGTTGTTCCGGCGACAGGCACAATTGATGTGGAAATCGAAGGCGTGGCGTTCAACGCGCTGGGCAATCGCGGCGTTGATGTCTGGGATGGCGAGCCCGAGGGCGTCTATGTGCCGATGGGGGCCAAGGTGCGTATGGTGTGTACGTCGGACGCGGCCGAGGTTTTTATTGCCGGTGCCAAATACGACAAGGTGCTTGACCCGTTTGATGTGCGTGTGGCCGAGCTGGACAAGGTGCAATACGGGTCGGATGACACCAAAACGCACCGTAAAATCAAACACATCCTTGGCCAGAAACAACACGGAAAAGTTGGGCGGCTGTTGGTGTCTGAATTGTTCACCGTAGGGCAGGGCGGCTGGTCTGGTTTCCCTGCGCACAAGCACGACACTGACAATTTGCCCCACGAAACACGCCACGACGAGACCTATAATTTCCGGTTTCGGCCCAATCACGGATCCGGTGTGCAGATCTTGCAGCGCGAAGAGGGCAAGCCTGGAGACGCGTATCAATTGATGGATGGGTCAACCGTGTGCATCGACAAAGGGTACCACCCTTGCGCGGTGATGCCGGGTTATGAAATGTACTATTTCACCATTCTGGGTGGGTTGTCACAGCGCAGTCTGGTGCAGTTTTTCCAGCCCACACACGCCTACCAGATCGAAACGATCCCTGGCATCAAAGACATGGTCGCAAAGTTCAAATAGCGGCCTCAGGCCACCCGTCAGATATCAAGATCGGACCCAATTATGCCGCTCGTCACACTTGCCGACGTCCTGCAGCCTGCGTTGAAACAGGGCCACGCTGTCGCGGGCCTTGTCACGCTGGGCTGGGAGGACATGCGCGCCTATGTCGCCGCCGCCGAAGCCGAAGGCGTGCCGGTCATTTTACAGGCGGGGCCATCGTGCCGCGCCCATACGCCGCTGCCGGTTTTGGGCAAAATGTTTCGCCATCTCGCAGACGCGGCCAGCGTGCCTGTCGTGGCGCATTTGGATCACGGCTATACGGCGGACGAATGCCGCGAGGCGCTGGATTCGGGGTTTACCTCGGTGATGTTTGACGGCTCGCGGTTGCCGTTGCAGGAAAATATCGACCAGACGGCGGCGATTGTCCAACTAGCCCATGCCGCCGGTATGTCCTGCGAGGGCGAGATCGGCTTTGTCGGGTACACCGATGGCGCGGCCTCGGCTGGTACAGACCCCGACGAGGCGGCGCAATTTGCCCGTGACACCGGGGTGGACGCCATGGCGATTTCTGTGGGCAACGTGCATCTGCAACAGGACAAAGACGGCGGCTTGGACGAACCACGCATCCGCGCCATCGAGGCGATCACACAGGTGCCTTTGGTGATCCACGGCGGGTCCGGCGTGCCAATGGCGCAACGGCAGGCCTTGGCGCGCGGATCGCGCATTTGCAAATTCAACATCGGGACCGAACTGCGCATGGCCTTTGGTGCGGCATTGCGGTCGGCGGTGAATAGCGACACAGACAGGTTCGACCGGGTGAGTATTCTCAAGGACACACACGACCCGCTGGTCGCGGCCACGCGCGCCGTCTTGCGTGGATTTAAAGGAGACGCCTCATGCTGAACATCGGGCTTTTGGGGTGCGGACGCATTGGCGCCGTGCATGCCGCATCGATATCGCGCATCGCTGGCGCGCGGGTCACTGCGGTGTCCGATGCGATGCCAGCGGCTGCGCAGGCTTTGGCCGCGAAAACGGGCGCACAGGTCATGGACAGTGACACGCTGATCGCGAACAACGAGGTAGATGCCGTCGTGATTGGCACCCCCACAGACACGCATTACGCCCTGATCCATGCGGCTGCGGCTGCTGGTAAGGCGATCTTTTGCGAAAAGCCTATAGACATGTCGGCCGACCGCATCCGCGATTGTATCAAGGCGGTTGAACAGGCGGGTGCGCCGTTTATGACCGCGTTCAACCGGCGGTTTGACCCGAACTTCGCGCATTTGCAGGCCAGCCTTGCACAGGGCGACATCGGAGACGCTGAAATCGTGACGATTTTGTCGCGTGACCCATCCCCGCCTCCGGTTAGCTATGTCAAAAGCTCCGGCGGGATTTTCCGCGACATGATGATCCATGATCTGGATATGGCGCGGTTTTTGCTGGGCGAAGAACCTACATCGGTGTTTGCCGTGGGCAGCGCCTTGGTGGACGCCGAGATCGGCGCAGCAGGGGATGCCGACACCGCCGCAGTGACCCTGACAACCGCCAGCGGCAAGATCTGCCAGATCAGCAATTCGCGCCGCGCGACTTACGGCTATGATCAGCGCATCGAGGTGCATGGGTCGACGGGCATGTTACGTGCGGCCAACGTGCACGAGCACACCGTTGAAATTGCAACACAATCGGGGTTTGCAACCGCCCCCGCGCAACATTTTTTCCTGG
The DNA here is from genome assembly GCF_039970775.1 of Roseobacter sp. Taxonomy (GTDB): domain Bacteria; phylum Pseudomonadota; class Alphaproteobacteria; order Rhodobacterales; family Rhodobacteraceae; genus Roseobacter. Next base: position 99,781 of record NZ_JBDVLG010000026.1, read on the forward strand.
AGCGGTACGAGGCAGCCTATTTGGCGGAAATGACCTATTTCGTATCGGCTCTAGGCGCAGGCACCGCTTTGCGCCCGGACATCACAGATGGTCTGCGTGCCCAAATGCTGGCCGATGCGGCGACGCAATCCTGGACAACAGGGCAACCTGTGAACATCGCCGAAGGCTGAGCGTTTTTGAGCAGCGGTATGCCGTCTCATCCTGAATGGGTCAGGTTCTACCGATGCGCGGGCACCCACTATCGGCGGCATTGCATAGCCCTGCCGCTGGTGGTGTGAAACATCTTGCAATACCCGATAAAATTTGTCAGTTAATAGAAACCTAGCCCCCCTTGGCGTTTTGGGCCAGCCCGGTGATCATCACAAATGGCATCTGTTTGAGATGCACGCCTACCTGTCACGCCGCCATGGTCGTGTGTGGTCGGCGCGACCGGATAAAGGGCCTGCACATGCAACCGCGCAAGATTTCTGAGGACTGTCACCGCGACCCCGCGGCCAAGGAGCACCGTGTTGAAGAGGCGGGTCTGGATGCGGTCGATATTGTCTGTCTCGATATCTTAAGGTTTTTCATAAGCACCTTCGCAGAACCGCAATCGCAAAACTGGATGCGCGGATTTGCCCGTGCCGCAGCCGCGTTTGGCCCAACAAACGGGCCCGTTGTCGCCGCGCGGTTGATCGCGTTGTTGCAGGCGGTGCGGCGGGGGCGACGGTCGATGTTTATGTATAGCAACCCTGATTGTCCGGGTTGCTGCAAGATCCTGACGGAACATGAAAGACGCCTCATTTGTGCGATAAACGGTCAAAGACACGGCCGCCCCCAATTGGCGCGCTTGCAGTTGATGATGCTGTGCGAAGGCAATTCAACCGATGCCGTTTTGGTGCAGCTTGACGCGTTCATGACCACGCTGGCTGAATGTCCGCTGCATCACGACGGGGCGGTCGACCGTGCGGACGTATTCTAACATGACCCCCGTAAAGGCAGCGTTCACCCCTTTCATTGACAGGACTTGATGCATCATGATGACCGACCTGACCGCCGAAAACATCCGCGCAACCCGGGCCGAAGATAGCAAGATACGCGACCGTGATCTGGCCGAAAAACTAGGGATTTCCGAGGCGCAATTGGTGGCTGCACACGTGGGCCATGGTGCGACAGCGGTGGCGGCCCATCCAGATCACATTATGGCCGCGGCGGTTGGGTTTGGCGAAACGATGGCGTTGACGCGCAACGTTTCTTGTGTGCATGAAAAGATCGGCGTCTACGAGAATTACCACACCGGCAACCATGCTGCGATGGTTTTGACCCACGACATAGACCTGCGCATGTTCCCCAGCCATTGGTGCCACGGGTTCATGGTTGAACGCGAAACCGATGCGGGTGTGCGGCGCAGCCTGCAGGTGTTTGATGCGGCGGGCGACGCGATCCACAAGGTGTTTTTGCGCGATGAGGCTGATTTGAGCGCATGGGCGGATGCACAAGGCCGTATCGCCTTACCGGATCAGCACCAGACCCTGACCGTAGCGGCCCGCCAGCCCGCCGAACCCCCAAAGTCGGACCCGAAAAAGGCGGATGTGTTGCGCAAAGAATGGACGCGGCTGACCGATACGCATCAATTCCTGCGGCTGGCCTCCAAGCTTAAAATGAACCGGTTGGGGGCGTACCGGATCGCGGGGGCGCCGTTTGTGCGGGCGTTGTCGCCGGGCGCGGTTGAGGTAATGTTGGAAACTGTCCGGGACCGCAAGATCGAGATTATGTTGTTTGTGGGCAATCGCGGCTGCATTCAGATCCACACTGGCCCCATCGAGACGTTGCGCCCGATGGGGCCGTGGCAAAATATCATGGATCCGGGGTTCAACTTGCATCTGCGCGGCGATCATATCGCCGAGGTATGGGCGGTGGAAAAACCAACGCAACGGGGCCCGGCCGTGTCTGTGGAAGCTTTCGATGCCCAAGGCATGCTGATCTTTCAGGTCTTTGGCTTGGGCAAAGAAGGCCGCGATAGCCGACCGGCGTGGAAAGAGATCGTCGATATGCTGCCGGGGCTCGAAACGGTGGCTGCGCAATGAGATGGCGGCAGCTGAAAAAGGGACGCATGGCGGCCAGTGACCGCATTGGGCTGGGCGTTGCGGTCCTTCTTGTGACGCTTGGCGTGGCAACATCGAACGCGCGCGGCCAAGGCAGCGCCACGCGGGCGGTGCCTTGGGGTGGGGCGATCACACAGGTTGCCTTTGGGGTCGGGCGCGAACACCGCCTGATGAGGCGCGCTGTTATCCCGGAGGCGGGGCGTTAAATAGCTTTGCTGCGACGGGCGCGCCCAAGATCACCATAAAAATCCGGAGCATGTGGTGCGCGACCACAAATGCGACATCGGCGCCAACAATAAGGGCCAGCACGGTCAGTTCGGCCTGCCCACCGGGGGCAAAGGCCAGCAGTGCCTCCATCCCGGAGGCCAAACCCAAATTGTATATGACCTCGACGAACACCACCGTGAGCAGGATCAACAGCGCGCAAAACCCCAGACCGGCCACCAGATCTTTGCGAACCTCAGCCAGCGTGACGCCTGCGTATTTGCACCCGATGCCCATGCCAATAAAGAACTGCGCGGCCCAAATGGCCTCGGCGGGGGGGCGGTGGTGCAACAGGCCGGTCATCGCGCAGACGGCGGCAACAATCAGCGGGCCTAGGATAGATGCGCCGAACATCCCCGCCCATTTCGCCAACCGCCAGCCGACGATGGCGCATACCGTCATCACGCCCAGTTCAATGAGCGGAATGCTAGTTGCCGGTGCCCCCGGTGCGCGGGTCAGGTCTGCGGCCCAGATCCCTTTCATCAAAAACGGCAGGCTGGCCACGATCACCAGCACACGGGTGGCGTGGATCAGGCTCAACGTGCGGGGGTTGGCGCCGGCTTCTTCGCCAAACAAGATCATATCTTGCAGGCCGCCGGGCATTGTTGCGTAATACGCGGTGGGGAAATCATACCCGCACAACCGTTGAAAATATGGAACCCCGACGCAGCCAACGGCTATGATCATCACGGGAACCAGCGCCAGCGTGGGCCACATCGCGGGAAGGCTGGCCAAAACCGTTGGAGTCAACGTTGCGCCCACGGCCACGCCCAAAATGGTGCGCATCCCATCGTTAACCGATGCGACACCGGCGAGCGGCACCCGCAACAACGCGGCCAGCAGGCAGGCGCAGATCGGCCCCAAAAGCCACGGCAAAGGCAGCTGTAGCTTGAGGAACACCGCAACACCTATACCGGCGACGACAAACGCGATGGTAACGGCCTTCATGCGCGCGGCCCCTTGAGGCGGTGAGACAGCGAGGTCTGTAAATGCGCCTGCGCTGCGGCGCCTGCGGCATTGGCATCGCGGTCGCGAAAGGCGGCGATGATGGCGCGGTGCTGCCGCACCACCACATCGATACGGTTTGGATCCGTGTAGGTGGTGGGGCCCAGCAAGATCAACGCGTTGTTCAGCACCCGCGACGCATCCAACAAGAAACGATTGCGCCCGGCCAGATACAGCCCACGATGGAAATCTTGGTTTAGCGCGGCGCCATGTGCGGGATGATCGCGGTGCGTTTCTATCTGGGTGTTCATCGCATCAAGCGCATCAAATTCGGCATCCGCACCGTGTTTTGCGGCCATTTCGGCAGCGGTGCGTTCGAGCACCATGCGCATTTCATACAGCTCCACGACTTCGGTGTGGCTGAGCGTTCGGATCACGGCACCAACCCGTGGGCGGTGTTCGATGATGCCGTCACTTTCCAACCGCCGCAACGCTTCGCGCACTGGGGTCCGAGACAGGGTGAGCCGGGCCGCAACGTCTTCTTCGCGCAGACGATCACCGGGTTCGAAATTGCCTGCGCGTATCTGTGCCAAGAGGGCGTCATAGGCGTGTTGGCCACTGGATTTTTGTGCGTCTGGCATCGTCTTCCCATTTTGTATCCGGTTGGATACACTTCGAGTATGCGAAACATCGAACCATGTCAAAGCCAGATTTGAATGGAATTCTATGGAGAGACGTGGTGCGGATTTCGACGCAACCCTTTGCAAAGGCGAGATTTAACCAGAAATCGCGACGCTCGTCGCCCTAACGGTGGTCCCTACGGGTGTTGTTGTGGGGCGCCGTCCATGATTGTTTCTTTGGGGTAGGGGTGGTCGCGCCCCAGTACCTGCGCGACGGTGCGCAAGATCTCAACCTGACCCACGGGTTTTGTCAGCCGGATGTTGGGGGCCCCCAGAGACGTTGTTTCGCCTTCGTACTTCGCAGAATGGCCGGTCAGGAAAATGCACGGCAAATCCGGGCGGGCCATCCGCATTTTTGACGCCAAAGATGGGCCCTGAAGCGTGCCCGGCATAGAAACATCCGTCAACAGCACGTCCAATGTGCCCAAGGTCTCGGATATCACCAAAGCCTCATCCCCGCTTTCGGCTGCGACCACATTGTAGCCCGCGCCTTCAAGGGTGCGTTGCAGGATGCGCACGATGGCAGGCTCGTCGTCGACGATCATAACCGTGGCTTGGGCCGTGATATCGATTTTGTGTTTGGCCCCGTCTGGATAGTGAGAATGTGCGGGCGTATTGAGGGCCTTAAAGTACAATTGAAACGTCGCCCCAAGGCCGACTTCGGATGCAACATGCACCGCGCCGCCCGATTGTTTCATGAACCCGTGTACCATGGACAACCCCAGCCCCGAGCCCATGCCCACGGGTTTATCGCTGTAGAAGGGCTCAAAAATGGTATCAAGTTGATGCGCCTTGAGGCCGTGCCCGGTGTCGGTGACCGATAGCACCACATAATTCCCGGGCGACAGTTTCCCGTGATGGACTAACGTGTGGTCTGGCTCGACGGTCATATTGTCGGTTTCAATCGCGATTGTCCCGCCGGTTGGCATGACGTCACGGGCGTTCAAAAGCAGGTTGATGATCGCGGTATCCAACGACGCGGTGTCCAATTCGGTGTCCCACAGATCGGGGGAGAGCGTATTTTTAAGGGCCACGTTCTTTGGCAAAATACGCAGCCCCCAAGCGATAGAATCTTGGATATGGGAATTCAGGTTTAGTCGCGTGGGTTCCAGATGCGCCTTGCCTGCAAAGCTCAGCAGGTTTTTCGTCAGCTCGGCGCCCCGGTATGTGGCGTCAATGGCCTCGCTGAGCAGTTCATGCCTGTCGGTCGGGTCATCGACCTCTAGTGCAAGTTCGATGTGCCCAAGCGTAATGGCCAGCAAGTTGTTGAATTCATGCGCAATACCGCCGGTCAACGTGCCGACAACCTCGATGCGCTGGGATTGCCTGACGCGGGCTTCGGCCTCGCGAAGATCGGTCAAATCTAGGCTGCATCCAACGATTTCGACAAGCTGCCCGGCCTTGTCAAACACGGGTTCTACGATCTGTCGAATGAATTTGAACGCGCCATCGGGCTGCACCGCGCGAAATTCAAAAACCAGGCTTTCGCCTTGGTCGATCCGGGCGATGGCGTCGGTAAATGTGTCGCGGTCATCTTCATGTACGAAATCGGTATAGGGGGCTTTGCCGCCGGTGATTTCTATGAATTTTTCGGCCGTTATGCCATAGTGAGCCGCGTTTTGTTCAGAACAATAGGTGCAGTTTCCCGTTGCCGCATCCCACGTGAAATGGCCGATACCAGAGATGCGGACAGCTTGTTTCAGACGCTCTTGGCTTTGCGTTGTCTTTTGCGCTTGCCGATCTTTGGCGGTGGTTTCGCGCTGTAAAGACGCGCGCAGGCCTTCTCGTTCGAGGCCCAGTTTTTGCAGGGTGAGTTCGGATTGATCTTTCACGCGGCCTAGTTGCGCACCGATGGCGGTAAAGACCACGGACCCAACGACCGCGTGGAAAAGGTTGCCGGTTAGCTCTGCCGGGCCGATCCCCAGTTGATAGCTATGAATGATGAGAACGGTCGATATCAGCCCCGCGATTAAACCGGGGACCAGACCGCCAAAGATGCCAGCAACCACGACGCTGACCAGAAGGGAAATGAACGGCACGGGCAGGATAATACCTGCGTGTCCGCTCATGTCGATTAATGTTGCGACAACCAACGTAGGAAGCGCCCATAACAATCGGAATTTAATAATCAATCTCAACAAAATCAGTCCACGCACGCCGTAAAAAATGAGCCCCGCGGAACGTGACCAAAAAAGGGGGCCTTGGACGAACCTTACTGCACCTTGGGGAACCGGTCCACAAAGGTGTTTTGCCCCAGCGGTTTTCGCCGCTGTGGTCTATCTGGCGCACGCGGGCTGCAGCCACGCACGTGCCGCGATGGATCACCCGAATATCGTGTGGCGTGCTATTCGCCGGGGGGCGCATTGGGGTCGCGGACCCACTGAAACAACCAGATTTCCGACAGTTTGCGATCTGGGCCAGCCACATGCGCTGTGAGCTCGATCAGGTCGTTATCTGCGCCATCAATGTTGATGATCATGCGCCAACGCCCTGCGTCTACCTCGTTGATTTTATGCAATACCGGCGCATCCAGCGTCCCGGCAGAGGCGGTGACCACGGGCATAATATCGGCGTCTTCGGGCATGTCTGCCAATGCGCCGCCGTCGAAATCCACCACAAATTTGCGCAGGTTGGGGTTTGTCACCGGCACACCGGATGGACCGCCCACACCTGCGCGCGTGGCCTTGACCCAAGCCAACTCATTGGTGGCATTTGGCGGCAGGGCGCCCCAATGCATGCGGTAGCGATAGGTGCGTGTTTCGCCGGCTTGCGGGGGCGTGTCGGGCACCCAGAACAGCACGATGTTGTCTTCAATCTCGAGCGCGGCAGGGATTTCGACCAGCCTGACTGACCCGGACCCCCATGCATTCAACGGCTCTATCATCACAGATGGGCGGTCATGGTAGCGCGCGCCTGCGTCTTGATAGGTTTCATAGTCGCGATCCCGTTGGATCAGGCCAAACTGCGCCATGTCAGGTTCGGTGAAATACGAGCTTGAGACGCGCGGCGGGTTGTTAAGGGGCCGCACCAGCACATCCCCATCTTTGCGCAAAATCTGCAATGCATCGCTGTCGTGTACTTGCGGGCGGAAATCGTCAAACCCCCGGTTTGAATGCTCTGCAAAATAGAACATCGAGGTCAGCGGCCCCAGCCCAAGCTGCGCCACAGAGGTCCGGAAATACAGCGTCGCCTCGACGTCGATCGCGGTGTCATCGCCGGGGGTGATCTCAAACCGGTAGGCGCCGGTCACAGATGCGCTGTCTAATGCCGCATATATCGTCAGGGTGTCGGCATCGTCTGTGGGCCGTTCTAGCCAGAATTCGGAAAACCGGGGGAATTCTTCGGGGCCTTGCAGCCACGTGTTGATAGACAAGCCGCGCGCGGACAGGCCATAGCTGTTTCCCTTTCCAAGGGCCCGGAAATAGCTGGCCCCCAGAAACGTCACCAATTCGTCAAACAGACCACCCTTGTTGAGCGGATGCGACACCTTCAAACCGGCAACACCTGACAGCTGAGCATGGGGCGGCACGCGGTCGCCTAGGTCGTTATAATATTTGAAATCATCCACCGTGAAGGTCAGTTCGCGGGCGGTGCCATTGTGGACCTCGTGCAGGCGCACCGGTTCACGGTAGAGCCATCCGGGATGGAACGATGACACATGGAACAGCAGATTTGTATCGGACCACCGCGCCGCATCTGACCGAAAGGCGATGTTGCGGTAGTCATCGTAACTTAGATCCGTCAGGAAACTATCTAGCAACGCAGGAGGGGTATCTGGCGTTTGTGCCCGCTGTTCCATCAGGGTTTTGAGCGTTTCATACGAAAACGGCTGTGACGGGGCAGACGTCTGTGCGACGGCAATCTGTGGTACCGCGGCGCTGGCCAAAAGTGATGCCAAAACGCGGCGCCGTGTGAGGTGTATATCTGTCTTTGAACCCATTGCGCCCGCCCTAAATCTTGCGTCTGTTGTGAACCTTAGCGCAAAGAAGTGTCAGAAGTCTGTGCAGACGTCCACCTTGGGGCGCTCACATCACGGTGCTTTGGGCGCGGGTCGGCGTGATTTGGCCGTGGACACTGGCGTGGGTTTGCCGCCCCGCTATGGGGCTGCCTTGGCGCAATGGTCGTAGATATCGCCCGCGCGCGTCAGCCAAATGTCATCGCGGTGGGCGCAGATATGGCGCAACGCGCGGCGCAAGTGCCGCAGGCGATACGGTTGCCCCACAAGATACGGATGCAAGGCGATCCCCATCACCAGCGGCTGCCCCGCTGATTGCTCTAACATTTCGTCAAAGTTATCGATGATCATATCGGCAAACGTCTGTGCGCTGTCTTTGCGCGCCACAATAGACGGGATATCGTTGACCTCTTGCGGGTAGGGGATGGCCAGCAACGGCCCGTGATCAGTGCGCATCCAGATGGGTTGGTCGTCCATGCACCAGTTCAACGTATACCCGTACCCGGCCTGTTTCAGCAGGTCAGGCGTGACCCGGCTTTCCGCGATCCACGGCGACAGCCAGCCCTTGGGCGGCGTGCTTTCGGCCTGCGTCAGGACGTGGGTCGCATCGGCGATCAATGCGGCTTCGGCGGTAGGGTCCAGCACGCTTTGACGTTCGGAATTTGTGCGCCCATGGCCTACGATCTCGTCGCCGCGGGCGCGAAATGCGGCCATCAGGTCGGGTGCTTCGCCGTACATCGCAGAATTGGCCAGCACGCTGACCGGCATATCCAACGCGTCAAACATATCGCGCATGCGCCACGCCCCGACACGGTTGCCATAATCGCGCCACGCGTAGTTCAGCACGTCAGGCTGCGGCCCGCCCGGTGCCAGTTCTGCGCCCAACCCCTCGCCAAAGGCGAAATGTTCAAGGTTTAGCCCGATATACACGGCCAGCCGTTTGCCGCCGGGCCAATTATAGTCGGGCCGATTGGTGATTGCGCTGTAGTCATAGCGGGCGTGGTTGGGCAATGTCATAGGGGGGCCTCGGCCAATCCGGCCTTGTGCAACAAGATCTCGGCGCTGTCATTCCAGACCTGCGTGCTGACGATCTGGCCGCCGCGCACAACGAACGTATCCATATACCGGTTGGTTTCAAATGCGCTGCCATCGCGCCATTCGCCGTATAAATACCCGGTGTTATAGACATGCACATCGCCGGTTTCAGGGTCGAGAGCGGCATCGGTGCGCAGGAATTTCTTCTTGACCCAAGCATAGCGTTTGGCGTTGAACGCCGCCGTCTGAGCAGGGGCTGTAAAACGCCGCCCGCCGGTAAATGTGATCTGAAAGTCATCTGACACATACGCGCGCGCACCTTCAGGGTCGGGGACCATCGCGCGTTCCAGATACCGCTCCACAATGGTTTTGGCGGCGGCGACGGGGTCTGTTGGGGTGTGCAAATCGGTCTCCTGCTCGGGGCGCCGGTATATGGTGCAGCGCCCTGCGCGGTGTTAAAATGCGCCCATGGTCAAACATCAATGGCTTGGTGCCGGTGCCTTGGTTGTTTTTCGCCGTTGCGACATAATTCAGCACCCTGGCGGTGATCAAACGTGGGTGTGCGGCTGTTTTGCGCCGCATTCACGCAGCTGTGAGCGTCATTTGGCGGTCTCTAGACAATCACAGGTCGAGATCTGTTCGAAATCGCCTATGTTAACACCATCATACCAACCAAGATTGCGCGATGTGGTATCGGTATACATGTGGAAGGAGCCCACCCATGGTAGACACTCATTTTAACCGCCGAACGTTGATTGCGGTTGGCGGGGCGGTCCTCGCGGCGGGCGTATCGGTGGGGCCAGCCCCGGCACGCGCGGCGGGGCTGGCCCCAACACAATCCATGCGCGGCGGGGCCAATAACTACCAGCCGGGCGCGCCGATCGTGGACCGCATTGGCGGTGGCGGCTTTTGGATGACGGGCACGGTGCGCCGGGCGGGCGATGGCGCGCCCTTGGCCGGGCAACGCATCCAGATCTGGGCGCACACCACCGAAGGCCACGAACGCGACCCGCACAGCCATGGCGCAACGCTCAGCGATGAAAACGGTGTGTTCCGTCTGGAAATGCCCCAGATCGTGCCAGCGTTTGGCCAGGCGCACGGGCATTTGGCCTATGACGACGACGCCTTTGAAACGGTGTTCTTGCGGCCCATTATGTCCAGTGCGCGCGACACCGAATTGACCGCCGATTTCATCCTGCAACCTGCCTGACAGACGCGCGTGCGGGTGAAACGAACCTACGCGGCGCTGGTCTGGGCGGCGGTGTTGGCGGTCGGGCTGGCGGCGGTTGTGGCCGCCGCGATGAGCCCGCTTTTGGCGTGGCGCAACCCGGTCTATATTGTGGCGGGTTTTGCAGGGGTCATCGCGATGGCGCTGTTGCTGGTGCAACCTGTGTTGGCCACACACCGCCCGCCGGGTCTGCCACAAGGGCGCGCGCGCAAGGTCCACCGTGCGGTTGGGCTGGCGGTGGTGGTGGCCGTTATTGTGCATGTGGGTGGGCTGTGGGTCACCAGCCCGCCGGACGTTGTAGATGCCTTGATGCTGCGGTCACCCACGCCGTTTTCTGTTTGGGGAGTGGCCGCGATGTGGGCGGTGTTTGCGACGGCTGCCTTGGCGTTGATGCGGCGGCGATTGCGTTTGCGCCCGGTGGTGTGGCGGTTGTGCCATACGTCGCTGGCCGCCACCGTTGCGGTGGGCACCGTCATCCATGCCATGCGCATCGAAGGCACCATGGGGCCGGTCACTAAAATCGTGCTGGCGGCGGCGGTTATCGCAGTGACGGGGGGTGTTTTGATCCAACTGCGGGTCTGGGCGACTGGTCGACGGCGCATCCAACGCTAAGGCCATGGCGCATCATAGCCGCCCCAGAGAGGTGCAAAATGAGGCGGCCCTACTGGTTTTGCGGGGATTTCCGTGTTTTGCGAGGCCGGGCCCGATAAACTATTAAATTGACGTTGTTCGATCTTGCCGCACATCATAGAAGGCTGTGGTCACAGAGCGCTCAATGCTCTGGAAAACAACGAGAGGGTCCGCGAGGGGCCCAATAACGATAGTGGAGGAAATATTCATGAAAACAGCAGGACTTATCGCTGTAACCGCACTGACCGCCACGGCCGCTTTTGCGGACGGGCACGCCGACCGCACTGGTTGGCCGCAAAGCTTTACCGTGGCGACCGCGTCACAAGGTGGGACATATTTCGCCTACGGATCCGGCTGGGCCAATCTGGTCGCCGAAGAACTGGGCATCACGGGTGGCGGCGAAGTCACCGGCGGGCCGGGCCAAAACATGGCGCTGGTGCACACAGGCGACGCGCAGTTTGGCATGACCACAATGGGCCCCGCCGCCGAAGCCATCGCCGGACAAAGCCCGATTGCACCGGGTTTGGCCATGACCAACGCCTGCGCGATGTTCCCGATGTACCAAACACCGTTTTCGGTGACGGCGCTGTCGTCTTCGGGCATCACAAAAATCGCCGATATCCCTGATGGCGCGCGTATCGGTTTTGGCCCGGCTGGGTCCACATCTGATACGTATTTCCCCCGTATGATGGACACGCTGGGCGTCAACTACGAACGCCGCAATGGCTCGTGGAGCGACCTGGGTGGCCAATTGCAAGACGGATTGCTGGATGTCATCGCCTTTGCTGCGGGCGTTCCTGTCCCCGCCGTAAGCCAGCTGGAAGTGCAAACGGACGTCAACATCATCGAATTCACCGCAGATGAACAATCCACGATCATGGGAACCTTCCCTGTCGCGGCGTTTGACATTGCGGCAGACACCTACACGACCCTCGAAGGGGACGCGCGGTCTGTGTCGATGTGGAACTTTGCGATCGCCAACTGCGATTTGCCCGACAGCATGGTGAATGCGGTTGTGGATATCATCATGTCCGACAACGACCGCATGGTGAACATTCACAAAGCTGCACGGTCGACCTTGCCCGAAAACTGGGACAAAAACGGTGGCGTCATCGCGTGGCACCCCGGTGCGGCGCAGTGGTTCATCGATAACGCAGGCGCTGATATCCCTGCGGATCAAATCCACAGCAAATAATTTCGAACCAGAAGGGCCGCGCGTGATGTGCGGCCCTTTGTGATCTACCGGAACCCGTAGGCGTTTCCGGATGGCTGTGCCGCGTCAGGATGCGGCCTGATGGAGACCAAAGATGACCCGTGCAATTCAAGACGACGACCAAATCGACGGACCAATCAACGTTGAAGGCGTCGATGATGAACCGGTTGAACACAACCGCCGGATCTTTGAGGGCCGGGTGCATCGGATCATTGCTGTGGTGTCTGGCATCTATGCCATATTCCACATGGCCTCGTTGAATGGCTGGTCCATCCGCGGGCTGACGGGCGTTGATATCCCCTATCTGCCGGTTTTCCCGATGGAGACCTGGAATTTCCGGATCGTACACATCGCAGGCGCGTTGATTTTGGGCTTTTTGCTCTATTCCGCACGGGCGTTTCCGGACCAAGAGAAAACAGGGCGGCATCCGCTGGATGTTTTGGCGTATCTTGCTGTAATTCCTGCCCTTTATGCGTGTTTCACCGCTTTGGGGTTCGCAGCACAGATCGCCGCAGGGGCGCAATGGAACGGCGTCGATCCAACAATCAGAGCCGCCGAAACATGGCACTATGGCGCACCGTTGATCGCGGCCAGCGTGCTGGGGATCGTGATCGGCTGGTTGCGGCCTCGGGAGCGTGGTCGCATCGCCGTGGCCGATCTGGTTTTGGGCGTCTGTGCCGTGGGTGTGGCGATCTATCTGACCACGATCTTTGGGACGTCGATGCGCATTTCCACCGGAACGCCCTTTGCCCCCATCGGTATGAGTTTGGCCGCCGTGGCGGGCACGATGTTGATCATGGAACTGACCCGCCGCGTGGCAGGGTTGGCGTTGATCGTGATCGCGGGGGTGTTCCTGATTTACGTCTTTGTCGGGGATCTGCTGCCCGGCTTTCTGAATTCACCCGACATCGCGTGGCAACGGTTCTTTAGCCAAGTCTACACCGACGCAGGCATTTTGGGGCCAACAACAGCGGTGTCGTCGACCTATATCATCCTGTTCATCATCTTTGCCGCCTTCTTGCAGGCCTCACGGGTGGGGGAATATTTCGTCAATTTCGCCTTTGCGGCTGCGGGGCGGTCACGGGGCGGGCCTGCCAAAGTGTCGATCTTTGCCAGTGGTTTAATGGGCATGATCAACGGCACATCGGCAGGCAACGTGGTGGCCACCGGGTCGCTGACGATCCCGTTGATGAAAAAGGTTGGCTACAAACCGACAACGGCGGGCGCTGTCGAAGCGGCGGCCTCCACGGGGGGGCAAATTATGCCGCCGATCATGGGGGCCGGGGCGTTCATTATGGCCGAAATCACCGGCATTGCGTATACGGATATCGCGTTTGCGGCACTGCTGCCTGCGGTGCTGTATTTCGTGTCGGTCTATTTCATGGTCGACTTTGAGGCCGCCAAACTGGGCATGCGTGGCATGCGCGAAGACGAGCTCCCCAAATTCCGTGATATGGCACGCCGGGTCTTTTTGTTCCTGCCGATCATTATCCTGATCGCGGCGCTCTTTATGGGGTATTCGGTGATCCGCGCAGGCACGCTGGCAACGGCCGCCGCTGCGGTGGTCAGCTGGCTCACGCCCTACCGCATGGGGCTCAAATCTGTGTCCAAGGCGTTTGAATTGGCGGGGATCATGTCTATCCAGATCATCGCGGTCTGCGCCTGTGCGGGTATCATCGTGGGGGTTATCTCGTTGACCGGGGTGGGCGCGCGGTTCTCGTCGGTCTTGCTCAGCATCGCCGACACCAACCAACTGCTGGCGCTGTTTTTCGCTATGTGTATCTCTATCTTGTTGGGTATGGGCATGCCGACGACCGCCGCCTATGCGGTTGCCGCCAGTGTGGTGGCGCCGGGCCTTGTGCAGCTGGGTATTCCCGCGCTGACGGCGCATTTCTTTGTGTTCTATTTCGCTGTGGTGTCGGCCATTACCCCGCCCGTTGCATTGGCAAGCTATGCCGCTGCGGGGATTTCAGGCGCCAATCCAATGGCGACATCGGTCGCGTCGTTCAAGATCGGGATCGCGGCGTTTATCGTGCCGTTCATGTTCTTTTATAACTCGGCGCTTTTGATGGATGGGACGTGGCTCGAAGTGATCCGCGCCGGGGTCACCGCGATCATTGGCGTGTTCTTGTTGTCGTCAGGTGTTCAGGGCTGGTGGGCGGGCAACCATGCCGGATGGGGTATCCGGGCAGGGTTGATCGTCGCGGCCATTTTCATGATCGAAGGCGGATTGGTGTCCGATCTCGTGGGTATCGGCGGTGCGGTTGGTTTGTATTTTCTGGCGCGCACCCTAAAGTCGCCCGCCGTGGGCCACTAACGATTGATGCACTCACATGTTGTTTGTCTAAACGTGGTGGCAAGAATGGGGTGCCGGGTTTTGGGGGATGCGGCCTTGTATGCTCCGTTAGTGGGCTGGGGTGAGCCCGGTTTGACTGTGTGAAATCCGCCCAAAGGGTGGCTGCGCGGGCCTCTTTTTTCGAGCAGGGCTACGATGCCTCCTCGTTCGAGAGAATCTTATAGAAGCAGGGCGCCTACGCCGTTTTCTTTACTATAGGCAGCTGAAACGCTGTCGGGTTATAGGCATTCCCAAAGCTCCAGCTTGCCGTGGCCGAAAAACATGCCGTGACAATCAGGGGCTGAGCCCACAATGTGTTGCAACGCAAGAGGTGGTTTCGTTGTGGGCGGCCGCGCCGTCTTGTGCCGACAATTGTCCAAACGGGCTAGGCATTCTGGTTTGGGCTGGGGTCACTAGCCGGGTGCGATGTCGGGCTACGCCGATCTATGATCGGGCACTACCGATGCGCCCGTTCATCTGGGTCGCAACGGCAAAGACTGTCCCGTCAACCGGTGTCGCCCAAATTGAGGTTCTTGGCCCGCAAATAAGCGACCTTTGTCGGTACATCAAACCGATCAGACGTCGCTTGGGACCGTCCTTCAGACCAGGATGCAACAAACTCTTCTGTTGGCATAAGAAACGCCATTCCGAAGGTGCGCGCTTCTTCTAGTGCTTCGTTCGAGTCCGGATCATACAGGGCTTGAATACCGCAGCCTGGGTGCGCTTTGCGCGTGTCTTCTATGTGTATCGCCCAGTGTCCCAGCGCGGTTGAGACTATGACGCGGTCATCCCGTTTACGCCCTGCACGGGGCAGCCAGATAACCGGCCGCTCTTCGAGCGAAATTTCCAACATTATTTCATTGGGGCGATGAGAATATTCGATATCGACGCCCGCAATCTTGCAAACTTCGTCCAAGGATTTCCCGTCTCGATACCCCCATTCATGGGCATACCGGTCCGCGACAATTTCAATTTCCAGGCGCGTCTGATGCGCTGCAACGGGTTCGACGTAGGGGTAGGATAGACGTCTCGCAGGCATATGTGGACCTTCTCACCAATATCAGCAGGGGTGCTGGTAAACCGGAAAGATTACCATATTGAGAATCTGCGACAAAGTAACAGCCCGACGGGCACCGTTTTTTACCACGTGTTTGTATTTGGCCCTCTGGTGCGTGGCAGGAACACTCCGCGCCGTGTTCACAGGTCTTTCACCAACCGCAGCGCATCATAAATTGCGGCATGTGTGTTACGGGCAGATACGGCATCGCCAATCCGAAAGAGCTGAAACGTGCCTGTGTTGTTTCGTTCTATTGCCTGGGGGGCGCCGTTGATCAGCGCATCATGATCCACCGCACCACCGTTCGAGCTGAGCGGTTTGAGGTCAAAGTATATCTCGTCCAGGGGCAAGGTTCCGTAGTTGACGACAATCTGATCATAGTCTTTTTCCGTTGTGTGATTGCTGTAATCGGTGCCAATAATCGCCGTCAGGGTATTGCCGTTGCGCGCCACGTCAAGCAACCGGCGTGCCACCGTGAATGTCACGTCTTTCTCCTGAAGTGCGCGCATATAGGGCACCAAATTCATCGCCATGACACCCGGTGCAAAGGTCCGGTCCGGGGTCATTACTTCGACGGTTGCCCTTGAAGCCGCGGCGATTTCGGCGGCTTGCAGCCCGGCGTGATCCCCGGCTTCGTCATAGATCAAAACGGTCGGGGCAGGTGTCACATTCCCCGCGATCATATCCCACGAGGTCACAACATGGGGCGCGTCTTGGCCGGTTTCGAACAACTCGGTGTTGGGCATGCCGCCGGTGGCAATGATGACAACGTCGGGGTTCAGGGCCGTGATGTCTTCCACTTCCGCCCAAGTGTTGAAATGAAACACCACGTCGCGGGCCGCGCATTGGGCCATCCGCCAATCAATGATCGAGATCATCTCGCGGCGGCGCGGGGTTTGTGCGGTCAAACGCACTTGCCCGCCGGGGTCTGGCTGCGCCTCGAACACCACAACATCATGTCCGCGTTCGGCTGCCACACGGGCCGCTTCTAGTCCCGCAGGGCCTGCGCCAACCACAACGACTTTACGTTTGACCAAGGCCGGTTCAATGGTGTGTGGCATCGACAATTCGCGCCCTGTTGCGGCGTTGTGGATACATAGCGCGTCGCCGGCCTCGTAGATGCGATCAAGGCAGTAGGTGGCGCCAACGCAGGGGCGGATATCGTCTTCGCGGCCTTCCATGATCTTTTTGACCAAATGCGGGTCGGCCATATGCGCCCGCGTCATACCCACCATATCCAGCAGCCCTTGTTGCACCGCGTGGCGGGCCGTGGCCACATCGGGGATTTTGGCCGCATGGAAGGTGGGCATGCCCGTCAGCTTTTTGACCTGCCCGGCAAAATCCAGATGGGGCGCGTTTTTCATGCCTTGGATGGGGATCAGATCGGTCATCGCCGGGTCAGTATGAATACGCCCCCGCACGACATTGAGAAAATCGAGCTGGCCTGTCCGGGCGAGGGTCTGAGAGATTTTCAGACCGTCCTCGGCGGTGATGCCCCCCCTTTGCGCCTCGTCAGCGGTATACCGAAACCCTACGATGAAATCGCCCCCAACGCGCTTGCGGATCGCGGCCAGCACATCCAACGGAAACCGCATTCGGTTTTCCAACGTATCGGCCCCGTATGGCCCAACCAGATCATTGGTGAGAGGTGACCAGAACTGATCTAACAGATGGCCATAGACCTGCAATTCAATGCCATCCATACCGCCCGCTTTCATGCGCTCTGCGGCGTCGGCAAACTCTGTGATAATCCGCTCGATATCCCAATCTTCGATCAGTTTGGGAAAGGCGCGGTGCGCAGGTTCGCGGTGCTTGGACGACGACACAGACGGCAACCAATTGCCCTTGTTCCACGTCGTGCGCCGCCCCAAGTGGGTCAGCTGGATCATCACCGCACAGCCATGTTCATGGCACCCATCCGTGAGGTTCTGGATCCACGGCACGACCTCGTCTTTATACGCAAGGATGTTGTTGAACACCGGGGGGCTGTCTTTTGAGACGGCCGCAGACCCAGCCGTCATCGCCAATGCAACGCCGGCTTTGGCGCGTTCTTCGTGGTAGGCGCGATAGCGGGCCTTGGGCATGCCGTCTTCGGGGTAGGCCGGTTCATGGCTGGTCGTCATGATCCGGTTTTTCAACGTGAGATGTTTCAAGTGATATGGCTGGAGCAACGGGTCTTTGGTCATTGAACTCTCTCGCAGTCGTGGGGCTGGATGGCGTCTTGACAGATGTGTCATGTTCCAATCTTGCGATGTGATTGACACACCTGTCAAGTTTTCTATGCTGCACTGATGACATCCTCGCCCACCCGCCAACGTGGCTCAAAAGAACTGTGGCTCGATGCGGCCTACGAGATGTTGGTTTCAGACGGGATCGATGCGGTCAAAGTCATGGCTTTGGCCAAAAAGCTGAACCAGTCTCGGACCGGGTTCTATTGGTTCTTTGCGGATCTCAACGCGCTGCACATCGCAATGATCCAACGATGGGAAAACCAGAATACCCAAAACCTGGTGGACCGTTGCAAGGCAGACGCCACGAATATCTGCACCGGGTTGTTTAACCTAATGGACTGCTGGCTTGATCCGTCGCTGTTTGATGCGCGCCTTGATCTGGCCATTCGCAACTGGGCCCGCGTGGACGCTGATCTTGAGGCCAGGTTGAGCGCCGCAGATCGCGTTCGCATTGAGGCCGTCGCGGGAATGTTCCGGCATCATGGGTTTTGCGATGAACAGGCCCAAGTGCGCGGTTTAACCGTCATCTACACCCAGATCGGATATATTTCGATGCAGGTCGCAGAAACACGCCAGGACAGATTGGCGCGTGTGCCGCATTACGTCGAACTGTTCTCTGGGATAAACCCATCCCCGCATGAGGTCGCGCGTTTCTTGGCGCGGCACGTCTGAGGGCGGCCTGCGGATCGGCGCGGTTGGCCGGATCCGGTGCTGTCTAGCCGCAGCACCCGCTTGTGCATTGTGGCGCCTCAATGGGGTTGAGGTCGTCTTGGCTGAGCGGGAAAACCCCGGTTAGCGTCGGTTCCGGCACGTGAAGCGCGTCAGACAGTTTGGCCACCGTTGATTGCGGCACCATAAACGTGGTGTCGGCTTCGATTTTTGCCAATTTCCGCTCTGTCAGGCCGGAGAGTTTGGCCAGCTTGGGGCGGCCGATTTTGCGGCCTTTGCGTATGGCTTTGAGGCGGTCACTTTTGATTTCAACGAGATCTGTCATGCGGCATACCTATCAGACCTTTCCGCGCTTTTCTAGGCGCAATGACACAAGAGGGCCCTCAAATGTCTGACTAGAACGGCACCAAAGGCTAGGTTCAGGCGCGCCCGTCAACTTGGGACAGACAGCAGGGACTTGGCGATCATCATATGCACGCCTTTTTCACGGTTCACCGTTTGGGTGATCCGCAGATCACCCGCCAGAGAACACAACATATAGGCCTCTGCGTGGCTGATGCCCGCGCGCTCTGACACCTCCGAAATCATCCGGCGCAGGGCGATTTCGACACAAACATCGAGATCCGGATGCATCCCCATGGTGATCAAATGTGTGGGCGTTTCGGCCTGAGGGTAGGTTAACTGCAGATCACGGCGCACCGTCAGACGGAACCGTCCTTGCAATGCGGTCTCAATCGCCGTGACGCAGACCTCACCATCGCCTTGCGCGCCGTGCCCATCCCCGCATGAAAACAACGCGCCTTCGGTGAAAACTGGCAGATACAACGTGGTGCCAGCCACCAGTTCTTTGTTGTCTAGGTTGCCGCCATGGGCGCGCGGCTCAATCGTTGAGATCCGCCCCCAACCGGGGGGTGGGGCCACGGCCATCACCCCAAAGAACGGCGCAAGCGGCAGCGTAAGGCCCCATGGCAACGTCGCTGTCCTGGTTTGTGCATCAAGCGGCACGGTCATGTCATGGCGGTCCGCAAAGTCGAGCGGCAGTGTCCCCGCGAGGGGACGGATAAAGGTATAACCCCAATCTTGGCGGAGCGTGACATCCAGAATATCGACCTGCAACACATCGCCGGGCAATGCCCCCTCAACGGCCACCGGCCCCGTCAGCAGGTGACCGGGCACGCCGGGGACACCGCTTTTGTGTATCTCGAGCAGTTCCGGCGGGATGTGAAACCCCGCGCCGGGCAGGACGTCGGGCCCCCCAGAGACCGTGTTTATGATCACCTCGGCACCGCTTGGCACCGTGGCCACGGGGGCAAGGTTGGCGTCAAAATAGCCCCAATGACAGGTTTGCGGGCCTGCGGTGATGATCATGCGAAAGGCCTTTCGTTGGTTATTTGGCGGATGTGGCGGTGACGAAAAACGTCTCGCCGCTGCGTTGCGATGCCTTGTGCAAATCGCCCTGAAGGGCCGCGAACCGGGTTTCGAGGTGGTCGCGCATGGCCGTGCGGGCGACCTCTGCGTGGCCCGCGGCGATGGCATCGATTATGGCGAGGTGTTCATTATGGGTCACCTGCAGCGACGCGCCGTCCCGGCTTTTGGACCGCAGGTTGACCCAATCTGGGTTGGAACGGATGGTATCAAGCAGCGAAAACGCCATGAGCAACGGCCGGTTGCGCGCGCATTGTGCGATCAGCCGGTGCAGGGAACCATCCCAGAGCTCAATGGCCTGCGCATCTGTTGCCTCTAGCTGACGTTGTGCCAAGGTCCGCAGGCGCGCGACCTCGTCGGGGCCCATCCGCTGGGCACAGAGCGCGGCCAATTCCGGCTCTATGCAAAGACGCGCCTCCATCACCTCAAGGGCGTTGGTTTCCCCTGTTATCCGCGCCGCAAGATCGCCCATTGGGTCGGACGGCTGACCCGCAAATGTGCCTTTGCCCTGTTTGCGCCAGACAAGCCCCTCTGCTTCGAGCGCATCCAGCGCTTGCCGCACGAACCGCCGCCCAACGCCAAACCGGTCGGCCAGTGCGCGTTCTGTGGGCAGCCTGCCGTCGGGGTCGATGTCACCCGATTTGATCAGGTCTAGAACCCGGTCGCGAACCTGCGCCATGGGGCGTTTCGTGGACGCAATCGTCATAGGAACCTCAGCCGCCAATGTACCACCGGCGGACTATTAGGTCAGTCTGTGTCATTGCTCAAGCTCTTGGGCATAAGACCGGCTTGGGCGCCCCTGCGCCACACGGCGCGCTTCGGCGGCTTTGATGTCTGCGTCAATGCCGTCGCGGGTTGGGTTGCCGGAAAACTGCTTTGTCGAAGGCATGCCCTTGGCGAAATGCACATAGCGTTCCTGCGCCACATCCCACAATCGCGCCAGTTCGGCGAGTGGGTCGGCGTGGTCATCCGCACGCAGGTCCAACCACGGGTGGGCCTCGCCCCGGTGAATAACCAGCCCCGCCGCCTGCCGGCCACGCTTGTCGCCGCCCGCCGCCTCGCCAGCCACCATTGCGGCAATCAGGCGTTCGGCAAAGGGAAGCGCCTGATTGGCAAGATAGGCGTCAGACGTGGCTTTTATGACGCGGGCCCCGGCAAGCATATTGCCCGCAACTGAATGCGCATCGCCTATGATATGCCCGGCCCAATCCACGCACTCTGCGCCGGTGTAGGCGGCAAACGCGCCTTGGGCATCCATCATGTGGGCCTGCCGGATCGCCCGGCCTGCGTCGCGCGCGGCAAGATCGTCCAGGACGTCCTGCGCGGCTTCACCTGCCATCATGCGCGCGCGGCCCTCGGTGCCCCAGACCGGATTGCAAAACGCCTGACTTGCCACCGCAACGGTGCCAGACACAAAAGGCACCACCGCCCCGCAAGCAAAAAACTTGCTGGCCACGATCACGCCAATGCTGCCATCGGCGTCTTTTGCGATCAACGAATAGGTCACCGGCCGACCGCATAGGCTTGCATCAATCGCGGGGTCGCCGCGGCGCGCAACATGCCGTCGGGTTCGCGCATTGCGGCGGTCAGGCGGCCAACAGTCCACGGTTCAGCCACGGTTACCTTGTGGCCCCGTTCGCGCAATTCGGCGATGGTTTGTGCGCCTATATTGGGTTCAATCATCATCTCGGCGGGTTTGACCTCACGCGGGAAAAAAGAGCCTTGGAAATGCATGGAATGAAACAGTGGCGCGTCCATGCCATCTTGCAGGCCAAGACCAAAATGCACAAAGCGCAGGAACCAGATCAACTGCCATTGGTCCTGCTGGTCGCCGCCCGGTGTGCCAAATACCAGCTGCGTGCCGTCCTTTTCGGCAAGGCTGGGCGTGAGCGTGGTGCGCGGGCGGCTGCCGGGGACCAGCGAGGTCGGCAGCCCGTCTTCCAGCCAATACATCTGCGCGCGTGAATTCAGCGGGAAGCCGAGGCCGGGAATAACCGGCGAGCTTTGCAGCCAACCACCAGACGGCGTCGCGGCCACCATATTGCCCCACCGGTCGATGATATCGAGATGCACCGTGTCGCCGCGTTTTTCTGTCAGATGCGACATGGTGGGTTCTTGTGCGGCGACATCGCCGATCTTGAAATCCCGCGCGGCGCGTTCGATGTAGGCATCGGCCAAGGCCTCAAATCCGGGCACGCGGCCGGGGCGTTGTTGGGTCGAGGCTTGCGGGCTGATCAGCTTGCGGCGCTCGTCGTTATAGGCGTCGCTCAGCAACGTCTCCATCGGGATTTCGCTGAAATCGGGGTCGCCGTAATAGGCTTCGCGGTCGGCATAGGCCAGCTTCATGGCCTCGATCACCGTGTGCACAAATTCAGACCCGTTGGGATCCATCGACGCAAGATCAATGCCCTTCAGGATCGCCAAAGCCTGCAACAAAACCGGCCCTTGCGACCACGCTTGCGTTTTATGCACGGTCCAGCCGTGGTAGTCATAAGACAGAGGGGCTTCGTAACTGGCGCGCCAATCGGCCATGTCAGACGGGGCAAGAACGGCAGAGTGTTTGGCCTCAGATACATCCATTACATGCGCGTCTTTGAGGTAATCGAAAATCGCATCGGCCACAAAACCTGTCCGCCATTCGGCGCGGGCGGCGTCAATTTGGGCCTCGCGGGTGGCACCTTCGCTTGCGGCCAACCGGTCGTAGGTTGCGGCGAGGTCTGGGTTTTTGAACAACGCATGTGCCTCTGGGGTGGCGCCATTCGGGGCCCAAACTGCGGCAGAGGTTGGCCATTCTTTGGCAAAGAAATCCGCCAACCCTGCGATGGTGTTCGCCACGCGTGGCAGCATGGGATGTCCGTCGCGCGCATAGTCGATGGCCGGTTGCATGACCTCGCGCATTGTCATCGTGCCGTGGTCGCGCAGCATCAGCATCCAGCCGTCAAACGCGCCGGGCACCACCGTGGCCAGCAAGCCCGAACCGGGGATAAGTGTCAGGTCTTGGGCCTTGTAATGGGCCACTGTAGCAGCTTTAGGGGCGACCCCTTGCGCACAGAGGACCTCAACCTCGCCGGTTGTGGCCGAATAAAAGATTGCGGGCATGTCGCCTGCGGGGCCGTTCAAATGTGGCTCGACCACCTGCAATGTCAGCGCGGTTGCAACTGCGGCATCAAACGCGTTGCCGCCCTTTTCCAGAATGCTCATGCCCACAGACGAGGCGATCCAATGGGTCGAGGTGGCTGCGCCGAAGGTGCCTCTTATTTCGGGGCGGGTTGTAAAATCGGACATGGGTTCTCCAGATTAATGTTCGCGCGGGTCAAGGGCGTCGCGCAGCCCGTCACCCAAAAGGTTAAAGCCAAGCACCACCAGAAAGATCGAAATTCCCGGCCATAGGGCCATCCATGGGGCTTGGTTTAGAAAGTTCTTGGCGGTGTTCAGCATCGAGCCCCAGCTGGGCTCGGGCGGTTGTTGGCCAAGGCCAAGAAAGGACAGTGACGCCTCGGCGATAATTGCGGTGGCGATGGTCAGGGTGGCTTGCACAAGGATCGGGGGCAGCACGTTGGGCAGGATATAGCGGCTTAGGATGCGCGGCGTGGGTAGGCCAATGGCGCGGGCGCTGTCGACATAGTCTTCGGATTTGACGTTGATGACCTGCCCGCGTGTCAGGCGGATGAAAATCGGCGTGGCCGAGATGCCGATCGCGATCATCGCATTGGTCAGCGAGGGCCCCAGAAACGCGGCAAGGGCAATGGCCAAGATCAAAAACGGTGCCGCCAAAAGCGCCTCTGTGCAGCGTGAGATCACCGCGTCTGTCCAGCCGCCAAAGTAGCCTGCAATAATGCCAAGAGGCACGCCGATCGATACCGCAATACTGACAGAAACCACCCCCGCCAATAGCGACGCCTGCGCCCCCCAAATCATGCGCGCCATCACGTCGCGGCCGATCTCGTCGGTGCCCATCCAATGCGCCATGCTGGGGGCTTTGCGCACCGCACCCCAGTCGGTGGCGGCGGGGTCGGGGATCGGCAAGATAGGGGCCGCCAAGGCGATAAGCACGAAGAACGAGACAAGAATGCCGCCAATCATCGCGCTTTTGTGGGTGCGGAATTTCTTCCAAACGCGGTTTTCGGGTTTCGCGGTAAGGGCGGGTTCTGCGTGCAGGGTGCTGCCGGTCATGTTATTGCCCTCTTAGTCGGGGGTTGAGGACGTAATACATTGCATCGGCAAAGAGGTTCATGAAAATAAACCCCACGGCGGTGACAAGCACAATGCCCTGCACCACGGCGTAATCGCGGTTGAACACAGCGTCCACAACCAGTTTGCCAAACCCCGGAATGGTAAAGATCTGTTCTGTCAGGACGGCACCGGCGACGAGTTCGCCAAACAGCAGCGCAGTCAACGTGACGATGGGCGTCAACGCATTGCGCAGCGCGTGTTTCAGGATCACGACCCGTTCTGCCAGCCCTTTGGCGCGCGCGGTGCGCACATAATCGGCGCTCAGAACGCTAAGCATCGAGGACCGCGTGTGCCGCATCAGCGTGGCGGCGAGTGCGGTTCCCAACACAAACGATGGCATCAGCATGGTGCGGATGGACTGCCCGAAATTCTCTGACAGGGGCACATACCCAGAGGCCGGCAGCAGCTGCCATTTCACCGAAACCAGTAAAATCAACATGATACCAAGCCAAAAATTCGGGATCGACAGGCCCGATAGGGCGACGATATTGGCGATGTAATCCGTTGCGGTGCCCTTTTTGACCGCCGATAGAATGCCCGCCGGGATGCCTATCACCATCGCAAATATCATGGACATAACCGCAAGCTGGATTGTGACGGGCAGCTTTTGCGCCATCAATTCGGTTACCGGTTGGTTGGTGCGCAGGGATATGCCCAGATCGCCCTGCACCGCGTTGCGGATCCACGCCAGATATTGCATCCAAATCGGGTCATTCAGGCGGTATTTCTCGCGTAGGAACGCCAAGGTTTCTGGGTCGCGCTCTTCGCCCGCCAGCACCAGCAATGGGTCCCCCGGCAACAATTTTTGCATCGCGAACACAAAGATCGAGATCAGCACGATGGTGGGCAACGCGAGTAAAACACGGCGCAGCAGAAACGGCAGCATGTCAAGCTCCTTGATTGAAATGCCCGCGCGGCATGGTGGCGCTGCGCGGGCCCAGAGGGGTCACTCTTCCCAGGTGACACCTTCCAGACGGATCATGCCGTCGGGGTAGGGGGTAAAGCCCTTCATGTTGTCGTTGTATGCCCAGATCCAGTTCACGTGGTACAAGAAGACACGGGGCAGTTCATCCAACATCAACGCTGTGGCTTCGTCATACAGCGCTTTGCGTTCGTCGGTGGTGGGGGCCACGCGCGCTGCGTTCAATAGAGCGTCCATCTTTGGGTCCGAGAACCTGCTATCGTTGATCCCGCCTTCTGTCGTGACGAAGGGGTGGTTGTTGCCATCGGGGTCCACGCGGCCCGACCAACCGATTTGGCTGGCGTAGTAGTCACCGGCCGATTGATCCGACAGTAAGGTCGCAAATTCTTTGGAGGTCAACGAGATGTCGATCCCGGCTTGGGCCGCCATGGCCTGCACCACCTGCATCACCGCCAATGGTTCGGTCGAATTGGGGACTTGAACCTCTAGTGCGATGCCATCGGGGTAACCTGCCTCGGCCAAAAGCGCCTTGGCTTTGTCGATGTTGGCGGGCTCTAGGGGCAGGTCGGTGTTGTACCACGGCGAGGTCGACGGGAAGGATTGGTTGCCGGGGGCAAATGCACCATCAAACACCACTTGGTTCAACGCTTCGCGGTCGATGGCATAGCTGAGCGCTTGACGCAGGCGTTTGTCGTTGCCCCACGGGTTGTCGCCCTTTTCACCGTTGTTGATGTTGAGCGTGATCGCTTGGTAGCCCAACGACACTGCACTATCGACAACGATGCTGCTGTCGCCGTTTGCCTGTGCCAGATCCGTCGCGGCCAGCCGTTCCAGCATGTCGATATCGCCAGATTGCAGGTTGGCCAGCCGGACCGTGGTATCGGGGATCGGCAAGAACGTGACGCTGTCAAAATTGATCGCGTCGGCATTCCAGTAGTCGGGGAATTTGGTCAGCACGATCTTGTCCTGCGCCACGCGTTCGGTAAAGCTAAACGCGCCTGAACAAACGGGGTTCAGGCCAAAATCAGCACCCGCAGCTGCGGCGGCTGTCGGCGATACCATCATCCCCGCGCGGTCGGCTAACTGTGCCATCAACGTCGCATCCGCCCCGGTGAGGTTGAGCTTGATCTCGTATTCATCCGTGATTTCGGTGGACGCAATCGACTTCAGCTCGGATTTGCGGCGCGATTCGTCCATGGTCTGCGACCGTTCGATATTTGCAGCGACGGCCTGCGCATTAAACGGAGTGCCATCGTGAAATACGACCCCTTCACGCAGCTGCATCGTGATCGCGGTGCCGTCGTCCGAGGTGGTCCAGGATGTGGCCAGTTGCGGGATGATTTCCAAGTCTGGCGTAATGTCGACCAGTTTGTCGCACATCGATGCATAAACGATCCGGCCCACAAATGTGCGGGATTGGTCGGGGTCAAGCACATCTGCATCTGATTGCAACGCGATGCGCAGGTCTTTGGCCATTGCGGGGGCGGCGCCAAGTACACTCGCACTTAGCAGCGCCGTGATCATGGCAGTTTTCAGGTGTGACATATGTCAGGGCCTCTCTGTCTGTTGATGGTTTTTATGTGTGACGGTGCCGCCTTCGACCGCGGCGCGGTACAGGGCGAACCGGGCTTCTGCGGCCTGGGTTTTTTGGGGGGGCGGGGCGAAGGGCGGTTCGCTGGCAAGTGTGTCCCACAGGTGGCAAGCCACGTGGTGATCGCCGGCACCTGCACGGCTCAGGTCCGGGGTGTCGGTTTTGCATACCGCCTGCGCATGGGGGCAACGCGTGTGAAACCGGCACCCGGGAGGCGGCGCGCTGGGGCTGGGCATTTCGCCCAAAACGGTCGCGCGCTGGCCATCCGGTTTGCCGCCCATCGCCGGGATCGATGCCAGCAACGCCCGTGTGTAGGGGTGGCGCGGGTTGGTGTAGACGTCTTCTGTGGTGCCGCTTTCGACAATTCGGCCCAAATACATCACCGCGACGCGGTCGCTCATATGGCGAATGACACCCAGATCATGGGCGATGATCACCAACGTCAGCCCCATGTCGCGCGATAAATCACCCAGCAGATTGATCACCTGCGCCTGAACAGACACGTCCAACGCCGAGACAGGTTCGTCCCCGATGATCAGTTTGGGGCCTGAGGCCAGCGCGCGGGCAATCCCGATGCGCTGCCTTTGCCCACCGCTAAATTCATGCGGATAGCGCCCGGCATATTCTGCGCGCAGCCCAACTTTGTGCAGCAGTTCCGCGACCCGGTCGCGGCGTTGTTGCGCGTTCAGCTCGGGGGCGTGCACCTCAAGGGGTTCGCCCACCAGCGCGCCCACGGACATGCGCGGGTTCAGCGATGAAAACGGGTCTTGGAAAATGAACTGCATCTGTTGGCGCAAAGATCGCAGGGCGGCCCCGCTGGCGGCGCTGACCTCGTGCCCATCAAACAAGACATCGCCGGATGTGGGGGTCAACAGGCGCATCAACACCCGCGCCAAAGTGGATTTGCCGCACCCGCTTTCACCCACAATGGCGAAGGTTTCGCCCCGGCGCACCCGGAGCGATACCCCATCCACCGCCAAAACAGCCGGTGCGCGCGACAATCCGGTGCTGGCGCTGCCGAAATGTTTGGCTACGTTGACCGCTTCGAGGATGATATCGGCCCTCATAGGGACACCGACACATGCGCCTCAAGGGGCGCGTAGTGGCAGGCGACGGTATGGTGCTGTGTGATGTTGGCAAGGGGCGGGCGCGTTTGGCAGGTCTCGGAGGCAAAGGCGCAACGGGTGCGAAACCTGCATCCGTCCGGCATATTCGCAACCGTCGGCACCGTGCCCGGCACAATGGCCAGCCGCGTGCCGGGTTTGTCGAGCTGCGGCATCGCGCTCATCAAGCCGATTGTATAGGGGTGCTGGGGGTTGTTGAACACCTCTGCCACGGGCCCTTCTTCGACGACCTGACCACCATACATCACCGCAACCGTGTCGGCGATTTCGGCGACGACGCCCAGATCATGGGTGATCATGATGGTGCACATGCCGGTTTCGTCGCGCAGGTCGCGGATCAGGTCTAGGATCTGGGCCTGAATCGTCACATCAAGGGCGGTTGTCGGTTCATCTGCGATGAGAATTTGCGGATTATTGGCCAAGGCCATGGCGATCATGACTCGTTGCCGCATACCACCGGATAATTGGTGCGGATATTCTGATAGGCGCTGTTCGGGGTTGGCGATGCCGACACGTTGCAACATATCCAACGCGCGGGCACGTGCTGTGGTGCGGGTCCCGCCGGTATGGCGCTGGACGGCTTCTTCGATTTGATTGCCGATGGTGAAGGTGGGGTTGAGCGATGTCATCGGCTCTTGAAAGATCATGGCGACGTTATTGCCGCGCATTTCAGGTGGAAGCGTGGCTTGTGGTAAATTGATCTGAGTGTTGCAAATTTCTAATTTTCCTGAGGAAATGCGTGTTGAATCTGCAGGTAAGAGACCCATGAGGGCCATGGCTGTCACGCTTTTTCCACACCCGGATTCGCCCACAACGCACAGAACCTCGCCGTGATTTACGGTCAGGCTGATTTTGTCTATCACATCATTCGCCTGACCTCTGAACCGCAAAACCAAGTCGCTGAGCGACAGCAGCGCGCCGGTCTGCACATCGTTTGAAGTGGCAGTGTTCGCGTGCAGTGACATGTTTTTTGCGTCCCTCGTGCAGTCGTTTGTCAAATAGTGAACCAATCATAGAATGGTTCACGCCGGTCAAAGAAGTCAAGCGACGAGGGGGCATGGGGCGGTGCGGGTTGTGGTATATGCCTATTAAAGTATCGCCGCGCCTCGCACTGCGATTGATGTTCTTATTGGCTGGGGGTGTTTGCTCTGCCTAAGACCTAACGACCCGTGCAGGCAGGGGAGCGTCCGCGAAAGACGGATTTGGTGAGGATCAGCGTGCAGATGGCGGTCTGATCAAGACGTCTTTTATACCATCAAAACCGGTCAAAGGCGCAGTGGGCGAGTTTTCGGGGCTCTGCCGCGCGCCCGCCTGCGCACCAAAGTTCGAGCCCATCAGCGCAAGATGCTCCGATTACATCGTCCCCGTGTTCTATGTTGTTGAAATATAGCACGCGCCGCCGCCGCAATGGCGACCAGCCAGTGGAGCGGACCAGCCCACGTTCGGTTTGATCAAAAAACCGGGTAAAACTCGGGAAATACAATAGTCCGACCGCGTTAAAGTCGGTGCCGATGCAAGGCTGGATCAAGACGTGATCGCGCAGGTCATGCCCTTGGGTGCGGCACGCGCGCGCCGCGGTGCCTGTGCGGGCCGCAAAATCATCTGGCGCAGGGTCCAGAACCGGGATGAGATAGGGCATCGACCGGCTGATGCTTGCGTTTACCCCGTCTTTTTCGTGGCACACAAATGTCGACATCAACCGAAATCGTGCGACAGTTATATCGCCCGATTTCAGAATGTGGATCGACTGAAGCCGACTGCGTCCCGCAGACCAAAGCGTTGATGTGACGTCCAGCGTGCCGCCCAAACCAGCGTGATCGGGGTGGGGTTGATCAAACTCGGTGGCGCAGAAGGCCGCGTAGGTTTGCCGCCCCGCACGGTCTTTGAACAGGGTGGTATTTTGGCCCACAGAATCGGCGATCAATTGCCAATGCACGTCGCCCAAGTGTTTGAGCCACCAGTCCTCTGCAAGCCCACGAAACGCCAGCTGCGCCATGCCAAGACGCAACTGAACACGACGGCTGATTTGTTTAGGTGCAGGGGCTATTCGCGCCGTCATGACACCGCACGCATCTTTGATTTCTGGCGCCCGGCAATTACGCTGGCCAAGTATTGCGAATCCTCATCGATCCCCAAAAATCGCCCCGACCCCCAAGTGTTGAGCCACCCAAGCCCGATGAAATAGAATCCTTCCGCGTCGCACACCCCGCGTTGATAGACGGGGCGGCCAACATCATCGAAAACATCGACGTCAATCCAGCCATAGTTGGGGCGAAACCCGATGGCCCATAGGATGGATGTGATGCCTTTCGCCTTGCAGTCGATCTCTGTAATCTCGTGTTCCGGGTGCCAAGCCTTTTCAAATGCGGGCTCAATTGGGGCGTCGATATTGTTCTTTGCGATGTAATCATCAATGGCGGTGCGTATGCTAAGATAGCTGTCATCGGCATCATCAAGGTTGTGCCCCAGATCGGGCAGGAACTGGATCGTGCTGCCCTGCATCCCGCTGACCGAGCCGTACAAAGACACGCCGTCGCGGGCGAATTTTCGCAGGTCAATCTCATGCCCGCCATCGCGCCCGGTCATGTAGTGGTTGGTCTTGGTCACGGCGTGTTCGGGGTTGGGGTGTTTGTCGATTGTGATGTGGTAGTGGCCCAACGCGTGCATCCAATCGGTGGCGTCGCGCCCGCGGTACATGCGCGGTGACCGCGGCGCCGGGCCGACGGCCAGATGCACATCGCGTCCTTCAAGGTGCATATCTTCCATCAGCTGCACGCCCGATTGCCCGGTGCCAACGACCAATGTCGCACCTTCGGGCATTTGGCTGGGGCGGCGGTAGTCGACCGAATGCATCTGCGTGATCGACGGGTCGAGGTTTGCGGCAAAGGGCGGGACAATCGGGTTGTCATAGCCACCCGTGGCGATCACCACCTGATCTGTCGAATAATTGCCCTGGCTGGTGTCGACCAAATACCCACCGCCGGGGCGTTTGGTGATCTGCGTCACCTCGCAGTTTTCTACAATTGGCGGTGTAAAACTTTGGGCAAAGGCCTGTAGATAGTCGGTGATTTCGTCTTTGACCATAAACCCATCCGGATCATCGCCCGCATAAGGAAAATCGGGCAGACGGCACTGCCAATTTGGCGTCACAAGGCAGAATGTATCCCACCGGTTCACCCGCCAAGAATGGAACTTTTCGTGGCGTTCCAAAACAACATGATCCAGATTTTTCTGCGTCAGATAATAGCTTACCGAAAGCCCGGCCTGACCGCCGCCCACAACGACGACTGATTTATGTTCACGATGGGTCATGGTTTGGTTCCTCAGGTGATCGACAGACAGGTGACGTCTGCGGGTGCGGAAAACGCGCAGGCGTTGCGTTCGAGAGTGTCCAATTGCGCGTCCGCTCTTGTGCAGCGATAGCCAAATGTGGCCTCAACGCGGGTGCTGGCCTTGTCGAGGGCGACCCGGCACCGTGCCATAAAATCATCGAGCGGATACGTCGTGCCTGCGGTCAAGAATTCCCGCACAACCGTGGACGGCGAATAGCAATCTTGGGTCTGGCCATCGGGCCATCGAATGGTAAACCGGATTTCAGGCATGAAAGGCCTCTTTGGCTGAAAGGTTCAGGTAGGGGGTGCGGGCGTAGTCCCAGAAGAGCGCGGTTCCCTCGCGGCCGACCAGCTGCACGGTGCTGCCGTTGGTGATGTCACCGCAAACGGCGGCAGACACTCCCTGTTCGTCAAAGGCGGCGCAAATGGCATCGGCCTGCGCGGCGCGTGCGCTCAGCAAAAACCCAAAGCTGGGGAAGCTGCGCAGCCATCTGTCCAGGTCAACGTCCTTTGGGCGCGGCAGGGCATCAACCTGAATGTCGATGGCAACGCCAGAGGCTTCGGCCAACATCAGGGCCGTGCCGACGATGCCGCCTTGGCTGATGTCTTTGCCCGCGCGCAGATGGCCTGCTTCGGCCAATTTGGGCAAAATCTCCATCGTGGCGCGCAACGTCTGGGGCGGCGAGGTCAGCGCCGCGTTCCAATTGTCGAAGGGTTCGCGGTAGCTGCCGCGCAAATCCATCGCGCAGATCAAAACGTCGCCGGGTTCGGCGGCAAAGCTCGATATCACCCGTCGGGCGTGGCCCAAAATAGACACAGATAGCTGAAGTTCGTCGGTGTGCAGGTTCGTGTGGCCGCCCACGATGGGCACGCCATAGGCGTGTGACGCGGCCTTCATTCCGGCCAAGACGGGTTGCGCCTGTTCGGCGTTGGGGGCCCAAATCGCGTTTGTGACGGCCTTGGGGCGGCCGCCCATTGATAAGATGTCAGAGATGTTCACCATCACGCCGCACCATCCTGCAAACCAGGGATCAGCCTGCACAAAGGCGTTGATGAAGCCCTCGCAGGCAAAGAGGTCGTACCCGCTTTGGGTTGGCAAAACGGCGCAATCGTCACCCGGTTGGCCTGTGCTGTTTGCCGTCAACCCAAGGGTTGCGGTGCTTTGGGCGATGTCCAGTTTGCTGCGGATGGACGGGTGGTCACGCAGGGTGCGCGCGATCTGGCGCAGGGGCTGTTGGGGTTTCATGCGGCGCGTCTCCGACGAGGGGGCAGGGACTTCCACCCCATGAAGGGGTCGAGGATGGCGGGATAGGCCGTCAGGTTTGCCTCCATCTCCATGTGGGGCACGCCGTGCACTTCGATCTCGCGCAACGGGGCCCAATGCAGCCGTTTGAACAGCGTCACGTTTTGCATCTGCACCTGCGCCAAAAACCGGTCACAGCCCCGCCCATGCGCGGTGCACACCGCCAGTCGGATCAGTTCAGCGCCAAGCTGCCCCATGCGTCGGTGGCTTTTGGCAACGGCCAAACGCGACCCACGCCACAGACGCGGCGTCTCTTCGTGAATGCGCACCGTCCCAACGACCTGATCAGCCTCTGATGCAATCGTGCTGATCGCGGCCAATGGCATTGCGATGGCGTCTATCGCGTCGCGGTCGTGGGTTTGGAATATGCCCTGTTCCTCGACAAAAACCTGACGGCGCAGGGCTTTGATGCCGTCCAATTCCCATGACTGTGCCGCCGCGCGAATGATGAAGTCGGGCGATAAAAATACGCTGGGAGACTGAAAGCTCATGACACTCTCAGCTTTTCGTAAACCGACAGCGCCGAACATGCACCGCATTTGGCGCACCCGGCCTTCACGCTTTCGGCGTTCATGCCCGCGCGCAGGATCATGCCCGACAGGGGTTTCAAAATGCGGGCCATAAATGCGGCATCTGGTGCGGGGTGGCTTTCCATTGGTGTGCCGGACACCGGTATGAACGGCACCACAAAGGGATACACCCCGATCTTGCACAGCTCTTGCGAGGTTTCCAAAATCGCCTCGGGGGTATCGCCCAAACCTGCAAGGATATAGGTGGATACCTGCCCCCGACCAAAGATCTTAACGGCGGCCTTGAAGCTGTCGAAATATTTCTCAAGACTGACCTGCGCCTTGCCGGGCATAACCCGCGCGCGTACCTCTGGGGTGACGGCCTCAAGATGCATCCCCAACGCGTCGATGCCGGCCTCAAACACCCGTTCGTGCCAAATATTGTCTTCGGGGGGTTCGTATTGGCCCTGAATGGGCAAATTGACCGCGGCTTTGATCGCGCGGGCGCTGTCGACCATGACCGACGCGCCGCGGTCCTTTCCGGCGGGCGTTCCGGTGGTCATGACCATATGTTTTACGCCGTCCAGCTCCACGGCGGCTTTGGCCACTTCGGCAAGCTGTTGGGGTGTTTTATGCGCAATCGTGCGGCCCGCCGCCAATGATTGCCCGATCGAACAAAACTGGCACGTTTTCTTGCGGCTTTCATAGCGAATGCAGGTTTGCAAAACGGTGGTGGCCAGAACATCCTTGGAATGCAGCGTTGCGATTTTGTTGTATTCGACCCCGTCTGCGGTTTTCAGGTCGTAAAACTTGGGCCGCGACGGAAACCGGATCTTGGCCATCGGTTGGCCCGATTTTGTGACTTGGGCAAACCCGTCGCCATCGGGCGCCTGCACCAGATAGGGGCTGTCAAAGGCGGGCGCTGTGTGGACGGGAACCATCACAGTGGCATCGCCAACAATCACTGCCTTGTGGTCGGTTGGGCCCGCGCCGCCCCGGCGGCTTTCCATGCCTGCGGTCGGGTCAACCAAACGCATGCCATGGGTTTGCAATTCATTGATAAAATCAGCTTCCGACATCATCTGCCTCCACGTCTGGGGGGGTCATTGGGTCTTGGGGGTCTTCAATGCGGCGCGCAGGCTGGGTGGCGCGCGCATCGTGGACAAGGTGCAACAATTCGGGGCGGGCATAGTGGCCCACGCTGTCCATCATGCGTTTGCGTTTGGCCACCAGCCGCATGTCCAAATCCGCGATGAGTATGCCTTCGCCTTCGGTCAGTGGCGGCACAACATGGCGGCCTTCTGGGGAAACGATGCAGGTCATACACCCGCCTTGCAGCCCCTTTTGCAATTTGGGGTCGTCCGAGATGCTGTTGATCTGGTCTTGGGTCAGCCATCCCGTCGCGTTGACAACAAACGCGCCGGATTCCAGCGCGTGGTGGCGCATGGTGACTTCGATCTGTTCGCCGAAAATGGGGCCAACCAGACTGCCGGGGAAATGACCGACATGGATCTCTTCGTGCTGGGTCATCAACGCATACCGCGCGAGGGGGTTGTAGTGTTCCCAACAAGCCAGCGCGCCAATGCGGCCAACCTTGGTATCAACCACCTTGAGGCCCGCGCCATCGCCTTGCCCCCAGATCATCCGTTCATGATAGGTGGGCGTGATTTTGCGGCGTTTCAGGGCCAGCGACCCGTCCGCGTCAAATACCAGTTGTGTGTTATACAGTGATCCGTTGTCGCGTTCGTTCACCCCCAAAACAACCACAACGCCGCGTTTGCGGGCCGCGTCTGCGACGGCTTGCGTATCGGGTGACGGCACAACGACGGCCTCTTTGTACAGGCGCAAATGTTCGGGGCCTTGCTGTACGGGGGGCAGCACAAACGAGAAATATGGGTAGTAGGGCACGAAGGTCTCGGGAAAGACGATCAGTTCAGCGCCCTTGTCGGCGGCCTCTGTGATTGCGTTCAAGACACGTTCAACAGTGCCCGCGCGGCTTGTCAGATCAGGTGCAATCTGAACAGCGGCGGCTCTGACGGTGTGATCTAACATGGGCCATCCTTTGTGGATGATGGGCGGGCCAGACCCGGCCCAACGAGGTGTGAAAATCTGGCGCCTGCGGGGCTGCGCCGTTGCCGCCCCGCAGGTTGAAGGGGTTTAGACGGTCCAGGTGTCTACGATCACCGCGTCGTCACGGATGTGCAGCAGTTTGAGGTCCAGCACGTCTTGTGGGGCAATCGGTGTGATGCCCGGAAGCAACGACGGCTCTCCGTGGCCCATCAACATTTGCAGCGCAAAGCGGCAGGCATAGACCTTGCCGCCTTCTTTCATGAACTTCGTCAGGTTTGCGGCGTAGTTCTGTGCGCCGGGAAAGGCTTCGTCGCCCAATGTCGGAAAGCCGCGTTGCACCCCCAAGGAAACGCCGGGACCATAAAGCAACACCGAGGTTTCAAACCCTTTGCGTTGCAGGCGGATCGCCTGAAGGATGTTCACCAATCCGATAGAGCCTTCAAAGGCAACGGAATGGAACGTGACGAGGGCTTTTTGGCCTTCTTCGGCCTGCACGTCTTCGAATACTTTTTCTTCATAATCTACAAAGAAGTCACCGTCTTTGTGGGCTGGGGTTGTTACCTTAGGCATTGCGCTCTCCTGTTGTTCGCAGTTGGGTTGCTTCAGGCTAGTCAGGTCGTTGGGCAGCCCGCCATCGATCCATACAATTTTACCATCAATCTAATTGTATTGATTGTATGCCTTTGCTTAATCACTGTGCGATACATCCACAAAATAGCAAAAATTTAGGCTATTCTTGGCTGAGATCGGCCTTTACACCCCATTTTTAGCCACTCATATTGAATGCAAAATATGCATACAATTGCGCCAGATCGGCCAAACACCACGAGGGCAAGATGGAAAACTGGTCTCACAGAATCGAACATTCCAAGAAACCGCGGTATCTGGCGATCGCCGATTGCATCGCCCAAGACATGAAAGACCGCGTTCTTTTGCCCGGTGATCGGCTGATGCCACAGCGGCGGTTGGCCGATATGATCGGCGTTGATTTCACCACCGTGTCGCGCGGCTATACCGAAGCGATCAGCCGGGGGCTTGTTGAATCCCATGTCGGGCGCGGCACCTTTGTGTTGCCCCAGCACAGCATCAGCAGTTCTAGTGATGAACGCCGTGCAATGGCCAATGACCTCACGATGAACGCGCCGCCCGAACCCACAGACCCCGACCTGATTGAACGCATGCGATCGGGGCTGTCTGTTGTGTCCGAGGATCTGGTGCACCTGCTGCGCTATCAAAACCCGATTGGCGGCGACGTGGACAAAGAGGCCGCGTCGATTTGGCTGTCTATGCGCGGGCTGGTGCCCAACCTTGACCGGGTGTCCGTCACACCGGGCGCCCACGCGACTATGTTGGCGATTTTAACCGTGCTGGCCCGTCCGGGTGATTGTATCCTGTGCGAAGACATCACCTACGCCGGTTTCAAAAAGATCGCCGCGCAGTTGGGGTTGGTCTTGATCGGGTTGCCGATGGACAAAGACGGTGTGTTGCCAGACGCCCTAGACGCCGCCATTCGCCGCCACAGCCCCAAAGCGCTGTATCTCAACCCGACGCTGCACAATCCCACGACCATGATTGTCCCGCAGCATCGGCGGCTCGACATCGGCGAGGTTGTCAAACGTCACGATCTGCCCCTGATCGAAGATGACGCCTACGGGTTTGTCCTGCCCGATGCGCCGCCCCCAATGGCCACCAGCGCGCCCGAGCAGACATGGTACATCGGGGGCCTTGCGAAATGTATCGGGGCGGGGTTGCGTTTGGCCTATACGGTTGCACCAAATGCGCGCGGCAACTTTGCCATCGAAAACGGAATTCGGGCCTTTTCGGGCATGGCGTCGCCGGTGTGCATGGCGCTGGCGACCCGTTGGGTTTTGGACGGAACCGCAGACCAGATCCGGCGTTATATCCGCAAGGAAAGCGCCATTCGGCAGGGTATGGCATCAGATAAAATCACCGAGGCCACATTTCTTTCGCATCCGCATGCGTTCAACATTTGGCTGGAATTGCCGCAAAACGTGACTTGTGCGACGCTGATGTCGCATATGTCGAACCACGAGATTGGCATCGCACCTGAAAGCGCATTCCGCACTGTGGGGGATCAGGACCGATTTGTCAGAATTTGTCTGGGGGGGCGTATCCAGCGCGAAACGTTGCCCAGCTTGCTGTCGCATCTCAACAATCAGATATGGCAGCTAAATCAATAAGTTTGGCGGTGATGGGGGCGCACATTCCTGATTTATGTGGGTCTATGACGGTTTGGCCCGCGGTACTTGCACCGGTCGCAGGCGGTCATAGGCAAGGTGGAACACATAGGCGTAGGCTGTGTAAAACGCCGTCAGGCCGATGTTGACCGCCAGCGATTCCGCAAAGGATAAACGCCCCACAGACATGACGATGGGCAACGTCAAAACCACTGCGCTGACCTCGTGAGATATGGCGTGACCAATTCGCAGCCAGTGGGGTCTGTCGCTTGCTTTGCGCGCCGAAAGCCGGAAGTCAGTGAGGTCAAAGAGGGTGTTGTGCACCGGGGTCCACACAAGCGCGACAAGCGACAGCAACGTGATCAGCAGCATGCTGTGCCGTGAGGTGCTGCCTGTGGCAATCGCAAAGACCGGCACCGCCAACGTCAGCCCTGTGATCTCAAAACACAGTGTTTGCAAAACGCGCTCTCGGAGGGATCTTAGGGCCATGTGCCACCCGCCCCGGATCGCAAGGTGAACGGCCTGCCCGGCGATGCCGGTTGTTTGTGTCTGTCGTATCTCATCTTTGGTTTGTTTGTCCTGACGGTGCATTGCGGCCCAAAACGTTCCAAATCTGATACGCTGCAGTGCGCGTACAGACAGTTCCCAAATGTGAATGTCAGGTGGGGTTCTTTGAGACGCTTGGCGCGGCCGGGCTATGGGGACGTTGACTTGTCCGGGGCGGGCTGAATAGGTGGTCAGATTGTGTTGGGCAGCTGCCATGCGGGCGGTTGGGTCCCAGCGATGTTACTTTGGAAGAACCCATGATCCACACCGTATCCGCAGAGAAAACGCGCCAGTTGCTGACCACGATCGATGCACTCTACGATGCCGTCTGCAATCCGGAGAATTGGGAGACGTTTCTGGCCGCTTCGTCGCACCTGTTTGAGGCCCAGGGGGCGCAGATTGGCCATCATGATCTGGCAAATCACCAGCTGTCGTTTAGCCGCCTGCACGGCTATGCATGGGATCAGGATCATTATCGGCGCTACGACGAATTGATGCCCGAAGACCCGCGCCTTGCGCATTTTTCCAGCAACCCCTTTGTGCCTATTCACTGCCGGATGAGCGTATCGGACGAAACCTTGCATGCCTCGCGGATCTACCAAGAGGTGTTGGCGCCCGGTGGTGTTGAATATTCTCTAGGGGTCAATCTGCGCGAAGAAGACCAGTCGTTGTCGTATTTTCTGGCGCTGCGGAATCGTCACCAAAACCGGTTTGGAGAGACCGAATGCGCACTATTGCAAGAACTGATACCGCATCTGAACCGCGCTTTGTGGCTGAAACGGGATCTGGCTACGATAGATTTTGAACGCAACATTGCTGCCGATACTTTGGATGTGATGGCGATTGGTATCATTGTGGTGGATCGGTCGTCGGCCATTCGATTTGCAAATCATACGGCCCGTGAAATCCTGCATGACCGTGATGGGATTTTTCGCGAGCATGACAAAATTCACGTCTCAAGCGACCCCGGAAACAGCCTGAAATCTTGTATCGCGCGGGTTCTTCATAAGGCGCAGATCGGGGCTGCGTGCGGCGGTGAAGCGATTGCTCTTAATCGACCATCGGATGGTGAAAAACTCGCGGTTTTTGTGTCTTCTGTGTTGGTCGACAATCAGCAACCCGGATGGGCGCAGGTTGCAGAACCCCTTGCGCTTTTGGTCCTGCGGGACCCGCGCAGACCCGTCGAAACGGAAAACGAAGTGTTGTGCCGGGTGTTCGGTTTGACCCCGACACAGTCCCGTTTGGCCGGGTTCATGGTGCAGGGTCTCACGGTGCGCGAAGCTGCGGGCGAGGCTGGGATTACCGAGGCCAGTGCGCGTCAGTATCTGAAAATCGTCTTTCAGAAGATGAACGTTACACGCCAAAGTGAAATGATGATGAAAATGCTCGAGCTGCCAGCGCCACGTAAATCCGCGCTGCCGTCTATGGCCGATGGCGTGCGGATAAATGGAAAGCCCGAAGGCTATTGAGATAAAGGTACGGGTTTGCGCTTTGCTGAGGCACTGTTGAAAAGATCGCCGTTTTGGTTTGCTTGATGGCTGGTAGGAAGCGACGCATCCTCGTAAGGCTCAGGAACCGTGCTCGCGCGGTGGCAGTGGCGGGGCGGCGCAATCACGGCAACCCACTGACCTTGTCTTGCGCGCGTTATTGATGGCCGCCTGGCTGCGTAAATCTGTTCTCTCAGCACCCATCATAACGTCCTTTCGCAGTGCACAGCACCTTTCTGTCTTAGATGATTGTCGTGTACCCGTGCCTGCCCTGTTTTCGGGGGGGCCCCATCCATCTTTGACAGATGAGGGCGTGCTGTCTGGGGCTACGAACGACTTCGCCAAATTGCCGGTTCAGCCGCCCAACTGACTGCGCATCGCTTGATAGACAACCGCTGTTGCTACGTTTGCCAAGTTCAGTGATCGAACGCGCGTATCGAGCATGGGCAAGCTGAAGGTTCGGTCTTCCATCCCATCCAGTATCGCCGGTGGCAGGCCTTTTGATTCACACCCGAATACCAAATAGGCATCTTGTTGATAGTCGGGGTCATAGAGCGTCTGAACACCATGTTCTTCGAAGAAGAATAGGCTATCCGGCACTGGCTTGTGATCATCCAGAAAGTCCTGCCAGCTATCATATTCGGTCAACTGCACGTACTTCCAGTAGTCCGTGCCCGCACGCCGTACTGCTTTCTCATCTAAGGAAAAGCCGTATGGCTTGATCAGGATCAGTTCCAAGTTCAACGCAACGCATGTCCGCCCTATAGCGCCGGTATTGTACGGGATTTCAGGTGTTACCAGTACTATTTTCATGAATTTTCAGCCACAATACATTTGATATTTCTGGGTTAAGGATGCAGCGTCAGCCATGCATGACTCTCTCATTTGCAAAAGTCGAATTCGACAATCTACCGATCTTCAAGAAACTGATGAGCTTCAAGAAGTGTTGTCGCTAGACCTTCAAAAAAACCAGGCACGCCAACATCTATAAGGCCGGATGGTGCGTCACTTTCGGCCGGTTTCACAGGGAACAGCGCGTTTGGCGTATCGCGCAATTCCCGGTAGCTTGCACCTGTTCCATGCTTGAGCACGTTGATTGCGAGATAATACTGATGAACCCTGTCGGCGAGGTCCGTGTGCCCAGCATCAACAAGCACCGCTTTCAGTTTGCGTGAGAATGGACCCCGTTTGAAGTGATGCTGCATGCGCGCTTCGAACACTGAAAACGTATCAACGGCAAGCAATTCAAGTGCGGCATAGGCCACGCGAAGGTCTTCAGCTTGAGTGCCTGAGCCATTCTGCCCTTTAAAATGATCTCGAACCTCTGCAATCCGATGTTCGGACGTCTTTGCGTTGGCGAGCGCCGCCGCAACCAGTTCCGGCACACTAAGTAAAGTTTCCATGCGGCAGTCTCCTTAAGTTCCAATCTCCCTTAAGGGGACTGTTGCATTAGCTTGTAGACAGTTAGTTTGAGTTAGGTAACCCTCGCGCATCTGCGCGATCTCGACGCCGCCAGTTTTGGCCGCATCCAGCACCAGCGTCTTGGTGGTAAAACCCTCGGCTTCCAGCTGCCAGGTCGTGGTCAAAACATGCGCATGATGATTGCGCTGGTCGCCTTCGCGGTGCGACGCATGAATGGCTACATCGACGGCCACGCCATAGCGCGCCACCAGCTCTTCAGCAAACGCCCGGGTGATCTGCGAGCGCTCCCCGGCACTGACCTCCGAGGGCAAGGCCAGCTCCCACTCACGGGTGGTGACAGAGTTGCGGCGGGTCTCGCTGGCCTCAGCGGCATTCCACAACGCGCCGCGATCCTGCGCCCAAGCTGGGGCAGTCTCGGGGGCGACAATGAACGTCTCCTCGATGCCAGACTTGCGGGTGTAATCATGCGCCCGCCCCTCGCGCTCACACGCAAGACGCTCGCCTGCCCCCGGAACGGCTGAGAGCGCTGCTGGAGCTGATGCAAGACAGCGACGCAGCAGGCGGGCTCATCGCCCGCGCGGCCAACCGCTTCCTGTGCAAAGCCAACCGGGAAGCGGTTTCCGTCCTGTCGAACGCGCAGCGCCACCGGATCACCTCGGTGTTCCTCGTCCTGCCGCCCAACCG
The DNA here is from genome assembly GCF_039970775.1 of Roseobacter sp. Classification (GTDB taxonomy): domain Bacteria; phylum Pseudomonadota; class Alphaproteobacteria; order Rhodobacterales; family Rhodobacteraceae; genus Roseobacter. The sequence goes on from NZ_JBDVLG010000026.1 coordinate 140,953, forward strand.
GATGGACGCCTAGCAGATACAGTGATCGACATGGCCTACGAACGCTTTTATGCGCGTCCGGGCCTCGACCTGAAAAGCCGCTACATTGCAACCATCGCGGCATTGTCGGCAATGGGGGCCCAAACTGCACCGCAACTCCGGATCAATATTGAGGCTGGGCTGAAAGTTGGTTTGAGCGAAACGGAAGTCGCCGAGGTGATTTGGCAAATGGCGCTCTAC